>NZ_BJCF01000020.1 GCF_005402965.1 Dolichospermum planctonicum
ACAACAATTAGAAAAAACACATTGGATTGATGCCGCTTGTGTTGGTAAATCAACTCCAATTCTCAATATCAAAGGTGTTAAACCACTGCTAATTACAGCTAACGGTCACGGTTCTAGACAATCTTGCTGAACCGACAAGTACGGTTTTCCGAGTAGGCACGTACCGAGAGAAAAAATACATTTTGGTTTTCAAACTGGCGATATCGCTAAAGCAGTTGTCACCACGGGTAAAAAGATTGGTACTTATGTAGGAAAAGTGGCTATTCGTTCAACTGGTAGTTTCAATATTTATACTAAAAATGGATTGATTCAAGGAATATCACATAAGTTTTGTAAACGCATTCACGCAAAGGATGGTTATTCGTATGCAGTATAAAAGATTTGTTAATTGCTCAACTGTCCCTCTCGCTGTTTGTGCTGACGCACAAAATTACTCAAGGGACATTTCACAATTAACCCTCCATTCCTCCCATCACCAAACTGAGTACAGTTTTGGTGGGGGTCTCCTGGAGGAGGTTTAAATGAAGGCAAATTCCTATATTTAAAAAGCAAGTATTTAGGGGGTTGAATCAACAAAAGTCTCAAATCCCCGACTTGTTCCTTAATCATCTCAATAATTGGTGAATTAATGCTATAATCGAGCTATTTAGTTTTTCTATATCTGTTGTGCTTTGTAAGTTGACTAAGTAAGGAGGTTAAAGGAAACTTATGTTATTAGAGATCCGTCTCTTTTGATATTGTCATCATCTCACTTAGAAAATGAATAGAAGGGTTAATTGAATTTCCTTTGGTCTTGACAAATTTTTCTTTGTTTCCCATTATTAGTAGACTTGATCATGTTTTATGGTTCTATTTTTTCTCTGTTTAGTTGTTATAAATTGCAGATTTTTTAGTAGGGAGAATAACCTGCTTTCTTTATGTCAGCAGTTGACAGTGGTGGGTATTTTTTATTGACATTGGCGACTAGAAGTGGCGGGCTATACAGACAAAACCCTGGATTTTTCCTTAGTCCAGGGTATGACTAAGCTTGTTTAAGTATTGACGCTGTTTGTCTAGTAGGGATTTATAATCGCTGATAGTTTTTCATAAATTTCTTGCTCTCAAGTCAAGGAGAATAATGGAAATAGTGTGACAAATTATCAAATTTTTGAGATATTTAAAGATATTAATTTGATATTCACTAATTCAATAAATATAAATCAGGAGAAAAGAACTGTGAAATTAGAGTGGTTGCTACCCGGTACTTTTGGAAGTATACTCATGCTATCGTCGCCGAGTTTAGCCACAACCCTGGAATCTTGGCGATTTGACCCCAATCAAAACCTGTTAGAAATTAATACAAGTGGTGGTGTCCAACCACAAGCACAGCTAATTTTTAGTCCCACTCGCTTAGTAATTGATTTACCGGGTGTGAAATTGGGACGTTCTCAGTTAACCCAACCTGGTAGAGGAGTGCGGGAAATTCGCATTGGCCAGTTTGACGAACAAACAACACGGATAGTTTTAGAATTGAGTCCTGGTTATACCCTAGACCCTAATCAGGTAAAATTTGTTCCTAAACGTGCTAATCGTTGGGCTGTACAATTACCGAAATTAGAAAGGGAGTCTCTATCACCCCAGGGGGAAAATCCTGAAAATACTACTAATAATAATTACAATCTAGCTAATATCGTCCCCCAATCTAAACCTGACTTTTCACCAATAGCGAGTAGTAGTGGGGGAAAAACTCAGTTGGAGAATTTACAAATTACTGGTGACGGCTTTTTTGTTCGCACTAATGGCGGTAGTCCTCAAACGAGAATCATCAGAAGCCGTGATAAAACTACTATATTTCTTGATATCCTGGATACAACTTTATCACCAAATTTAACTCCAGGAAATTTAGCAGTTAATAAATACGGTGTTTCCCGTATTGAATTTACTCAATTGCGAACGACACCAACATCTGTGCGTATGACCTTGAGGGTAGAGGAAAATAGCCCTGACTGGCGAGTAACTTCCAGTAGCAGTGGTTTAGTTCTGCTTCCTAGCAGGGGAGTTGTGAGTTTACCTGAAAATGAGAATCTGCCGCCAAGTATAAATAATAACGGCAATAACGGCTCGACTGCAACCATTGAATCTGTAGAAATTGTTAATAATGGCACACAATTACTCATTAAGTCCGACCAAGCTGTATCTGCTACCACTGGTTGGGATAGAAAATCTGGTTTATTTCGCATTACCATTCCCAACGCTAAGTTAGCCCCGGAGGTCAAAGGTCCAACTTTTGAGACAAATAGTCCCATTCTCAAACTCCGTCTTCAACCCCAACCGCCAAATACTGTGGTGATTTTTATTCAACCTGCATTAGGTATTAGCTTTGGCGCGATTAATCCAGCCGGAGACAACCTGTTGGCTTTAAAACTGCAAGGATCTCGTCTGATTAGACCACCTCTGAGCTTACCACCTTTATCACCACCAAGGCAAGAACTACCTGACTTAAATTCAAAACAGCCAGAAATCAGACCTCAGACCCCAGTTCCCAAAGGAAAATTAGTAGTTATAATTGACCCCGGACATGGTGGTAAAGATTCAGGTGCGGTTGGTATCGGGGGAGTGCAGGAAAAGAATGTTATTTTACCTATTGGGAAAAGGATTGCTGAAGTTTTGGAACAAAACGGTATTCAAGTGATTATGACTAGGGATTCTGACTATTTTGTGACTTTACCGGGAAGGGTAACTATGGCCCAACGAGCTAAAGCTGATGTATTTGTGAGTATCCACGCTAATTCAGCAGGTGCGAATCGTCCAGAAGTTAACGGGTTAGAAACCTATTATTATGACAGTGGTCTAACATTAGCTCGCATTGTCCATAGTAAAATTCTGCAAAGTCTCAATGTTAAAGATAGGAATGTACGGAAAGCTAGATTTTATGTGCTTCGCAAAAACTCCATGCCGTCAATTTTAGTAGAAACTGGTTTCGTAACTGGTAGAGAAGATGTTGCTAATCTCAATAGTCCAGCTTATCAAAATCAAATGGCAGATGCGATCGCCCAAGGGATTCTTCAGTATTTAAGATCCAGATAAATAGTAATTTGCAACACTCACCACCAGATATGATCACCAATGCCGGAAAAATTGTCAGAAAAATAAATTTGCTCAAAAAATCCCAAAAATAAAATTATATGCTAAAATACTACGCCATTAGCCGTGTCTTATGGTAAAGCAACAATCTTGGACTTGAGCAAAGTCAAAGTTGAGGCGGTGATAGTGTGAAGATTAGCCCCTAAATTGAGATATTGAATCATGATAAATGCAAATCAGGAGAAAGGATTGTGAAACTACATTGGTTAATACCCAGCACTTTTGGCGCGGTTTTCATGCTATCTTCGCCTGCTTTGGCTGGAAAATTGGAATCTTGGCGGTTTGATCCTAATCAAAATCGGCTGGAAATTAATACATCTACTGCTGTCCAACCCCAAGCCCAACTGATTTTTGACCCGACTCGCTTGGTAATTGACTTACCAGGGACAGAATTTGGTCGTCCACAATTAATACAAGAAATTGGTGGCCAAATTCGCGCTATCCGCATTGGGCAATTTGACGCACAAACAACGCGCTTAGTTGTAGAACTTGCCCCTGGTTACACCTTCAACTCTGCGCAAATCAAATTTGTTCCCACAAATGGTAAACGCTGGATAGTAGAATTACCGAATCCAGAAGTTATTTCTGGGCAAACTAGAGAACCATCAACACGCTCATCCTTAGATCAATCATCTCAATTATCTCAATTATCTCAAGCTACACGCTCTCCCAACAGTATTTACAACGTAGTCACAAAAAATCCCGTTACCCCGTCTAAACAGGTAACTCAAATCGAGAAATTACAAGTCACAGGAGATGGTTTTTTTGTGGGCGTAGGGGCAAACTCCCCGTGGTTGTCCGGTAATGCCCAATTGCAAGTCAATCCCAGTCTTGATAATCGCTCTGTTAATATTGATATCCTTGGTGCGGTTTTATCACCAAATATGGGACAAAGTGACCTATTAATTAACCGCTATGGTGTCCGGCGCATCCAATTTAGCCAATTACCAAGTAGTCCGTCTGCTGTTCGCATGACCTTGCAGTTAGATAACACTAGTCGCAATTGGCGAGCAATAGCTAGTGGTAATAGCGGTTTTATCGTCATACCAGATCGTGTGACTAAGTTATCTAATAACTATCAATCCTCTACACCATCAGTTAGTGACTCCCCTGCGACTATTCAATCTGTAGAAATAGGTGCAAATGGCAGACAATTACTAATTCGAGCCGACCAAGCTATATCTGCTACTAGCAACTGGGATAAAAGCTCAGGTCTATTTTGGATCACTATTCCTAATGCTAAGTTAGCTAATCAGGTCCAAGGTCCTACTTTTAATACCAATAGCCCTATTCTCAAAGTCCGTCTTCAACCCCAAGCTCCCAATACCGTAGTTGTTCTTGTTCAACCTGCGTCTGGTGTTAGCTTTGGCGTACTGAATCAAGTCCCCTCTAGTTTGTTAGCACTACCATTACAAAGTACTCTCCGCCCTCAAGTCCCTGAGATTACACCTCCTGTCGCGCCTACACCACCATTAAATACCCCGGATTTGATCACGGATTTATCCCAAACCGTTAAAACACCTTTTGGCCAGCCACCTCTACCAGTCCCTAAAGGAAAGGTTTTAGTAGTTATTGATCCGGGACATGGTGGTAAGGATTCTGGCGCTCCTGGACTCGGTGGGTTACTAGAAAAGGATGTTGTTTTACCTATTAGCACAAAATTGGCTAGAATCTTAGAGCAAAATGGTGTGCAGGTGGTACTGACTAGAGATGCTGACTTTTTTGTGGAACTCCAAGGACGGGTAGATATAGCCAAGCGTGTCAATGCTACTGTGTTCGTCAGTATTCACGCTAATTCCGTGGACAATCGCCCTGATGTCAATGGCTTAGAAGTCTACTATTATGACAGTGGTTATGGTTTGGCAGAAACTGTTCGTCAAACTATTCTCCAAAATATTAGTACCTTGAATAATCGAGGAACTCGTAAAGCTAGGTTTTATGTGCTGAGAAAAAATTCTATGCCTGCTATTTTAGTGGAAACAGGTTATATGACTGGTCGAGAAGATAATCCCCGTCTAGGATCATCAGACTATCAAACTCTTATGGCTGAGGGCATAGCTCGTGGTGTTCTCAATTATTTAAAACAACGCTAATCATTGCTAATCATTGCTAATCATTCATTATTAGTTGTTTATAGCATTTCCCATCCTCATTAGGTACAGGAATCAGGAAGTTCACTGCAGATAATTTTTTACTTCAGTGGACTAGGAAATGGTATATTTTTTTCTCTTTACCACTAACAACTAACCACTGGTCACTAACCACTAACCACAATCTAAATTAATATTTGCTGTGTATTCATCTTCTATTTTTGATAGTCATTTTCATGCTTTCTCCCGTCAAGAACCTCAACGCGCTCCTATTGGGGTATTTGATAGCGGTGTCGGTGGACTAACCGTACTGCGACAACTGTATCAGCAACTTCCCAATGAATCAATTATTTATGTGGGGGACACAGCCCGTCTTCCTTATGGTATTCGTTCTCAAACAGAAATTCTGCAATTTGTCCGGGAGATCCTGCGCTGGATGCAGCAGCAACGGGTTAAAATGGCAATTATGGCTTGTAACACCAGTTCGGCTCTGGCATTAGATATTGTCCGTCAAGAATTTGATTTCCCCATTTTAGGTGTGATTTTACCAGGTGCAAAGGCTGCTGTTGAGCAAGGGCAGCGCATTGGTGTTATTGCTACCCCAGCAACGGCTAAAAGCAATGCCTATCGGCAAGCTATTTTAGAAATTAAATCTCATGTCCAAGTTTGGCAAGTGAGTTGTCCAGAGTTTGTCCCTCTAATTGAGCAAAATCGCATCCATGACCCTTATACTACTGAAATAGCCAAAACTTATTTAGAACCTTTACTCCACCAAGAAATAGATACTTTAGTTTATGGTTGTACCCATTATCCTCATTTATCACCAGTTTTGCGATCGCTCCTCCCCACCCAGGTCAAACTAATTGACCCAGCAGTTCATGTTGTCGTCGCTTGCTCCCAAGAGCTAGATATGTTAGGTATTAAAAATACTCATCCACCCCTGCCTACCCGCTTCGCTGTCAGCGGTTGTCCGCAACAATTTACTCAGTCTGGTTTGCAGTGGTTGGGCTATACTCCGATGGTGGAACAGGTATGCTTTGCGGATGCCGTTGTCTCTTAAAGACGGGATTCCCTTTCCTCACAGGGTCAGAATAGGGAAGCACAAACAAAATTCGTCTATTGTTTCCCTACCCTGTGCTGGTTTCTTTCACCGACTATTCACTGCTTCGGTAACGTTCGCGGTTAATCCCCTCTGCTGCTTATAATTATCTCGTCCAATACTAGAATTAAATGAATCGCTTTGATGCACATCTTTTTTGCCTGTTCGCTTTGCCAATGCTAATAACAGGTATACACTGAATAAGTATCCAGCAGCTAAAATAAATATCATCATAGGCATATTTCCGTAAATCATTGTTCCACCATCTTTGATTGCTAAGGAATATAAAATTGCATACGAAACTAGCAAAACTCCAGTCAACCAAGTGTATTCTTGATGAATGTAGTTAGCTATACCAGAACAACCAGCAGAAAACCCGAATTTCTCTGGCCAATCCATTTATTTTCTTTAAAATCAACTTTCCCAGACCATACATCCGACAGCAGCCAAACTGCTAAGTAGCAATCTGTAACCGCGCTCATCAGCAGTTTACCTAGCCTGTGTTATTGACCTCACACCAATTTTAATAGATATACGCCGTTACTCAACGTGGGCTGAATACGTTGAGTTAGTTCCATGATTGGAAAAGCATAATTCAACTCAAAAGGTATGCTTGTCGCACAAAGTCTAAATAGGAATAACTTCCATCTTCTCTTGAGCGACGAGTTATTTTAGACTCACAACGCTATTGCGTAAAATCATCAGAAAATGGTTTTACTTAGGAAGTGAATAATCTCAAAAATTTAATATCTCTAGGTTTTAGCGTAACACAACCACCTTGAATTTGAAGCTAACTTCTAGACTAAATTTTAAATTTTTTTACTGTTGACAAGTAACTTAGATTAATCTATACTAAGTGTTATTTTATTAACATTGTATCTTCGATGATGACGATCTTTTTCGGGGAATTAGCACAAATCGAGCATTTTAAAATAACTTATTATTATAACATAATTCCAATCCGATATATAAATAACTTAATAGATATTAAAAATCAGATTACTGGAGGAAAACTTTGCGGTGACACTGGGTTATCTTAAAATTAAAGGATATGTAAACTTTCGTAAACTAAGCCAGAGTCCGCCCATCCATGACCCCAGCCACCTCCCTGTTTACCCCTGTGGAAGCAGACCTGCAAATACTAGCAAATAACCTTAAACAGCTAGTTGGAAATCGCCACCCCATTCTTTATGCCGCAGCCGAACATTTATTCGGTGCTGGGGGTAAGCGCATCAGACCCGCCATAGTGCTGCTTATATCGCGGGCGACTATGTTAAATACAGATATCACAGCGCGTCACAGACGATTGGCAGAGATTACAGAAATGATCCACACAGCTAGTTTGGTACATGATGATGTAGTAGATGAGTCAAACGTCCGGCGTGGCGTACCGACCGTACATAGTTTGTTTGGTAATCGCATTGCTGTGCTGGCGGGGGATTTTCTTTTTGCTCAATCCTCTTGGTATTTAGCGAACCTGAACAATTTAGATGTTGTCAAACTACTTTCAGAAGTAATTATGGATTTAGCGGCTGGGGAAATCCAGCAAGGGCTAAATCGTTTTGATGCTAGTCTTTCTACAGAAACTTACCTGCAAAAGAGCTATTACAAAACAGCGTCATTAATTGCCAACAGTTCTAAAGCGGCTGGACTAATTAGTGAAACATCCCTAGAAACTGCCGAACACTTGTACAGTTATGGTCGTCATCTAGGTCTTTCCTTCCAGATAGTAGATGATATTCTTGATTTCACCAGTTCAACAGACACCCTGGGTAAACCAGCCGGTTCTGATCTCAAAAGTGGCAACCTCACAGCGCCAGCTTTATATGCCTTGGAGGAAAAACCCGACTTAGAGGCCTTAATTGCCAGGGAGTTTGCCCAGAGTGGGGATTTAGAGCAGGCATTGGCGCTAATTCATGATAGTCGGGGTATTGAGCGAGCTAGAGAATTAGCTGCTCACCACGCCAAATTAGCCAATGAGCATATCAGCATTTTAGAGCCATCAGAATCACGCCAAGCCTTAATGGATTTAACTGACTATGTACTGAGTCGGCTCTACTAAAAAATTGAGGGAGATCTAAGATTTGGGATGTTGGGTGTTAAATCTCCACGCTTCCGAGTTGATTTCCCATCTTTTTTGAGTTTTTTCGGGTATTTAAGCAATCTGGGGAGGAACTTTTCTTGAGTGTCTAAATCTTTGTAGTTGTTGCCCAATTAGGGTTTCCAGTTCAGAGCGCCGCACTTCGACGGTATGGGTGATAATTCCTGGTGTTTCCAGGAAAACTATGCTGTGTAATGGTTTGAGGGCTACTAATTGGAACAAAAGGTGGGTAACATACATGGAGGCTGGCATCACTTGAGGGTCACGCCCAGCATCCGAGATCAGGAAAACATCCTGTATGGTAGGGAAAGCGTAAATAACTTGCTTTTCTATTCCTGGATTTGCGCGATTGCTCAACGTAGTTAAAACCCAATCCTGCTCAGAATTTTCGAGGATAAAGTATTGGTAGTGTTTTAACCTTTGGGCAATAGCGACTAATACAGGAGCGATTGATACCATAAGTTGTGGTGTCATACCATCCTGGGGTGCATTGTCTATCAGCAATTGAATTTGTGCTTCTAAATCCATCATGAATTGTTAATGACTTTTGGGTAATGGCTAAAAAATGAGGAAAGAATATCCCAGAAAATTGAGATTTACGAGTTCAATATTTTTTGGCGGCCACACCCTCAATATAAATTGGTTTGGGTTCAAGAAAAAAACCATGAAGCTAATATCCAAAGTCTAACAAGTCGTGTCCAAAATATGTTAGGGTCGTTTTGAGAACTGGGACTATGAATTCAGCCGCAATCGCAACTACTCAGGGGAAAATTTCTATCCGCGTGGAGGTCATCTTTCAATTCCTATTTAGGGAACTTCAACAGTCAACTAGGGCTTCGGAGCAAAATTGTCATGATGTATCCGTGAGAATTACTAACGAAGTCCTGCGGGTTTGTAATGAAAGTAAACGCATTCAAACTTCGGGGTCTGTAGAAAGTTCAGCCATGAGCCTAGCTAAACATCGCTTACAACAGTGTATCCGATACTATCAGTTAGGTTCAAGTCGTGGCAGGGTAGAACTCCACAGTACACTGAGTGCAATTGTTTACCGTTATATTAATCCCCCTCACAAGCAATTAAGCTATCAAGGGCGGTTGACTATCATTGAAGATTTCCTTCAGAGTTTTTATTTGGAGGCTTTAAATGCCTTTAGAAGGGAGAACCAACTAGGTCCGACCTATCGCCCCCAGACTCTATTGGAATTGGGAGAATACATGGCATTTACCGAGAGATATGGTAAACGTCGGATTCCCCTACCTGGAAGACAGCAACAATTAATTATTCTCCGGGCGCAAACTTTCTCAAAACAGCAACCTCCAGAAACAAGTGTAGATATAGAACAGGCTTCTGAAGGTGGTGGTGGTGAGTCTGATAGTTGTTGGGAAGAGCCGGCTATCCACCAATTGCGTTCGGCTATGGCTTCCCAGCCCGAACCGGAAGAAGATACCCTGCGGTCTGTTGTCATTACAGAATTAATCAATTATTTACAGGAAAAAGAACAATCTGACTGTGTTGATTACTTTACTCTTCGTCTTCAGGATTTATCAGCACCAGAAATTGAGTCAATTTTGGGTTTAACATCTCGGCAGCGTGATTACTTACAGCAACGGTTTAAATATCATTTAATTCGGTTTGCCCTTTTACATCGCTGGGAATTGGTACATGAGTGGTTAGAAGTTTCTTTACCCACTAATTTGGGTTTAACTCCGATTCAATGGGAAACTTATTTAGCCCAGCTAGATGATAAACAAAGGTCTATCTTAGATTTGAAGCAGCAAGGAAAACCTGATGAGCAAATATCTAAGACTGTAGGCTTGTCCATGGCACAATTACAGAAACGTTGGTTTAAGATATTAGAACAAGCTTGGGAAATTCGTAACTCCTTAGTTTCCGGATCTAGTGCATCTACCCATGAATGGTGACTTGTGAATCCTCATAAAATTATCAACTTCCTTGGGCATTGAAAAATCATAACTTCAATACCTACAGGTGTAGTTTGTGAGAATGTGACGAAACTGATGGGGTAGTCATTCGTCTCAAGACGGTAGCCTTTTAACGGTGAACTGAGCTTGACAAGAAAAGCCCCAAACCTTTCAATTGGGAGAAATTCCTACTGTGCAAGAACGTTTTCAAGCTATTCTTAAGCGTCGTTTACAAGACCAAATAGTAAAAAATCCCCCGTTGTTCCCCTGGGAAACACAATTGGGAGAATATCCTGACTGTGTAGAAGAACAATCTCTGGGATTAGTTCCCGTTTGGGGGTGGAGAGTCCACCAGTCTAAACTAAATTTGCCTATTCCCTTGCCTGATCAAGTTTTCTGGCAATTGTTAGCAAAATGTCAAGTTTTATTGACATCTTCCATACCTCTGGGAGCTAAATTAGTTCAGGTGGTAGAAAGTATGTTCCCCACGGATACCCAGTCAATTAATGATTTGGCTGCGTTAGTCCTGAGAAGCTCTTATCGTTCGGCAGATACCTTGACAGTGCCTAATATTGAGAGCGATTATTTTGATTTACTACCACGTCAGCAAATGGCGTTGTCGTTAATGGCAGCTAAACAACTGCTGGAAAATTTAACTTTGCCGATTTCATTGAATCAGCCTTTGGTAGAAAGACAATGGCTGACTACTGTGGGGACTCTGAATATTCGGGTAGAATTACGTAATTCAGGTAAATTTACGAGTTTAACGGTTCACGGTAAATTACCAACATCGGGGATTTTGCAACTTGAGGGTAATAATAGTCAAGAATTTGTAAAATCTGAGGCTTGCGAAATGCCAGTTATAGAATTGCAAATTGATGGAAGTCAGCCAACCTATACTTTAGCAGTGGAGTTACCAGAATTAGACCACCTGCCTTTATTCTTGGCTATTCAGGTGAAAATATAGCTAAATTGCCATATTTAGGAATTAGATAAGAGGGATGGCAACTGATGTATGATAATCTTGATTAATTTTCTGGTTTTAACCCTTCATTCTCTTTTGAAACATCAATATAAAATTAAGGACGTATTTAAAACCTATAAGCTTAAGTAGGACACTTATATTTTTAGAGATTCCACTGAGTGACAAACTTGTCTGCGGTGAAATTTCTGATTCCTGTTCCCAATGAGGATGGGAAATGCTATAATTTGATGTGCAGTTAAATAAATTAAAAATATATAGGAATCAAGCAGGGTTCCTGAATTAGTTGGCGTGGGGAGGAAACTCCTAACAGAGAAGAAGAGTAAAAGTGTGTACTGAGTATTGTATGGCTAGGACACGCAGGTTATCAAAAATCACATAGGATTTCTATATTACATAGAATATTTAACTAGGATCAGATATGAATGGCTATCTAACTCGCTAAAAATTCAGCTTCCTAGTAATTTAGCTATTATTGTTATTGTTGAGTATTAACTGACCAGAACTTAAGTAGGGTGCAAACTACATGGGACAAGGTTTTTTACAAATTGCTTTAACGCTATGTATTATAGTATTTATTACTCCAAAACTAGGAAAATACATAGCCAGTGTTTTCTTGGGAGAAAGGACAATCCTTGATCCTGTAATGAAGCCCATAGAGGCAATAATTTATATTTTAGGAGGTGTGAGTAAAAAAAATGACATGACAGGTTGGCAGTATATCCGCGCATTACTATACAGTAACTTAGTCATGGGTGGTATAGTTTATGTCCTAATCTCTTGTCAGAAAGTTTTACCTTGGAATCCCAATGAACTGGGGGGGATAAGATGGGATTTATTATTACATACTACAATTTCCTTCCTGACCAACACCGACCAACAACATTACGCACCGGAAAACACCTTTAGTTATTTTAGTGAAACATCGGCTTTAGGCTTTTTGATGTTTACTTCAGCGGCTAGTGGATTGGTAGTGGGAATTGCTTTTATCCGGGGGTTAACGGGGAGAAAACTGGGGAATTTTTATGTTGATTTTACCCAGACTATCACTAGGATCTTACTACCTTTATCAATAATTGGGGCGATCGCTCTAATCATCACAGGTGTACCCCAAACCCTAGCCGGAACGCTGGAGGTAGAAACCTTGGAAGGAAGAATTCAGTATATAGCTAGAGGTCCAGTAGCCTCTTGGGAGATTATCAAAATGTTAGGGGAAAATGGCGGTGGCTTTTTTGCTGCTAATTCCGCTCACCCTTTTGAAAATCCCAATGGTGCTTCTAATTTGATAGAAATTATCGCTATGCTGGCCATTCCCACATCTTTAATTTATACCTACGGAGTATTTGCTAACAACCTGAAACAAAGTTGGTTATTATATTGGATGGTGTTTATAATCTTTGTTGTTCTTATTGGCGTTACAGCCACAGGAGAATTACAAGGAAACCCACTAATTAACAACGCTTTGAGATTAGAATTACCAAATTTAGAAGGTAAAGAAGTCAGATTTGATTGGGCGCAGAGCGCATTATGGGCAATTACAACCACTGCTACCATGTCCGGTGCTGTGAATGCAATGCACGATTCTCTTATGCCCAATGGGACATTTTCTAGCTTATTCAACCTATTTTTACAAATAATTTGGGGTGGACAGGGAATAGGAACTGCTTATCTCTTCATTTATCTAATTCTCACAGTTTTTCTGACTGGTTTAATGGTAGGGCGCACTCCAGAAATTTTTGGGCGCAAAATTGAAAAACGGGAAATTGTTCTTGCTAGTGTGGTGCTATTAATTCACCCCATAATGGTTTTAATTCCTAGTGCGGTGGCTTTAGCTTATCCTATATCTCTATCAGGCATTAGTAACCCTGGTTTTCATGGTATTTCCCAAGTGGTTTATGAATACGCTTCAGCCGCAGCTAATAATGGTTCTGGTTTAGAGGGATTAAATGACGGTACATTATGGTGGAATTTAAGTACAACTATCAGTATTTTTGCGGGACGTTATATACCAATTATTGCGTTGTTGCTATTAGCTGATAGTATGTCTGAAAAACAAGCAAGTCCAGAAAGCCGGGGAACTTTGAGAACTGATTCTTTATTATTTACCAGTATTACTGCTGGTGTCACTTTAATCCTAGGGATCTTAACATTTTTCCCGGTTTTAGCTTTAGGTCCCATCGCTGAAGGTTTTAAACTCGCTGCTGGTAGTTAATATAGATAAGACAATATAGCATTTCCCATCTCAGTTAGGTACAGGGATAAGAAATTAACCGCAGATAAATCTGTACTTCTGTGAACTAGGAAATGCTATAAGAAGATGAAGATAATTTTCCCTCTTTATTTCTTGTTTCTTGTTTCTTCTTCCTGACTCGGTGACTCCTAAAAAATTAGTTATATATGAATTCAAACGGAACTAATTCTAATTCTAAAGCCTCCCGTCCTCGTTATCGCCGTCAAAAACACAGAAAAACGCGGGTAACGAACAAAGGCCTTTATATTCGAGCAATTAGGGATGCCTTTATGAAATTGCATCCTCAATATGCTATCAAAAATCCGGTGATGTTTTTGGTATGGGTAGGAACAATTATCACCTTTTTTGTGACGATTTATCCCCAATTATTTGGACCGATAAACCAAAAAAACCCCTATTTATTTAACGGGCTGTTAACGGGAATTTTGCTGTTTACAATTCTATTTAGTAACTTTGCTGAAGCTGTAGCGGAGGGAAGAGGGAAAGCCCAAGCTGATACTTTACGTTCAACGCAGTCAGCTACTAACGCCAAAAAGATTGGTGTTGACGGGACAATTATAGAAGTTCCGGCCACCAGTTTAAACCGGGGGGATACTATCCACGTCGTATCAGGTGATATTATCCCTGCGGACGGTGAAGTAATCATGGGTGTCGCGTCTGTGGATGAATCAGCGATTACTGGCGAATCTGCCCCTGTTCTCAAAGAATCAGGCTCGGATGTTGCTAGTTCTGTTACGGGAGGTACACGCATTATATCCGATGAACTAATTATTCGTGTCACGGCCGAAGCCGGTAAAGGCTTTATTGATCGGATGATTGCTTTAGTAGAAGGAGCAGAGCGTACTAAAACGCCTAATGAAATTGCTTTAACAGTATTATTAGCGGTTCTGAGCTTGGTATTTCTATTTGTAGTGGCAACTCTTCCCGCCTTTGCTTACTATGTGAATAGTCCTGTTAGTGTACCGGTTCTCATTGCTCTTTTAGTAGCACTTATACCCACAACTATCGGCGGTTTACTGAGTACCATTGGTATTGCGGGTATGGATAGGGTAGCTCAATTTAACGTCATTGCTACCTCTGGAAGAGCCATAGAAGCCTGTGGAGATATAAGTACCCTAGTTCTTGACAAAACTGGGACAATCACTCTGGGAAACCGTTTAGCAGAGGAGTTTATTCCTATCAATGGCCACTCAGTCATAGAAATTGCTAATGTATCTTTGGCAGCTAGTATCTTTGATGATACTCCAGAAGGTAAATCTATTGTCCGACTGGCAGAAAAGTTAGGTGCAAATTTTGATTTAGACCGCAACCAAGCCCAAGGGATAGAATTTTCGGCCAAAACCCGCATGAGTGGTACTAATTTACCTGGTGGTAGGGAAGTACGGAAAGGTTCAGTGGAAGCAATTAAAGGCTTTATCCTGTCGCGTCATGGACGGAATACCCCAGAATTGGATGTTGCTTATGAGCAAGTTTCTCGTCAAGGTGGTACACCTCTAGCTGTTTGTCTTGATCATGAAATTTACGGTGTTATCTATCTCAAAGATATTGTTAAACCGGGTATCCGTGAACGATTTGACCAACTCCGACGCATGGGGGTACGAACAATCATGCTCACGGGAGATAATCGTATTACTGCTTCTGTAATTGCTCAAGAAGCGGGAGTAGATGAATTTATCGCTGAAGCTACTCCAGAAGATAAAATAACTGTGATTCAACGGGAACAGGCTGAGGGTAAAATAGTAGCGATGACGGGAGATGGAACTAATGACGCTCCCGCTTTAGCACAGGCTAATGTAGGTGTGGCCATGAATACGGGAACACAAGCAGCCAAAGAAGCTGCTAATATGGTAGATTTAGATTCTGATCCTACCAAATTAATTGATATTGTTAGTATTGGTAAGCAATTGTTAATTACTCGTGGAGCATTGACAACCTTTTCTATTGCTAATGATATTGCTAAATATTTTGCGATTATTCCCGTACTTTTCACTGCTGCTAAACTAGAAAGTCTGAATATTATGAAGTTAACTAGTGTTAATTCGGCTATTCTGTCCGCATTAATTTACAATGCTTTAATTATTCCGGCTTTGATTCCCCTAGCATTAAAAGGTGTTCAATTTCGACCTTTGACAGCTAATCAACTTCTGCAACGAAATATTTTAATTTATGGATTAGGTGGGGTAATTGCGCCATTTATTGCGATTAAATTAATAGATATGATGATTACATTTGTCGGTTTAGCTTAAATTAAATTAAATTATTAAATTAAGCGGTTAATTATTCTTGAGATCTTACTAAGTAGGTGAACGGAAAAAAACCGACATAAGTAACGAAAAGTAAAGTTGCCCAAAACCTCTTCCCAGTTAAGAGTTAAGAGTTAAGAGTTCCCTTGTCATAACGACATCTGATGAAACTGATACAATTTATGAGATTATCCAGATTTAAATACCAATTACCCATGATTATTTTTCTGGTGATGTGTTTAAATTTATTGATTGCCCCAGTGGTTTATGCTAATAGTGGTGGTAGTTTAGATAAAGTTTCTGCTTGGGCAATTGGTATTTTAGGTTTTACTACTTTAATGTTAGTAGTTTATTTGTTTATAGTGATTTTTCAGCCAGAACGCTTTTAATAATTTACAAATTAAAACAAGTTTCAATAAAATTAAAAATGAAATTATGTCTATTTTTAGAGAAATTTTCAGAGCGGTCAGAATTACTCTGGTGATTTGGTTATTAACAGCAATGATATATCCCCTGTTTATATTGCTGGTAGGCCAGTCAATTTTTCCGTTTTCAGCTAATGGTAGTATCATATCAAATGTCAATGCTCAACCCATTGGTTCAACTTTGATTGGTCAAGGATTTACCTCAGACCGTTATTTTCATGGTCGTCCTAGTGCTGTCAGATATAGCCAAGGTAAAAAAGCTCAACCTGCGGGTATTTCTGGAGGTAGCAATTTTGCTCCTACTAATCCTCAACTCAAGGAACGCATTCTCAAACAAGCGGAAGAATTACAAAATGAAAATAAACAAGCTGTAGCTGATTTGATTTATACATCAGGCTCAGGTTTAGATCCCCATATTTCTCTGAAAGCAGCACGAGAACAGATGGAAAGAGTGGCACAGGCACGGGGGATAAAGGAAGATGATATCATCCCGTTAATTACTAAGTATATTGATGGTAGATTTTTGGGTATCTTCGGTGAACCAGGGGTGAATATTTTACGCTTAAATTATGCCCTGGATTTACAAGAGATCAATCGTGAACAAAATTAGTTGTTGGTCAGTGGTCAATTAGTCATTTTCTTTTGACATGGGTAATGGTATGAATTACACTACTATTGATATCCATAAAAGTATTTGAGTCAATGCACCCGACTCGCGTTATCGGTTTAATGAGTGGTACATCTGTAGATGGTATAGATACCGCTTTAGTGGAAATTTCTGGTAGGGATTTGGATCTCAAGGTGGAGTTAATAGCAGGGGAAACATATCCCTATCCCCCGCAACTCAGAGAACAAATTCTAGAACTTGGTGCTGGTGCTGCTGTATCAATGGCAGAATTAGCTACCATAGATGATGCTATCTCTCGGACTTTTGCTGAAGCTGCTCAATTTATCCAAGTTGGTCATCAAGCAGCTACTTTGATCGGTTCTCATGGTCAAACTGTTTACCATCGTCCCCGTCGGGGAGCAGGAGAACTGGGTTATAGTTTCCAACTGGGACGGGGATCACTAATTGCCCATCTAACTGGTATTACTACTGTCAGTAATTTCCGATCTGCTGATATTGCAGCTAGTGGCCATGGTGCGCCCCTTGTTCCTAGAGTTGATGCCTATTTACTGGGTGATTCACGGGAAGAACGTTGTATACAAAATATCGGTGGTATCAGTAATGTAACTTACCTACCAGCAGTCAGTGATAATTGGTTGTCCCAAATTCGGGGTTGGGATACAGGTCCAGGTAATAGTCTATTGGATTTGGCTGTACAACATTTTACCAATGGTGCTAAAACTTATGATGAAAATGGTGATTGGGCAGCTAGTGGTACACCATGTTATCCATTGGTAGAAAAATGGCTCAGTCATGAGTATTTTCACTTGCCACCGCCTAAATCTACTGGACGTGAGTTATTTGGTGTCGCTTATTTACATCAGTGTTTAGAAGATGCTCAAGGCTATCAGTTCAGTACATGGCCTGCGGATTTTTTGGCAACCATTACAGAACTGACGGCGGTTTCTATTGTTCACAATTATGACACTTTTCTACCAAGAAGGCCACATCAGGTGTTATTATGTGGTGGTGGTAGTCGTAATATTTACTTAAAACGGCGGCTAGAGTTGTTATTGGGGAAAGTTCCAGTCTCTACTACGGACAAGCTGGGCATAAGCGCGTCCTTTAAGGAGGCGATCGCTTTTGCGGTTTTAGCATATTGGCGCAGTATCGGTATTCCTGGTAACTTACCTTCTGTGACAGGAGCATCTCAAGAGGTGCTGTTAGGAGAAATTCACGGTAATTATTGCTAATTATCCCTAATTTAAGGATATATCCCCGGATTTTTCTCTAGGCCATGCTAGAACCTGAGTCTAGACCCCACTGTTGTTTAAGCAGTTCTTGATAAGTTGCTTCACGCACCATCATTTGTCTATAGAGCTTAACTAAAAAGTCTTGAGCTTGTTCGTGGCTCATCTGTTGGACTTGTGTAGCAAAGGAGCAAATGCTAAATTGCTGTTCCAAGGACAGTTCAATTGGTTGATTCATAATGAACTCCAAAACAAACAACGTATAAAAACGACATTGACAACAGAATTGAAGAGTTAAGAGTCAGTAGTAAAAAGTAAAACTGGCTTTTACTTTTTACTTAGGTTCTGTACTGCTTTTTTCTGCAATTTGCTATGTCACATAAACATCCGCAGAAGTGATTTCTAGATTTTGGTTAACATTTGTTTCTCTATATTAAGAAATATAACAAATGTTTGACAGTTTGCCCATCTTTTTAGATTTATTTCTAATCAGAGGTAACTAATTGGGTTTTCATCTAGATGCTGTAGACAGTTGACATGATATTTGCTGTTTATTTAGACATATTACCCGGTGGAATATGCCAGTTGGGGTAATTAGAAAAATTTAAACTCCTATGATATTTGGAGGGTAGAAATATTTTTAGCAAGTTATTGATGGGAAAAATGCTCAAATTGAACAAAATATTCAGTATATTTACTTTTTGTAGTGAGGGGGGAAGGAATAGGCAAGAGAAAATAGGCAAGAGAAAATAGGCAAGATACTCTTAACTACTGACTCCTGACTACTATCACTGAATAATTAGAAAATCAGGTTTCTACAGAGACGAGAACGACGGTGATGTTGTCGTTTCCACCTTCTTCTTTTGCGGCTTCTACGAGAGATTCGGCTGCTATTTCTAGGGAAGGTGTGCCTTGAAGGTAACTGGCAATTTTATCGTCTACAAGTTCTTCTGTAAGTCCATCACTGCATAATAATAAGCGATCGCCATGTTCTAAATCTAGTTGTTGGACTGAAATCTGATTCAGGTCTTCTCTACCCAAACAACTGGATAAAACATGACGATAGGGATGAACCCTAGCTTCATCAGGAGTAATATCGCCTATTTTCAGTGCCTTGGCAATCCAGGTATGGTCTTCTGTAATTTGTTGTAATTGTGATTTCCGCAGACGGTAAAGACGGGAATCACCAACATGACCGCATACGGGAGATTCTCCGGGACGAATCACAACTACTACCGCTGTTGTTCCCATATCAGCACGTTCAGGATGATTTTGCTGATCCTGGACTATAGCTTGATTTGCAGTAGATAGGGCTTGTTGTAATAGTTTTGATGCTGATTCGGGGCATTGCCAATTTTGCTCCAAGTATGAACGAATTTCTTGAGTAGCGATACGACTAGCCTCTTCTCCTCCCGCATGACCACCCATACCGTCAGCGACGATAAAGAATCGCCCTGCGGGGTCAATATAGTAGGAATCTTGATTATAAGCACGAATAAGCCCCGGATCTGATAAACCGGTAGAGTCAAGTTTCATAGATTTTTCGTAAGCGACTAATTAATACATTCGATCATAACGGTCGAGACGCAAAAGCAACCGAATCAGCATGAATGAAACTGATGCTGCAATTAAACCAATCAGACTTGCTAACCATACATAATGGCTAACGAGGAGAATTGTAGCGGCAATTGTAAAACCACTGATAATCAGAGCATAGCTTATTCCCAGTTGAATATTGCTCTGTCGCCGTATCAGACGTTCTGTTTCTACGGAGCGAACTCGAAGCCGGATATCCCCACGTTCTATTTTATCTAGAGTATCTTCTAATCTCCGTGGTAATCCTAAAGCAGTGCTGCTAACTTGGACTGCTTGACGACTTAATTCATTCAAGAAGCTATTCCCCTCAGAACTACTGTTATCTGTCATAAGCTGCATTGCATAGGGCTGGGCAACTTCCATAAAATTAAACTCTGGATCTAGACCTTTACCGACTCCTTCCAGGGTGGAAAAGGCACGCATGACAAAGGTAAAAGTTGCTGGAAATCTAAATGGTTGATCATAGGCCAGTTCGTACAAATCTTCACTGATAGCTGCCACCGATTGGTTTTCAAAAGGCTTATCCATGAAGTTATCCAGCATATACTGGACAGAACGACGGACAGGTCCCATGTCCTCAACTGGGGCGAGCGCTCCTAAATCAACTAGGGATTTTACCACACGATCGCCATCTTTTTGGGCGATGCCAAATAAAGTTTCCATTAGTCCTTCCCGGACATTCGACTTAATTGTACCCATCATCCCGAAGTCGTAGAAAATCAAAGCCCCGTCGGGACTAACTGCCAGATTACCAGGATGGGGGTCAGCGTGAAAGAAGCCATTATTCAGAAGTTGATGCAAGTAAGCTTGTGCGCCATAACGAGCGATCGCTTTTCTGTCTACACCCGCAGCCTCCAAGGCCTCATACTGACTAACTTTAATTCCAGGTAAATACTCTAAAGTAATTACCCTAGAAGTAGCATAACGCCAATATACTCTCGGTACTTTTACCCAGTTATAAATGCGGAAATTGCGGCGAAAAGTATCGGCATTGCGACCTTCATTCAGATAATCAATTTCTTCCCAGAGAATGCGACAACATTCTTCATATATACCCATCCAATCTCTACCTCGTCCCCATTTGGGGTGGTTTTGAAAGTAACGGGCAATACCTTTAAGAATGTCTAAATCAATTTCAAATAGCTTTTTCAGTCCAGGCCTTTGCACCTTAACAACGACGGACTCACCAGTATATAGAGTAGCCTTGTGGACTTGACCCAAACTAGCAGCAGCCAGGGGAACAGGTTCAAAATCTTGGAAAAGTGAGGAAATTGGTTTACCCAACTCCTGTTCAATAATTCCTTCCACCTGTTCATAACTAAATGCTGGAACTTTGTCTTGTAACTTAGATAACTCTTCTACATATTCAGTCGAGAAAATATCAGCACGAGTAGAAAACAACTGTCCCACCTTAATAAAAGTCGGACCCAAATCCAAGAATGTAGTTCTAATCCAGATTGCTTGGGCTTTGCGTCTAGCTGCTTGCTTGGCTTCCGTCATACCACCGGGGTAACTCCAGGGCTTGCTATAGCGCCAAATTTTGAACATCAAGGTCAAGACAAAAGACCAAATATCCACAAAGCGGCGTTTGCTAGAGTATTCTTCCCGATTCCAACGGTATGCTTTGCCTGAGTAACCTTGTTCCATATTTTTCTTATACCGTCGGCTTGAGAGGGAGCAGGAGAAGCTGGGAGGGTAAGGGATCTGGGCGGTTGGGGCAGCTGGGAGGAATTTTCCCATTACCCATTACCTATTACCCATTACCCATTACCCATTACCTATTTTGCAGCATTGCGATACTTCTGCAATTCACTTCTTAATAGAGCGATTTCCGCCCTTAATTCGTCAATTTCGGTCTGTAGATCTAAAGAATCTGCACCAGATGAACTATTTGCCGGTTTTCCAGTTGCAGAGGATTCAGCAGCCCGATTAGCTCGTGCCATCACTTCTTCTGTAAACTGGCGTAGCTGCTCTTTAGCTTCAGCATCAAATTTGCCCAATTCACTCAAAGCATCAGTCAAGGCGACTTCTACACGCTCATTAATCACTTCGGCTACTGCTCTGCCCACGAAAAAGGCTTGCACAAGGGGATTACTCATAAATTTTTGTAAAGTTGCTCCGCAAAAAGATTATAACCTGCCTGGATGCTGTAATGTTTCCATTTGCAACTTTGCTGAGTTAGCGGAATACAACCACCTTGACATAAAAATCGGGATGACAGGATTCGAACCTGCGGCATCCTGCTCCCAAAGCAGGCGCGCTACCAAGCTGCGCTACATCCCGTAAATCTATCAAAACCAAGTTCTACATAACCTAAATTATGTTTTTTTGGTTCATCTGACTCATCATATCATAAAAAAGAATAAATGCAAACCCAATAATCTATAAAAAATCAGACTATGGAAAACATCCTGGGAGAAATCAGGCACAAACCAGGATTTTCCCGGAATTTTCACCAAATTTTAGATTTTAAATTACCGCGACTATTCCCCAATGCCTCATCCACACCAAATTACTGAGGATACCAAAACATTCCTTTGATACCTTCAGGATCGGACATAAAGCCCATAGTCTTATAGAAATCTACAACATGAGGGTCAGCAAAAAGAGTCACGTTACTAATTTCTTCATTCTTCAGTTTTTTGAGGACATATTTCATTAATGCCTTACCTAGTCCTCTACTTTGAAAATCAGGATGAACCACTACATCCCAAATGGTGGCATTAAAAGCATGGTCTGAGGTAGCACGGGCAAAACCAATCAAACGCTTCTTGTTTCCTCGTACTTGCCACATAGAGGCCACGAGGAAACTATGCTCAATAGCTTTTTTTACTTTTCTCAGAGGGCGACGTGACCAGCCAACTGCGTCACAGAGTTCTTCTAATTCATACAGGTCAATATCTCTTTCCGTACTGAAAATGATTTGATCCTTATCTAAACTAGAATTACTTTCAACGGCCGCTGTATGCTCGTTAACAGCAGCAGTTTTATTTGTCGCTAAAGATTCAGGAGTGCTAAACCAAGTTTTCCAAAAACCCATGCCAACGCAGTTCGGGTAGTATGACTGAAATTGGTTACCACTTTTTAAGAGTGTTGATTCACATTTAACATCGCTATGACCATAGCGAGTTATCGGGTGTTTCTTACCAATCACCTTTAACTTTAGCATTTTGTTTTCGTACTACTCTATAAAACTCGTCGAAAGTCCAAATTTTTCCCAAATTGATCTATGTTTCTGGTTTAAGTCATAAATTTCTTCAGCACTACTTTCATAAACATAAATAGACAAGTTTAAGCTGAGATTCAGCTAATCAATATCAAATTCAATGACACAAGAATAACAGGTAATTTAACTGATACACTGTAGAATTAGATAATTCAGCTAGTTCAAAATTTAATTTTTGTTTTGTTGAATTTTTGAATTATTCTTTTCCTGTTTGTATTTAGTTGTATTTATTCGCACCCAAAATCATGGGTACGATATTTAACTATGGCAACAATAGAAATCTTAGGTGTTCCACATACTTATGAGCTAACCGCTCCTACATCATGTCCCCATACTTTAGTATTTATCCACGGTTGGCTAAATAGCCGTGTATACTGGCAACCCGTAATTTCTCGTCTATCACTAGATTTACAGTGTTTATCTTACGATTTACGAGGGTTCGGTGAATCACAGTCCCAGGTAACATCAGATTCAGATATAGAACTGACTCCCACAGACTCTAGCATGATTACTTCTTCCTTGGATTCCTTATATTCTCCATTCGCTTATGCTCAAGATTTAGCCGTTCTTCTCAAACATCTGAATATTTCTAGTGCTTGGCTCATAGGTCATTCTTTGGGTGGTACTATTGCTCTGTGGACAGCGGCCCAATTACATGATTGTATTCAAGGTGTAATTTGTATTAATGCCGGTGGTGGAATTTATCTTAAAGAAGCATTTGAGCAATTCCGTGCCGCAGGACAGAAATTTTTACAAGTCCGTCCCCGTTGGCTTTCGCAAATGCCTTTAATTGATTTGTTATTTACTAAAGCTAGTGTATTGCGTCCTTTAGAGCGATATTGGGCGCGTCAAAGATTAATTGATTTTATTGTAGCTGATCCAGAAGCTGCTCTGGGAACTCTTTTTGCATCTACTACGGAACAAGAAATTAACTGTTTACCCCAGTTAGTATCGAAATTGAAGCAGCCAGTATATTTCTTAGCGGGTGCTGACGATAAAGTAATGGAACCGAAATATGTCCGCCATTTGGCCAGTTTTCATTGGCTTTTCCAGTATGTTGGTGATAATGTGATTGAAATTCCTGATTGTGGGCATTTGGCTATGTTAGAGCAACCGGAAGCCGTCGCTGAACATATTCAGTCAGTAGTTATTGGTCATTAGTTATTAGTCCTTATTAATATTAATTAATATTAAATTAATAGGTTGGAAATTAATTTTCGTATAACTTCATGACATGGTTCAGGGAGAGCCGGGAATGCACTCCTAATGTCATAGATGATCTATGACCACGGGAGAGGTGTTCAGCAGCAGCACAGCCAATCATGGCCGCGTTGTCAGTGCAAAATTTTAGGGGGGGGAAAAGAACCCGCAAGTTATGTTTATTGGCTGCTGCTTGTAAATGCTTTCTGAGTCCACTATTTGCTGCTACACCACCGCCTACCGTAATAGTGTCTAGTTTATAATTAAGAGCGCAGGCGATCGCTCTTTTCGTCAGCGATCGCGCTATAGTATCCTGGAAACTAGCCACTACATCCGCTATTGGTACTTCTTTACCCTCTTTTTCCAATTGTTGCACTAAACGTAATACTGCTGTCTTTAATCCGCTAAAGCTACAATCATAAAGATGATAACCCCCACCTGGTAAAGAAATTTTTCCCTCCGGTAATGTAAAGGCTTGGGGATCACCGATTTGTGATAGTTGATCAATTATTGGTCCGCCGGGATAACCCAATTTTAATAACCGCGCTACTTTATCAAAAGCTTCACCGGCTGCATCATCACGGGTTTCCCCCAGAGTTTCGTATATACCATAATCTTTGACATAAATCAAGCTTGTGTGACCCCCGGAAACAAGTAAGCTAAGAAAGGGAGGATTTAAACTTGGCTCAGTCAAATAAGTCGCACAGATGTGACCTTCCAGGTGATGTACTCCCAAAAAAGGCTTTTCATGTACCATGGCCAGGGTTTTGGCGGCTGTTAATCCCACCAGCAATGCCCCTACAAGTCCAGGCGCACAAGTGGCAGCTATACCATCAATCTGACTCCAATTTAGATGACTAGAGGCGATCGCTTGTTCTATTTCGTAATTCAGCGTTTCTAAATGCTGACGTGATGCTACCTCTGGGACTACGCCACCATATTGTTGATGAACAGGAATTTGTGAAGCAACAATACTACTACAGACCTGACGATTGTTAATTATTGCAACAGCAGTTTCATCACAACTGGTTTCAATGGCTAAAACGGTTGTCATAATTAATTAGGGAAGAGGGAACTCTTAACAGGGAACAGGTGACAGGTGACAGGGAACAGGTGACAGGTGACAGGTGACAGGGAACAGGTGACAGGTGACAGGTGACAGGGAACAGGTGACAGGGAACAGGAAACTGACCAATATATATTCTCTCTTGCCTCTTTCCTATATTTTGATTGAGAAGCTTTAACTTTTGTTGACTTAAACTTTACTCTATTCCCAGCCAAGAGTATGATAACTTCCTAGTTATCTAAAATAAAGACTGTACAAGCCGCTTCGTTTTGTACAAGGAACTTCTCGTTTTGTAACAAAAGGAAACAACTCCATGACACGATTGTTTGCTTTGCTTTTGGCGATGACCCTTTGGTTCAATTTTGCTCCTCCAGCGCAAGCACTAGGGGCTAACCTTGTACCTTGCAAAGACTCTCCCGCCTTTCAAGAGCTAGCACTAAATGCCCGCAATACCACCGCTGACCCCGAATCAGGTAAAAAGCGGTTTGAACGTTATTCTCAGGCTCTCTGTGGACCCGAAGGCTATCCCCACTTGATTGTAGATGGCAGCCTGAATCATGCTGGAGATTTCTTGATCCCCAGTATTCTTTTCCTCTACATTGCTGGTTGGATTGGTTGGGTAGGCCGTGCTTATTTACAAGCGATTAAAAACGGAGCGAATGCCGAACAAAAAGAAATCCAAATTGATTTGGGTATTGCTCTACCTATTATCACCTCTGGTTTTGCTTGGCCAGCAGCAGCAATTAAAGAATTGCTCTCCGGCGAGCTAACAGCTAAGGATTCAGAAATTACCGTTTCGCCACGTTAATTCACTTGTTTTCACTCACTTATTCTGGAGACTAAATTCATGGCTGAAAAAGGTAACGAAACTAACTACTTGATTACATTCATCTCCACTGCTCCTGTTGCGGCAACTATCTGGTTGACAATCACAGCAGGAATTTTAATTGAATTTAATCGCTTCTTCCCTGACCTACTTTTTCACCCCCTATAGGTTGAAAATACGGTTCAAAAAAGCTAATTTACTTAGCTTTTGCTGGTAGATTGTCTAATTGAGTGTCAAACCTAATTAGGTAAAAGTGTCCCTCGAATCAGCAATCTTTGCTAATGTATGAAACTCGTATATTATCCATTATTTATGGGTTTCATACTTTTCTAAATTAGAAAGTGGCAAAATTAATTTTTCTCAACTTGCTTATGGCAGTTTTCAGAAAAATTATTTCTAATAGAAAAAGCCACCTTTATCATTTGAAGGCCAGCAAACAACACAAGTAGTAAATTCATCACAAACTAACAAGAGTGATTCAAGGAATCTAAAAATACTTATGGCAATAGCAGCAGGACGTGATCCGCAAAAAGGCGATCTAGAAACCCCCATCAATTCCGCTCCTTTGGTGAAGTGGTTTATTAGCAACTTGCCGGCATACCGCGCTGGTTTGAATCCTTTTAGACGCGGTTTAGAAGTTGGTATGGCTCATGGTTACTTGCTATTTGGACCTTTTGACAAATTAGGTCCTTTACGTAACGCCCCCAACGCTAACTTAGCTGGTTTATTGGGCAGTGTTGGCTTAGTTGTGATTTTAACAGCTTGCCTATCCTTATATGCAAATAGCAATCCTGATAAAGCCCTTGCTAGTATTGCTGTACCTAATCCTCCAGTTGATGCTTTCAACTCCAAGGAAAGCTGGAATAATTTCGCCAGTGCTTTCTTAATTGGTGGTATCGGTGGTGCAGTAGTCGCTTTCTTCTTGACAGGTAATTCTGGTTTAATCCAAGGTTTATTGGGTTAATTTGATTTTTGGTAATGGGTAGTAGTTACTAATGTTACCCATTACCAATTACCCATTACCACATACTTATTCAAAAATAGCTTTCTCTATTTCCTTTAAAGCTTGCTCAAAATCGTCATTGATAATTTGTAAATCAAATTCATTAGCAGCGGCTATTTCTGCTTCAGCACGTTTGAGACGACGAGAAATTGCTTCCTCAGAATCTTGTCCCCGTCCACGAATCCGGTTTTCTAATTCTGAAAATGAAGGTGGTAAAATAAAAATGCTCAGGGCGCTAGGAAAGGCAGTTCTGATTTGCCTTGCCCCTTCTAATTCAATTTCTAATAGCACCAACTTACCCGACTGAATATGGTTAAGCACCGCTGCACGGGGTGTACCATAAAAGTTACCAGCAAATTCTGCCCATTCTAAAAATTCACCTTTAGTCACTAATTCTTGAAATTCTTGACGGGTAATAAAGTAATATTTTTGACAATTTATTTCTCCTGGACGTGGAGAACGAGTCGTGGCGGAGACTGAATAATATAATTCTGGATGACGCTGGAGAATTTCATTCATTAAAGTGCCTTTACCGACTCCGCTAGGACCTGTTAAAACAATTAGTTTGCCCAAGGTCGGACATTCTTGGGTATTTTTAGCATAATAGAAAGGTAAGACTGGCATTATCCGTGAAAAGAGTGAGTTAATAAATTAATAAGTGTACATGATTCCTTAGTCTTGTTTTAGCTGGTAAAACAACTAATTGCTATTTTGAATTTGGGACTTGAGATTTTTGCATATCTACAATATAAGCCTTTGCGGCTGCACCTTTGATCCGCACTGTTCAAATTAGCATCAAGACTAAAGAATTTGTAGCACTGGTGACAGAAAACCAGTCTAATCGAGATGGTACGGAGGATATGGTACAAATAGAGTTGGGTTGATAACTATTCCGGTGATTAATTATCTACAACATGATGATCACGGGAAATGACAAACCGGTTGGCTACGGTTTCAGGCTGAATTGCGGAGAGAATTACATGACTAGAATCGGTGATAATTACCGCCCTAGTGCGTCTTCCATAGGTAGCATCAACCAGTTGACCTCTATCCCTAGCATCGGTAATAATCCGTTTAATGGGAGCAGATTCTGGACTAACTATGGCCACGACTCTGTTAGCAGAGACGATATTACCAAACCCGATATTGATTAATTGAATTTCCATAAAAAAAATTTCAGCTAAACGAGAAATGAAAAGCTTGTAGTAAACTTATTCTCATGTTATCGCTAAAGAATGGGAGTTACAACGATTTAAACCTCGTTAAGTTGAGTTTTTTCATAGTTAATGCTTTTTTTGGCTGTATTATCAATCAAATCTACCAAAAATACTCCATAAGATATAGGCACAGTTATATTCATATAAGCTAGTGACTCTTTGGTTTGAATTTAAAATTATCTGGGTTTGGTAAATGATGTTTAAAAAATATCAAGCAGTGTAGGTACTCAAATGTACTGCATTTAATTTGTATAATTATAGCGGACATGATGCCCCCACAACAAGATTTAACTATGTTAGGACTGTATTAGGAATGTACAATTTAGCTGCGTCACAGCTTATTATGGATATATTGCTACATAAATAAATTATCAGTAGGCAAGAATAAGCTTGTAAGTGAAATTTTATGTAAGTCCTAAATTAGATTCAATCTGAGGAATCTCGAATCAAACCGTAAAAATGTCTGATACAGTGCAAGCTAACAAAGCTAACAAAAGTTTTGACAATATGATATTGGGTTTTCTTGCGTCAACCCAACATTTTATATTAATGAAAAAGAGTTTAATTAATGCTATATCAATAGCTAACGATTAGTAAATTATACTCTGCTACCCCTTTGCCATAATCCCCATAAATAAATAGCAATAATTGCCCCAATAACTGCTACTATTACCCCAGGAATACTTAAAGATGCAGATGTAATTTGTAAAGTTCCTGTGCGAATGAGAGTGAATAAAGTTCCACCAATAAAAGCACCAACAATACCTAATATCATCGTAGATATCATTCCTCCACCTTGATAACCAGGATAGACAGATTTAGCAATTACACCGGCTAATAGTCCCAAAATCATCCAAGTAATAATATTCATTGATTGCTTCCTAAAAAAATTCAACTCATGTCAAATTTATCAAAGCTTAATATTATTTATTTCTATCTAATGACATAATCTGTATCAGTCAAAAGGTATGTAATTAGGACTTATTGATAAATCATAATTACATACCAATTTTGATTAAATTTACTGCAAAAATTCAGCAAAATTAAATAGCGCGAGAGAATTTAGTTTCTCTATTTCTTGTATGAGTATCGAAGAGAACCGCAATATTTCTCACCAGCAATCTCCCAATATCAGTAATATGGATCTCATCAGTAAATACATTGACTAATCCATCATTTTCTAGGGGTTGTAATTCTTGGAGTTCGTAGCAGAAATATTTATTAAAATCAAGATGATATTTCTGTTCAATCTCTAGTTTATTGAGATGAAAATGAGACATTATTGACATAATTACATCCCGTCTAATAATGTCATCCTGGGTTAATTGAATACCTTTACTAATAGGAATTACACCCGCTGCGACTGCTTTGTAATAGTCCTTTAATTCCTTATGATTTTGAGCATAAGCATCTTCCAACATACTAATAGATGTAGCCCCAAAACCAAATAATTCAGTTTCCGCGTGGGTAGTATAACCTTGGAAATTACGTTTTAGTGTACCATGATTTTGAGCGATCGCTAATTCATTATTATTTTTGGCAAAATGATCCATCCCAATAAACAGATACTCATGATTAGTTAATTCCTCAATTGTCATTTTCAGGATATCTAACTTTTCTTCTGCTCCCGGTAATGCTGCTTGGGGAATCATTTTTTGTACAGGTTTAATCCAAGGTACATAAGCAAAATTAAAGACGACAATTCTATCAGCATCTAAAGCCATTGTCTTGTGTAATGTTTCCCGAAAAGTTGCCAAAGTTTGATAAGGTAAACCATAAATTAAGTCTACATTGACACTATCAAAATTAGCCTCCTTAATCCAACTCATGACATTAAAAAGTAGTGATTCTGGTTGAATTCGATTCACTGCTTTTTGCACTTCTGGGTGAAAATCTTGAATCCCGAAACTAATGCGATTAAAGCCAATATCTCTCAAAAATAAGATATATTCTCTGTTCACATAACGGGGATTAATTTCGATAGAAACTTCTGCATTTTCCGCAATTTGGAAATTACGAGTAATATTTTTCCAGAGAAATTCCACTTGTTCAAGTTCTAAATAATTCGGTGTACCTCCACCCCAATGAATTTGTAAAACTTGTCTATTTTTATCAATTAAAGCTGAGGTATTTTTGATTTCCTGTTCTAAATGTTCCAGATACGGTATAGCCATATTCTTGTTATTAGTAATTACAGTATTACAACCGCAGAAATAACAAGCACTTTGACAAAAAGGAATATGAAAATACAAAGATAGGGGAGTTTTTCTTTGATTAGAAGCGGTAATTGCAGTTTGGAAATTTTCCGCTGTGAAAGTATCAGTTAATTCTGTTGCTGGGGGATAACTTGTGTATCTAGGAGCGCGAGTATCATACTTTTGAATTAGATCAAAATCAAACTTAACACCAGGTAATAGAAAAACCATTATAGTCTCCAGTGAATTTGTGTGATGATTGGAAATAATCACAATTGATTTTCCCAATTTCGATTTAATGTTGTAATTTAGGATTTAGCTATTAACAAATAGAATATATTTATCCTATTTGTTTGTGGTGAACATTATTTTTTTAATGAACCACTCCAGACACAGAGAAAATAGAGGAAGAGAATACATAAGATGTTTGCATCTTGTTGAGCATCTTTATATAATTCATCATGTTCAAAATTAATTGAGTGATGAATTATATCTTTGTCAATTATGCAGAGACTCAAATTAAACTATTGTAAGTGTCTTTACCAATAGTCTCTATTAAAATCTTTTCTAACTCTTGAAATATCTGCATATTTAATTTGAAAGCATAGTTAGCTTCTGCGACAATTTTGTCAGCACTTGTATCATCAATGGGGAGTTTATCTAATGCTTGACGATACTTTTCTTTAAAAGCCTGTTTGTCGGGAATTTGCTCAAAATTGTAAAAGGAAGTTCCTGTATATCCAGACAGTTTTAAGGCTGACTGAGCAATTTTTTGGAGCATTTGGCCACCGGAAAGATCACCCAAATAACGAGTATAGGAATGAGCTAATAATAGTGCGGGTTCATGGGTAGAAATTTGTTGAATACGCGCAATATAAGTTTGAGTAGCAGATGAAGGTTTAATGGTTTCTTGCCATTGATTCCCATGATAAAATAACATATCTTGTTTGAGGGAAGATTGGCGATTTAGTTCGGGAAAATAAATTAAACTAATTACAGGATGTTGTTTATGTTTCTCAATTGCTGCTTCTAGTTCACTATAAACAAAATAGAAATTACTCAACAATTGAATAAAACAATTTTTGTCTACAACTCCTTTGATAAAGCATTTCATGAAACCGACATTTTCAGAATTTGTATGCGCTTGTTGCGTTCCCACACGCAGTTTCATTGCTAAATTATTACTCATTGTTTCTTCCCTCTTGTTGATGTCTGTAGTGTTCTTTTCCAAATTTTAGCGACTCGTTTATCAGTTCACAGCCGATATAATTACAGAAAATTGCTATTCTATATGAATAGAGTTATCAGCATAATTTCTCCAGCACAAATCTCCAGCATAAATGTCCAGCATAAATTACTATCAATAGTAATTTCGGCTATTTTTACCGCTCCTGAAATTATTTAACTATTATTCTTTGTATAACTATAAAAGTATTCATATTTATTTATAGTTTCCTAAATACATTTGTTTAGTAAATAGGTATTTAAACCATAAATAAATCCTAGATAATTCAGTATTTTTGTAAGAATTAGTTTCAATAATTTAACTGATGACTAATAACAAATATTCATGCTTATATAATTTTAAGGCAGACAATGGCAAAAGGAATACTTATGGTTAGGTCGTTGGATAAACCCCCAGTTGAGTTACCGAAATCGGGGGTAAAAACACCCGTTCAAGAAACACTATTAACACCCCGCTTTTATACCACTGATTTTGACACAGTGGCCAAAATGGATATTTCGGGGTATGAAACGGAATTAAGGGCTGTAATTGAGGAACTCAAAGCAGATTATAATCGTCATCACTTTATACGAGATGATGAATTTAAGCAAGGTTGGGATCACATTGTTGGTGAAAAACGACTGGCTTTTATTGACTTTTTAGAACGTTCTTGTACTTCCGAATTTTCCGGGTTTTTACTGTTTAAAGAATTATCCCGTCGTCTCAAGGAGAATAACCCCTTATTATCAGAAGCATTTGCTTATTTAGCACGAGACGAAGCCCGTCATGCGGGGTTTTTAAATAAGTCAATGGCTGATTTTAACCTTTCCCTTGACTTAAGTTATCTGACTAAAAATCGCACCTATACATTTTTCCCTATAGAGTGGGTTATTTACACGGTTTATCTATCGGAAAAAATAGGTTATTGGCGTTATATTTTAGTATATCGTCACATGGAAAAAAATCCCGAATACCAATTTTATCCTCTATTTCGGAAGTTTGAAAGTTGGTGTCAAGATGAGAATAGACACGGTGATTTTTTCAAAGCTTTGTTACGTTCTCAACCTCAATTATGGAATAATTGGAAATCTCGGTTATGGGTACGGTTTTTCTTAATAACCGTTTTTGCAACTCACACCATGACAGTATTTGAAAGAGGTAATTTCTATGAAATATTAGGTATTCATCCTCGTAAATACAATAATCAGGTAATTGAAGAAACTAACAAAACCGCAGCTAAAGCATTTCCGATTATTTTAAATACCAATCATCCCTATTTCTTCTGGTATTTAGAACAATGTGCATTGTATAATCAGAAAATAATTGATCTCAACAAAATCAACGATTGGGGAATTATCAAATATTTCCAAAAAATTCCCTTAGTCTTGATGATTTTTTGGTATATGTTCAAGATTTTTCTGATTAAACCCATAGACGCAGAAGCAACTCGTCAACAAGTTTGTTAGTTAGGGAAAGGGGAAAGTTGAATGACCAACAAGATTCTCAAATTCTCTAAGAATTTGGGGATCTAATCCTTATTTTTTACTCTTTAATTGAAATGGTGTATATTTCCCACCCAAAGCTTCAACAATAGTGCGGGTATTTGCAACCATCATTTTTATATAAGTATCACTATTACTACCTTTTACCCCAATGGAATCAGAATAAAGTGAAGTTGGTGCTAATTTTACCCCTGCTTCTTCTGCAACTGTTTTAATTAAAGCTGGGTTAATTGTTGTTTCTGCAAATATCGCTGGGACACCTATTTTTTTCACTGATTCTACTAATTTTCTCACCGTTTGGGCGCTTGGTTGTTCCTCCGTACTAATCCCGATTAAAGTTCCAGCAATTGTTATTTTATAAGCATTTCCATAATATTGAAAAGCATCATGAGTAGTAATTAATTTACGGTTTTCTGGGGGAATAGTTTGGATTTGTTCTAAAATCCAAAGATGTAATTGTTGTAATTCATCAATTAACTTATCTGCATTTTCAGTTAACTTATTTTTATCTGCTGGTGACAAAGCGATTAAACTATTTTTAATTGCTTTCACCATCAATATAACATTTTCTGCACTACCCCAAACATGAGGATCTGGAACAATTTTCCCTTTACCTTTATCTAATTTTAAGGATTTGACAACTTCCCCCACAGCTAACTTTTGCGCTTTGTCTCCAGTCGCATTCATTAACTTAATAATTCCCGGTTCTAAATTGTAACCGTTGTACAAAATCAAATTAGCTTTTTCCAAAACTCGACTATCTGCGGGTACTGGTTCATACATATGAGGATCTGCACCAGGTTTCAAAATTCCCGTAATTTGTAATTTTTCTCCGCCAATTTCTTCAGCTAAATCTGCAATAATGGTACTCGTCGCTACAACCTGCGGCGGATTATTTCCTCCGTGTAAGGAGTTGGGAGTACAACCCATTACAGCCAAAGATACCAACATTCCCAGACAAAGGGGATTAAACCTAACTCCCAACCCCTTTTTTGTCCTAGAAAGGGAGTAAAAGTCATACATTGTATTAAGCATTAGTTTCATTTATCTCAGTGATTACTTCTAATTATAGATAATTATAGATATTCTCATATTTTTCTCATTTTTATAGTAAACTCAAAAAATAACTATTTTAATCAAAGTTATGCAAAACATTTCTGATTACCGAAAATCTAGTCTATCTACCAAAAATTCAGCAAATATACTTACACAGATCAATATCACCCATCTAAATGTAAATTATCGGACACAGGAAGCATTAAGAGATATTAACTGCACAATTAAACCAGGAAAGATAACAGGTATTTTTGGACCCAATGGTGCAGGTAAAAGTACATTAATGAAAGCTATTTTAGGGTTAGTTCCCATCACTAACGGTCAAGTTATATACCAAAATCAGCCCTTAACCCAGCAACTAGAGAAAATTGCTTATGTACCCCAACGTAGTCAAATTGACTGGAATTACCCCGCCACCGTATGGGATGTAGTCATGATGGGGCGTATTAAAAAAACAGGCTGGTTACGTAGTTTCTCTACAGTCAGCCGCCAAATAGCCACACAAGCATTAACAAAAGTGGGAATAGAAGCATTAAAAAATCGTCCCATTGGTGAACTTTCAGGAGGACAACAACAACGGGTATTTTTAGCCAGGGCTTTAACTCAAGAAGCCGAAATCTTCTGTTTTGATGAACCATTTGTAGGTATTGATCAAAAAACCCAAACTATCATATTTGAAGTCTTTCAAGAACTAGCAAAAGCCAATAAAATCGTCTTAGTAGTTAATCATGACTTAGGTGAATCTATTACCCATTTTGATGATTTAATCTTACTAAACTGTGAATTAATCGCCACCGGTTCACGCCAACAGGTGTTAACAGAAAATAACTTAAATCGGGCTTATAGTGGAAAAGTCATGTACTTTGCTGAAGCAGCATAATAATTAATAAATATCTTCTCTTCCCCTCTTCCTTTGCGTTCTTTGCGCCTTCGTGGTTCATTTTCATCTATGTTGCAAACACTAATTGAACCGTTGCAATATGGCTTTATGCAACGTTCCTTAATCATCGCCATACTAGTAGGATTATTGTGTGCTATAGTCGGTAGTTATTTAATGGTACAACGCCTAGCATTACTGGGAGATGCTATTAGTCATTCAGTATTACCAGGACTGGCTATAGCCTTCATGATTGGTGCTAATATCTTTGTTGGGGCGTTTATTGCGGGGGTTTTAAGTACCATGGCCATAGCCTTAATTAAAACCCGATCTCCCATTAAGGAAGATGCTGCTATGGGCATAGTTTTTTCTGCTTTTTTTGCTCTGGGAGTTACTTTAATTACAGTCATTCAAAAGGATAATAAAATTGATTTGAATCACTTTCTTTTTGGTAATATTTTAGGGGTAACTGTTGATGAAGTCAGGGATACAGCTATTATTGCAGCTATTGTTTTAATGGTAGTTTTCTTATTATATAAGGAACTGTTATTTTACACATTTGATCCTTTAGGAGCGCAAGCTGCTGGTTTACCAGTTAATCGTTTAAATTTTGGTTTAATGTTGTTAATTGCTTTGACAATTGTTGCCAGTATGAAAGCTGTGGGAGTAATATTAGTATTATCGCTTTTAATTACTCCTGGTGCAACTGCTTATTTATTAGTCAAACGTTTACATCAAGTCATGATTTTAGGGGCGGTAATTGGGGTAATTTCTAGTATTAGCGGAATGTATCTTAGCTACTTTTATAATTTACCTTCTGGTCCAGCTATTGTATTAGTGGTTTCTGGTTTATTTACCTTGGCTTTATTGTTTAGTCCTCGACATGGGATTTTGATTCCTAGTGTGAATAGGAAATAAAATTATCAAATTATCAAATCGGTATTTTTATTACATTTAATGCTGGTTTATATTTACATAATTCCACGTAAATAGACTTTGTTTGTGTAGTAGCGATCGCTAATTGCCGTTATTTTACTAAACTGGAAAAGTGTTCACAATTACCGTTATTATATTCTTGAGGTGTTAGATCAAGAGTGCAGCCACCCAGGGGAAAGAAAATGAATGAGATCCAAGGACAACTCCCGATTTTAACTGGAAACAGAGGAAGATACCAACTTCTTGGACGTTTAGGAGGAGGGAGTTTTGGGGACACTTTTTTAGCTATTGATTTAAATACGCTTACTCAGCGCTACTGTGTGATCAAGCGATTACGAATTGATAGTCATCATTCTCCTGAAATAGTTGCAGGGATTAAAAAAGCCTTTGAAAAGGAGGCTAAGGTTCTGGAAGATTTAGGAGATAGAAGCGGTAACATTCCCTGCTTATATGATTATTTTTCCTCAACTGTAACTGACCCCGAACTCAGTACCCCACAGGAGTTTAATTATTTGGTTCAACAATATATCGAAGGAGAGGATCTAAAAAAGGAACTGGAACAACAAGGACGTTTCTCAGAAGCCAAGGTTTTGGCCTTATTAAATAATATTTTACCTGTTTTAAAATTTATCCATAAAAATAACGTTATTCACCGGGATATTAAACCTAGTAATATTATGCACTCCAAAGAAGAAGATAACAAATTCTATTTAATTGACTTTGGAGCAGTTAAACAAGTGATAAAAGGTGATATTGACACCACAGAAACATCTATGGTCTTTGGAACTCCTGCTTATGCTCCCCTAGAACAAATCAGAGGGGAAAAGGTTGATTATTCCAGTGATTTATATGCTTTAGCTGCTTCTTGTGTGCAATTATTAACAGGTGAATTTCCAGACGATTCCCGCGATGTTAATAATCTTTGGAATTGGCAAAAATATCCCCATATTAGTGAACATTTAGGTAAGATACTAAAGCGTATGCTCCAAGAAGATCTTGATCATAGATTCCAGTCAGCACAGGAAGTAATGGAAGCTCTAAATAAAGGAGATGATCCTAGTGATAAAAATAATGGTGATGATCAAACGACAGAAATTATCTCTCCTCCCAAACCTCAATTTATTAAAGTTTTATTGATAACAGCAATTATTTTGACGACTACTGGGGTTTTGATAGCTATTTATCGCTATCAAAATCAAGACTCACAAGTAAATATTAAAACTATTCCTGGTCAACTATTTGAGGATAAACAATTTGGAATTGAGATCAAATATCCTCAAGATTGGAAGGCTGAAAAACAACAATATAGTCCGTTAACCGGGGGAACTATTGCCAAAATATTCCCTAATACTTCTAGTCTGAATCTCGAAGTAGGGCTATTTATCCGTATTGAAGATATACAAAAATCTCAGACTTTATCAGAGTATAATCAGGCTGCTATCGAACAAATTAAAAAATCCGTTAAAAACGTCCAAATTCTTGAACAGCAATCGAAAAAAATAGATAATCGAGAGGGATATCAAATAGTTTATACAGGTGAAGATCAAATTAATAACTTTAGGTTTAAAGCTATGGAAGTTTGGACTATCAGTAATTCAAAAGTTTATATTCTGACCTATCGAGCCGAAGAACAAGTCTATGACGTATTTCTTCAATATGTAGAACAAACCATGATTAAGTCTTTTCGTTTGAAGTCTTAAGTACTCCTTTACTTCTACAATCATCTCGTGGGGAGTTATTAGCGAGATTTTCGGCACAATAGTAATTTATCAGTTATGGGTAATTCATAAATTACCCACTACATCCACAACTTTGATCAGATTTGAAGATATTAGTATTAGTATAATATTTCTTGAATGAAAACCCATTGACAATAATTAAGGTTTTTTCTCAAAAAAAGCGCAAGCAGATTATATCTAAAAAGATTGTACAAAAAATAGTTGAGAATTGCAAGCCCTGAAATTAACTTTTTTCGTCAGCTTATTGAGAAAATTCTCAAGATTATTGAGAATATGGGCTAATATAGGGTACTAGTCCTTTTTTGCTGAAGAATGATTTAAATAACTTATTGGATATATTCATATGTATAATAATCCTTGATGATGGTGCGTTACGCTGTCGCTAACACACCCTACTTAATAAACACATTACACCTAAAAACCTAGATTTGTAGGTTGGGTTGAAGCATGAAACCCAACATGAGCGTTGGGTTGCGCTGTCGCTTAACCCGACCTACAAAAAATAGATAAAGCTGAATGGTTGGGTTGAAGCATGAAACCCAACATAAACGTCGGGTTGCGCTGTCGCTTAACCCGACCTACAAAAAATAGATAAAGCTGAATGGTTGGGTTGAAGCATGAAACTAGTTTTTTTAACGAACCACAGAGACACAGAGGACACAGAGGTAGGAAAATAAGAGATATTCACATTTCATTTAGGATTGCTATATAACCCATATCTACTAATTAAAGTTAAAATAAATGACTCGCTTTATACATGATCAATTTGCTAAACAATATCTAACAGAACTATTAACACCCTATGGACAAGTAGAAACCAGTAAAGACATCACCGCAGAAGTCAGACAAATTGACGTATTATTTATCCCCTCATCCCCACCCACCAACCTAGCAACACTAGGCGTATTAGGGAAAATGGCGGCTAATTATGCGGTATTTGAACCATTTCGCAATGCTGTGGGTAGAAGTGAAATCCGCAGTTGTATGGGTAAATTATTTGACATTCATGCCCAGGTTGAACGTCAAGCTAAACGCAATGACACGCGAATAAATGAATCCGAATTAGCTAATTTGTGGATTTTGACTCCTACAGTATCAGTAGAAATCCTCGATAGCTTTAATGCTAGTTTGGATGAGGAAAACTGGGGTCAGGGGATTTACCTTTTTGGTAAAGGATTTAAAACCGTCATTGTGAGTATTCATCAATTACCCAGTACACCCGAAACCCTGTTTTTGCGGATATTAGGTAAGGGAAAAGTACAAAGACAAGCGGTGGAAGAATTGGAAACACTGACAAATAATAGTCCGTTTCTAGCAGATGTCATAGAATTAGTACATAACCTAATTGCTGTGTTATCGGCACGTCAGCGTCAAGAACAAGATATTGATCAGGATGATCAGGAGTTAATTATGAAATTATCCCAAATGTATCAACAACAATTAGAAGAACTGAGAAAACAAGGACTCCAGGAAGGACGAGAAGAAGGAAGACAAGAAGGACAACAGGAAGGACTTAGGACTGGTGTAGAGAGGGAAAGACGCGCTATCATTGAGAGTATTCTACAAGTGCGTTTTGGTGAAGTTGATGCCGAATTGACAAGAATTATTAACCCCCTGATGGCTATGAGTAGAGAAGAATTTACTCCTTTACTTCTACAATCATCTCGTGGGGAGTTATTAGCAAGATTTTCGGCACAATAAGCTGTTACGCAGCTAGATCCAATAATCCTGATATTGTTATTTCTTGTTATTTCTTGTGGTGCGGGCAAGATGCCCGCAAGAATTATACAAATTAAATGCAGTACAGCTGAGTAATTTATGGGTAATTGATGAATTACCCACTACATCCACAACCTTGATCAGATTTGAAGATATTAGTATTAGTATAATATTTCTTGAAAACCCATTGACGATAATTAAGGTTTTTTCTTAAAAAAAGCCCAAGCAGATTCTATCTAAAAAAATCATACAAAAAATAGTTGAGAATTGCAAGCCCTGAAATTAACTTTTTGCGTTAGCTTATTGAGAAAATTCTCAAGATTATTGAGAATATAGGCTAATATAGGGTACTTATGCTTTTTTGCTGAAGAATGATTTAAATAACTTATTAGATATATTCAGATGTATAAGATTTGTAGATGTGTAGGTTGGGTTGAAGCATGAAACCCAACATGAGCGTCGGGTTACGCTGTTGCTTAACCCGACTTACAAAAAATAGATAAAGTTTGTAGGTTGGGTTGAAGCATGAAACCCAACATGAACGTCGGGTTGCGCTGTCGCTTAACCCGACCTACTTGTACTCATTAACGACGAATTTTCCTAGCTATACCAGGCCAATTTTGATCAGCTTTTTGAATATTTCCAGGAATGTCCTTTTCCCAGCGTTTTTGAGTGTCCAAATTAACATTTAAGTACAGCTTACCGGACACAATTTTCCAGGCATTAGGGTCAATAGGTGCAGTATATCCTCTACTGACAGCCCAAGCACAAAATCCTCCATATTGCGGAGCGTATTTTTCAGGATTTTTCATAAATAGGTTGCGGTTTTCGGCTGTGGAAAATCGCCAATTTACATCCTGCCATTTATAGGTGAAATTAGCATTACCTGGGGTTGCTTTTCCTTGTTGAAAATAGGCTACAGCATCAAAACCTTTTAAAACAAAAGAGTCTTGTAGATTAAACACCTTACCAGCCAGCTTAAAAGGGGTATTAACCGGGGTATTTTGCCTTTGAATAGCATTTGGAGCAAAATTACCATGGTTGGTGGGTTGAAGGCTGGGAATAACGGTTGTAGTGGTTGCTTGAGAACGATAACCGGAAGCTAACCCCACCATGAATATTGAGGATGTGATCAAAGCGATAAAATTCTGGTGATTCATAAACTGGTGATTCATAAAAATGTTTATTTGTTTTAGGACAATATCAGGTTCTTACCCCACCCTAACCCTCCCCTTGATAAGGGGAGGGGACTAGATTCCAGTTTCCTCAAGAGGGAATTTTTTGAACAGATGTTAAATAGAATGATGGAAAAGTGGCAAGAATTGTCTTGTTAGAAATTGTTATTAAGAAATTCTCGGCCATTTACCAATCCATTCTCCACCGCGAAAACGCCAACGGGGAAATAATAACCGCATAACTACCCAAGCAGATAAATAAACGGCTAACCAAACTAACCCATAATGTTGAATAAATCTGGTTAAGTCAAATTCGGTTTTAGGAATATGAGGTAAACCGATATTGGCAATTATTAAAGCCAGAAATACCCCTTCTATAACTCCTGCATAAAGTTGAAATACCCCAGGCCAGTCATGGTCCCAGAGATATTTTTGCAGAAAATCATACAAAACATCCCAAGCAATGCCAAATAAACCTACATAAAACACAACCCAAAAGTAAACTAAGTTGGAAGCAATGCCTAAATATCCCCCATAAAAAAGCAGAGAAACTAACATTCCCACTGTTGCTAACAAAAAAATTCGTGTTTGCCAGCGTCCGAATAAAGTTGGAGTCATAATGATATGAGAAGTAGTGTAAATTAAGGTTTTTAGAAAAAATTCAGAAGAATTTAGGACTTACGCATGAGTCACGGAATAACGAACCACTGAGGCACAGAGAACACAGAGAAATGAGGGTTTGAGGAATATTTTCCGTAAGTCCTGGAATTCTGGAATTGAAAAATTAAGGCTTTTGATTCAATGCCCATTTTAGCCATTGCCAAAGGGAATAAATTCCCTGAATATAGCGGACTCCTGGAGCTTTTACAGCAGCCAAAGCCTCGATAGAACGATGGGCAGCATATTGTAGTCCTAAAAATGTGTCTACGGGGGCGTAGGGACCGCCTAAGGTGATAATTCCTGCCCCATATATGCGAGAACGATTATTTCGCAGTTTTTTGATTTCAAAGTTGTTTTCTACATGAAAACGTCCTTCTGGGTTAAAATCTAGGTCGTAATGCAGTATTAGGTCTTTTAAAAATGGACTTTCTAAAGGATCGGAAATCAATCCTGTACAGTCAATCACAAAATCAGCAATTAGGGTTTTTTGACCTTTGCTAGTGACTACATGAGTAACAACTTGACCTTGGGAATTACGTTCTAGTTTGGTGACTAAACCATAATGAATTTCATACCATTTCTGAGCTATTCCTTGACGAACAATGTCGCGCCATTTTTTGCGACTAGCTGTGGTTGTTCCCCCCCAAGCCTGTAATAATTCCCGTCGTCTTAACGGGTCAGCGGCTTCTAGCATTGTTCGCATATCACCGCCCCAAGTTCCTTTTGGCCAGTTAAAAGGTTGAAATTCCCAATCATTTTCTACGTAGCGTTTAGCTGGCTGAAATTCTTGACCTTTGCGGGGGTCTCGGTTTAAATGAATTACCTGAATATGTTTCATTTTTCGGGCTTCATACAGCCTTTCTAATATTTGTGAGGCTACAATTCCCGACCCACGAAGGACAATAGTACCGCCTTTTTTTTCTAATTGTTGGTAAATATGATCATGGGGTTCATAACCTTGAACTACTGTTTTATAATTTCCTGTTTCTTCGGGATATTCTTGACGATATTTTTCCAGGTCTGGTAGTAGTTTGATTGCGGGATAACCTGTGCAGAGATGGACATATTTAGCTAATAAAAATTGGTGATTTCCGTCTTCTTGGTTGGAAGTGGAATAGGCAATACAATAACGCCCGTCTTCCGTTTGTCGTAGACTACGAATACTGCCATATTCTAACATTTTACCCCAACTAATGCGATCGCTCTCCCGGTCCATGGACTCAAATACATCTCGTCCACGGGGGGTGTAGGTATCTGCATAAACAGGTTCAGCAAAAACTTGCCACAAAAATCCTAAAGCTGCACCAACTTGTCCAGAAAAGAAGGATCTCCAAGCATCTCTTAAAGCATATCCTGGCCAGCCCCAAATATTATCAGGACAGGAATCTGAACCGGAACGAATTCGTTTATGTCGGGGAATTTGACAATTTTTCAGTAGGCTTTCATAGCGTTTATAAGGTTTGTCTTGAACACTCAAAACTTTAATATTTTCCGGTTTAACTCCCGCAATTCTCAACATATCCACCCAAACAAAACTGCCCATTCCTCCCCCGCAGGCCACATATTCTGTTTCTCTGACTAAAATACCACTGCGACGAATAGCTTCTAGGGGAACCTTTTCTGCATTCCAAAAGTTGAAATTATAGGGAAAACCCGCTATTTGAATGGGTACAGCGTCGGGAGTTTGTTGTTCTAAAGCATCCGTATAAGGATTAAAAATGATGGATGATTGAGAATCTGGTAATTTCCGCACCCTAGATACGGGAATAATCTCCGATTGGGGGTTAAAAATTGTGGACTTACCTTCAAGTACAATGGTAATATTCTCATCCCCAGATCGAATGAGGATAACGGTAATGGTGTAGTTACCTATTCCCAGTCTATCCCCACTGATTAAAGTCCGACGTTGTTTAAGTAGTTTTTCACCGTTAACTTGAGTGCCATTGGCACTCTTGTCTTCTATATAAAGCTGATTGTTTTCTAAGGTAATTTGAGCATGAAAGCGAGAAATTTGCTTATGAGAGTCTAATAAAACTATAGGAGACACCGTTTCACCATTGATAACCGCAGGAAGTTGACTCATATCCCTGCCGATAGCTACTGGCAGGTTAAAAACCTGTTCTTCCTGCTCCTGTGTCAGTTTATTTTCGGAAATCAGTTTGATTTGCATGGTTTTGATGCCCCCATTTACATCTTGAGATATTATTGATAATATTAATACATTAATATTCTGCTCCATTTCCATAGGAGTACTGAAAAACTTTAAAATAATTTTATGTTTTTATGTTTTTATTTCTTATTTGCTATTTTAAAGGTTAATCGCTACATATCTGGCTATCAAGGTGCGGTAAACTAACAAAAGCAGTTTTTCACCTCAGAACAATGACAGCAAATAGTCCCACGATTTTGGCTTTAGACTTTGATGGAGTGGTTTGCGATGGACTAATTGAGTATTTTGAGGTAGCATGGCGTACCTACTGTCAAATTTGGTCGCCGGTTGACGATACACTACCAGATGATTTAGCTTTGAGATTCTATCGCTTACGTCCTGTAATTGAAACCGGTTGGGAAATGCCTGTTTTAATTAAAGCTTTAATTGCAGGTTTTTCTGATGCTCAAATCCTGCAATCATGGACAACTATTACCGCCGAAATTTTAGTAGCAAATAACTTAGAAGCAAAAGCAGTTTCTACACAATTAGATAATTTGCGAGATGAATGGATTGAGAAAGATTTAGATGGTTGGTTAAGTCTACATAGATTTTATCCTGGTGTAATTGAAAGACTGAAAATAACTCTTGAGACTCAAGTTCAGTTATATATTGTCACTACTAAAGAAGGGCGATTTGTCAAGCAATTGTTACAACAAGAAGGAGTTAATTTACCATCAGAAAATATTTTTGGTAAAGAGGTAAAACGCCCAAAATATGCAACTTTACGAGAATTAATCAAGAAAGCAAATACCCAAACTGTTAATTTATGGTTTGTTGAAGATAGATTAAAAACTTTACAATTAGTGCAACAACAATCAGACTTAAATCATGTAAAACTTTTTCTCGCAGATTGGGGTTATAATACTTCATTAGAACGGGAAGCAGGAAAAAATGATTCCCGTATTCAACTAATATCACTTTCTCATTTTACTTACGATTTTGCAACCTGGTTGTAATTTAACCAATATCTAGAATATCTACATCCCCGACTTCTTAGACAAATCGGGGAGCTTATTAATAAGATTAATTACCTCTTGATAATTACTGATTCTTTTTTGTTTTTGAAATAAGTTAGCTGCTGTATTTAAATCGCTAATTGCTCCCTGTTTATCACCTAAAGCATTGCGAGTAATACCTCGATTTTGGTAAGCTTCAGGAAAGTTAGGATTCAGCTTTAATGCTTGGTTAAAATCTTTAATAGCTCCTGGGAAATCTCCCAAATCATGACGAGTAAATCCGCGATGATTATAAACACCCGCATAATTAGGATTTAGGCTGATTGCTTGATTATAATCTAAAATTGCTCCTTTTAAATCTCCCAGTTTATAGCGAGATATTCCTCGTTTATAGTAAACTTCAGCAAAATCAGGACGTAACTTCAAGGCTTGATTATATTCTGCAATTGCTTCTTTGATATCTCCTGATGTATGGCGGTTAATTCCTCTATGAAAATAGATGATAGCCTCTTTTTTATCAGCTTGTGCTAACAGTGATGATTTGATTCTAGTATCGGAAATACTTGCCAAATTCTTACCACTCACTTTTGGAGTATATAATATAATTCCGAATAGAAGGATTGTCATTGTTAATTTCCATTTTTTCATGACACCATTTTTCCAGTTATTAGCATACAGTTGTTAATTATATAGTATTTACATCTATTCGCACAACTACAAACACTATGCTTGATTTAACAAAAATATCGGGACAAATGCAAGGTTTCAGTCAACATTTGACTTCAGAAGTGGCCGCGAGTCATCAGCGGTTAGAATTAGCACAACAATTTTTTAAACAGGCTGTAGAGTGTCAACAGGAGTTAGTTGAACGTCAGGAAAAATGGCACAATCGGATTCTCTTTGCTAATGCTACACCAATTGAACCCCTAGAAACCTGTATTACTATTCCTGTTCCCCCGAAAATTCATACTGTCATTTCTACTGATGGTTCGCAAATTGCCCCTAATCATCACGAAATTGCGTATTGTTACTTACTCAATATCGGCAGGGTGGTTTTACACTATGGTCAAAATCTTCACCCCATTCTCGATAGTCTACCGGAGATATTTTATCGCCCCGAAGATTTATATATCTCCCGTCAATGGGGAATTAGAGCGGAAGAATGGATGGGTTATCGGCGTACTGCTTCGGAGGCTACGGTATTAGCTGAACTGGCCTGTAGTGTGAAAACAGCAGCACCAACTTTAGCCATGGTTGATGGTTCGTTAATATACTGGTTTTTAGATCAGTTACCGATGGATGCCCGCGATCGCATTTTACCACCTATTTTAGAGGCCTGGCAAAAACTCCAACAAGCTCAAATACCCCTCATGGGTTATCTTAGTGCCTCTCGCAGCACGGAAGCCACTAACTTTTTACGGTTTTTGGCTTGTCCCTATCCTGTCCCCGATTGTATCACCTATTGCCCCAACCAACTAGAATACGTACCTTGTAAAAAATTTGATACTTTGCGCGATACAAGCATCATGACTAGCCAACTCCAACCTGGACAACGAGGACCATTATGGCGGAGTAATGCGCGAATTTTAGAATTGTATGACGACCAAATTATTTATTTTTGTTACGTCCATGTCGGTACAGAAATCGCCCGGATTGAAGTCCCTGCTTGGGTTGTCGCCAATCAAACTATGTTTGATCAAGCACTAGGACTAATGTTGGCACAAGTACAAAAAGGATACGGTTATCCTGTGGCTATTGCGGAAGCCCATAATCAGGCTGTAGTCAGAGGTGGTGACAGGACCCGTTTTTTTGCCCTTTTAGAACGACAAATGATCAAAGCTGGGATTAAAAATGTCGGTATTTCCTCTAAAGAAGCCAGAAAACGCGGTAGCATTGCTTAAAGTTATTTTAACATCGTTTTAATTGGGTTAATAAAACCACAATTTCATCTATTGCTGTTCTCACAATTTTACTAGGTTGTTCAGATTGGTTCACCATAATACTAAAAACTAAAGGCTCATAATTAGCTGAATTTACATATCCAGAAAGAGCAGAAACTCCTGTCATGGAACCGGTTTTTCCTTGGACAATTCCCACAGCAGCAGTATTAATCAAGCGATTTTTTAAGCTACCTGTCATACCTGCAATGGGTAAGGAAGCCCGAAAAATTTCTCTTTGAGGTGATTTATCAATTGCTTGTAAAACTCGTACTAAAGCTGCGGGAGTGGTTAAGTTCTTGCGAGATAACCCAGAACCATCTACAATTACATAACTTTCTGGTTCAACTCCTAATTGAGTTAAGGTTTCTTTCATAACTTGTAATCCGATATCAGCCGTATTTTGATCTTTTTCTCTTGGTTTTTTAATAGCTAAACTTCTGAGTAGAGCCTCAGCATACAAATTATTGCTATTTACATTTGTCTCTATTAATAATTCAGACAAAGGTGGAGATTCTACTGCGGCTATTTCTTTGCCATTTTTATTTTTATTCAAATTACTAATTACAGTTTCTTGAACGGTAATTCCTGCTATGATTAAATTATGACGAAATTGTTTTAAAAAATTGCTAATTGGATCAAATACAGCTATAGCAGTAATTTCCGGTTGGGAATTTACCGCTAATTGTCCTTTTATCCTCAAAATCTGTCCTTTTAAATCGCGGTTAATTTCTACAAAACCGGGTTTATCTGCTTGAGTAGTAATGGTATTATTCTCAATTTTCCACTGATATGCTTCTGTAAGTTCAACCCATTTTAGTTGTAATGGTTGTCCGATATTTTGGGGTAAAAAACTTAATCCAGAAGCGTTATCATTTAATATTAAACTATTAACAGGAGCGCCATAATCAGCCTGTATATCTTCCCATTCCCAACTGGAATGAACTACTTCACCTTGAAAATAACTATCATCAGCAATTAACTGATTAATTTCTCTAATTCCCTGTTGATAAAGTTGTTTTGCTAATAATACTAATTGAGGGTTTTTAAAACTCGGATCTCCCCTACCCACTACACGCAAAATACCATTACCATCATCATAAATAGAGGTACGAATCCGAAAATCTGAACCTAATTTCTGTAATGCTACAGCAGTGGTAAATAGCTTAATATTAGAAGCGGGAATAAAATATTTCTGGCTATCTTGACTATAAAGAATCTTGTCTGATGATAATGTTTTAACTAAAATTCCCCAACGTCCTCGACTAAATTGAGGCCGATTGATAATAGTATTAATTGTTGATGATAATTGAGCGGGACAAAGGGATTTGCTAGTAGTAACTTCTGGAACTACTGTTTGTGCTGCAGCTACTTTCTGAATGCTACCAATTTGGATACTGATAAATAGAAATATCAAGCTAAAAAAGTATTTTTTTAACATATTACCAACTGTTTTGTCTGGCTAGATTTTTGAACTTTGTAAATTGAGGATCAAATAATAGTTTGATTGTTCCTGTTGGTCCATTCCGATGTTTAGCGATGATCACTTCGGCAATTCCTCTATCTGGAGTATCTGGTGAATAATATTCATCACGGTATAACATCATTACTATATCCGCATCTTGTTCGATTGATCCCGATTCTCTTAAATCAGATAACATTGGCCGTTTATTAGTTCTTGCTTCCACCCCCCGACTTAACTGTGATAAAGCAAGAACCGGTACAGATAATTCCCTCGCTAAACCTTTTAAAGAACGGGTAATTCTTGATAATTCTTGCACACGATTATCACCTGCACCTTCCATTAATTGCAAGTAATCAATGACTATTAATCCTAAATTTCCATTTTGTTCTGCTTGCAGTCTTCGGGCTTGACTTCGTATTTGTGTAACTGTAATATTTGCCGTATCATCAATAAACATTGGTGTTTCTGAAAGCTTATCAATAGCACGGCTTAACGGTTCCCATTGCGTTTGACTAATGCGACCACTTCTTAAATAACTGCTTTCAATTCCCGCTTCACTAGCTAATAGTCTTTGTACTAGTTGTTCTTTGGACATTTCTAAACTAAAAACAGCCACCGGTAGTTTATAACCAGCAGCAATATTATGAGCAAGGTTAAGACAAAAGGCGGTATTGTGAACACAAATATCATTAGCGACAAAATTATGTGTTTTAGGAATTGTTAAATCATAAACTTGTTTGTTACCAACTGATTCAATGGAAATGATTTCATCCCAATATACATCACTATTTGCTAATTGCTGAAGTGGTAATTTGTCTAATGCAGTGGCTAAAATCCATAATCTTTCTCTTGTTAATGCCCGTTTACCGACATGAATATTGGTATAGCTTTTAATCCCAGATCGTTTTGCTAAACTACTCCAGGTTTCGCTACCTTTAGCTGCTGCTAATTGTTCCCAAATTTCTACAGGTATTAAGTCACGATTGGTTTGATATCTTTTTTGAGATATTGCTGCTGTAACTTTTGCTAATGCTGCTTCTTTGCCAAAAATGCCAATTTCTGCAATGAAGTTTTTGATAGATAAAGCATCAGTAATATCTAATTGCCATGCTGGTCTACGGGTATTATTATATTTCACAGACCGCTTTTTCAAAGCAGCAATAATACCAAATCTTAACAACAGATGTTGAATTTGTCTTGCTAGTCTTTCGCTGACTGTACAATAACCTAATTGTGATTGACCACTATTAAGCACAGTAGCCCAACCATCAGTGGCAAAAAGACGATTTAGAAACAATGATAATTGTGATTTTTCTAATTTAAAGACAATGTTTGGGATAGTTTTATTATGAGCATCTTTATCCCATAAACCTAATTTTTCTAATCCAACACATAATGAAGGTGTCTGTTGTCCTGGGGAATCTTCCCTTGTTATTGACAAACCACCAAATTCAGTTACTGCTTCAGAAAAATCTGTTTGCAATAATGGGTTGCTGTTTGTAAATCTAGGAGTGCTATTAGTTAAACCACCATCACCAATTAAATAACCTAATAATTTGACTTCACACTCGCGGATAGTTTCTGTTCCAAACACATCTATTTTGCGAGGGATGGCAATCTTATTTCCTACTTGTAAATTTTCTAATCTTTGCCAACCTTTAATAGTTAAAAATGGGTGAGTAATTGTGGTTTCAATTGCCCGTCCTAAGCGAGTTGTGATGCGAAAAACTGGTTTAATTCCATCATCTACAAATGCAGATGGTTGGGTAAAGGTAAATTTCCAATCATCATTTAATGTTAATAATGAACCTTGCCGTTGCTGATATAATTCTTCAATTGTGGCAATTTGTCCATCTGCTAAGACGATTTCTGAATCATAACTGAGACATTTCCCCATTGACGGCCTCCCAGCTACGATAATTAAATCAGAACGCTGAAAACCGCTAGTCATAGCATCTAAATCATAAAAACCACAGGGTATTCCTGGTAAAGCAATACCTTGATGACGAGTTTCAATATCTTGGAAAGTATTAATTAATGTATCACCAATATGAACTAATCCTGATTGGGGTTTTTCTTGGGTGACATTAAAAACTTTTTGTTCGGCTTGATCTAGAACAATTGGTAATTCTGTTTCTGTTTCATAACCCAGATGTACAATTTCATTACCTGCTTTAATTAATTGTCGTCGCAGGTATTTTTCCATGACTAACCCTGCTAAAGCATCAATATTCACCGCTGAAACCGTGCGGTCTACTAGTGTGGCTAATTTATTTCTTCCACCAATTCTTGTTAGTTGATCATTGTCTGTTAACCAACTGGTGATGGAAAGCAAATCTGTGGGTTTTTGTTGCGTATGAAGACGCAAAGCGGCCTGATAGATTATTGTATGGGCGCTAATATAAAAGGCTTCGGGGACTAAGCGATCGCTCACTCGACCAATAGCCTCCGGATCTAGTAAAATACCCCCTAGAATCGCCTCCTCTGCTTCGATATTTTGTGGTGGTAGGCGATTACTACCATCACTTTGAAAACTCAGTTCTTCAGCCATTAGGTTTATTGGATTCTTATAGTTTGTATTTATACTTTAACTATACCAAAAGCTGTAATTCACCAAATTTTAGATTTTAAATTTTGGATTTTAAATTTTGGATTTTGGATTAAAGATTGAAAATTCATACCTAGTCTGAATCTGATTCCGCCGAATTTATGCGGGTATAAATCTAAAATCCAAAATTGACAAGCCCCCGGACTAATTACTGGAGTCCATCTAAAATCTAAAATCTAAAATCTAAAATCCAAAATCTAAAATTGAAATCCGTTAGTTAGAGACGACTTCAATATTAATTTCTGCTGTTACTTCAGAATAGAGCTTAATTTCCGCTTTATAAGTACCCAATTGGCTAATATCAGGAATGGTAATACCACGACGATCTATTTCTAGATTAGCCGCTTTTAAAATAGCATCTGCTACATCTTGGGTAGTAACAGTACCGAAAATAGCCTCATTTTCACCAACTTGCTTGGCAATTTTTAAGTTACCAACTGTTTCTAAAGCTGCTTTTTGTTCAGTTGCTTGTTGTTTGAGTTCTAATTGTCTTTGGCGTTCTTTTTCCCGTTTCCGTTCTACTTGTTTGAGAATACCCGGTGTCGCCCGATCTGCTAAACTCTGGGGAATCAGATAGTTACGAGCATAACCGGGAGCTACTTCTACTAAGTCGCCGATTTTTCCCAGTTTACTGACATCTTTTGTTAAAACCAATTGCACACGTTTCGCCATTGTTTTTCGCTTTTCTTTGTAATATCTTAGTTATTTGGATGTCATCAGTGTGGCTGACAAGATTGTAGCTTGATCCTCAGCGACTTTGAACATACCCACAGCCTTGATATTGTAGCGAAATTTGGGGAGCGATCGCAATACTAAATCCCATAAATAAAAATATTAAAAATTAAAAGGGAACTCTTAACTCTTAACTGGGAACAGTTTTAACTGTCTGGATATCCTCAATTTTCCAAATCCGACAAAGAAAAATGCAATTCATTTTCAGACACCATTAGCCAAAACCTGGCACTTTTTTATGGTAAAAATCCGCGAAACCCTTTGTTAATAAATGGTTTTAGGTTTATATGGCTAACGCCACGCTACGCTATCAGCAAACCCTATATACAATCTTAATATAGCTAAGTCTTGTGGTGCGGGCATCCTGCCCGCTATACCTGCCCGCTATCATTCTACAAATTAAATGCAGTACAGACTAAAAATTATCCTTCATGCCTCGAATCCGGGCAAAGGTTTGAACTTCTTCATGACTTTTCGCTGTTGCTTGTAAAGACGGTTTATCCCAACGCAAAAAAGGATTTGTGAGTTTTTCTATTCCCAAAAGTGATGGAACTGTGGCTTCATTGGCCTCCCGTTGAGTTTTAACATCCTGGTAGCGTTTTTGCAAATCCGCATTTTCCGGGTCTACAGTCACAGCAAACCGCAAATTGCTGAAAGTATATTCATGGGCGCACCAAACGCGAGTATCATCCGGTAAAGCCCGTAGTTTATTTAAAGATGCTACCATTTGCCCCGGTGTACCTTCAAATAAACGACCACAACCACCAGCAAACAATGTATCACCACAAAACAATTCCCCCGGCTCTCCTGGGCTTTCTGGCGGGAAATAGTAAGCAATATGAGCGCGGGTGTGGCCAGGAACAAACAACACCTCAGCAGTACGATTTCCAAATTGGACGCGATCACCGTTGTCTAAAAATACCTGCTGTCCCGGAATCCGGCCTCTATCTTCCGCACCTCCATAAACTGTCACTTGGGGAAATTTTTTCATCAATTGAGTATTTCCACTCACATGATCACCGTGATGGTGAGTATTAAAAATTGCTACCAAATCAGCATTTAATTTTGTCAATTCGTCTAATACTGGTTGCGCTTCGGCCGGATCAACAACAGCCGCAATATTCTGTTGTGGATCATGCAGTAAAAATATATAATTGTCTGAAAGTACCGGCAGACGGATGATTTGCATTAGCTTTTCTTCCCCCGTTGGTGAATTTATTTATAATATGTCCTGTATTATTTTAACCCAACCTATTCGATAAATTCAATAAATTTGTATAACCGCTTCGGCTATCCATTACCCTGAGATGATTTATTTAGTACAATTGTTGAATGATGTCCTATTTTGTCCGGTTTTTCAGGAGCAGTTTTCGTTAATTTCTAATTTCTAATTTTCTTTTCCCTGTTCCCTGCTATAAATATAGTTTTTATATATTTGGATTTTTTTGTCAATCATCGGGGAGTCAAGTCAATGAAGATATTAGTGCTGAGTTGGGAATTTCCACCCAGGATAGTCGGGGGAATTGCTCGTCACGTTGCTGAGTTGTACCCGGAACTGATCAAGTTAGGCCATGACATTCACCTCATTACCCCTGAATTTGGTCAAGCAGCCCTTTATGAAGTCGTTGAGGGGATTCATATTCATCGTGTCCACGTGGCTGCTAGTAACGATTTTTTTCACTGGGTGGTGAATTTAAATGAGAGTATGGGCGCTTATGGTGGTAAGTTGTTGAGGGAAAAGGAGCCATTTGATTTGATTCATGCCCATGATTGGTTAGTTGGTGATGCTGCGATCGCTCTTAAGTATATCTTTAAAATTCCCTTAATTGCCACCATTCACGCCACGGAACATGGACGTTATAATGGTATTCACAATGATACCCAACGCTATATTCATAATAAAGAATATGCACTAGCTGAAAATGCTTGGCGGGTAATCGTTTGTAGTGAATATATGCGTCGAGAAATCGGGCGATCGCTTTCTGTTGCTAGTGATAAAATTGACGTAATATATAATGGTATTCGCCCAGAAAAGAAACGACATGACAAAGATTTTCATCCTCAAGATTTTCGGCGACAATTTGCCACGGATGATGAAAAAATTGTTTATTATCTTGGTCGCATGACCTACGAAAAAGGCGTACCTGTGTTACTTAATGCTGCTCCCAAGGTGCTTTGGGAAATGGGCGGTAATGTTAAATTTATCATAGTCGGCGGCGGTAATACTGAACATCTAAAACGTCAAGCTTGGGATTTAGGAATTTGGCACAAGTGTTACTTTACCGGGTTTCTCTCTGATGAATACTTAGATAGATTTCAAACTATCGCCGACTGTGCGGTTTTCCCCAGTCTTTATGAACCCTTTGGTATTGTGGCTTTAGAAAGTTTTGCCTCTCGCGTACCAGTGATAGTTTCCGATACTGGTGGTTTTCCTGAAGTAGTTCAACATACAAAAACGGGAATTACTACCTGGGTAAATGATCCTGACTCTGTAGCTTGGGGAATTTTAGAAGTTTTGAGAAACCCAGATTATTGTCAATGGTTGGTAAATAATGCCTATGCAGATTTAGAAAAACGATTTAGTTGGCCAAAATTAGGTCAGCAAACAGAAATGGTTTACAAAAGAACAGTCAAAGAACGAGGAGAAATTATCTGGTAGTGATAAAAAACGGTAATTGATGAAATCAGGGTTTCTCAACCCATGCAGGTGGGTTTTGTCTGTGTAGACGCGGTTGATAACTGCCCAAACTAACCAAACTAATATTAATTTAATATTAATTTAGACTACTGCATTCATCTTCTCTGAGGAGAATTAAAGACTACTCTGATTATTAGCCGTAAAAAAACAGTACAAACCCTGTACGCTGGGAATTTAGCTCCTCAAATGCGAGAGTTAGAAATGATTGCTGTTTGCTTGACAAGATTTGAATATGACAAAAGCATTCCCAAATATATCCAGGCATTTGCAGAATGCAAAAAACAGCTTGTTGAGGGTGGTAAACCAAATTATCGGCCGTCTGACAGCACAGTTAAAGCAGTTCCTCAAGGATATCATTGCTGATCACCAAACTCCTCCCCCTGAACCTATTTATCAATTACCTAAACTAGCCGGTCCTGTTCATAACTTAGGTGGTGGTGGTACTGATGTTGATGATGCCATTCAATGGATGATTAATCAAGTCAGGGGGGGTAGTAACAGCGATATTAAAGTTAATGTTTTAGTGATTCGGGCTGCTGGTAAGGATGATTACAATCAGTTAATTTATTCCATGAAAGGTGTCAAATATGTAGAAACTCTCATCATTCGTAACCGCCAAGAAGCGAACAGAACGGATATTTTTGATAAAGTCAGAAATGCTGGAGTAATTTTCTTTGCTGGAGGTGATCAATGTGAATATATTCGTCACTGGAAAAATACTAAATTAGAAGTTGCTATCAAGTCGGTTTATGATCAAGGTGGTGCTATTGGTGGTACAAGTGCCGGGGCAATGATTCAAAGTGAATATGTTTATGATTCTTGCGCTTGTGTGGATAGCATTGAAACTTACGAAGCCCTTGATGACCCTTACAGAAATATTACTTTTACCTATAACTTTTTTCAGTGGAAGCATTTGCGAGGGACTATTATTGATACCCATTTTAATGAACGCAAAAGAATGGGGAGAATTATGGTTTTTATTGCTCGGCAAATTCAAGATGGTGTATCTTCAACTGCTTTAGGGATAGCAATTAGTGAAGAAACTTCTTTGTTGATTGATCGATATGGTATTGCTAAAGTTATGGGTAAAGGTGCAGCCTATTTTGTGTTAGGAGATCATCCCCCAGAAGTTTGTGAAAAAGGAACTCCTCTCACTTATCACGACTATAAAATTTGGAGAGTTCCTCAAGGTGACAGTTTTGATTTGAATAAACTACCGTCACGAGGTTATTATCTCAGAAGTGTCAAGCGGGGAAGATTTGACTCAGATCCTTATTAGATATCAAGTAAATTTAGGTGTGTAAGTTAAAACGCACCTAATTTCTATATTGTATAATGCAAGAGGTTTTCAGCGATTTTACAGCCAGTAGCTTTGAATGAGGTACACCTTGTGCGGGCAAGACTTGTACTGAGCAGTTCGACAAGCTCACTGTAACACTTGGTCGTTCGCGTAGCGTGGCGTTAGCCATAGTATGCCCGCACCACAAGAGTTTTATTATTAATATCTGTACTTTGTGAATATCGGAAACTGCTGTATATTTTTTTAGATTTTTTTAGATTTTTTTAGATTTTTTACAGGGCTTGGTTTTTTCATGTCAACCTACGGAAGCTATGATTAATTTTTCAAAACTTAAAACTTGATCTAAAAATGATTATTTGTATCAAAACAATTATTGTATAATGGCACTTAAATATACCCAATGTACTAAAGATAATCAAGGTGGGAGTAGTATACATAGGCGATCGCGCAACAGGTAAGACTCACTTGGCCCTAGAGTTGGTCAACCCCAAAGGTGAATATGTCAAAGTTGCCAATCTCGATTATGACAATTTGAGGGTGCAATTGTTGGATGAGAACTCACAGCCCTACGCAACACCTCGGCAAATGCCACACCCCAGGTATTTGGAGATGGAGGTGCGGCTACCGTCTGGTAATAAGCAAATGGTGGTAGATTGGATTGATACAGCGGGGGAGGTGTGGGACAGGAATTTGCAAAAGGATGGTCCTGAAAGATGGAATCAATTTTTACAAACTCTTCGTAACAGCGAGGGACTGTTACTGATTCTGCCACCCCATCGGGGCATGGATTTACAACCGGGTACGGATGTGGAGCAGTTTGCCACGCAAAAACAATGGTGTAATCGTTTTGACAGGTGGGTAGAATTTTTTCATCACCAATGTCCTAATGTCAGACATTTAGCGATTTGTATCAATAAAGCTGATTTATTTTGTGATTTGACCAAGGAAGGTGGTAAACTAGCTTATAAGCCCTATGGTAGTTCCCTCAACTGGCAGCAGCGGCATATTTATGTTTTACAAAGATATTTTCGTCCGATTTATTCCCAATTAGAACAATTAAATAATGGTCTTTCCGGTGGCTCGGTGCGGTGTTTCATTACATCTATTCATCATCGAGGTTTATTAGAATTACCTTGGATTTATTTGGGTAGTTTTTTAGCGAAATAGGTGGGAATTGTGTTAAACAGATTTTTTCAGGTTTTTTCAGGGATTGAAACCAGCACCGGTCATGAGAAATCCCATCTACACAGGCAAAACCCGCCGGTACTGATTGGAAATTCATCATTTATTTAGTCCACTTTCTGCGGACTTTGTTTGTATAGCCGCAAATTACAGCAGTTATCCGTTTATGAAGTACAGATATTAATAATAAAACTCTTGTGGTGCGGGCATCTTGCCCGCACAAGGTGTACCTCACTCAAAGCTACTTGCTGTATATTGCTGGGACTATCTTCATCATTCTCCGTTGTTGAAATAATTAAATAATTAATTAGTTAAAAGGGTGTAACATGAGCAACATTCATATCATCGGACCACAGGCTTCTGGCAAAACTACTTATTTAGCGGCTTTGGCTTATCAACCACGAAAAGCAACATGGAAAAAGAAAAATTTTAAAGTGCAAGCATTGAATGAAGAAACCAAAGAATTAGCAGACAAAGCGGAAAACATTATTTTAGAGGGTGCATCTTTAGAACCTACTCAGAAATATGTGAAATCAATTGATGATTTGAAAGTCTATTCATTCATGATTGAAATTCAGAAAAAATGGCGAAAACTAGAGCAGCTAAACTTAGCTGTGCGAGACTATCCAGGAGAGGTTTTTAAAGAGTTAGAATCAGTCTCTACCGATCCATTACATGAAGAATTTATGAATGAGTGTTTAAGTAAAGATACTCAAGGGTGTTTAATTCTATTAACAGAGTGGAGACAAGGAACGGATAAATTTTATAAACGAGTCTTTAAAAGGTTTATAGATTTAATGGATAAACAGGGAAGATTGCATGATTTACGGTTAGCTGTAGCCATGAGTAAATGTGAACGGGGGGAACTGTGGCCTGGTCGTTTAGATCCTGAAAATGATTTATTTGCTATTCATTTCCCGGAAACACTGTCATTTTTAAAAGACAATATTTCTCATAAAAATTTACAGTTTTATGCCATATCTACCTTTGGGGTTTTAAGAAATAAAGATCCGCGCCCCAATCGTAAGGAAGAATTAGGACAAGGGGGCAGATATTCAGTGTTACGAGAAACTGATAACTGGTCGCCCTATGGCATGATTTCACCTCTCTATTGGTTAAGTACAGGTAAGAGGATGAAAGAAGATGTTTAATTTATTTAAGAATAAAAATCAGCCCCCATTACAAAGTAGTGCAGTATTACGAATTATAGGCGATCGCACTTCTGGAAAAACCACATATATGGCCTCCTTAGCCCGATGGCCAAATGCTGATCCTGATAGTCCAGTGCAAGCTGTAACCGCAGTGGACGAAGGGGGAGAAGACCTGATCAATAAAGCTCAAAATATCTTAGAACAGGGGTTACAATTAGAACAAACTGATTTAAGTAAAAATGTATCAGAGGTGAAAGACTGCACCTTACAAATTACGCTGAAGGAAAAAAAATTAGGTGCTAAATTACTGAATTTAAACGTCAGTTCTAAAGATTATGCTGGGGAATTTTTTACAGACTTGCTGCATAAAGTCAAAGATCCTCTATTAGATGAATATTTAGAAGACTGTTTACAGTGTAATGGTATTCTGTTTTTAGTTGATGGTAGTAGTCGGCGCAAAGATTTAGAATATGCCAATGGTTTAGATAAATTGCTGTTAGCACTAGACCGGAATGATCTGGGTGGAAGTAAGCGGCGCATTGCCTTAGTATTGAATAAATGTGAACAATCTGATTTGTGGGTAAATCGAGATAAACCAGCATTTTTAGCATCAGCAAGGTTTCCCCAAGTTTGCAGAAAATTACAATCATGGCAACAAATGGGCGGGGGTAACATAGAATTTTTTGCAGCTTCAGCTTTTGGGATGTTGGGTAGTAAATATCCTGAACCAAATGTTAACTTATTAAGTAGAAATAGGGGAGGGGTAACAGCGGTAATTAAAAATCCCAAACTTTGGCGGCCTTTTGGTTTGGTTGCTCCCATTTATTGGCTTTGTACAGGTTCACGTCATCCAGAATTAGATAAAGGTTAAAAACATGAGTTCACCAAATATTGAAATTCACGAATTTAGTACAGGTATTCACGTTCAAGAAAGGGCTAATGGTTGGGTGTCTCTGGGTTTTACCGGACAATACATGAACGCCACTATTAACCCTATTCCTCCAGTGGTAGAAAGGTCTATTGCTAATCAGGAATTTGCTTTAACTGAAGGATCTTCTACGGAAAAGCCAGCAATTATCGGCCGAATAGTAGGAAGTGGTGATGATGTTTGGTCTGTCATGGCTATTGTCACACGAGGACAGGATGAAACGGGACGCAGTGCGGCTTTTTATCGTTATTTTTTGTGTCAGGGAGATCATAATTTACGGTTTATATTGGCTTGGTGGGAACAAAACCAAAAACCAACATTTAACCCCTTAGATTTTCAAGATAGTCCTTTTTTATTTATGAAAGAATCAGGTTTACCTGAAGTGACAAATGAGGATAAATCTTTACCGTTTGCACAAGATCAAGCAATAGTATTACCAGCAGAAAATCAACATGATTTATATACTCTTAACGCTTTAGCAATCACAAAATTTAACAAGTCTAAAAAAGTTTTACCTGTTGCGTGGGCTTTTAATGTAGAAGCATTGGAAAAACCAGAACGGTTTCAGGTAATTCAACCAGCATCACAAAAGGCTTATGAAGGATTAAAACGAGCTATTGCTAATGCTGGTCAGGTTGTTTCAGCAATAAATGTTGATGAAGCAGCCTTAAAATCTGCCATTCGCAGTTTAATCAATAGTTCTACTGTCAAGCCAGAAGTAGTAGAGGAAATTGTTAAAGGGTTAGAAAATAAAGAAGTTACCGCTGAATATTGGGAAAAATTATTTAATGCTCAAGGTGCGGAACAAGCCATTAGACAAAAGATTTATAGTCCCCAAATGGTGCGGTTAATAACCCTAAGAGCAATGGTAAATCCAAAAACATTACCGCAGTTTTTAGCATGGTTGAATATTCAAGGGGGTAAAAAACCTGACCAGCATCAAACTATATCTTTAGAGTTGCAAAAAGCTATTCGGGGTTTATTACCTAAGGAACAACTTGCAAAAGGGATTAAATATCTACTATTAGATTTATTAAATCAGAAAATATCTGTAGATAGTCTTTGTTGGTTATTAACAACAAATGGTAGTGCTTGGATTTATGCACAAAAACAATTTATTGCTGATATTCAGGCTGATTTACAACTAATTGATGATCATTTTTCTAGTCCTAAGACTGCATACAAAAGCAGTTCCTACCCTAATCCTAATTCAGTATTCCCTAGCAGTTCTTCTGTGGGTTCTGAAAATGATTTACAACTCCATCATCTTCAACCACCAATTAAAAAGGATTCATGGCAAAATAATTTTAAATGCCAAAAGCAAATTTGGGCAACTTTAATCAATAGTTGGCAAGGTATTCGACAAGGATACTACAAAGGGGAAGAATATCAACCTTTTGCTGAATTATTTAAAAAGTTCAGAGAATATGATTTAGCTGCATATTTTTATCAAGTGAGTGATGGAATAGTTGACAAAGATTTATATGATGAAGTAGCTAATCAACAACATCGTCGCTCACCTGTTGTTTTTGGTTTACGTCTTGAACCGAAAAAGAATTTAATTGATCATGTTCTTGATTTTATTACTATGGAGGTTGATATGAAAATTCAATTTGTTGTTCCTATTTCACTATTCATCTTAGTCAGTGGTTGGTTTATCGGTGCAAAAAATTGGGAATCTTATACTAGTGCAACTGATATTGAAAAATCTTTGTGTAGCAAGACTTTTGAAAAAGATGATCAAAACAAAGATATTAAAAACTGTCAGGTTATAGTTTTAAATCAAGGTTATAGTTTTAGTGAAATCAAGCAATTAGTTCCAGCAGTTGTGGATGATATTGTTAGTGAAAAAACAAAACCAGATCAAACACCTAATAAACCACAAGAATCAACAACATCATCAACAGTAGCAAAAAAAGAAGAAGAAGATATAAAAAAAGCAGTCATAGACAAGCTGGGAAATATTTTGTATCCAAACAATACAGCATTTCAATATGAGGATTTAGATTCTGGTAAAGAAACGACAGATTTAGCGATTCAAAAGCAATGGGTGACAGCAATTTATAATTATCAAATTAAAAAGAATGTAACATATCAAAAAATTATTGCAGATGCAAATAATGGGAGTGGAGACAATCAATGTAACCTGCAAATTGGGATATGTTTATGGCCATTGGGACAGAACACTACTACTAGTAATGGTACTGATGATGTAAGAAGTTCTGAGCTTTACAAAAAATTGAAAAATGATATTTCAGCAGCCATGAAACCACAACAGCCAAAAGTCAATAATAAAACCAATCCGTGAGGTAGTAGAGTTAAATTACTCCACCTAGTCCCCCGGATGTATTGGAGGGAGATTGTTCCCTTTGCAAAAAGGTGGGGTAAAACGAGATTTTGTCGTAATTCACTGTGTCCACACCGTAGCGGGGAATTGATTCCCCGTCTGACTGATTGACTGACGGGCTAAAAAAATTTACTAAAAGCTAATTTACGAAATCAATGAACTTAGAAACATCACTAAGACCAGCCATAAGGAAATTAATCCACAGTTCCCAAGTCAAACCGGAAGCGGTGGGGGTAATTGTAGCAGGGTTAGAAAATGAGAATGTCACTGCTGAAGACTGGGAAACTCTATTTAATAAAGAAGGTGCTGAAATTGCCATCAAACAAAAAATTTATAGTCCCCAATTGGTGCGGTTAATAACCCTAAGAGCAATAGTAATTCCAGAAACATTACCGGAGTTTTTAGCATGGTTGAATATGCAAAGGGTTAAGAAACTTGACCAGCATCAAACTATATCTTTAGAGTTGCAAAAAGATATTGGGCTTTTATTTCCTCGTCCTCAAGAGCAACTAACAAAAGGGATTAACTATCTACTAATGAATTTATTGAATCAGCAAATATCGGTAGATTGTGTATATTGGTTATTAACCACAGATGGTAGTGCTTGGGCTTATGCTCAAAAAGAGTTTATTACCGATGTTAAATATGATTTACAATTAATTGATGATTATTCTACTGGACAACTGGACCAGAAATTTTTTAACCGTCTTAAAAGTCGAAAGCAAATTTGGGCAACTTTAATAAGTAATTGGCAAGGTATTCAAAAAGGAAATCATAAAAGCGAAGAATATCAACCTTTAGCTGAATTATTGGCAAGGTTAAAAGAATATGAGTTGGCTGCATATTTTTATCAAGTGAGTCAAGGCAATGTTAATAACGATTTATTTTATAAGATGGCTTATGAAAAATATCTCCAAATTCATCCCCATCCTACTAATGTACCTTATCAAAAATACCGCAACTCTCATATTACTGTTTACGGCTTACAGATTAAACGGAAACCGACATTGGTTGAATTTATAGATCATGTTCTTTATTTTATTACTCTGGAGGTTGATATGAAAATTCGATTTGTTGTTCCTATTTCACTATTAATCTTAGTCAGTGGTTGGTTTATCGGTGCAAAAAGTTGGGAATCTTATACCGATAAAACTGATATTGAAAAATCTTTGTGTAGCAAGACTTTTGAAAAAGATGATAAAAACAAAGATATTAAAAACTGTCAGGTTATAGTTTTAAATCCAGGTTATAGTTTTAGTGAAATCAAGCAATTAATTCCAGCGGTTGTGAAGGATGTTATTAATGAAAAAACAAAACAAAATCCAGGAGCAGTAGAACAAACAGAAGAAAATATAAAAAAAGAAGTCCTAGAAAAGTTAGAAAGTTTAACAGGAAGTACAGCACTTCAATATGAGGATTTAAACTCTGGTAACGAACCGACTTTAGAGAGTCAAAAGCAATGGGTGACAGCAATTTATAATTATCAAATTAAAAAGAATGAAACATATAAAAAAATTATTGCAGATGCAAATAATGGGAGTGGAGACAATCAATGTAACCTGCAAATTGGGATATGTTTATGGCCATTGGGACAGAACACTACTACTAGTAATGGTGTTAATGATGTAAGAAGTTCTGAGCTTTACAAAAAATTGAAAAATGATATTTCAGCAGCCATGAAACCACAACAGTCAACAGTCAACAGTCAATAATAAAACCAATCCGTGAGGTAGTAGAGTTAAATTACGCCACCTAGTCCCCCGGATGTATTGGTGGGAGATTGTTCCCTTTGCAAAAAGGTGGGGTAAAAAAGAATTTAATTGATCATGTTCTTGATTTGATTACTTTGGAGGTGGATATGAAAATTCAATTTGTTGTTCCTGTTTCACTATTAATCTTAGTCAGTGGTTCGTTTATTGATGTCAAAAATTGGCAATCTTCTACTAGTGCTATTGATATTGAAAAATCTTTGTGTAGCAAGACTTTCCACGATGATGAAAACTGTCCGGTTAGAGTTTTAGAGCCAGAGACAAGTTATGCTTTTAGTGCAATCAAGCCATTAGTTCCAGTGGTTGTAGATGATGTTATTGATGAAAAAACAAAACCAAATCAAATACCTAACAACATTAACAAAAACGGTCAAGAAATATCACGAACACAACTAAGACGAAAAAACAGAAGAACATATACGAGAAGAGGTCCTAGAAAAGTTAGAAAGAGTTTTAACAGGAAGTACAGGCCTTAAGTAGGTTGGCGTTAAAAATTGTCGTTATGACAGGGGAAGAGGTGACAGGTGACAGGGGACAGGTGACAGGGGACAGGTGACAGGGGACAGGGGAAGAGGTGACAGGGGACAGGTGACAGGTGACAGGGGACAGGGAAGAGGGAAGAGGGAAGAGGTAAGAGGGAAGAGGTAAGAGGGAAGAGGTAAGAGGGAAGAGGTAAGAGGGAAGAGGTAAGAGGGAAGAGGTAAGAGGGAAGAGGTAAGAGGTAAGAGGGAAGAGGGAAGAGGGAAGAGGGAAGAGGGAAGAGGGAAGAGGTAAGAGGGAAGAGGGAAGAGGGAAGAGGTAAGAGGGAAGAGGGAAGAGGTAAGAGGGAAGAGGGAAGAGGGAAGAGGGAAGAGGCTTCGCCGTGAGCGTCAGCCGAACGGTTTTGGGCAATTTTACTTTTCGTTACTTATGTCGGTTTTTTCCGTTCACTTACTTAGTTCGTAAAAAAGTTCCGTAATTTTACCCCACGAAAGTCCCCCTCAAGGGGGGAAATAAGAAAATATGGTTTTTTTCTATAAGGGGGGAAATAAAAAAATACTGAATTGTTGTACAATGTGGGGGGATGTTTTAAACGTGGTGTCCGGTAATTTTACTCCACGAAAGTCCCTCTCAAGGGGGGGAAATAAGAAAATATGGTTTTTTATAAGGAGGGGAAATAAAAAATACAAAAAATACTGAATTGTTGTAAAATATAAATACTGCATTGAAAATGATAAATTGCAAAAACGCCACAGTGAAACCATCATTTCCTGGGGAATGCTACCCTAAGGAAGTTTGTAAATTTATAGGTTTCCTTTCTTTACTGACAATAAGAGGATAAAAAAATGAATACTAAATTACTTGATTCCCTGATTCAAATTATTAACTCTTTAAATGATGAAGAAAAAAAGATCATCTCTCAAAATATAACTACATCGTTTCCTGTGCAGCAAAATAATTCTATAAATTTAGAAAATGAACCATTTATTGGCATGTGGAAAGATAGAAAAGATATGGAAGATAGTAATCAATGGTTGCGTCAGTTAAGACAAAATCAGTGGAAATAGAAGATGAATAACATTATTGTTGTAGATACCGATATTTTAATTGACTCTGCTAGAAGTATTCAAGTTGCTATTGATAAACTTGAATCATTAAATTGAGTCATGGGCTATTAATTCCTGACGCTTTTATTGCAGCAATAGCAATTAGTATTAATGGTTATTTACTAAGCAAAAATCAAAGTGATTATCGCTTTATTAACGAACTCAATTTACACCCTTATCCCTAAAAATTAATCTAAAAATTAATATTTAAGATTAATATTTAAGCAACTAAAGGATACAGCAACCATGAGAATCTACCTTTACATACTAGCCGGCATGACATCGGCTTTACTAGGCTGGAATATAGGTCAATTTTTCCTCACAGATTTGGGGTTATTCACGCAATTTCCCGAAATTACCCTTTTTCCCTGTATAGCGGTTTCCCTGGCTTTTGGTATGGTAATGAATGAAATATTTATTAGTAACCCCACCAGACCAAAACGCAGTTTTCAAACGGCACAAAAGCCCCTATTAATAGCTTTGGGTTTAGGGATACTTTCTGGTTTAATTGCTGGTATTATTTCCCAAATCCTGTTTTTACCAATTATTAGTGTACCGACTCCCATTGTGAGAACGTTAGGATGGTTATTAATTGGTAGTTCGGTGGGTATTGCAGAGGGTTTAAGTTGGCGTTGGTACAGCATGGAGGCGGGGAGTAAAAAACGCTTTCAACAAAGACTAAAAACCAGCTTCATTGCTGCTAGTGGGGCAAGTCTTGCCGCAGCAATTATATTTGAGATCATTCGCGTTATATTGGGGACAATGCCGGCACAATTCAAGGGTGTAGAAGATCCTATTGGTTTTTCTATTTTAGGTTTATTACTGGGTGGGGTTTTTAGTCTCACTAACTCCCCTAGTTATCTCGCGGCTTTGCGGGCTGGTCGTGGTTTTGAATATAGGGAGATTAAACCAGATATTAAACCAAACATTCAACTAAACATTCAACCAGACACTAAAAATCATGATCAGGACTCGGAACTACCCACCCTTAACCAATCTTATCCCTACATTAATAAATCGGTGCTTTCTTTTGTCACACCACATGATAGCCTGAATGAGGATGAAATAGAAGAAGGTTTATCTATCTCATTACCGGGAAATCAGACTATTACCATTGGTTCTAGTATTGACAGCACTATTTCTATTCCTGGTCTACCTCCCCACCTGGCCGATATTCAATTAGAAAACCGGACGGCGCTGCTTATTCCTGATAAACAGTTCTTTTATGCCATAGAAATAAATAGTGTCCGTACAAAATCTCGAAAGATGATCCCTTTGAAGCATAATTATGTATTGACCTTTTACACCATTGAGGGAGATGAGATTAATGAGGAAAAATATTATCGCTTTGTCTACTACAACCGCTTTTTGGACCCCCAGGCTTAGTCTATCCTTGTTGTTGCTTCTGACTATGGTTTGTCCTAGTTTAGCCCAGGTAAAAAAGGCAGAAATCATTGGTAGTCCCACATTTAAGGATGACAAAGTAACAATTAGAATTAAGGTCAAAGGTGGAGATGATAGGCCTGTCATGGGTTTGGAAGATACTAATTTTAAATTGACGGTTGATAAAAAGGAGGTCCAGGTTAAACCTAAAGATTGGAAAAGCCCAGAAGAGACTGTACCTCCTCCCGCTTGGATTGTAGTTCTACTAGATTTTAGTGGCAGTATGAATCAAGTAGATAGTGGTGGCACTAAAAAAATAGCGGGTGCGATTAATGCAATTCGTGAATTTACTAAAATTTCTGCTGAACGGGGTGGAAATACTCAAATTTCTATTGTTCCTTTTGGTAAAGCTGGTAGTAAGTGTCCCGAATCCCCTGTAAATAAAGAAACTCTGGATAAATTTTTGGCGGCCAATGATTTTAAACTGCAAAATAATCTGGATTATCTCAAAAGTTTGACTCCCTGTGCGTCTACAGATTTATATGAACCTTTAACCAAAGCGGTGAAGTTTTTAGGTAATTCTGAGGACTCCCGTTTTTCTTTACCAGAAAATTCTTTCCAACCACAACCTAGATTATCAATAATTCTCCTGTCTGACGGATATCACAATGTACCTAATGAGGGGGCTGATTTTGCAGCTTTAACTAAGTTGCTGAAAAGACATGAAAATATTACGGTACATACTTTAGGTTATGGGTTGACACCGGAACAATTAGGTGTAAAATATAAATTGGGCAAACCTGCTACTCGTGCTGATTTGAAAAAGGGTAAGGTACCAGAGGCAGAATTTGTAGACCAAAAAAGACTAGCGGAAATTGCTAAATTAACGGGGGGAATTGCGGAGTTTTCTGGTAATGCGGAAAGGATAGCCGAGAACTTGCAATTATTTCTGAATGCGTTGTTAGGAGAGTATGAAATTACCTTTACTCAACAGGAAGCAGAACGGGGTTCTAAACATCAGGTGCAGGTGAAAGTGAGTTCTCAAAAAGGTAAAGCTAAGGAGTCGCAAATCATAGAATATATTATGCCTGTCTTTGGGCGATCGCTGCCTTTGGGAGTACGTCTGATTATGGTCATATCGGTGTTATTAATAGTTATAATTGGTGGGGTAGTCCCTTTTCACTATTGGGGAAAATATCTCAAAGCAGAAGCACAAAGAGATTAATAATATGGGTGTATTTGCAAAATATGGGCGAATATTTTTATTTTCTTTGAGTCTTTATTTTGTCACTGCTTGTTCTCAAAATCAGCTAGGAAATCAAGTCATTACTTCCCAATGTCCTACTCAACCAACAGCAGTTTTAGAAACCAACAATGTTAAAGCTATTTCTCTAGGTTCTCAGGCTATTAAGGAAACAGGTATGGTGACTAATAATAAATCCCTTGGTTATACTTTTACGGCTAAATCTGGTGACAAACTGGTTTATCAAACTAATCAAGATGTTTGTATTTGGGTTTATACACCAAATAATCAATTAATTACTAATTCTATTTTACCTCTGGATGGTAAATATACTGTTCAAGTGGCTGCTATGAAGGGTTCTACTACCTTTGATTTAGGATTGGAATTAGAAAACGATGCAGATAAATCATTATCATCAGTAGAACCAACACCTTTAGAAACTAGTCAAACACCTTTAGAAACCAGTCAAACTAATATAGAAAATTCACCCAGAAAAGATGCGGCTGATTTTATTAGAAATCATTATTTATCTTTAAACAACCGTGAATATAGTCAAACGAGGAATCAACTATCAAATCAGTTTAAAAATAAATATTCTGGTACTTATGCAGAATATCAACAATGGTGGGATAGTGTGAAAGAAATAAAAATTGGTGATGTTAAAATTGTCAATGATAATGGTGATAATGTTACTTTAGATGTAGAATTATGGTATTATATGAATAATGGGAAAACTGTTCAAGATTCTCGCAATCGTATTTATTTAATCTGGAGTCAAAATGATAGTACATGATTAATTAATGATAAATCCGCACCATGATGAAAATTAATTCTTGTTTAGCAAACCTGAGATGATTTAATATGTTGAAAAATTTGGTTGTGTACTCTACCTGTTTATCAGTTATCGGTTGTCAAACAATAAAAAATCCTCTAGCCAATGTTTCCTCTGTTTCCTCTAATGCTATCAGTTCCTCTGGTTGTGGGGAAAAACCTATGGTTTCCTTGAGTGGAAAAGATGTAGAGGAGGTTGTATTAAATGAAAGTACAGTTACTAAGTCTGGTCAAGTTAGTGCTAGTAAAAATGTTGGTTATACCTTTACAGCAACAACAGGACAAAAGTTAAGTTATAATACAGATGCGGATGTTTGTCTTTGGGTATTTACTCCAGATAACGCAATTTTCAAAGGTGGAGAGTTACCCAGAAATGGTAAATATATTATTCAAGTTGCTGCACCTCAAGGGGTAAAAACCTTTGATTTAGTATTGCAATTGGAGAATAATACACCAACTACTAGTTTATCATCTTCTCCTATTCCCACACCTGTGGAAACAAATCAGGTTGCTATAATTCCCAAATCTAAAACCACGCTAACAAGACAAAAAAGAAATTTATCCACTGTATCAGCGGCAGATATAGATAATGTTAATAGACCATCACCGGAAATATTTATCAACAATTACTATACAAAGCTAAATGAAAACAATTATACAGAGGCTTGGAGTTTTTTGGCGACTGAATTACAGGAAAATTCTACATCTCATCCTAAAGGTTATCAATCCTATATAGAATGGTGGGAACAAATTAATAATATTAATGTAGAAATAATTAGTTCCTCTTCTCAAAATAAAACTGCAAAAGTCAAAGTGCGATGTAAAAATGATTTAAAAAATGGGAGTAAAATTTATGGAGATGTTCTATACTACCTGAGATGGAATGAAACAGACAATAATTGGCGAATTATTAATATTCAACTAATCTCTTCTTCAACAACAACATCTAATTTATCTGTAAATGAGTCTCAACCTACTCCTTCAGTATCAGATAATGTTAATAGACTATCACCTGCGAAAGCTATAGAAGATTACTATACTAAAATTAATAATCAAGATTATCAAACAGCTTGGGATATTTATCCCACCACAGTCAAAGAAAATAAAGAATTACATCCAGATGGTTACAACTCTTTTATTAAATGGTGGACACAAGTTGATCATGTAAATATTAACAGAGTTAAGATTGAAAAAGAAAGTTATGATAATGCTATCGTCAATATTGGTACTCACTATAAAATGAAAAGTGGGAAAATTTCTCCTATTAAACTCAAGTTTTATCTAGCTTGGAACAAAGAATATCAAAGGTGGTATGTTACTAAAATTAAACATAAATAATTTATCAAAAAACATGAAAACCCGTTAATTAATGATAAATCCGCACCATGATTAAAATTAATTCTTGTTTAGCAAACCTGAGATGATTTAATATGTTGAAAAATTTAGTTGTGTACTCTACCTGTTTATCGGTTATCGGTTGTCAAACAATAGAAAATCCTCTAACTAATGTTTCCTCTAATGCTATCAGTTCCTCTGGTTGTGGGGAAAAACCTATGGTTTCCTTGAGTGCAAAAGATGTAGAGGAGGTTGTATTAAATGAAAGTACAGTTACTAAGTCTGGTCAAGTTAGTGCTAGTAAAAATGTTGGTTATACCTTTACCGCAAAAACAGGACAAAAGTTAAGTTATAATACAGATGCGGATGTTTGTCTTTGGGTATTTACTCCAGATAATGCAATTTTCAAAGGTGGAGAGTTACCGAAAAATGGTAAATATATTATTCAAGTTGCTGCACCTCAAGGGGTAAAAACCTTTGATTTAACAATGGGTTTAGGAGTTTTAGAGACTGCTGCTAGTACCCCTACTGTATCACCCACTGATACTCCTGAAGCAACTTCTGAAAATACTCCTGAAAGTGAAAATACTTCTAAAAATACTCCTGAAAGTGAAAGGACTTCTGAAAAGACTTCTAAAAATACTTCTAAAAGTGAAAGGACTTCTAAAAATACTCCTGAAAATACTTCTGAAAATAATAATTATCAATCTAGTTCAGAAAAAAATAATATCCAACCGGATAATATCCAACCGGAAAATGATATTTCTCAAGAACAAGCATTAGAATTAGTCGAGAAATGGTATGCAGCTAAACCCAGAATCTTTGGTCCACCTTATGATACTGCTTTAGTTAATCAATTAGCAACAGGAAAACTGTATACGTTTACAACTAAAGCGGATGGACCTGTTGCTTGGTTAGAAAAAAATGATGCTTATTATAAATACAATATTTCTGAGGTGAAGCAAGTTATTAATTTTTCTAATTCTGGCAAACGACCTTATATAACAGTTAGGGTTTTTGAAGAAATGTATTTATATGGAAAGAATGGAATTGACAGAGAAAGTTCAGGTTCTTATACCAATAATTTTATTTACGTTTTTGAAAAAGAAAACGGAATTTGGAAAATTTTTGATTACAAAAAGGTGGGCAGATGAATAATAATAATAAAACTCGCAAAATAAGCCGTAAAATAAATATATCAGTTTTGATGAGGAGAATTATTTTCTTATTTTTACTACCGACATCACTCTTTGTAATTGTTTTCAATAAATTTACTCAAAACAAAGCACCAACTAAAATGGTTGACATTAATCAACAAAAATGTCAGGTGATATCACCATTGATATTAACATCTGATATACAAAATTTACATAAAAAAAATACAGCAAACGATAAAACAGTTTGTTTTCGTTTTGAAGGTCAAACTGGAAAAATTATCAACGTTAATTCTAATACTAAGATAATCTTAAAAACACCAGCAAATAAAGAAACTAGTCTTTATGGCAAATATAAATTAATATTACGTGAAAGTGGTAATTATTTGATAATTGTTCCTCCATATAATGATAATAGTGCAAACACTCAAATTTTTGTATATTTAAACAATGAAAATATAGATACTATAAAAGCATTAAAACCTGTACCAACTACTTCTGTATCCATAGAAACTTTGATGCCTACATCACAAAATGAAATGAGATTAATTCAGTCTTATGAATACAATTTACAAAATATAGAAAATAAATATGCAAAGCTAGTTTATAATGTTAAACCTCCACAGTTTAAAAGTAGTGAAAATCTAGATAAAATAGTTAATGATATTGTCAGTTATGTTGAAAATAAAGGTTTACCAAGTAATAAACTATCTGTTAGTTTATTAGAAATAAATCAGCCAGAATTTCCTACTTATGCTGGGCATTCATCGAAAAATCCGAGATTTACCGCAAGTGTAGTAAAATTATTTTGGATGGTTTACTTGTATGGAAATTACAACACTAATAAGTTACAACGAGGAATCATTTCTGAGAAAGATTTAAAAAAAATGATTCAGGATTCAGATAATGAATCTTCTAGTGTGATTGTAGATAAAATCACAGGAACAGAATCAGGTGAATCTTTATCAGGTGAGGAGTTAAAAGAGTGGCTTCAAAAGCGTTTAGCCATGAACTTATTTTTTCAAAATGCTGGTTATTTTTCAATTAATATCAGTCAAAAAGTTTTTCCTACTTCTTATCAAAAAAATGATGCCCCTGTAGGTCGAGATTTACAACTTCGTGATAATGAAATCAACCCTATTCGTAACTATACAAACTCTTATGATATAACGCGTTTATTATATGAAATATATATGGAAAAATCAATTTCTAAAAAATATAGTCGGGAAATGAAAAAATTAATGAAAAGAGATTTATCACCATTAGCTTGGAAAAATAAAGAATTTAATGCTATTGAGGGTTTTTTAGGTGAAAAACTACCTCAAAATGTCAAATTTTATTCAAAAATGGGCTGGAACTCCAAAACTCGTAACGATGCGGCTATTATAGTTAGTCCTGATGAAAAATCTAAATATATATTAGTCGTGTTCGGAGATGATCCAAGTTTTTTTAAAGATAAAACGTTGTTTCCAGAAATATCACGTATGGTTTACGAGAGGATGACTAACAAGGTTAATAGAATATCTAAATCTAATTAAAAAATGCTCATTAAAAAATGAAAAACTTTAACCCATTTAAACGCTTAAAAAATAACAAACCCCTACTATTTGGAATATACGGTGCTAGTGGATGTCTCACAGCCGCAATTCTATTAGGAGAACCATTTTTGGACTTAACCGAAGGTAAATCAAACCCACCTGCTTCCGTCACTCCCCAAGCCATAGTTTTATTAATTGACACATCTGGAAGTATGAGTGATGGAAAATTAACAGAGGTGAAAACAGCAGCTAATAGATTTATAGAACGTCGTGACCTCCAAAAAGATCAACTAGCAGTAGTCAGTTTTGGAGGGGAAATTAAAACCGCTACCCCACTCACACAGGACGCTAACACTTTAAAAAATGCCGTTGATACTCTATCAGAAAGTGGAGGTACACCAATGGCTGAAGGTATTGACGCGGCTTTAGGAGAATTACAAACAACTGCATTAAATAAAAATATCATTTTATTTACCGATGGTGTACCAGATGACCCTAATTTGGCTTATAATTCAGCCTTAGTTACCACAAAAACAGGAGTAAAATTAATTGCAGTTGCTACTGGGGATGCGGATGTAAGTTATTTAACTCAAATTACAGGCGATCTCTCCTTAGTATTTTATGCTAATTCTGGTCAATTTGAGCAAGCATTTCGCAACGCCGAAGCCGCAATTTATAAACAATTACTGGGATCTAATTCCGGCAAAAACTACAGTATCATTGCTTTAGTATTAAGCACTGGTGGTTGGACAGCATTTTTAGCCATGGGAATATCCCTGGCTTTAATTATGGGACAAAACCGCTATACGCGCTTGCCGTTATTAACAGTACGTAAAGGCATTATTAGCACCTTTGGTAGTCTAGCTGCGGGTATGATAGCAGGTGCAACCGGACAAATTGTATTTTTACCTTTCTCCAGTATAGCTGGGTTAGAAATAACTGGGTATATTGTCGCCTGGGTGATTCTGGGTGCATTAGTAGGAGGAGGGACTAGGTTTTTTGTTCCCAATTTAAAACTAAAAAATGCTTTATTAGGTGGAACAGTTGGGGGAGGAATTGGTGGTAGTGGTTTCTTAATTACACGCAGTATTTTTGGCGATGTTTTGGGGCGTTTATCCGGTACGTCTATGATCGGGTTTTTCATTGGTTTAATGATCGCCTGGATAGAACAAAAGCAGTTAGAATCACAACCTTATCTATTAGTAAATTGGACTGCAACGGAACAAACCACCTATTTATTAGGGACAAAGCCAATTTTAATTGGTAGTTCTTTAAATGTAGAAATTCCCTTAAATGCCTCCGATGGATTTACACCGATTACTGCTAAAATCTTTAAAGAAGGAGAAAACATTATTATGCAGTTTGATCAAGAGTATGCAGCTAGAAGAAATATGAAAAAAACCAGTCAAGAACTAAAAGTTGGTGATACCCGCAAATTAGGACAAATCACTATAGAAGTTAAAGATAAGACTGTTACTGCAAATGGTTAAATATACATTTCATCTGCAACCTAAGGATTCACCAGAACGATACAGTTACACTTTAGATCTAAACCCAAGTCAAGAAGATATGCCAGAACAGATTTTTACCCCCGCTATCAAAGAAGATATCCGTGCAACCTTGCAAAAACTCAGCCTGTCAGCCATAAAAGATCATCAACTCAACAACATTATTCAAACTTGGATCAAGGATATTAGAGAAGGATATAGATTTAGTTCTCTGACTCTCAACTTGCGGTTATTAATAGAGGAAAATATTGACCAACTCCAGGAAATGGGAAATCAAGAAATCCCGAAAATAATTGACCCGGATTTATCAGATCTAGAACCTGAATTTGGGATGCTTCCCCCCTTAAATTTTATTTAGTTATTCAATTACTCAATTAATTATTCAATTAGGAAAGAAAAATGCAGAATAATATTAACATTAATATTACTCCCCACCGGGAATTTATGCCAGCCGATACAGCAGCACAAAAATTATTTGTGATGTTGAAATTACGTCCCACCAAAGATATAGCTACCAGTCGTCCCTCCACAACCTTTACCTTTGTCATTGATACTAGTGGATCAATGTATGAGCTAATATTAGGAGAGTCAAAACCAACGGGTATTATTTATGAACAGGATGGTAAAAAATATGAAAAGGTTATCGGTGGAAAATCGAAAATAGATCTAGTCATTGAATCCTTATTAGCATTAGTGCGTTCAGGAAAATTGACAACTAGCGATCGCATTGCTATAGTCCAATTTGATGATCATGCTTCCCAAATTATTGGTTTAACCAGTGCGACAGAAATCAACCACATAGAAACGGCCATTGAGAAACTTCGGGAATTTTCTGGTGGTACACGCATGGGACTAGGATTACGTACTGCTTATGATATTTTAAGTGAACAACAAATGACAGTCAGACGGACTTTGTTATTTACGGACGGACAAACATTTGATGAGGATCAATGTCGGTCAATTTCTAGTAATTTCGCCACTAATAATATCCCCATTACCGCATTGGGAGTGGGAGAATTTAATGAAGACTTACTTACCCATCTTAGCGATACTACAGGGGGAAAATTACTTTATATAGTTCCGGGAAAGGCCATAGGTACACAAATTTCTATCCTCGACTTACCCGATAAAATTATAGACGAATATAGCCAAGCCCAACAAGAGGTTATCACCAACTTAGCTCTAACAGTGAAAACAGTCAAAGGTGTGGAATTGACTCGCATAGTTCGGGCTTACCCGACCCAAGCCGAGTTTCCTATTAATCAAGATCCTCATCCTATAGGAAATGCGATCGCTAATGACGAAACCATATTTATCCTAGAATTTACCATTAATAATCGCCCCGCTGGTCGTGTGCGTATCGCCCAGGTGGGAATGACTTATGATATACCTGGACAAAAAATCCGTGGTGAACTACCACCAGAGAACCTAATTATCCAATTCATTCCTGGACAACAAAATGCAGCCCAAGTCAATCAAGAAGTCATGGATTATGTACAACAATGCAACATAGCCAACCTCGTCAACCAAGCCACAAAAATAGCGGAACAAGATCCACAAAAAGCCGAACAAATATTAGAAACAGCCCGCCGCATGACTGTAAAAATCGGCAATAAAGACATGACCGAATCCTTAAACAACGCCCAGGAAGAACTGCGAAAAACCCGAAAAATATCCGATGGAACTCGCAAAACCGTGAAAATGGGGGCAAAAGGTAAAACCGTAAAAATGGGGGATGATATTAACGAAATGCTTTCAGAAGCAGAAATGAGAAAACTCACAGGAACGTAAATATAGCAGAAGTTAGGAGTGAGACTGATTCAAATATCTAATAAGCTGTTGTGTATTTAATTTGTATAAGTCTGGCGGGCAAGATGCCCACCCCACAAGATTTAACTATTTTAGGATAAGTCTGGCGGGCAAGATGCCCACCCCACAAGATTTAACTATTTTAGGATAAGTCTGGCGGGCAAGATGCCCACC
>NZ_BJCF01000021.1 GCF_005402965.1 Dolichospermum planctonicum
CACCACCCCCCTTTTAATGATATGTATTCTCATTAAGCTTATTTCTCTTTAATTGATCGTTAGTTATTATGTACTACTATCTCTGCTTTTTTGATCTGTGACAGTTCAGGGTGCGGAATGTGGGTTACTAATAATCATAAACTATAAAAGTTCATACTATTTGCGATTTTAAATTGTCAATAAATTACTAAATCAGCACAAAATTGACAACTTTTTAGCTGCGACAATCATTTCTCAAATTAGTATTAATTTACATTTATTCTTTCTCTGGAATGTTAATGTTGTCCCCTGAGTGTTCTAACTTGGATATTCTCGTAGTTGATGATCATGAACTGACTCGTTTAAGCTTACAATTAGTTTTTTCTATTCAAGAAAATATTCATGTTGTTGGTTTAGCCGCTAATGGTCAAGAAGCTATAGAAATGGTTAAATTATATCAACCTCATGTCGTTATCCTCGATTTACAAATGCCAATTATGGATGGTTGGGTAGCGTCTCATTACATTAAAGATATATCTCCAAATACTCAGATTTTAGCTTATTCATCTATAGATGAAACATCTTTTCAGCAAAACCAAACTCAGCATAAATTTGATAAAATTTGCAAAAAAGATATTCGTACAAAAGAACTCATTACCTTAGTTAAACAGTTAGGACAGCGAGTTAAGTATTTTTCCTATTCAGCAGAAAAATTTAACCCCGTCTAGTCTAGTATCAATTAGAAATTATAAATTATCAATTCTGTCACTGTCAAAATTCTTGTCAAAATTCTTATCAAAATTAAATTGCGTCGGGTATATTGTTCATAACAAACACCCGACGCTAATCTTTATTATTAATTAAATCTGCTTAATTATTTCACGCATTAGGAACAGTGCGTTTAAATTCATCCAGTAGATCATCTAGTTCTTCCAATGCTTGATTAACATCAACCCTTAACGTTCCTAAATTAGGTTGTTCGAGTAAACTCAGCAACCGTTCACGTTTAGCTTGAACCGCGCTAATTCGGTCTTTAATTGTCTGAATATCCATTTTTTGCTTCCAGTCCTTAAACACTTCAAATCTAAAGTTAACGCAAAAAACAAGAATATTAATTTCTGTGTCAATTTGCCCCTAATCAGCGATGATAATAGAACTAAGAATGAAAATAAATTATACTAATCTCAAATTATGCTCGGCGGAATTTCTTTGGGAACACTTGGTTTAACAATCGGTAGTATACTCACTATTACAGGTTTTGTTGCCTATTTTGCAGATAACGCTACCCTCAATTTAGTGGGGTTTTTCTATGGTTTTCCGCTGCTATTGGGAGGTTTAGCTCTCAAAGCTAATGAACTCAAACCCATACCCTTCAGCCAAGCCACCACACCATCAATTTTAGCACTCAGAAAACAACAAGCAACTGTCACACAAACTAAAATCCGTAAAGACATCACACGCTACTGCTATGGACAAAAAGCCCATTTAGACGAAGCCCTAGCTTATCTAGGTTTAAGTCCCACGGACGATTCCAGACCAATAGTGACAGGTTTACGAGAAACCGAAATCAATGGGGCTTATACCCTCATTTTAGAATTTGATTCGCCATTAATTAGCTTTGATGCTTGGCAACAAAAGCAAGAAAAAATGACCAAATATTTTGGACCTAATGTAGAGATTAGCATGACACAGCCCAGAGAAGATTATATTGAACTGTCTTTGATGAAGCAGAAATAGTAGCAGCGGGGTTTCCCCGCTTATCTTGTTTCCTGGTATAGTATAATCATCCCTAGAAATACCCAGCAGCTACCATGAGTCAATGTCTTAATCCTACCTGTCTTCATCAAAATCCCCAGGGTACTAACTTTTGTGAAAACTGTGGGAGTAAAATCCTTTTAGATGATCGTTATCGTCCCATTAAATTTCTCGGAGAAGGTGGTTTTGGCAGAACATTTCAAGCAATAGATGAAAAAAGATTAAATACTCCCTGCGTCATTAAACAATTCTTACCCCAACAAGCTGGAAGTGCGGCTTTAGCAAAAGCCACCGAATTATTTCAACAAGAAGCCAAAAGACTGCAAGAATTAGGAAAACATCCGCAAATACCAGACTTAGAAGCCTTCTTTCCCCAAGATGGTAGACTTTATTTAGTCCAAGACTTTATTGATGGTCAAAACCTATTAGAAGAGTTTCAAAATCAAGGTAAATTAAAAGAACCACAAATCAGAATTATCCTCACAGAATTATTGCCAGTTTTGCAATTTATCCATGACAATCAAGTTATTCATCGAGATATAAAACCCGAAAATATTATTAGAAGTAAAACCGGTCAATTATTTCTAATTGATTTTGGCGTTTCCAAAGAAACAAGTGGAACTATTTTAACTAGAGTGGGGACTGTTACAGGTACTCCTGGATACGCACCCCCGGAACAGTTTCGGGGTATGGTTTATCATAGTAGTGATCTCTATAGTTTAGCTGTTACCTGTGTCAGATTATTGACGGGACATTTTCAAGAAGCTGATGGTGCAGATAAATTATTTGATACCAGAAAAATGCAATGGCAATGGCAAAAGTATGTTTCTTTAAGTCAGGAATTAACAACGGTATTAGAAACCATGTTGCAAGATATTCCTACTCGTCGTTATGACTCAGCAGCAGAAGTTTTAGCCGCATTAGCAAATCAAAAAACAATAGTTATTCCCACAGCCACAAACCCACCCAAACCACCAGCAAATATTAACGTAAATATCAATCCCCAATCATCATTTACCGAAGATTTAGGAAAAGGTATTAAATTAGAAATGATCGCCATACCGGGAGGAACTTTCTGGATGGGTTCACCAGCAAATGAAGCAGAAAGGGGTGATAATGAAAGTCCCCAACATCAAGTTACAGTTCCCAGCTTTTTTATGGGCAAATACCCCTTGACACAGGCACAATATCAAGCTATTATAGGGGATAATCCGTCTGGCTTCAAAGGCAATAACCGCCCAGTTGAAACTGTCAGTTGGGATGATGCGGTTACATTCTGTCAAAAGTTAAGCCAAAGGACAGGAAAAAACTACAGATTGCCCAGTGAAGCAGAATGGGAATATGCTTGTAGAGCGGGGACAAAAACGCCATTCTCTTTTGGTGACAACATCACCACGGATTTAGTAAACTACAATGGTAATTATCCCTACAAGTCCGCACCTAAAGGTAAATATCGAGAACAAACTACAGATGTGGGAACTTTTCCCCGGAACGCTTTTGGCTTGTACGATATGCACGGGAATGTGTGGGAGTGGTGTGAAGATGACTGGCATGAAAATTATATAAACGCGCCTACAGACGGTAGTGCTTGGAACAGTCTAAGCGGCAGTAATATAAAGTTAATTCGTGGCGGTTCTTGGCGCCGCAATGCTGGGTACTGTCGGGCTGCGGCTCGCGATAGGGGTTCGCGCGGACTTCGTTACTACTACTGCGGTTTTCGGGTCGTGTCTTCGTTCAGGACTTTGTAGCCCTTTATACTCTTATTCTTTTACTCTCTGCCCTTCTTTTTTTCCCTTCTTAACCTCTCCGCCTCTAGCGTAACAATTTTACAGAAATAACATAGAGCCACTTCACGAATATAGCACACAGATTGTACAAATGGCAATAAAAAGAGAATTATGAAAATACTAATGTAGGGTGTGTTAGCGACAGTGTAACGCACCATAATTGCTGGATCGTTGAATCATCTTTAAGCTTAGATCCCCGACTTCTCAAAGAAGCCAGGGATATGAAAATCATCAACCACCATCAACAGCGTACTGAATAAGCAGAGATAAACGTTGACGCAATGTCTCCAGACCTAAACGCTGACTAGCAGAAATGAAAACCGCTAGGGGAAACTCTTCCCGCGCTAAAGCCAGGGTTTCACTACTAACCTGATCAATTTTATTAAAAGCCACTAAAGCAGGTCCCGGTGTAATGGGCATTTGCGCGAGTATGTCCCGAACTGAGCGAATATGACTTAACCAAGCAGGATGAGATAAATCTACTAAATGCAGTAAAGCATCCGCCTCTGTTACTTCCTCCAAAGTAGCGCGAAAGGCATCCATTAAAGACGCGGGTAATTCATGAATAAACCCTACAGTATCCGTCATTAAAGTTTCCTGGGGTGCGCCGGTTTCCGCGTGGGGAAGCATTAACCGCCGTGTGGTCGGGTCAAGGGTAGCAAATAATTGGTCAGCCGTATATACTTCCGAATTAGTGAGAGCATTAAGTAAAGTAGATTTACCAGCATTGGTATAACCAACTAAAGCCACAGAGGGAACTTCTCGGTGTTGTCGCCGTTGACGTAATCTACAACGATGTGCCTGTAATTGATTAACTTCCTGTTGTAGTCGAGAAATGCGTTTTTGAATAGCCCGACGTTCCGTTTCTAGCTTAGTTTCACCAGGTCCTCTAGTTCCAATACCACCTCCCAATCTGGACATGGCTTGACCCCTGCCAGCGAGTCGTGGCATCATATACTCTAACTGCGCTAATTCTACCTGTAATTTACCTGCACCAGATTGAGCGCGTTGGGCAAAAATATCTAAAATTAATTCCGTACGGTCAACTACTCTGACCCCAATTTGGGACTCTAAATTGCGGACTTGGGAAGGTGAAAGATCACGGTCAAATACTACCAAATTAGCACCTAGAGTTTGCACCGTGAGAGCAACTTCTTGGACTTTACCTTCACCGATAACTGTTTGGGGATGAATACGCGATCGCTTTTGTTGTAAAGTCTGTAATACATCACCCCCCGCCGTATCTACCAACCGTGCCAATTCTGCTATAATGTCCTCGAATTGTTGCGGGCTAGTATTATCCGTTAATACTCCTACAATTACCACCCGATCATGATCAGTGTCTACTTCCTGAGCTACATATTCCCGACTAAATTCCGCTTCTAGACTTTCCACCAATTCGAGAAAATCCTGGTCAGCCAAAGCATCTAAACTTAGAGGCGGTGATATGTGGGAATATATACTAGCGTCAACCATGCTCATGTCAGAGGATTTAGTAGTCACTAACTGTCTATTATTAGCCACAAGGTGAGCTAAATAAGCTTCTTTCACGTATCCAGTTGCACCACCACCACGCTTAGTAAATCCGCCCCCAGTAATATTTAAAACTACTAAAGCATCCAATCTTTGTAAAGCCATAGCCGTTAATGCTGACTCATTTGGTGGTTCTGACTTGAGATTAGTAGATAAACAGCGAATTCCGCTCAGACGTTCTGCACCGTAGCGAGGTATTTCCATGGGTGGGATTTGAGTTTGACGCGGAGTACCCACACCAACCCGAATTACTTGTCCACGACGGTTGATATAAGTACAAACAGGCTGATTAATTTCCGTACTAACTGCTGCAAGACGTTGTGCAAACTCAGATGTAGTAATACAATCCCCTGATATCCGCTGATGGTACAGCCGCTGGAGTTGTTTTAGCTGGCTGGACTTTAAACCTTGAATATTACCAAAAATAGTCTCTATAGGCGTTTAAGACCAGTTACCTGGTTCCCCCTGAATCCTGATACTGTCTATTTTACAACAGAAATTGGTCAGTTGACAGGTGACAGGTGACAGGTGACAGTTGACAGTTGACAGTTGACAGTTGACAGTTGACAGTTGACAGTTGACAGTTGACAGTTGTTAGTTGTTAGTGGACAGTTGTTAGTTGTTAGTGGACAGTAAATAGGTGATAGTAGACAGTAGACAGGTGATAGTAGACAGTTGTTAGTTGTTAGTTGTCATTAGTTAATTTTATTCTTCCTTCTTTCCTTCTTTCCTTCTAACTCCTAACTCGGTGACTCCTTTAATAAATAGCTGGACTATGGGGCGATTATAGATTTATAATTAATGATTGTGAGTTTTTTCAGAAAACAGAAAAGTAATGAACGCCCAAGAGATTATTCGCTCAATTGAAGCGGAACAATTGAAATCTGATTTACCTGATATCTATGTCGGTGACACAGTAAAAGTCGGAGTCAAAATCAAAGAAGGTACTAAATACCGCGTCCAACCCTACGAAGGCGTAGTTATAGCCATGCGGAATGGTGGTATTAACGAAACCATTACAGTTCGCAAAGTTTTCCAAGGTGTGGGTGTAGAACGGGTATTTTTACTCCATTCTCCCCGCATTGAGAGCATTAAAGTATTACGTCGTGGTAAAGTTAGACGTGCTAAACTTTACTATTTACGCGCCCTAGTCGGTAAAGCAACCCGCATTAAACAAAGATTCGACCGCGCCCTCTAATTCCATAGAGGGAATTAACAGACAAAACCCAAGCTGTGAGCGGCATTCGCCGCTAACTTGCCAAAAATAAAAAAATAAGTAACAATTTAGATGACAATTAAAGTCGAATTGTGCTAAACTAAAAAAAGTTGATCACAATGACCGGAAAGAGAAAAGCTTGTGCGCTCTTAGTTCAGTTGGTAGAACGCAGGTCTCCAAAACCTGATGTCGGGGGTTCAAGTCCTCCAGGGCGCGCTCAAAAAGAAAAATATTGCCCGAAGCAATAACGTCACTGCCAAAACAGCAGAAAACGTCAATTATTTCGGGTATAATTTTTTGAAAATATAGCTTTCCTATTGCCAGTCAATTGAGGTCAAAACTGTAAACCTTGAAAAAATGACAAGGTGAAGCTATTCAAGAAACGAGGGTATAACGACTGTGGCCAAAAAAAACGAAGCAGAAATACCAGCAACCGAAAATGGGTTTAGCTTAAACAATTTTTTCCAAGGAACAAAGGAAGAACTTGAAAAAGTAGTTTGGCCCAGTCGGAAACAGTTGGTGAGTGAATCAGTAGCTGTACTATTAATGGTTACACTCTCCGCCTCCTTGATATACTTGGTCGATGGATTGTTCAGTTGGGCAGCAAAACAGGTGTTCTGATGACTTCTGCAACAGACGAACCACGTAATTTAGAATTGCAGTCGGAGGAAGCACTGGGAACAGCGTCTAAAGAGTTACGCTGGTATGCGGTGCAAGTAGCTTCTGGCTGTGAGAAACGAGTCAAGACAAACTTAGAGCAACGTATCCAAACTTTTGATGTAGCTGATAAAATCATCCAAGTGGAAATTCCCCACACACCAACGGTGAAAATCCGTAAAGATGGTAAACGTCAGCCCTCAGAAGAAAAGGTTTTTCCTGGATATGTGTTAGTACGGATGGTAATGAGTGATGATACATGGCAAGTGGTAAGGAATACCACCCACGTCATTAACTTTGTGGGCGCGGAGCAGAAGCGTGGTAGCGGTAGAGGTCGTGGCCACGTGAAGCCAGTTCCCTTAAATCCTGCGGAAGTTGAACGCATATTCAAACAAGCCACGGAACAAGAACCAGTAGTCAAAATTGATATGGCTACTGGTGATAAGATAGTGGTGCTTTCTGGTCCATTTAAGGATTTTGAAGGCGAGGTAATTGAAGTTTCCCCAGAACGGAGTAAACTAAAAGCTCTACTCTCAATCTTTGGACGAGATACACCAGTAGAACTAGAATTTAATCAGGTTAAAAAACAGAGCTAAATACAAATGGCGAAGAAATTAGTAGCGGTCATTAAGTTGGCCCTGAATGCTGGGAAAGCCAACCCAGCACCGCCCGTTGGTCCTGCACTGGGTCAACATGGTGTTAATATCATGATGTTCTGCAAAGAGTACAACGCCAAAACAGCAGACCAAGCGGGAATGGTGATACCAGTAGAAATTTCTGTTTATGAAGACAGAAGTTTTACATTTGTACTCAAAACACCACCCGCATCAGTATTGATTCGGAAAGCGGCGAAAATTGAAAGAGGCTCAGATCAACCCAACAAAAAGAAAGTTGGTAGCATTAGTAGAAATCAATTACGGGAAATTGCTCAAACCAAACTTCCCGACCTCAACGCTAACGATATTGACGCAGCCATGAAAATCGTGGCAGGAACTGCGAAAAACATGGGCGTAACTATCACAGATTAATTAAGTGATTAAGTGATAAATCTTGAGTTTGTGCTTTTGAGTGAATAACTAATAGCCAAATCGAAAATCCCAAATCTAAAATCATATCGGGGGAGAAGCATAACTTCGAGATTACCCCAGGAGAAAAAAATGGCAAAAAAAGTATCACGCCGCTTGCGGGCGTTACTAGAAAAAGTAGAAGATAAGGATTATACACCCTTAGAAGCATTGGCTCTGTTAAAAGAAACAGCAACCGCTAAATTCGCCGAAGCTGCTGAGGCTCATATCCGTTTAGGAATTGATCCTAAGTACACAGACCAACAATTGCGGACAACAGTAGCACTACCTAAAGGTACGGGGCAAATAATCCGGGTAGCAGTGATCGCTAGAGGGGAAAAAGTCACAGAAGCGACTAATGCTGGTGCCGATATAGCTGGTTCAGAAGAACTGATTGAGCAGATTCAGAAGGGCTTCATGGACTTTGATAAGCTGATTGCGACACCAGATGTAATGCCACAGGTAGCAAAGCTTGGTAAATTGCTAGGTCCGCGTGGTTTGATGCCGTCACCCAAAGGTGGTACAGTAACCTTTGATATCGGTAGTGCGATCGCCGAATTTAAAGCTGGTAAATTAGAATATCGGGCTGATCGGACTGGGATTGTTCATGTTATGTTTGGTAAGGCTGGTTTTTCACCTGAAGATTTATTAATCAACCTGAAGGCATTACAAGAGTCCATTGACCGTAACCGTCCTTCAGGTGCTAAAGGTCGTTATTGGCGGTCATTGTATGTGTCCTCGACTATGGGGCCATCAATTGCCATTGATATCAGCGCCTTACGGGAATTAAAACTCACCGAAGCTGCATAATTTGGTAATTGGTAATGGGTAATGGGTAATTGGTGATAGATGAGTATAATCAGCAATGACTAATGACCAATAACTAATCCTAATAACCAAAATTAAATAGATAAAGCCGGAGACAGCAGGTGCTAATAGCTTAATATCCTGCCGAGGTTGTAATTTTAACTACCTAAAGTTTAAACAGTAAAACTGTGACAACGACAGTATTAAAAATACCACTTTGAAACCCTGGCTAAGATAGCTGGGGTTAACTGTTTTCGGCGGGTCAGCAAAAAGGTAATGGGTGATAGGTGACAGGTGACAGGAAATAGAGTCAAAACTAACAACTGACCACTGACAACTGACATTGGAGGTGAGATAAGTATGGGAAGAACGTTAGAAAACAAAAAAGAGATAGTAGCTGATCTCAAGGAAACCTTGAGTAAGTCAACTTTAGCACTGGTAATTGATTATCAGGGGCTAACAGTTGCCGAAATCACCAATTTGCGTCAGCAACTCCGTCCTAGTGGTGCTATATGTAAGGTGACAAAAAACACCTTTATGGGCATTGCCATTAAGGATCAGAAACAGTGGGAGCCAATGTCGGAACTGCTGAAAGGCTCTTCTGCATTTCTGCTAGTTAAAGAAGATTTATCCGCGATTAAAGCTTATCAAGCATTCCAAAAAGCCACCAAGAAAACAGAAATTCGCGGTGGTGTCATGGAAGGTCGTGTCCTGAGTGAAGCTGATGTTAAGGCTCTAGGAGACTTACCATCTAAAGAACAACTCATGGGTCAAATCGCTGGTGCTATCAACGCTGTGGCTACCAAGCTGGCTGTTGGTATCAACGAAGTTCCCAGTTCCTTGGCTCGCGCTTTGCAAGCTATCGCTGAAAAAGAAAATGGTGATAGTTCCGAAAGTGCTTCTTAGTGTATATTAGCAAATACAGAACGCACTAATTAATCGTGGTGGTGCTTAACCACTAACAAATGACAACTGACAAATCAAAACAAATCAAAAATTAGGAGTTATATCCATGTCTGCTGCAACCGAACAAATTTTAGAACAATTGAAAGCCCTCACCTTATTAGAAGCTTCTGAATTAGTCAAGCAAATCGAAGAAGCCTTTGGTGTGAGCGCTGCTGCTACTGGTGGTATGATGATGATGGCCCCTGGTGCTGCTGCTCCTGCTGAAGAAGTAGTAGAAAAGACCGAGTTTGATGCAATTTTGGATTCTGTACCTGCTGATAAGAAGATTGCTGTCTTGAAGATTGTCCGTGAAATCACAGGTTTAGGTCTGAAAGAAGCTAAAGAATTGGTAGAAGCTGCTCCTAAAGCTGTTAAGGAAGGTGTAGCTAAGGACGCTGCTGAGGATATCAAGAAGCGGATTGAAGAAGCTGGTGGTAAGGTAGTAATTAAGTAGTTGCTATCTGGTAATTGGTAATTGGTAATTAGTAATTGGTAAAAACTAATTATTACCCTTTACCTTTTGCCTTTTTTATGACTGGTAATAAATATTGTGTCAGTGTAAAAGCATCAACTCCTAATTCTGTTCTTGCTTGTGCTGCTAAAATTCCTGCTTGAGAATGCCACCAAGTCGCACTTGCGACTACATCCTCTATGGTAAGTTCTGGGGGAGGAATTTGCGCTAATAGTCCACCTAACAGGCCAGTTAATACATCACCGCTGCCTCCACGGGCTAAGGCCGGGGTGCTTTCGGGATTTATCCAAACACTACCTTGAGGATTAGATATAGCCGTTCTTGCCCCTTTGAGCAGGACTACAGCCCCACTTTCGTGGGCTGCTGTTTGTACTGCTTTGACTCTATTTGTGTAATCAATATGGGGAAATAAACGCTTAAATTCTCCCGTGTGGGGTGTAATTACAGTGCCTGATTTTCGTGATTTTAATAGGGGAATAGTTCCTAATTGTGCGAGAATATTTAAAGCATCAGCATCGAGAATTAGAGGACATTCACATTCAATTATTTCGGGAAGAATAGAAATATTATCTGTAGTTAAACCCGGTCCGCAAGCAATTGTAGTAAATGAATTTAAGTCTATAAGGTGCGTTACGCTATCGCTAACACACCCTACTAATGGTAAATTAGCAATTGCTCCTTTTTCTGTTTCAGGACAACCGATAATTAACGCTTCTGGTAAATGGGAAACTAACGACATTTTTAGAGATTCTGGCACAGCAATTGATAACATTCCTACACCAGAAGCTCGCGCACCCAAACCTGTTAAAATTGCTCCACCTGCGTAACGTCGAGAACCACAAATTAATAGTAAATTTCCTTGTTTATATTTGTGGGTAATGAGGGGACGGGGTAAGGGTAGGGTAGATAATGCTGTTGTTTTAGTAATGCGTTTGATTTGGGGGACATTATCTAAAACCGCATGAATATCTGTTAAGGGAATATGAAAATCAATTAATTCAGTTTTACCAACATAAGGTAATGCTTGTTCTTGTAATAAACCCTGTTTCCATAAACCCAAACAAAATGTATAACTTGCCTGAATAGCTGTTCCTAAAACCTCCCCTGTGTCTGTGTGTAAACCGGAAGGTATATCAATACTAATAATAGGCTGATTTCTTTGATTAAAATAATTAATTGCAGCAGCTATAAAGTCGGTAATTTCTCTTTCTAAACCAAAACCAAATAAACCATCAATTAAAAAATCACAATTTGGTAATTCGTTAATTTCTTGATAACAGGGAATTTCCAAACTTTGAATATATTGAAAATGTTGTGAAGTTAATTCTTTCAATTTAGAAAAAGGTTGATAAATCCAAACTTTATAACCGTGAAAATACAATTCACGCGCTACTACTAAAGCATCACCTCCATTATGACCTGGACCGGCTAAAATGCCCACACATTTATCTGGAGAAATAATAGTTTGTAAGCGTTGGAAAATTAATCCCCCTACCTTTTCCATTAAAGCAGCTACAGGCATTCCCGCAGTAAATATTCTGGTTTCAATATCCCGCATTTGCGCTGCGGTAACTACTTGTTCTTTTGTCATTTGTCAATTACCAATTACCAATTACCCATTACCCATTACCCATTACCTATTACCCATTACCCATTACCAATTACCCATTACCAATTACCCATTACCCTATTTTCCATAATAAACTCTAGCATTACCGTAACCTGAATTTTGAAAATAGCTATTCCATATTTCTGCTTCATATTTGTCGCTAAAAGGTCCTATAGCTATATGCGCTCCCCGTGGTTGAGTTCTCATAAATACATTAATATTTGCACTTATTTTCTGTCGAATTTCTGTACCAAAAGAACGTAAATTATTAGGGTGACTAGGAATCACTATATAGTAGTATTTTCTTGCTTCTTGTTGATAGTTATTTGGATTGTTTTGGTTGTTATCATAGGCTGTTTGTTGACCAGAATTATTGGGTTTTATTTCTAGATTTGCAGAATTAACAATTCTAGCACCAAAAACACCATTTAATTCCAATTCTCTCACCCTGATTTCAGCATTAGATTGTTGATGAAAAACACCACATTGAATCACATTCCGTCCATTATAATTGCGGATATAAGCATTGCCTTCAACTTGCTGAACTCGTTGCAATACTTGAAAATCGCTGCTATCAACATAAACAAAATATCGTTCAAAATTTTGGTTATACTGGTTTAATTCCCCAGGTTGTACTTGCTGCGTCCCCTGTGCTAAAAATTGACTATTCTTGGGGATTTGAGCCTGAACTGGAGTACAATCGAACATAAACGCCCAATACCCACCCGCAAGTAAAGATAACATAGATAAAGGAGTAAAGTAACTGACTCTTAAGTTAGACATATTTGTTACTAGCTCTTACAGAAATTTTCTATGAACTATTCGATATATGGACTACCTTAACAGGAAAATTTCTCCTATATGCTACAATCGGAAAACCTCGCACTTTGTGAGTAAATAAAAAACCCCTTTCTTACGAAAATAAGCCGCAAGCACTTTGAAAAGTGTGAATTATGAAAAAAGTTGTCGTTGGTCTTTCTGGTGGCGTTGATAGTTCCGTAGCCGCCGCTATGCTACATAATCAGGGCTATGATGTAATTGGTTTAACCCTTTGGCTAATGAAAGGCAAGGGGCAATGTTGCTCTGAAGGAATGATCGACGCGGCTGATATTTGCCAACAATTGGGTATTCCCCATGAAATTGTTGATATTCGGGATGTCTTTCAAAGGTCAATTGTTGATTTTTTGGTGACAGGTTATAGTGCGGGAATTACGCCATTACCTTGTTCTCAATGTAACAAAACGGTCAAATTTGGTCCGATGGTGGAATATGCACGGGAAAAATTAAAATGCGATCGCATCGCTACAGGTCATTATGCCAAAATTCGTTACGATGACGCTACTAATCGTTACCAATTGTTACGAGCCGTTGACCGCAATAAAGATCAATCTTATTTTCTCTATGATTTATCCCAAGATTTATTAGGGGCTGTAATTTTTCCCCTAGGTGAATTGAATAAAACCGATACCCGGAGAATTGCTACAGAATACAACTTAAAAACCGCCGATAAACCGGAAAGTCAAGATTTATGCTTGGTAGAAAGTAACGGTTCTATGCGGGCATTTTTAGATAAATATTTAGCTCCCAAATCCGGTGATATTGTTGATACTACTGGCAAAATTTTGGGACAACATGATGGTATTCATCATTATACCATTGGCCAGCGAAAAGGCTTAGGTATTGCTGCGGCCGAACCCTTGTATGTGATTTCCTTAGATGCTGTTAATAACAGGGTAGTTGTAGGCGATCGCACCAAAGGAACTCAGTCAGAATGTACAATAAATAGAGTAAATTGGGTTTCTATTGCTGAACCAGTCACACCTGTACGAGCAGAAGTACAAATTCGTTATCGTTCTCAACCCGTAGCTGTGACAGTAATTCCTTTAGCAGATTCCCGCGTGCGCTTAGTATTTGATGAACCACAGTTTAGCATTACACCCGGACAAGCTGCGGTTTGGTACGACAAAGACAAGGTATTAGGTGGGGGAATTATCGAACAGTTTAGTTAAATCAAAAACCCGTAAGGGCGCAGGTCTTGCACCCTAGATTGTATCCCATACTACTAATAACTTTTCCTAGCTCCTATAATCGCTATATTATTCCAGTAAATCTGGTTCTTGCCGTACAATCATCTCATACAAGGGTTGAAAACTAAACCAACCCATCTCAGCAGAACCCACTTGACTATAAGCTATCTTGGCATACTCTGGTTTAATTGGGCTGGGTGTTCCGGCTGCTTCTGCCAATAATTGCGCTTGACAAGAGCGGTCCATTGTGATAAACCACCAAGCAGCCTCATCAATAGTTTTACCTACTGTCAATAAACCGTGATTTTTGAGAATGACGGCTTTATTTTTTCCCAAAGTTTCAGCAATGCGCTTGCCTTCTTCCAGGTTGAGAACAACTCCCGTATAATCAGTAAATATACTATGATCTTCGTAAAAAGAACAAGCATCTTGAGTTAGCGGGTCAAGCAGACGGCCGAGACTAGACCAGCTTTTACCATAGATAGAATGGGCGTGAGCTGCTGCTACCACCTCAGGACGGGCTGCATGAACTTGAGAATGAATAGCAAAAGCAGCACGATTTACCGGACGATTACCGTAAATTACATCACCTTGCTGATTAACTAATATGAGGTCACTAACTCGAATTAAACCAAAGTACATTCCAAAGGGATTTACCCAAAAATGTTCAGGTTTTTCCGGGTCACGGGCTGTAATGTGTCCAGCAACACCTTCATCAAATCCAAATCGGGAAAATAGCCGCAATGCAGCCACTAGTCGCTGTTGACGGTGCAATCTTTCCTCGGTAATGGAGGTAAATGTGGGAATTGTGGGACTATTGGGTTTTTGTATGGGTGTTTCGGTCATATAGGAATTGAATTTATAGGTGATTTTATCAAATTACCCAAATCAGAAAATAAAAACCGCAAAATACTATATTTTACGGTTCTAAGTATGGTGTGAGGAGTTAAACTTTCCATCATTATAGAATATCAGCCAGACAAAAACTCTTTCATAACACTTTGAGGAACAAAATTATTTTTAATATTTCCTACTTTTCCTGAATTAATTTCTGTACCTGTTCCCACTCTTCTGAACTTACCTTAAAATTAGTCGAATTGGGAGCGCGAAGCACCAATAAATTTTTAAGTACAGAATCTTCTTGTAACTGATTTTTCTGTAAAGGAGATTCTACAAATTTATTTGTAAATCTAATTATCGCTTGTTGTTTTCCCAAAGCTCTTGTAGAGTCTACCCAATATTTCTTATCTGGTATTTCCGTCAAGAATTGAGCGGGTTCTATCACTTCTGCTGTCGCATAAATTCCCCCTTGACTACCAGATAACCAAATAATAACACCATCACCAGGAGCGATATCGTTAGCATAACGAGTTACCAACCAAGGAATTGCTTCTAACTCCTTGATAGCTTCTAAAACCCGATAATACTTGGGATTTCCTTGAAATAACCAATAGGCCATATACTTTTCTGATAATTACCAGGTCAGATTATACCATTTTTGAGATTTTTGATCTTACTTAGCCATAAAAAATAAAAACCGTGAAAAAATAAATTCACGGCTTGAATAAAAATGTGGTGTGAGGAGACTTAACTCCCTTGATCATACTAGATATTAAAATTAGAAGTTCAATTACCACAAATTTCTTTACAAAGTAATTATTTCCTGACATATATATTTTTAATATTTGTCAATTTATACTATAGCACCACCACAACTAGAACCACAACCCGCAGTACAACCATAGCAATATTCAGCAGTTTGGACTTCATTAAATATATCCAAACTACCAATTTCTAACAATTTACTCACAGTCAAATTTTCACCATTACTAGTTTTAGCAGGTAAATTCATCATTTGATTAAAATCACAATCATAAATATTCCCTAAATAATCAATTGAAAGTTGTTCACGACACATTAAACCATCAATTGTATTTGCATTAAAGTGAGATTCCAAAAAATGCAAATAGCGAGAATAAAGCTGTTTTCTTTCTAAATGAAACTTTGTTCTCCCCACAGGTATATTAGTAATAGTGAAAAGATGATTAAATCGAATATCAAATTTTTCAGACAAAAATGTTTTATAGTCTCCTTCTAACTTTTCCTGTTCAGGAGTGAGAGAAAAATCATCACTACTTGGTAATGGAGAATTATACACCAAATCTAACACTAAATTGGGATTTTGACCATAACCGATTTTATTCAACCATTGTAAAGCCTTAATTGATTGATCAAAAACACCATTTCCCCGCATTTTATCCACATTATCGGCTAAATAACAGGGAAGAGAAGCGACAATTCTGACTTGATTCTCAGCAAAAAAATCTGGTAAATCCTCAAATCCCTGCACAAAATAAATTGTCAAATTTGATCTGACAATGACCTGTTTACCTGCTTTATTTGCAGCTTCTACCAAAGACTTAAAACCATAATTCATTTCTGGAGCGCCACCAGTTAAATCTACCGTTTTAATTTGCGGAAAACTACCAATTAAAGTAATTAACTGCTGACAAACTTCCGGTGTTAATTCCTCAGTTCTTTTCGGACTAGCTTCCACATGGCAATGGTTACAAGCTAAATTACAAAGTTTTCCCAAATTAACTTGTAAAACATTAATTTGCTGCTTTGTTAAAGGTGAATTTATCTGCTGAGAAAAAGGTGTAATCATAGAAGCATCTCTAGCTAAATTAAACCATAATTAGTTGAGAAATAAAAGCAAAGATGATAAATATGAGGATTTTACCCCATTTTCTCTCTAGTTTCTCCTATTTCTCATGCTGTCTCTCGTTCTCTCGTTCCCATGCTCTGCGTGGGAATATAGTTAAGAGGCTCTGCCTCTATTATACCTGGAGGTAGAACCTAGAACCTCAAAGATGACATTCCCAGTCAGAGACTGGGAACGAGGAACGAGGATGCTTTGTGTGGGAACGAGAATTTCCTTTCTTTGCGTCTTTGCTCCTTTGCCTCTTTGCGCGAAACCTCAGCTAGATTAGATATAAGAATTACTCAATTACCGTGAAAACCGATACAATTTTCTATAGCTTATTTCAAGCATTTCCTAGCATCTTTTTTGAATTAATTAACCAGTCTCCCACAGAAGCAGGTACGTATGAATTTACCTCTCGTGAAGTTAAACAACTGGCTTTTCGTTTAGACGGTTTATTTTTACCAACCACCAAAGATGCCAAAAAGCCATTTTACATTGTTGAGGTTCAATTTCAACCCGATGATGATTTATATTATCGTCTCTTTGCAGAGCTTTTTCTCTACCTGCGACAATACAAAACTCCTCATCCTTGGCAAGCTGTCATCATCTATCCTAGTCGTAATATAGAAAGAGAACAGAATGTACAATTTGGGGAAATCTTACTGCTTCAGCGAGTTACACGCATTTATTTAGACGAGTTGGGAGAGAGTTCTTTAGGGGTGGGAGTTGTTAAACTAGTAATAGAAACAGAGGAATCTGCACCAGCATTAGCAAGACGCTTAATTGCCCAAGCAAACCAACAACTAACTGATACCAAAATTAAACGGGATTTAATTAATCTGATTGAGACAATTATCGTCTACAAATTACCCAAAAAAAGCAGAAAGGAGATTGAAGCCATGTTAGGTTTAAGTGAGTTGAAACAAACCAAAGTTTATCAAGAAGCTTTAGAAGAAGGTAAAGCTGAAGGTAAACAAGAAGGTGAAGCTGAAGCAACCAGAAAGTTTGCTTTGAAATTGTTACGAACAGGTATGAATTTACAACAAATTGCTGAATTTACAGAATTATCTCTTGAACAAATTCAGGCTTTACAAAAGGAAATTCAAGAATCATAGTAGTTCTGGCTCTAATAAAATACTATTGAGGACGGGGAAACCCCGCCCTTGCGGGTTTGAGGATAAAAAACTGTACTTCATAACGGAGGAAAATACTGTATAGAATTAACAACATCCTCCACCATCATAATACCATGTAGAATCAGTAATAATGATTTCTTCAGCATTGATAACAGCTAACTTTTCCGCCGTTTTATCACAAACAGCCACAGGAATTCCCCTTTGTAAAATATGTCCAGATAGATCATCAAAAAATTCTTCCTTACCCGCATAAATTGCTGTTTTACCAGTAAAAATACAAGCCCCGTCTGGGGGGATTTCCACCTTAAAAGCCACAGAATCAAGACTTTCTAAAAGGATATTTTCCTGTAGCTGATAACTATGTTTATCTAATAAACGATAAGGACGACGTGCGCGAATTTCCACTTGTCCAAAACCAGCATTAATTATTAGTTGAGTATATTCTGGATATGTAAGAGCGCCGGATAAACACAAAGCGCGTAAATGTTCATTTTGTTGTAAATGATCAGGAATTGGACTGGTAGCAATTGGATCACTCATTTGTAAGCGACCGCCGGATTTTAATACCCGATATGCTTCCTTTAAAGCGCGAGTCAAATCCGTTGGTTCAAAGATATTGAAAAGGCAATTTTGCGCTACTATATCCACCGAAGCATCAGCCACAGGTAAATTAAAAGCGTCTCCCGGACGAATTTCAACAAAGCTAGTATCAAACCAGGGGTTTTCCGTTGCAGCAATTTCTAAGTTACGCATTGCAGCTTCTCGCATAGCCTCCACAGGTTCAACAGCAATAATCGCACCAGGACGAGGAGAGAAATAAGCAAATTGTAACGCTTCTAAACCACCACCGACACCAACATATAAAACTGTAGGTTGATTATTAAGTTCGTTGTGATGAACTGTAGTTCCACAACCATAGTTCATTTCCTGCATAGCCAGAGGAATTTTCAGCCCTGGTAATTGTAAAGGTGTACTTTGGACACAGCATAGCCCCACTTCCGGTGTTTGAGCAACTTGGCTGTAAAATTGGGCTGCGGTTTCTAAATAGGTCATAGTCTCAAATTAGTATCAATTCATTCTAACAGAACTGTTTCTGGCTTGACCATCGCCGTGCTGCAATATTTTTCCTTCCCAAAAGCCTTGACTTTTAATCTCAGCAAGAGTATTATGTAGAACTAATAGAAGGGGAGTAGCTGCTGACAGTAAATCAAGATTTTCTGTTCAGTATATCTAAATCAACATACTGGTGATGAGCCTGGTTTAGATAGCGAATAAACAAAGTATTTGAAAGCGAGACCTTCACTGACGACACATTGAAAAGTGTGGAGTTCAGTGAGGTTTTATGGCTCTCATTGATACTCCACACGGGTAAAAAATCCTTCAGGAGTTTGAGAGAGTGTTAACAGCCTTTACCGCCGGTTTATTACTAATTACCATTTCTGAACTAGGTGATAAAACCTTTTTTATCGCTGTAATTCTGTCCATGCACCACCCACGGCGCTTGGTATTCTCTGGTGTGATAGCTGCTTTAGCGGCTATGACTATCTTATCAGTTGCATTTGGGCAGGTAGTGTCTTTATTACCAAAAATCTACATTCATTATGCCGAAATAGTTTTGTTTATTGCCTTTGGTTTGAAGTTGATTTATGATGCCAATAAAATGGCTGTATCTGCTACCGAAGAAGTCGTAGGGGAGGCACAAGAGGCGGTAGAAAAGGCAGATTTAGATAATTCCCAGCAAAAAAGTGTTTGGTCAATTTTACTAAAATCCTTCGTACTAACATTTATAGCAGAATGGGGCGATCGCACACAAATAGCCACCATAGTCCTCGCAGCCAGTAATAACCCCATTGGTGTTACAGCCGGCGCAATATTAGGACACGCAATTTGTGCAGCGATCGCCGTTATCGGTGGTAAATTAATAGCAGGTAGAATTTCCGAAAGACAAATTACCTTCTTAGGCGGTTTTCTATTTATCATCTTTGGCATAGTCGCCGCCATAGAAGGAAAATAATCCGTAGCAACAGTAGCTCAGTCAGGACAAAGAAAGAAACAAATTTCTTCCCCTATCCTATCTCCCCTCTCCCCTATGGACTAGCGGTAGGAGATGATGTAGAATTAGGCTCAGAAATTGCTGCTACCTTATTGATTTCGTCCTTATACTGAGCCGGAGCTAAGGCTGTAGCTTTATCAAATAAAGGTTTTGCTTCAGCAAGCTTCCCTTGTTGCTTAAACAGCATTGCTTTCGCTAAAACGGGACGAAAATCTTGAGGCTCTTGATTAATTGCTTGATCATACACAGAAATAGCTTGAAGATCCTGCTTCTGAAAAGCGTAGACATTACCTAAAAGGACTTGAATAGCAACTACATCCCCACTACCTGGCTCAATAGCATTAGCCTTCTTTGCAGCAGTTAAACCTGCTTCTAATAAGCCAATAGCTGCTTCTGGACGCTTTTCACTTAATTGCAAACTGACCATACCCTGCAAAGCCTTCAAATCTGCCGGTTTTGCACTTAAAATAGTACGATAAGTTTGGGTTGCTCCTTCCTTATCGCCAATTTGTTGTTTAGCTTGAGCCAGTAAAACCCCGTACTCTGACTTTTGGGGATTAAGTTTAGCAAGTTTTTCCAAAGGTTCAATCACAACTTGAATATCAGCCGGTTTAACTTCCCCTTGTCCTTTTTGACTCAACAACTGTAACCGGGCTTGCAAAAGTCCCTTGAGTGCAGTTTGATTTTCTGGCTCTTTCTGTAAAACCAATTCATAGCCCCGGACTTGATCTTCTAATTTTGACTTTTGCTGAAATGAAGATCCTTGATTCTCAGTATTGGCTTGATTCGATGGTAATGATTGGGGTTTGTTAAATGTTGTAATTATGGGCATAACAGAAACCCCCACAAAAGCAACAACAGCGAAAGCCAAGACTACTCGAACCATCCAGCGATTACGCGATTCAGACACAATATTATTCTACTCCTAAATGTTAACAAAATGTAAGTATATAGAACCAAAGTCATGCTACACTATCAGCAGATTTTAAATTTTGGATTTATTCTTGATCTAAATTCCGACAATGACATTAATTACAAATTAATTACAAATTGCAAAGTTAAAAATTTCCAAAACTTTGCGGAATACGGTGATTTGTCTGTGAATTTTATAACAAATAAATATCTATCCTGCTAAAGTAAGTGATGACTTTAGGAAGATCCGTCAGAATTATAGCTATGCTATGCTGCCGATAACCTAGCGTGGCCTTAGCCTCAATGGTTGTGAAGAGGCTAAATTACACATTTAGTGTATAAATGTGATATTTTGCGTACTTCTGTTCATATAAAGCATCAAGCGAAAGGCTAGATTAAAAGGAAATATACTTTGATCAGCCACACTTGCTCTTTTCTACCTGTCTTTGTCAAATCCTACCAAGGGATACGTCTTGTGCCGCAAGGAGTTTTTATGAATTCCGACCTGATGCCATCTTCTCAATCCTCAAATTCCACAGCCTCTAAACAAGGCAGAAAAGAGATTTCACCCCCTGTTAATGCTCATACATTAGCAGACCAACCCTCTCAACTGGAAAATTCTGTCATTGACCTGAGTAAATCCGATGCTAACGGGCATTTAGTTAATCGAGAACAACCAATTCCACCTCCGAGCGAACCAACCCAGTACCGAGCTATTGGCCTAGTTCGCGGGTGCTATCATGCCAGTAGTGAACAGTTTACCCAAGGAACACTACTGACTAGCGATGGGGTTGAACTTAATGCCGTCCTATTAGGTCGGATTATGAGTCTAGTCAAAAATCACTTAGACCTAGAAAAAGAACATCTATGGGTAGTTTATCCCCGCACCAGACAAGAAAATGACGCATTACACCTGCAAATTGTTGGCGTTTGGGAACCAGAAAATCTGGCGAAAAATGCACTAGATGAACATAGCCCAGATGCGATTACTCAAAAGTTACACAACTCGACAGTAGTTTGTGATGATCTCAAACCCTCATCAGCTGTTCCTGATGGCGGTTTTTCTGTGCGCGGTGAGGTAGTTTACCAGTCTTTTGATGAAAAGAGTTTGGTTGTGAAAATCAAGCAATCTCCCCGGAAAACTACTGATAAAGCTAAATATTTTAAGTTGAAACTCAAGGGCATATTAACGACCAAAGCCGTCAGTAAGTTCTGGGACTTCAATGTGAAACGGGAATCAGATGCTTTAGTAGTAATTAATGCCGAAGCGATCGCTGATTTACCCAAAAAACGTAGACCGCCATTCAAAGCCGCGCCCCGTGGTGTTGCTAACAGCGGTACTAGAAGACCATTCCCCCCTCGACGCAATGGTGAAGCCCCACGTCCCATTAGAAAGACAGCAGGTGATCCCACGGTTATTACTAAACCTATACCGAAAACCCCCACTCCTATGCCTATTAAGAGGCCTAAGCCGACCGGGGAATAGGTAATTGGTCAGTTGTCTGTTGTCAAATGATGATTAGTGAGTACAGAAACACGGAATTTCCCTCTTTGTCTTTCTTCTTTCTCACTACTTCTAAAACTCAGTCCAACGATCTTGAGGTAAAAAAGAACGCTCCATTGGTATCGGGGCTACTGGTTCAGTTAGGGTAAATATCCCCTCTTTGATCCATTGTTTCAACTCTTGGGCTACTTTTCGGGAAAGAAATAAGCTCGCTAAAGATGCTACTCGTACCGTTCTCCCTTCAATAGTGATACGTCCAGACTTAAGTTGGGCGTAACTCACTAAACCGAAGGTAGGACGGACACGACGAGGAATGGAAAAATCTACAATTGGTGCTACTAAGTCTCTGTCTTGGACAGCACACCGTTCTATCACTCCCACATTTAAAACTGGTAACGGCACGCCTACACCCATCATCATGGACGGTCCATAGCTTTTAAAGTAACAACCTCGTATCCATCGGGCATCCATCTGTTTGGCATCGCCAATTAACGCTAAAGTGGCTGAAGGCCCAATCGGTGTCCGATTTTCTAACCGCTTTTGCAAAGGGAAATGTTGTGTCCCCTCCCAAGCTACATAACCAATACCCCCAGCTAAAAAAATCTTTGTCCCAATACCAACGATTTGTAAATCGGGGTCATTCAGCAACGGTGACAGCGAACCAGGGTTAGAATAAACTGCATTCCCTAAACGTGGCTGTAACGGTCCTAAATACGTATACAGTGGGCGATCGCCACCATTCACACCAACAATAAAATTTTGATAAAGATTACGCGGATTAAATAAGTAAAACTGATTGATGGTGTCACGGGTGATAGTGGTTTCAAACGTAGCCCTGGGATAACAATCGGTAACTTGTCCAATAGCACGTACTTGGATAGATTTACCCGCAATTAAATCCTCAATCACATGACCCCCTCCACGTTCTCGCACTTCTTCCCCATCTATGGTGTCAACTGGACAACTAGCACCTAAGTATAAATCCACAGCCCCAAAACCAGAGTATGCTGGTACTCCATCTAACCAGCAACGCCGAATTTTTATCGGTGGATCAGTATGTCCTAAGTTAATAATTGCACCACTTGACTCCATTGGTTCAAATGTACCAGTGGTAATTACATCTACTTCCTTAGCAGCTTTATTAACACCAACTTCTCCAACTCGTGCTTTCAATTCTTCAGCAGTCCAGACTATCGCCCGTTTTTGGCTGATTTTCTCATTAATATCCGCAATTGTTCGCATTTTTAATTCAGTTGTAGGTTGGGTTTAAAAAAACCCAACATTTCCGTGTTGGGTTACACCTTCGGCACGCTACGTGAACACTCCGTTTTACCCAATCTACAATCTAACAGTATACCCGTGTTGTACCACCTATCACCTCTCATCTACCCTGAATTTAACAGAATCAGCATGGGAAGGTAAACCCTCTGTAGTTGCTAATATGTCAATAGCCAATGCCACTTTTTCTAGTGCAGTTTGTGAGTATTGGATAATACTTGAGTGTTTTAAAAATGTTTCTACCCCTAAAGCCGAAGCATAACGGGCGGCACCAGAAGTAGGTAGGGTATGGTTTGGACCTGCCAAATAGTCTCCCACTGCTTCAGGTGTAGAACTACCCATAAAAATTGCCCCCGCATGGCGAATATGGTTAATTAAAGCCCAAGGATCAGCAACTTCTAATTCTAAATGTTCCGGTGCAAACTCGTTAGAAAGTTCCGCTGCGGCAGACAGGGATTCCACCACCACAATTAAACCATAATGGGCGATCGCTTTTTCCGTATCTAGCCGGCGCGGGTGATCTACCAATTGTCTTTCTACCTCGATTTGCACTTTTTTAGCCACAATAGCATCTGTTGTCAGCAAAATCGCAGCGGCCATAGGATCATGTTCTGCTTGCGCTAACAAGTCCGCAGCTACATACACAGGATTAGCCGTTTCATCAGCAATTATTAGCACTTCGCTAGGACCTGCTAAAGAATCAATACCCACAGTTCCGTAAACTAATTTTTTCGCCAAAGTGACATAAATATTACCCGGTCCTGTAATTACATTTACTTTGGGAATAGTTTCTGTCCCATAAGCCAAAGCCCCAATAGCTTGAGCACCACCAATTCGGTAAATTTCCTGAACTCCCGCTTCTTGAGCCGCTACCAAAACCGCAGGATTAACCATTTTACCTCCTCTCACAGGTGTCACCATTACCACCCGTGGCACACCCGCTACTTTCGCCGGAATGGCATTCATTAACACTGTACTGGGATAACAAGCCCGACCTCCTGGTATATATAAACCTGCACGGTCTACGGGCGTGTAGCGCTTACCTAATACTACCTCATCATCGCCAAATTGTACCCAGCTTTTGGGAACTCGCTGACGGTGAAAAGTCTCTATTTTTTCGCAAGCTAGGCGAATAGAGCGCAGCAAATCCTTAGATACCTGTTGATATGCTGCATCTAATTCTGAGCCTGTTACCTTTAGTTCTTCTGGTTTTAGGGTTTGCTGATCAAATTCCGCTGTATAGTGTAGTACAGCCTTGTCCCCTTGGCGCTTCACCGCTTGCAACACTTCGCGTACTGTTGCTTCTTTGTGAATTACCTGTTCATCCTGGGTGCGTCCACAGATCCTTTGCAGTTCTGCTCTAACGTCAGCTTGCTCAGTAATAATTCGCAGCATGGAGTAATGACAATGCAAAATTTTACAATCTTCTCAAACCAGAACCAGGTTTAGGCTTTTTACTCGCCGCTACAGCATGACATCAATAGCAAGTTATTCAAAAATAGCTAAAAAGCTCATCATGTAAGCTTTTTGACCTTTGATTCTTGACTTTTGAATCCGCCCTGCTTGACTTAGGTTATCAACCTGGATCTGATTCTCTTCTCTAGCTTAACCTGGATTTTTTTTGATACTACTTTATAAAACTCAACCAACTCAGGAAATTTCACCATCTCCCACAATTAATTCCCGCAATTACACCCCTTTTTTTCTCAATTATCCATTTTACCCTATTTCCCCACTTCTCAATTTCAAGCCCTTCTGGTCCAAATAAAAAATTTTTTTCTGGAAATTATAACATTGGCGAAAATGATGCTATATTAATTAAACCTAGTAGTGTGTGTACATAATTAATAGTCTTTTTTGGAATTACTGTGGCGAATACAAAGTCTGCTCTTAAACGCGCCCAAATCGCAGAACGCAACCGACTGCGTAATAAAGCATATAAATCAGCCGTAAAGACGCTGATGAAGAAATACTTTAGTTCTGTAGAAGCTTATGCTGCTAATCCGACAACAGAACTCAAGCAGGAAGTAGAAGTAAAAATGTCCGAAGCTTACAGCAAAATTGATAAAGCTGTGAAGAAGGGCGTGCTTCATCCCAACAATGGGTCCAGGAAAAAGTCAAGACTGGCTCACAAACACAAAACCCTCACGGCTTAGTCAAAAATTCGGTAGGGGCAATCCCCCCGTGGTGGCCCCAGTTTGTAGGACAATTGCCAAAATATAACAGGAAACCCCATTCTCAGGGGTAATTCACGAATTACCCCACGTTCTATTTTGCCAAAGTCCTGGTCGGTTTAGCCCTGACCACTGAACATTGACAACTAACAAGCCATGCAACTCATAGATACCCACGTACACATTAACTTTGACATTTTTCAGCCAGATTTAGCAGCAGTACGCGCCAGGTGGCAAGCAGCAGGAGTAGTCCGATTGATCCACTCCTGTGTTCACCCGCAAGAATTTGCCAGCATTAGCCAAATAGCAGCGCAGTTCCCTGAACTTAGCTTTGCTGTAGGGCTACATCCTCTAGATGCTGATAAATGGGATCACCAAACGGCTACCCTAATCAAGTCTTTGGCCAGTTCTCATTCCCAAGTGGTAGCCATTGGGGAAATGGGGTTAGATTTCTACAAAGCAGATAACTATCACCATCAGCAAGAGGTATTTACATCACAATTGGCCATCGCCTGTGAACTGAATTTACCGGTGATCATCCATTGTCGTGATGCTGCACCAGTCGTGAGGGATATATTGCAAAAATGGCGGGATTTGTATGGGGAAAAGTTACGGGGTGTCATGCACTGCTGGGGAGGGACACCAGAAGAAACTCAATGGTTTTTAGATCTAGGTTTCTATATTAGCTTTAGTGGAACAGTGACATTTAAAAATGCTCTAACTATTCAAGAGAGCGCGGCCATTGTAAGTAGCGATAAATTGCTCATAGAAACAGACTGCCCGTTTTTATCACCCGTACCTAAACGCGGTGAAAAACGCAATGAACCTGCTCATGTTTATTATGTAGCGGCAGCATTAGCCAAACTACGAGGAGAAACAATCGAGGAAATTGCCCAGAAAACCACCGAAAACGCTTGTAAATTATTCGGTCTAGCACTATAGATGACAATCACCCCCCTAAGATGAATATTGATTTAACTCATCATGATACATCTGGAAGATAGAAATGTGCTAGAATTATTCACTCCAAAACATTTAGGTTAAGCCATAATGATAGAGAAAGGATAATAATTCTTAAAGATCCAGTAAATGTGATCGTCTTGACTGTACTCCGCCGAGAATTCCTGGTTTTAAGCCCCTGAATGAATCTCAACAATCATGCTCATTTCACAACCAAATCTAAAATCCCAAGTTGTCCGTCCATCCACTTAAATCTCCACAAACGGATGCTCTCAATCACCATCACTCCGTGGTAACAAGCATAGTGGCTGAAAATTTGGCAAACAACAATTCAGTCCCGGTTATGCCGCTATCGGTATATCAAACCTATAGAAAATCCTTAAAAGTAATTGTCTTATCCAGACAATCATAGCAATATTAAATCCATAATGCTATGGCCAGCACCACGCCCCAAAATCCCACCCTCGCCAAAATCATCAGTTTTGGGAGCAATTAATCTATCGCTTTGGGCTAAAGTGTGTAAGTCTACTGAGGGATAATTGAAGTAGAAAGTAAAGTCTAGTTTTGTCTAGGTTTTATATAGCAGATCACAGTCAGGAATGCAGTACAAGGCATGAAGTGTGAAGTAGAAAAAATGACCCAGGCAAAAGCCCAACAACAGGCTTTTGCCCGCAATTTATAGACTTCATCATTCCCGATTTACATTTTAGCACAAAGCCTAAGTCCAGGCTACACCACCCAAGCTATTAGCAAGTTTAACCAGGTTGACAAAGGTAAAGGCATGACTAACGACAAATATATGGAATCCGCCTTTCTATTACCCGACTTAATTGAAATCCAGCGTTCTAGTTTTCGCTGGTTTCTAGAAGAAGGACTAATAGAAGAACTGAACTCCTTTAGTCCAATTACAGACTACACTGGCAAACTAGAACTCCACTTTTTAGGAAATAATTACAAACTCAAAGAGCCTAAATACAGCGTCGAAGAATCTAAGCGTAGAGATAGCACTTATGCAGTGCAGATGTATGTTCCTACCCGTCTATTGAACAAAGAAACAGGAGACATCAAAGAACAAGAAGTATTTATTGGCGATTTGCCCTTGATGACAGACAGAGGCACGTTTATTATCAACGGAGCAGAGCGGGTAATAGTCAATCAAATTGTGCGATCGCCTGGAGTTTACTATAAATCAGAAATAGATAAAAACGGACGACGGACTTATTCTGCCAGCTTAATACCTAACCGGGGCGCGTGGCTCAAATTTGAAACAGATCGTAACGACCTAGTTTGGGTACGGATAGACAAAACCCGGAAATTATCAGCCCAGGTACTTCTGAAAGCACTAGGACTATCAGATAATGAAATATTTGATGCCCTGCGCCATCCAGAATACTTCCAAAAAACCATAGAAAAAGAAGGGCAATTTTCCGAAGAAGAAGCTCTAATGGAATTATATCGGAAACTTCGCCCCGGTGAACCGCCCACAGTTTTAGGTGGACAACAACTTTTAGACTCCCGCTTCTTTGATCCTAAACGCTATGATCTGGGGAAGGTTGGTCGTTATAAACTTAATAAAAAACTCCGCCTTTCCGCCCCTGATACCATGCGAGTCCTCACCCCTGGGGACATTTTAGCCGCCATTGACTACCTAATTAACCTAGAATTTGATATTGGTAGTATAGATGATATTGACCACCTGGGAAATCGCCGAGTCAGAAGCGTGGGTGAATTACTGCAAAACCAAGTCAGAGTCGGTTTAAATCGTTTAGAAAGAATTATTCGAGAACGGATGACAGTATCCGATGCTGAAGTTCTCACCCCCGCATCCCTGGTTAACCCCAAACCCTTAGTAGCAGCCATTAAAGAGTTCTTTGGTTCCAGCCAACTAAGTCAGTTCATGGACCAAACCAACCCCCTAGCAGAATTAACCCATAAACGCCGCCTCAGTGCCTTGGGACCTGGGGGTTTAACTAGAGAAAGAGCCGGGTTTGCAGTCAGAGACATCCACCCTAGCCACTACGGACGGATTTGTCCCATTGAAACACCAGAAGGACCAAATGCCGGACTAATTGGTTCGTTGGCTACCCATGCCCGCGTCAATCTCTATGGTTTTTTAGAAACACCCTTTAGACCCGTGGAAAACGGTAAAGTTCTTTTTGACCTTCCTCCTGTCTATATGACAGCAGATGAAGAAGATGATTTGCGGACAGCAACAGGGGATATTCCTCTAGATGAAAATGGTTATATTAAAGGACCTCAAGTACCTGTTCGCTATCGCCAAGACTGGACAACCACAGAACCTGAACAAGTAGATTATGTAGCGGTTTCTCCTGTGCAGATTGTCTCAGTTGCTACTAGCATGATTCCTTTTTTGGAACATGATGATGCTAACCGGGCATTGATGGGTTCTAATATGCAGCGCCAGGCTGTACCGCTGTTGAAGCCAGAACGCCCCTTGGTAGGAACCGGTCTGGAGGCACAAGCAGCGAGAGATTCTGGGATGGTGATAGTTTCCCGTACAGACGGTGAAGTGGTGTATGTAGATGCCACGGAAATTCGTGTCCGGGTCAGTAGTGAATGGTCAGTGATTAGTGGTCAGTCCTCATTGGCAGAAAAACGGGTGACGGATGATGAGGATTTCAGTACAGATAAGGTTCAAGAGATTAGATACAATCTGTCTAAATACCAACGTTCTAACCAAGATACTTGTTTAAACCAAAAGCCCTTGGTGAGAATTGGGGAGAAAGTAGTGGCTGGTCAGGTATTGGCCGATGGTTCTTCTACAGAAGGGGGAGAACTGGCCTTAGGACAAAATATTGTTGTAGCTTATATGCCTTGGGAGGGCTACAACTATGAAGACGCGATTCTCATTTCTGAGCGTTTGGTACAAGAAGATATCTATACTTCTATCCACATTGAGAAGTATGAAATTGAAGCTAGACAAACTAAACTCGGACCAGAGGAAATTACTAGGGAAATTCCTAACGTCGGTGAAGATGCCCTGAGACAATTGGATGAGCAGGGTATTATCCGCATTGGGGCTTGGGTAGATGCTGGTGATATTTTGGTCGGTAAAGTGACTCCTAAAGGAGAATCAGACCAACCACCAGAAGAGAAGCTGCTGCGGGCTATCTTCGGTGAAAAAGCTCGTGATGTCCGTGATAATTCACTGCGTGTACCTAATGGCGAGAAAGGTCGGGTAGTTGACGTGCGGCTGTTTACCCGAGAACAAGGTGATGAATTGCCACCAGGGGCGAACATGGTAGTACGGGTTTATGTCGCTCAAAAGCGCAAAATCCAAGTTGGGGACAAGATGGCTGGAAGACACGGTAATAAAGGTATTATTTCCCGAATTCTGCCAGCGGAAGATATGCCTTTTTTAGCAGATGGTTCCCCTGTAGATATTGTTCTCAATCCCTTGGGTGTACCTAGCCGGATGAACGTGGGTCAGGTGTTTGAGTGCCTTTTAGGTTGGGCTGGGCATAATCTAGGCGTGCGGTTTAAAGTCACTCCTTTCGATGAGATGTATGGAGAAGAGACTTCTCGGCGTTTGGTACATGGCAAGCTCCAGGAAGCTAGGGAAGAAACCGGTAGGGATTGGGTATATAACCCGGAAAATTGCGGCAAAATCATGGTTTATGATGGTCGCACTGGCGAACCTTTTGACCGTGCCGTTACGGTGGGGGTAGCATATATGCTTAAACTTGTGCATTTGGTTGATGACAAGATTCACGCTCGCTCTACTGGACCCTATTCTCTGGTTACTCAACAACCTTTGGGTGGTAAAGCGCAGCAAGGTGGACAAAGGTTTGGTGAAATGGAGGTTTGGGCTTTGGAGGCCTTTGGGGCTGCCTATACTTTGCAGGAGTTGTTGACGGTGAAGTCTGATGATATGCAAGGACGTAATGAAGCTCTAAATGCGATCGTCAAGGGAAAAGCTATTCCTCGTCCGGGTACTCCTGAATCCTTTAAGGTGTTGATGCGGGAGTTACAGTCTTTGGGTTTGGATATTGCAGTTCATAAAGTGGAAACTCAAGCTGATGGTAGTTCTTTAGATGTGGAGGTGGATTTGATGGCGGATTTGGCACCGCGACGTACGCCTTCTAGACCAGTTTATGAGTCGCTTTCCTATGAGTCCTTGGAGGATGATGATTAGTTTTTGGTGACAGGGGACAGGTGACGGTCTGGAAAAGGGTTTTTCAATTTACTCTCAATTTTGAAAACGCGCTGCTTGCAAAATAACGAATCTGGAATCTAAGTAGATAAACAGAAAAAACCGACATAAGTAAAGAAAAGTAAAATTGCCCAAAACCTCTTCCCTGTCCCCGTGGCGTAGCACCTCTTCCCTACCTTTTAATCTCAAATCCAAAATCTCAAATCCAATATCCAAAATAGGGAAACTGGATTCTAAATAATCTAAAATCCAAAATCTCAAATCCAAAATCTAAAATCCAAAATTATGAGACCTGCCCAATCTAATCAATTTGACTATGTGAAAATTGGTATCGCTTCACCAGAGCGGATTCGCAAGTGGGGTGAACGGACTTTACCCAATGGACAGATAGTTGGTGAAGTGACGAAACCGGAAACTATTAACTACCGGACTCTGAAGCCGGAAATGGATGGTTTGTTTTGTGAACGTATTTTTGGACCTGCTAAAGACTGGGAGTGTCATTGTGGTAAATATAAGCGTGTTCGCCATAGAGGTATAGTCTGCGAGCGCTGTGGTGTAGAAGTTACTGAATCCCGTGTTCGTCGTCACAGGATGGGCTTTATTAAGTTGGCTGCTCCTGTGGCTCATGTTTGGTATCTCAAGGGTATTCCTAGTTATATTGCTATTCTCTTGGATATGCCTCTACGAGATGTGGAGCAAATTGTTTATTTCAATTCTTACTGCGTGTTGCGTCCGGGTAATGCGGATACTTTGAGTTATAAGCAACTCTTGAGTGAGGATCAATGGCTGGAGATTGAGGATGCTATTTATAGTGAAGATTCTCAATTGGAAGGTGTGGAGGTGGGTATTGGTGCGGAGGCACTATTACGGCTTTTGGCGGATATTAATTTGGAGCAGGAGGCGGAGTCTCTACGGGAGGAAATTACTAACGCGAAGGGACAAAAGCGGGCGAAGTTAATTAAACGTTTGCGGGTAATTGATAATTTTATCGCTACTGGTTCTAAGCCGGAGTGGATGGTTTTAGAGGTGATTCCGGTGATTCCTCCAGATTTACGCCCTATGGTGCAATTAGATGGGGGTAGGTTTGCTACTAGTGATTTGAATGATTTGTACCGTCGGGTGATTAATCGTAATAATCGTTTGTCGAGACTTCAGGAAATATTAGCGCCTGAGATTATTGTCCGTAATGAGAAACGGATGTTACAGGAGGCTGTTGACGCTTTGATTGATAATGGTCGTCGTGGCAGGACTGTGGTGGGTGCTAATAATCGTCCTCTGAAGTCTTTGTCAGATATTATTGAGGGTAAGCAGGGTCGGTTTAGACAAAACCTGTTGGGTAAACGGGTGGACTATTCTGGACGTTCTGTGATTGTGGTTGGACCTAAGTTGAAGATCCACCAATGCGGTTTACCCAGAGAAATGGCGATTGAGTTGTTTCAGCCGTTTGTGATTAATCGCTTGATTCGTTCGGGTATGGTGAATAATATTAAGGCGGCGAAAAAGTTGATTGCTCGCAATGACCCCTGTATTTGGGAGGTGTTGCAGGAGGTGATTGAGGGACATCCGGTGATGTTAAACCGAGCGCCGACGTTGCACCGGTTGGGGATTCAGGCTTTTGAACCGATTTTGGTAGAAGGTAGGGCTATTCAGTTACATCCTTTGGTTTGTCCGGCTTTTAATGCTGATTTTGATGGGGACCAAATGGCGGTTCATGTGCCTCTGTCTTTGGAAAGTCAAGCGGAGGCGCGGTTGTTGATGTTGGCTTGTAATAATATTTTGTCTCCTGCTACGGGTAGGCCTATTGTTACGCCTAGTCAAGATATGGTATTAGGGGCGTATTATTTGACTGCGGAAAATCCCCAGGCTACTAAGGGGGCGGGAAAATATTTTTCTTCTTTGGATGATGTGATTATGGCTTATGAAGCTAAACAGGTGGATCTTCATGCCTATATCTATGTGCGTTTTGATGGGGAGGTTGATTCAGGTGAACCAGATACTGAACCTTTAGAGGTGATAGAAGATAAGGATGATTTGGGTAAGGTGAGGGGCAGGACTTTAAGGTATAAGTTCCGTCGGGTTCGTGAGGATGCTCAAGGGAATTTAATTTCTCAATACGTTTATACGACTCCTGGACGCGCTATTTATAACAAGGCGATTCAGGAAGCGATAGATGCTTGAGGGGTGCGGGGTTTTTTAATTTACTCTCGATTTTGAAAGTCCGCTTTTTGCCAAATCAGGAATTGGTTGGTGGTTGGTGGTTGGTGTTTAAAACTTTGTAAGGGCGAACGGCTGTTCGCCCCTACTAACAACAGATAAAGGATAAATCTATGACGACTAAAGCGGTTTTTCGCAATCTTGTGGTTAATAAGGGTAAACTGAGAGATTTGATTTCTTGGGCGTTTATTCACTATGGAACGGCGCGGACGGCGGTGATGGCGGATAAGCTCAAGGATTTGGGTTTCCGCTATGCGACTAAGGCGGGGGTGTCTATTAGTGTGGATGATTTGATGATTCCTCCTTCTAAGAAAGAGTTGTTGGAGGCGGCGGAAAGGGAAATTCTGGCGACGGAGGAACGTTATCAACGGGGAGAAATTACTGAGGTGGAACGTTTCCAAAAGGTGATTGATACTTGGAATAGTACGTCGGAGTCTTTGAAGGATGAGGTTGTTACTCATTTTAAGAAGACTAATCCGCTTAACTCTGTTTATATGATGGCTTTTTCAGGGGCGCGGGGGAATATTTCTCAGGTGCGGCAATTAGTAGGGATGCGGGGACTAATGGCGGATCCTCAGGGGGAAATTATTGATTTACCTATTAAGACTAATTTCCGTGAGGGGTTGACTGTTACGGAGTATATTATTTCTAGTTATGGGGCGCGGAAGGGTCTGGTAGATACGGCGCTGCGGACGGCGGATTCTGGTTATTTGACTCGTCGGTTGGTGGATGTTTCTCAGGATGTGATTGTCCGGGAAATTGATTGTGGGACTACCAAGGGTTTGGCTGTGCGGGCTATGACGGAGGGTAGTAAGGTTTTAATTAAGTTGGCTTCACGGTTGATGGGTCGGGTGGTGGCTGAGGATGTGGTTGACCCGGTGAGTGGTGAGGTGATTGCGGTGCGGAATACTCCTATTGATGATGATTTGGCGATCGCTATTCAAAAGGCGGGGGTGAAGGAGGTGATTGTCCGCAGTCCTTTGACTTGTGAAGCTGCTCGTTCTGTTTGTCAACATTGTTATGGTTGGAGTCTGGCTCACGCGAAGATGGTGGATCTGGGTGAGGCTGTGGGGATTATTGCGGCTCAGAGTATTGGTGAGCCGGGTACTCAGTTGACGATGCGGACTTTCCACACTGGTGGGGTGTTTACTGGTGAGGTGGCTCAACAGGTGCGTTCTCAGGTGGGGGGGACGGTGAAGATTCCCCGGAAGTTAAAAACTCGTCCTTATCGTACTCGTCATGGTGAAGATGCTTTGTATGTGGAAGCTGATGGAATTTTGATGATTGAGGGGGATAAGAAACTAGGTAATACCCAAAGTCAAGAAATAGCGGTTACTCAAGGTTCTACTCTATATATTCATGATGGTCAGCAGGTGTTGGCGGGTCATTTAGTGGCGGAGGTGGCTCTGGGTGGTAAAACGACGAGAACCAATACGGAGAAGGCTGTTAAGGATGTGGCTACGGATTTGGCTGGTGAGGTGAGATTTGCGGAGGTGGTGGCGGAACAAAAGGTAGACCGTCAAGGTAATACTACTACTACTGCTTCTAGGGGTGGGTTGATTTGGGTTCTGTCTGGGGATGTTTATAATTTGCCGCCGGGGGCGGAGTTGGTGGTGAAAAATGGTGATGCGATTGCTACTAATGGAGTTTTGGCGGAAACTAAGCTGACTACTATTCATGGTGGTGTGGTTCGTTTACCGGAAATAGCACCGGAGAAGGCGACTAGGGAAATTGAGATTATTACGGCTTCTGTGGTTTTGGATCAGGCTGCGGTGACGGTTCAAAGTTCCCAAGGACGTAATAGCTATTTAATTACGACTACTAATAACCAGGAGTTTAATCTGCGGGCTACGCCGGGGACTAAGGTTCAGAATGGTCAGGTGGTGGCGGAATTGATTGATGATCGTTACCGGACTACTACGGGCGGTTTTTTGAAGTTTGCTGGTATTGAGGTGCAGAAGAAGGGTAAGGCGAAGCTGGGTTATGAGGTGGTGCAGGGGGGAACGCTGCTATGGATACCTGAGGAAACCCATGAGGTAAATAAGGATATTTCTCTGCTGTTGGTGGAAGATGGTCAGTTTGTAGAACCTGGTACGGAAGTAGTTAAGGATATTTTTTGTCAGACGGGTGGTGTAATTGAGATTACTCAAAAGAATGATATTCTCCGGGAGGTTGTGATTAAACCGGGTGAGTTGTTGATGGTGGATGATCCAGAAACGGCGATCGCTCATGATAATACTTTCTTACAAGCGGGGGAAGAATTACAGGGTATGATTGCTACAGAATTGCGTTATATCCAATATGTAGAAAGCCCGGAAGGACCGGCGTTGTTGAGCCGTCCGGTGGTGGAGTTTGCTGTACCAACGACTCCAGATGTACCTTCTACTACTTCCATTAGTCAACACACGGGGCGCTCTATTCAATTGAGGGCGGTACAACGGATTCCTTATAAGGATTCGGAGCGGGTGAAGTCTGTGGAGGGTGTGGAGTTGCTGCGGACGCAGATAGTGTTAGAAATTGAACAGGCAACGGAAACGGAACACGGTACTTCTCCTTTGGCGGCGGATATTGAGTTAATTCCTGATGGGGAAGATGAGGAAATACAGCGTTTGCAGTTGGTGATTTTGGAGTCTTTGGTGATGCGTCGAGATATTGCGGCGGATACTACTCAAGGCAGTACCCAAACTAATTTGGAGGTTGAGGATGGTGAGACTATTGCTCCGGGTGCGGTTGTAGCTCGGACTAAGATTTTGTGTAAGGAGGGGGGAGTTGTCCGGGGTGTGCAGCAGAGTGCGGAAACTGTGCGGCGTTGTTTGGTGTTGCGAGAGGAGGATTTAATTACTATCAGTACCAATGAGTTACCTAGGGTGAAGGTTGGAGATTTGGTAGTTGAGGGTGGCGAGATAGTGACCGGGGTAAGGGCTATAGAATCTGGACAAGTTGTAGAAGTGGTCAGTAGCAAGACAACTGAGGATGGACAATTAACAAAGGACGGTTCAGCTTACACTATTACTCTTCGCGTTGGTCGTCCTTACCGAGTTAGTCCAGGAGCGGTATTACAGGTAGAGAATGGGGATTTGGTGCAACGGGGGGATAATTTGGTGTTGTTGGTGTTTGAACGGGCGAAGACTGGGGATATTATCCAGGGTTTACCCCGGATTGAGGAGCTTTTGGAAGCTCGTAAACCTAAGGAAGCTTGTATTTTAGCCCGTCGTCCGGGGGAGGTGAAGGTGATTTATGGGGATGGTGATGAGGTAACGTCTATTTCCCGTGAGGCTTATTCTATAAAAATTATGGAAAGTAATGGGACGGTGACGGATTACCCCCTTGGACCTGGACAAAATTTGATTGTTCCTGATGGGGCGCAGGTGGTGGCGGGTCAACCTTTAACGGATGGCCCTTCTAATCCCCATGAGATTTTAGAACTGTTTTTTAGTTTGGGGTCGGAGGACGGTGTTTATACCTGTGCTAGTCTGGCTCTGCAAAAGGTACAAACGTTTTTGGTGAATGAGGTACAGATGGTGTATCAGTCTCAAGGGATTGAGATTGCGGATAAACACATTGAGGTAATTGTGCGCCAGATGACGAATAAGGTACGGATTGATGACGGTGGGGATACAATCATGTTACCTGGTGAGTTGGTGGAACTACGACAGGTGGAACAGGTGAATGAGGCGATGGCGATTACTGGTGGTGCAAAGGCACAATATACACCGATGTTGTTGGGGATTACTAAGGCATCTCTAAATACTGATAGTTTTATTTCTGCTGCTTCTTTCCAGGAAACTACAAGGGTATTAACGGAGGCGGCTATTGAGGGTAAGTCTGATTGGCTGCGGGGTTTGAAGGAAAATGTGATTATTGGGCGGTTGATTCCTGCGGGTACTGGTTATAACACTTTTGAGGAAGCGGGAGCGATTGATGATTATGTAATGGATATGGGTTTTGGTGGATCTGGGGATGGGATTTTAGATGAGGTTGATGATTCTTTGGATATGGTTTTAGATGACCGTACGGCTAAACTCTATAATTTGGATAGTCAAGGAATGGGAGAAGGGGGCTTTGGTGGTAACTTTTTTGGTAGTGGGGAACGTTTGATTTTAGATGATGATGATGATTTGATTGTTGATGAAATTAATGATTTGGTTATAGAAGATGATGATGCGGATGATGATGATTTTGATGATGATTTTGAGGAAAACGATGAGGAATAAAATCTAGTAAACTGTAGGGTGTGTTAGCGACTCTTAACACACCTTATCAGGTTGTTCGATTTGAAGTAGATAAACTAAATAGATTTTCTATTCTCTCTACTTAAGAACCAAAATTAGCTAAATTATGATTGTGATCAATAACTTTTAAATTCATTTATGACAACGGAAATCAAAATACCAACTTTAGCCAGCCTTGAATATTATGCTTATATTGATGAAGATGGTGAATTAATAACGGACTTTCAAGGAAAAATTGGAGTTTATGCTATTTTTAATGAAGATAAAAAACTGGAATTTATTGGCTATTCCCGTGATATTTATCTGAGTTTAAAGCAGCATTTAGTCCGTCAACCTGAGAACTGTTATTGGGTGAAGGTGCAAACTATAGAACGTCCTAATCGCACAATTTTAGAAAATATTGAAAATGCTTGGATTGCTGAAAATAAGGCTACTTTTATTACTGAAACTTTATGTAAACAAAAATGGACTAGTTCTATAGATGTCAAGGAATTAATGACACCAGAGGAACAGGACAATTACCAGAATATAGCTATTGATGAGGTGGGAAAAGGTAAGGTTTTGAAAAGTGTAGCGCGGCGTGTTGAAGAGGAAATTTTGGCAAATCTAAAAGCACGGGGAGTGAAAACACAAATCCGCTTTAATCCTAAGTTAAAGGAAGTAGGATTGTTGGATTTAAAGTGAGTGGGGTGAAGGGATGTTTTTGATGTCTATAATGCGAGTCTATATAATCTAAAATCTAAAGTCTAAAATTTTATTGGGGACTGAAAACACAAATTCGTTTTAATCTTAAGTTAAAGGATGTTTTTAATGTCTATAATGCGAGTCTATACAGTACTTCTCGGTGTTATGAGGTATATACAGCAAGTAGCTTTGAGTGAGGTACACTTTGTGCGGGCAAGATGCCCGCACCACAAGAGTTTTATGATTCAACTTTGTACTTCATAAGAGCGGGAACTGCTGTATTTAGCGGGCAAGATGCCCGCACCACAAGAGTTTTATGATTAATATCTGTATTTCATAAGAGCGGGAACTGCTGTATTTAGCGGGCAATATGCCGGCACTACAAGAGTTTTATGATTAATATCTGTATTTCATAAGAGCGGGAACTGCTGTATCTAGGGGGCAAGATGCCGGCACTACAAGAGTTTTATGATTAATATCTGTATTTCATAAGAGCGGGAACTGCTGTATCTAGGGGGCAAGATGCCGGCACTACAAGAGTAATTACTACTGTTAATAACTAAAGGTTTAAGTTATGTAAATTTGTCAATATTTGGTATAGATTAACTTAAAATAATTTCCAGGTAGCTGCTGTATTTTCAGGAAAAAATTAACGTCATGTCTAAAAATTTTAATTCTCCTAACTTTATTGAACCTTTAAATATCTTTAATGTTATCGGTACGGCAATGGGATTGTACCGTTGTCATTTAAAAAAATATTTTCTCATAGCTCTTAAGGCTTGTGTTTGGTTACTAGTTCCTATTTATGGCTGGGTTAAATTTTACGCGCTCTTAGCTTTGATTTCTCGTTTATCTTTTGGTGAATTGGTTAACCAACCTGAAAGCGTTTCATCAGGTGAACGATTTGTTAATTCCCGTTTATGGGATTTTTTTGTGAATATGATTTTCATGGTTGCTATTGGCTTATGTGTTGGAGTTGTATTTAAACTTATTGGTGGTTTACTAATAGGTATATCAGAGATATTAATATCACAAGATGTAACTGTAACTAATAGAATTATTTATCGTTTAATAGCGATTGTATCTGTGATAATTAGCTGTATGGGTATACTGTGGATAGGAATTAGATTTTATTTAGTAGATGTTTGTTTAGCAGTTGAAGATGATGTTAATGGTAGTTCAACGATTAATCGGAGTTGGGAACTAAGTAAGGGAAATGTGGGCAGGATTGTGTTAATTTTTTTAATTGGGTTTTTAATTACTGTTCCTATCCAATTTATCATCAAAATCATTATCAATATTATTATTACTATTATTAGTATTATTGGGTTAATTATTATGCCTTTTTTAAGGGAAAATGATCTGATTTTTTCAAAGATTTTTTCTATGATTTCTTTTTTGTTAATACTTGGAATACGTTTTGTGGGTGTTGCTTTCATTCTTCCTTTTCTGCAAACTGTGAAGGCTGTGGTTTATTACGGTGTTAGAAGTCGGCATGAAGGGTTAGGTTTACAATTACGTAATCACGATGTTTAATTATAAATTCTGCTGTGTTAGTCCTGTTGGTAGAGGATTTTGGGGTGTACTTTACTCAAAGCTGAGTTTGCAATATCTTCTCAATCATCTGATTGGCTTGGGAAGAATAACTACTACCAAATAAGTTAAAATGATTTAATATATGATAGAGATTATAAAGCGGTTTTCTGTATTGATAACCTTGATCTAAGGGAAACTCTTTTTGATAACTTTGATAAAAGGCTAATGGAAAACCTCCAAATAGTTCGGTCATGGCTATATCAACTTCTCTATCTGCAAAGTAAGTTGCGGGATCAAAGATAACAGGTTCATTTTCTATGGTAAAGCCTACATTTCCACTCCATAAGTCTCCATGAACTAGGGACGGTTGAGTTTGATAATTTGCAAATAGTTGGGGAATAAGTGCTAATAATTTATCTGCGTGGGGAAAGATTCCTCCCTGTTTTTTTGCTAATTGTAGTTGATAGTTTAAACGGTTTTGAAGATAAAATTCTGACCAAGAGGTATGAAAGTTATTGATTTGGGGTGTTGAACCAATGGTATTATCCATGTCCCAACCAAAACTTTTATTGGTGCTAAATTTGTGCATGACTGCTAATTTACGTCCCATATCTGCCCAAGATTGATGATTACCATGGGTCATTTCTAGCCATTCTAAAACTATATAACTAGAGGTTTTTGTAATTCCCCAACAAAGTGGTTTAGGAACGCGGATGGTTTTAGTATTATAGATTTGTTGTAAGCCCAGTGACTCGGCTATAAACATTGATTTTTGGGAAGGTTGGTTAAGTTTAACAAAGTAGGTGATTTTACTATTGCTAATGGCATAACTTTGGTTGATACAGCCACCACTGATGGGTAAGTGCTGATTACTAACGAATTTTTCTCCGGTGATTTGACTAATGTGGTGATCAATTTCTGGCCAGGTCATGATTTTTTAATTGTTTATTAATTGACTAAATGGGACTAAATAGGTTTGACAATAACAATACCATAGGCGTTTGGGGATAGGTAGTTTTTGGCTGCTTGGATTAAGTCAGTTGCTTGTTGTGCGTACATAAGTTGGGGATAGTTAAAGGCTGGTTCTAAGTCACCAATTAAAGATTGATAATAACCATATAATCCAGCGCGATCGCTTGGTGTTTCGTTGCTAAATATAAACCGATTGGCTACACGTTGTTGAACGCGGGCGATTTCTGATTCTTTGACTAATTCTGTTTGTAATATGTGAAGATGTTGAGCGATCGCTTTTTCTACTGCGGCTAAGTTTTCTACATTACATTTAGCGGAAATTGAAAATACTCCTTGCCATAAGTTACTCATATTATTAACAGAAATTGAAGATACTAATTGCTGTTCTTCTCGTAAATCATGGACTAATCTGGAAGTTCTGCCTTGTGCTAAAATTCCGGCAATAATATCAAGTGCATAGGTTTGATTTAATTCTTTTAATCCAGGGACTCGCCAAATCATGACTAGTCTTGCTTGTTGGAGAGTTTTGTCAATAATTTCTTGACGCACAATTTCTGTGAATGCAGGTTCAGGAATTACAGGTGTTTCTGTTGGTTTATTGGTTATTTGTTGATAATTTTGATTAAATTCTGTGGCGATAATTTCTATTAATTCCTCTACTGGTAGATTACCCACGGCTACGGCTGTGATTGACTGGGGTTGATACCAATGAGTATGAAAATCGCGCATTTGTTGGGGTTTGACTTGAGAAATAACCGCAGCAGGTCCAAGGACTGGACGACGATAGGGTAAGGTATCAAAGGCGGTTTCCATGATATGACGATAAATGCGTCGTCCGGGGTTGTCTTCAGAGCGTCTAATTTCTTCTAAAACCACTAATCGTTCCCGTTCAAAGGCATGATCAGGAATGGTAGGATTACAAACAATATCTATTTGTAGAGGTGCTAATTCAGCGAAGTCTTTAGGTGCGGTTGTGATATAATAGTGGGTATAGTCTTGGCTAGTAGCAGCATTAGTGACAGCGCCGCGTTCTTCAATGCGACGTTCAAACTCACCGCTGATGAGTTTTTGTGTACCTTTAAAGACTATATGTTCTAAAAAGTGAGCCATACCATTAATAGCGTCAGTTTCCATTGCAGAACCTGTTTTTACCCACAAATCAAGATTAACCGCGTCTATTGGCATTTGTTCAGCAATAATAGTCAAGCCGTTAGGTAAATGGTGCAAGGTGGGTGCATGAAGACGGGGAAGTTTCGCCAAAGTTGATGTCATTGCTTATAGTGGTTTCAGCTATGTTACTTCTTCTATATTACAACTTTCTTGATGGTGTAAACCTTCTCATCTATAAACTGTTAGTATTTAGTAGAATATTTTTCTGGTAATATAAAGCACTATAATTTGATTGCAAATCATATTAATTATTCATATTTATTCAATGATGATAAATCATCAATACGAGCAAATTTAGCATAACTAGGACTTCGTTTACCAACTTCTTTAATCATTTCTATGGCTTCGGAAATATGTAATGCGTGAGGAGCGTGAGCAAGATAAGGAAGAATATAGAAAAGAGCAAAAGCAGTATATTCCTCATCAAATTTACAAGATTGTATTAGGCATTCTATCGCTTTTTTATAGCTGGCATCTTCATCCCTGGCCTTTTTATCCCTAGTTTCTGTAAGTTGAATCAATAATACTATTAATGGTTTAAGCTTTCCACTTCGATGTTGTATTAAATCATTTCTATTAAGACTTAATATTTCTGCGACAACCTTTCCACGTTTATCTTTTCCGTTAACATGAGCTAATTGAGCTTTTTCATCCCAATAAAATTCAAGATATTGGTATATATCACAATCTTCATCAGTGGGATCAATCAATAATGGAGTACCATCACAATCAAGAGGAAATTTATTTCCTTTATTTTCGGCATTATTACAAACTTCACAAGCATAAAGAAGGTTATTCCAATCAAAAGTTAAATCAACATATTGAGATTTAGGTCTAAAATGCTCAATTCTTCCTGCTGAAATTTCAACCTTCCGTTCACAAAAAGCACATTTACCAGAAAACATATCATATAGTGGCTGCTTTACAGTATTTATCTTATGTTTTGCAGTTTTGCCTGGATTATATTTATCTTGGGCATTTTTTACTTTTTTCTTTGCTGCTTGAATTTGTTCTTTGCTTGATGTCGGATCATTCTCTATTTCTTCAAGATTGATAATAGCTTCTTGAAGTTTTTTTAACCATTTATCAGCATTTTGTTTGAGAATATCTGGTGTGCTTGTTCTTTTAACTGGAATCATTACAAATTTTCCTCTAAATACTTATTAATTTTATCCTCTAAACTACCCGGTTCTGGTTTACCTCCAATGGGTCGAAATTCTTTCATAAATTGTCTTAATTTTTCATATTCCTCAATTTCTTCCCCTTGTAAATGATTTCTATTAGCTGTCAGATAATTATAACGATCTATTTTCTCTTGTGTAGCTGGAGAATGAGTAGAAACTAAACCAAAAGCAGGACTTTTTAAAATATAATCAGCATCATAAGCTGCAATATTCTCAACTGGTTCAATTTGGACTTCTCCATTAATCATTTTGACAGTTAAAGTAAGTGTATCATCTCCAGCACCAGCAGCAACAAAAGGACTATGAGTAGCTACAAAAAATTGTAGGTTAGGAAAAACGGTTCTTAGCTTTTTAGCAATCAATCTTTGCCAAACTGGATGTAAATGAATATCTAATTCATCTATTAAGACAATACCTGATCCTTGACGAGGATCGGTTTCTAGATGGGAAAAGGTTTGAAATAAACGCCAAATTAAATCCCCAACTAAAGCGATAATACTGCGAAAACCATCTGATAATTGAGTAATAGGAATTAACTGATTTTCTAAGGAAAAAAGAATAATTCCATCATTTGTAACTTGATCAAATTTAATATTTCCAGGTAAAAGTTCAATAATAGCTTTTTTTCCTAATTCCATCATCTGTTTAGATTTAGCATCATCAGGATTTTTAGCAATACGATAATCTAAAAAAACCATCCATTCTTGAAAAGTTTTCAAACTATCATTTTCTTCAAACTGTGTCCTAAAATTACTTTCACGATCTGCCCTTTGGAGTTCTCTTAAGTTTACCGGATTGCCTTCACTACGAGAAAGACGACGAAAAGGACCATAACCAGCAGCAAACCACCCTTGAGAATCTAAAGTAAAGGCATTTGTTCTTAACCATTCCAGAGTTTCTGAATTTTTGGGATTTAGTGTATTTGCTGGATAATTTTCTCCACCAATTCGGGTATTTTTATTACCTATGATCAAGTAAGAATAATCATAAGAGAATTTGTTTCTACCTTTATTTAGCATCATGCCTTCATCATCATTATTTCTTTGTATTGTCGCTGTTAATTGACCATATTCCGAATTATTCCTTACCCAATTTTGAGGAGATAACATAAGTTTTTTAGCCCCATCTGAACCGGCTAAAAGTAAGGCAATTGCTTGAAGCAATGTACTTTTTCCTACTCCATTTTCACCTAATAATGTGATCCACTTATAGGGATTATTTTTATTGTGAAATGAAATAGTTTGTTCTCGAAATCCTTTGACATCTTTAATTTTAATACTCTTTAGCCACATAATAGTATATCTCTCTGAGAAAATATTAGTTTTAATCAACTCTTTGGGATAATTCAATTTTAACTCATATCGAGTAGTTTAGATCAAAAAATACCATTGTATAAAAACAATAACACAATATTAGGTTAGGCAAAATGCCCAACCTATAAAATAGCAAAATTAGAAACGCAGAAATACCTCTACAGTCTCTACACTAAATTAACTCAATTCAAAAACACCGAACCACTAATTGCTTGTCCAGAAGAAGATAATGGCAAAAATTTCTCCACTAGCAATTCCTGGAAAGTTTTGACATCATTTTGCCAGTTACCAATTACTTGTTGTAAGTCTTGGATTTTTTCGGTGATGGTGTTACCTAATAGGGGATAATTTAAGTTACCAGAAAATAAAATTGCTGGTGTTACCTGTTCCCCAAATTGAACATTTACTTGATTAATAGCTAAATTCAAAACTCCGCGCTTTAAGGGGTAAGTTAACTCCAAGGAAGCATTGACTTTACTCCCCCCAAATTCTTGCCACGAACCAGGAGATAAAAGCTTACCACAGATATATTGATAAGCATCCGTTTCTGATGGAAAACCGACAAATCCTTTGGGGTTAATTCCCACTGCTTGATACTCTATTTGAGATAACTTTTCTATCAATTGACTCGCAATTGCTGCTACTTGAATCTCTGCTTGAGTTTTCGGTCCTATCATCTCTAAGACATTTAGTCGGTTCGGTTGGACAATGATTCCCACACCGTTTTTATAAACCAACTGTACTAAATTGTTATTGTACACTGGTTGATTTGCTAATTCCCAATCAGCAGGAATAATTCCCGTATATTTGAGAAAATCTGGGTTTAAAACTGCGGGATTGAGATTTTTAGCGACGATAGAAACCGCTATTTCTGAGATTTGTAAACTATTGCTCATAAACTCCTGGTTATTGCTGAATTTATTAACAGTATAAACACTGTCAAAACTAGTATAAGTCAAAAATCAAATATTTGTAAGTGTAAACTGTTTGTTTACATTGTCTTAATATATACACGCTAAATATAGATCAATTGCTTTTAAACTAATTTGTTGACAATAAATAAATTTTTTATTGTAAACTAATAATTAGTAATATTAAGAATTATGTCAAATTTATCTCATACAAAAAATCAATCCCGTGTGATTGTCATTGGTGCAGGTATAGGTGGACTTACGGCAGGTGCATTATTATCCAATAAAGGTTATAACGTCCTTGTACTTGACCAAGCAATAGTTCCTGGTGGTTGCGCTTCCACCTTCAAACGTCAAGGATTTATTTTTGATGTTGGTGCGACCCAAGTTGCAGGTTTAGAACCTGGGGGAATTCATCACCGCATTTTCTCGGAATTAAATATAGAATTACCCGCAGCTACACCTTGTGACCCAGCTTGTACGGTATATCTTCCCGGAGAGTCTATACCTATTAATGTGTGGCGTGATGCGGAAAAATGGCAAGAAGAACGCCAAAAACAATTTCCGGGAAGTGAATCTTTTTGGCAATTATTAACAACTTTATTTAATGCTAGTTGGGAATTTCAAGGACGTGATCCTGTGCTACCACCGCGTAATTTATGGGATTTAAAACAATTAATTAAAGCAGTGCGTCCAAGTACATTTATAACTGCACCTTTCACCTTTATGACAGTGGGAGATGCTTTACGATTATGTGGTTTAGGAAATGACAAAAGACTGCGGACATTTTTAGATTTACAACTCAAATTATATTCCCAAGTTAGCGCGGAAGAAACCGCCTTACTTTATGCAGCCACAGCTTTGAATGTATCCCAATTACCCCAAGGATTATTTCATCTCCAAGGCAGTATGCAAGTATTGAGCGATCGCTTGGTAGAATCTTTAGAACGAGATGGTGGTAAATTATTAATGAGACATACCGTCAAAAAAATCAAAGTTGAAAATAACCAAGCTAAATCTGTAATCATTAAAAATCAGAAAACAGGGGAAATTTGGACAGAAGCAGCAGATCATATAATTGCTAACGTTACAGTTGAAAACTTAGTTCAACTATTAGGAGAAAACGCCCCTTGGGGATATAAACAAAGAGTAGAAAAACTACCTCCTGCTTCTGGCGCTTTTGTTGTTTATATAGGTGTAGATAAGAGTGCAATTCCTGCCAATTGTCCACCGCATTTACAATTTTTATATGATATTAATGGACCAATTGGCGAAAATAATTCCCTATTTGTATCTGTAAGTCATGAAGGAGACGGCCGCGCACCATTAGGAAAAGCCACAATTATCGCTTCTTCCTTTGTTGATTTTACTCCCTGGTGGGAAACTGAAAATTACGAAGAGTTAAAACAAAAATTCACCCAAGAAGCAATATCCAAACTTTCCCAATATTTCTATTTAAAACCAGAAACCATCATTTATGTAGAAGCAGCCACACCTCGTACCTTTGCTAATTATACAGGTAGAGAAAAGGGAATTGTAGGCGGTATTGGTCAAAGAATTTCCACCTTTGGACCCTTTGGTTTTGCTAATCGTACTCCTATTAATAATTTGTGGTTAGTTGGTGATTCTACCCACCCTGGAGAAGGAACTGCGGGGGTAAGTTATTCGGCTTTGACGGTAGTTAGACAAATTCAAAATCAAGGGTAAAATTCTTTTTTTTCACGCAGAGTCGCCCAGACGCGGAGGAGAGATTTTACAGAAGAATAGTTAGTGATTCAAAATTAGGACTTTGCTACAGCAGTTCCCGATATTATGAAGTACAGATATTAATAATAAAACTCTTGTGGTGCGGGCATACTTCGACCAATCTCAGTACAAGTCTTGCCCGCACAAGGTGTACCTCACTCAAAGCTACTTGCTGTATGTTTAAGTATGAAATTAAAAAATCAAGAATTTCTCACTCTTAATCTTTCCGTCTTTGCGTTTTTGCGTCAGACTAATTCATACTTAAAATTAGCAAAATTATAAATTAATTACTAATTAATTACTAACTTCTGAAGGCTGAGATTCTTCTGCTGGTGTTGCTTCTGGCGTGGATTCCACTGATGGAGTAAGTGGTGATTTGGGAACCAGCAATTGCCGCCAAGTTCTAATTTGTTCCCTAGCATCAGTATAAGCACTACTACCGCGAGGAATTAACTTCGCTGTATTAATAGCTTTGGCAACATCATCTTCACTTTGAGAACGTGCTATTTGTAATAATTGTTGACTCCATTGGTCAATGGCAATGTTCACATCTAAACGCAAACTGTTACGATTAGATACCCGATTTGCCAACTCCATAGCCTGAACTAAAGCTTCTGGTGTGCCAATCTCTGCAACTTGCTTGGCTTTTTGCCAACTTTCCTGAGAGCGAATTTGGTCTTGCCAGGTATCTATAGCCGTTTGGGCTTCATCCGACAAAGCCCGTCCTGATGCAGCGATTTTTTGAGCTTCACTAATCGCAGTTTTAAAATCACCATTATCGGCCAATACCCTAGCCTGATCTAAGTATGGTTGATCTTGAATACGCTCAATTTTTGCAGTCCATAGCCGAATCTTTTTCCTCGCTTCTGGATATAATGCTCGCCCTGAACGAATTTGACTAACTTCAGCGATCGCAGTTTGTAAAGAGCTAACATCTTCACTAATTGCGATTTGTTCAGCCCGTTCTAAATATGGTGTATCTTCAATCGTCTCCACCTGGCCACGCCAACGCCCCATTTCCTGACGGGCTTCCTTCCCACGGGGATTACTACTAGGAATTAATTGTACCTCAGAAATAGCCGCAGTTAAATCACTAACCGTACCTTGACTAGCTAAATTCCGGGCTTTTTCTAAGCGAGAAACATCTTCAATTTCTAATTGCCAACTAGCAATTAATTGCTGTGCTTCATTATAATTTTCCCTAGAAGCATCTATTTGTTGAGCTTGAGAAATCGCCGTTTCTAACCCAGCCACAGTACCAATAAAGGCGCTTCTTTTCGCCTCACCCAAAAACAGAAAATCATCAACTTCCGCCTGTAATGCCGGAATAGGGGGGATTTTTCGAGCAATTTCCAGTGCTGTATCAGCATCTCGCCCTTTCATCTTCCCTTGTGCTAATTTAAGTATTTTCCGCGCAAATCCAGTGATTAGCTCCTGGGCTTTTTGGTATAAATAACTTTCTGGTTTAATCGTTTTAGCTAGTTTAATCGCTTTGAGTAAATTATCTAAACTCCGGGTTTCTGCTAAATTTTCAGCTTTGTAAAGTTTATCCCCATCTTCCCGCGCCGTGACAATAATATTATTTAATTGCTCATATTTAGTATTTGCCCAGTATTTATTATTTACCCGCAGTAATCTAGCTGTGAGCATAAAAGCCGATTGCCAATGTCTTTGGCGCAGTTCCTGTTCCGCTTCTTGGTAGATTCCTTCGGCTTTTGACCAAATTGACTGCCATTTTTCAATTTGCTCTTCTACTAATTTACTCGCTTCTAAATCCGCTGGAATTTGACGAGCAGTAGCGATCGCCCCCTGCAAATCCCCCGACTGAAAAGTCTCATCAGCTAGTTGTAAAATATCCCGTGACCATTTTTCTAAAAACCGATTGATTTCCCCCCGTAGAGGGTGATTTTCTGGTAACTGTTTCACCAAAGCGATCGCTTGGAGCAAATCATTAACTGTTTGCTTAGAAGCCGCCAACTGAGCGCAGTGTAACCTAACTGACGCACTCGCTAAAGGCCAGAAAATTTGCGGGCAATTAGGAGCAGAAGGCAGTTTAAACAACATAGATATTGCCAAAAACCCCACACTCCCAGGAATCAAAGTTAGCACTACCGCTAAAGGTATCCATCCCTTCATCCAAGGTGGCATTTTCTCAGTTATAACACTGATATAAAAATTAGCTTTAGAAGCATTATTTATAGATAGGCCAGTGCCATCTTGATTTTTTCCATTCTTCACAGACTTAAAATGAGAACCAACAGCAGTAGTATCAGCCGTTTGATTATTTGGTATATAGTTGGGCTGAAGCCCAATAGATTCATCTACTTGGTCCAAAGGCCAATTATCTGGAATATCCCGTTCTGTCATTGCTCACACCACAGTAATTAATTGAATAGCGATATGAAAGTAGGTAGATCAATAAATATAGATAATATTATGCTTAATATCCTCACTTTCCCATCAATAACATTACTATTATTTGGTTTGAGTATGACTAATTACATTAACCAGAAATTAAAGATTCTTTTTGTAAATCTAGAATTAGCTGAGTTAAATCATCACTAGTTGCCTGATAAACATTACCACAAAAGTCACAAATTGCCTCCGCACCATTATCTTTAACAATCATGTCCTCAAGTTCAGCCTCTCCCAATATTTTCAGCGCCCCTAGCACCCGCTCAAAAGAGCAACCACAATGAAAGCGTAGCATTTGACTTTCGGGAAATATGTTCAATCCCATATCTCCTAACAAATCATGCAAGATTTCCGTCAATGTTTTCCCCGCTTGTAGTAGTGGTGTAAAACCGGATAAAGCGGAAACTCTTGATTCTAAAGTCGCTACCAGTTCTTCATCTTTAGCCGCCTTAGGTAACACTTGTAGCAGTATTCCCCCGGCTGCTGTTACCCCCTGTTGTCCCACAAATACACCCAAAACTAACGCCGAAGGAGTTTGTTCCGAATTTAGGAGATAATGGGCTACATCCTCACCTATTTCCCCGGAAACCAGTTCCACTGTACTAGAGTAAGGATAGCCATAACCAACATCTCGGACTACATAAAGATAGCCCCCACCCACAGCAGAACCAACATCCAGTTTACCTTTGTGATTGAGAGGCAATTCCGCAGATGGATTACCGACATAACCCCTAACAGTTCCATCTAAACCTGCATCTGCTAATATACCACCTAAAGGACCATCTCCTTTAACGCGAACATTTACCCTAGAGCCTTGTCGTTTCATGCTTGAAGCCATTAACAAACCAGCCGCCATTGTTCTTCCTAGTGCTGCTGTCGCCACATAGGACAATTTATGGCGAACCCTTGCTTCTTCCGTTAACCGGGTGGTAATCACACCTACTGCTTTAATCCCCCCATTCGCCGCAGTCCCACGAATTAATTGATCTGCCATGAAAAACCTTACAATTCTTTTGGTGACTTTTGTATTTTAGCTTAAACAGTAGAAGCCGTTGATTAACCCATTACCCATTACCCATTACCCATTACCATGCTAGGTACATTTCAACAAAGCCAAATCCGCATCGAAATTCCAGCATCAGCTGATGCCATTCATGATAGTATTCTTCATCCAGTACAATTGAAAAAATGGCTCTTAGGACAAAATTTCCCCCCGGAAATGCCCACAGAATTGCCACCGGGCTTTGAATTTACTACTTGGACAGGACCTGTATCCATTCATCATCGAGTAGATGTGGTAAAACCCAATTGTTTGCGATTACTACTCAGTGGAGCCATTGATGGCTTTCACGAATGGTACTGGGGTGAAGGTTGGGTACAGTCACGCTTAGAAGGTGTATCTATGTTACCTCTCAATTTAGGTCAAAGCCTCAGTTTATTTAGCTTGCGTCAGTTTTTATCAGGGATAAGAAATTAACCGCAGATAAAAAAATATCCCCTATTCCCTACAAGAAAATGGGGATTTTCTGTAAACTTTTTGACTTTTCAAACATCCTCTGAACAGCAAATTACCTGTTAATATTAATTAATCTCCAGTAATTTATAATCTCGGAGCAATTTTGTGTTTTCAGCACTTAATAATTCCCGCAGGCTATCAATCTCATTTAATATCTCGATTTCCCGTCTACATTCTTGTTGTAAAATTGATAAGTAGCGCTCGCGCTGCTTTTCTGTTTTGGCCTCTTTGAGCATACAAATGGCCATGTTAATGTTAGAAACAGGATTGGATAAGTCTATAGAAACTTTTCTTAATAGGCTTTCTCGAACCTGTGCCAGTTCGTTGGAGTTTTGCAACTCAAGCTGATTGGTTTTGATTTCCTTTTGCAGTCTTGCTGACTTCCGAGCTTCTTTTAGATAGGCTTGACCAGGGATTAAACGTTTTTGCAACCTAGCTTTTACTGCTTGTAATATTTCCAAAGGCTCAAAAGGTTTAGTAATGTAATCATCAGCACCTAGACACATACCTTGACGTAAATCACTCCGGTTGGCTCTAGCAGTGAGAAAAATCAGGGGGATATCAGCACACTTGGGTTCTTGTCGCAGTTTTTGTAAAACCTCATAGCCATTGATTCCTGGTATCATAATGTCACAGATGATTAAATCAGGATTTTTATTTTTCGCCAATTGTAGCCCGGTTGTTCCGTCTACAGCGGTAATAACGTTGAAATCTGCCAATTCTAAAATTTCTTGCAGATTTGAGAGAATTTGAGTTTCATCTTCGATTACTAAAATTAAGCTCATGACTCAAAGTTGACCTCTAGGGAATTATCTATGTATATTTCCGACAATTTTTTTGTGATTTTATTCACTTAATGCCGGCCATTATACAGCAAATTGTACATACTCAACTTTTAAATAATGATTTAATAACGAATTTTGCTACTCCGAAAATTTTTTCCCTCATACCACAATACTGTTCAGTTAGAGCCGCCAAAATTAAATTATCTTTACTTTGTATCCTTACCTTAACAGTATTGGTGTATAATAGACTATGGTATAGTTCCATGGACGCACCCAAATCAGGTATTGACCACATTTACTTAAATAATGAAAAGCTATAGCGCGAATATATTAAAAGAAATACCCCTGAGATTAGTCCTAATTGTTCCCTTTGTCTTGCAAATTGTCGGGGCTGTGGGGTTAGTTGGTTATCTTTCATACTATACTGGGGAAAAGGTAGTAGAGAATATGGCTAAACAATTGATCACAGAAATTTCTGACCACATTGATCAAAGTCTAGATGATTATTTGGAACACCTAATACAAACTAGCGAAAATAATGTGGCTCTGATCAAATTAGGTATTATGAATTATCAGGATTTAGCCACAGTAAAAAACTATTTTTGGCGGCAGTTACAAATAATTGATCACATAAATGATGTTGCCATTGCTACAGAGAAAAACAGATTTTTGGCAGTAGCTAAACAAAAAGATGGATCTGGGATGATTATTCTCAGAGATCAGTCAACTAATTATAAATGGAATACCTACTTCACTGACAATCTAGGGAATTACAATCAGTCTAAAAATATCATTAATTCTCAAACCGAACCCTCGGAAGATACTCGATCAAGTCATTGGTATCAAACAGCGAAAAATGCAGCAGGAGAGGGAATTTGGCACTTTATTGTTTCAAGAAATAACCACAATGAACCAACTTTAATTATTGGCTATTTATTAGCATTCTTTGATCAGAATAATACTTTTCAGGGAGTTGTTAGTACCTCTGTTCCTCTATCTCAACTAGAGGATTTCCTGCGAAAATTGAAAATAGGTAAGACAGGTCAAGCTTTTATTTTAGAACGGAGCGGGTTATTAGTTGCTAGTTCCACTGGTGAAGATCCTTTTCTTTTAGGTTTATCAACCTCTTTCAATTTTTCTAAACCAGATAATTTGAGTAAATACAGATTAAATACACTGAACAGTCGTAACGATCTAACTCGGGAAACAACTCAAAACCTATTAGCACATTTCCAGGGAATTGAGCGAATAACAACAAAACAAAACCTGATCTTTGTATCCAAAAATGGGCAACGGCATTTTGTCGAAGTTATACCAGCGTCGGTTGATAGAAATTTAGATTGGCTAACAGTTGTTGTGATTCCTGAAACCGATTTTCTTAAAGAAATTAAGAACAATATTGATTTGACCATTGTATTGTGTGGTCTAACTCTACTGATTAGCACGGGGATGGGTTTTCTCACCACTAGATGTGTAAATAAATCCATTCTACAGTTAAATAGAGCCACTCAAGCTCTAGAACTAGCCAACTGTCAACCATTTTGGAGAGAATCAGATCTTGCTTTAATGGAAGTTAAATGTATTAAAGAATTGGTAAATCTGTCCAATTCCTTCAAGAGAATGGCTATTCAGTTACAATCATCTCTAATAACTTTGGAAGAGCGAGTTGAGCAAAGAACCGCAGAATTATTCATTGCTAAAGAAAAAGCTGAAATAGCAAATCAAGCCAAAAGCGAGTTTCTTGCTAACATGAGTCACGAATTGCGTACACCCCTAAATGGTATTTTAGGCTATGCCCAGATTTTGAGCCGGACACAACTTACTCAGGAGCAACAGCGGGGAATTGCTGTGATTTATCAATGTGGTACTCACTTACTCACCCTGATTAACGATATCCTTGATATTGCCAAAATTGAAGCCCGGAAAATGGAACTTGATCCTGTACCTTGTTATTTACCATCTTTATTACAAGGAGTAGCGGAAATTGCCAGAATTAAAGCAGAGGAAAAAAGCCTAGATTTTATTTACGAATTAGCAGAAAATATGCCATCAGGAGTTATTCTAGATGAAAAGCGGGTTAGACAAATTTTGCTAAATCTCTTGAATAATGCCATCAAGTTTACAAATAGAGGACAAGTTATTTTTAGAGCTATTATTAGTGATAATGATATAAAAACATTGACATCCTCTTCTGTGAAAATCAAGTTTCAGGTTGAAGATACTGGAATTGGCATGAACAGCGAGGAATTAACAAGAATTTTTATGCCTTTTGAACAGACGGGAACATCTAAACAAAAAACAGAAGGAACTGGTTTAGGTTTAGCAATTAGTAAAAGTTTTGTAGAAATGATGGGTAGTCACTTGGAAGTTAAAAGTGAATTGGGAATTGGCACTTTATTTGAATTTGAGATCCAGTGTTCTTTGGCTGATAACTGGGCTAAAGCTAATACTATGACTAATTTAGGCCAAATTGTGGGATATTCTGGCCAGCGTAGACAAATTTTAGTAGTTGATGATCGTTGGGAAAATCGCTCTGTAATCGTTAGTTTACTTGCTCCCTTGGGTTTTATAGTTATAGAAGCTAACAATGGTGAAGAAGCTTTACAAAAGGCTATAGAAAATCCTCCTGATCTGATAATTTCTGACCTAAAAATGCCGATTATGGACGGGTGGGAAATGCTGACTCAAATACGTGAATTAGCCGAGTTGAGAAACACAATCGTGATTATTTCTTCTGCTAGTGTATTTGATGCAGACCGTCAAAAAAGCTTGCTTATCGGTGGACAGGGTTTTTTACCTAAACCAGTGAAAACAGAAGAACTTTATTGGATATTAGCCCAACAACTTCATCTGAACTGGATTTATGCAGAATCCATGACAAATGACACTAAAACATCCATGGAAGTTACTGATACAGAAATGGTTGTGCCACCAGCCTCGGATTTAACCATATTGCTAGAATATGCTATGAAAGGACAAATTCGGGAAATAAATCATGAGCTAAACCGTCTGGAGCAAAGCGGTGAAATTTACCGTCCCTTTATAGATAAAATGACTTTGATGCTGCGAGGATATAAAATTGTTAAGATCCGTGAATTTCTGCAAAATATCAGTAAACAAAAAACATCTTTACCTAAATAGTGTACTCTAGAAAAGAGAGTCTTGGGATTTAATCTCAAAATAACGTAGTATACTGGGGTTAGTCGTATTTAAACTCAAGATGAAATACCTAACCCATGAACAAGTTTATAAACAATTCAGCACTATGAAACTCAAAGTTAAAAATCAGTTAACCGTTACGAGAATCGCTATTTTCATTCATAATTTATAAATCATAAGGAAAAGATTTTGAAAACTTTAACTAAGCAGTCCATAATTTTAGTAGTTGATGACAATCCCACCAATTTAGAAATTCTTGATCATGCTTTGAATCAAGAAGGGTACAAAGTGCGAATCGAAGCAGAGGGGTTAAATGTCATGAAACAAGCCCGTTTGAGTATTCCTGATTTAATCCTATTGGATATTATGTTGCCTGATATTAATGGATTTGAGGTTTGTCAGCAATTGAAAGCCGATCCCTTGACCAAGTCTATACCTATAATTTTTATGACTGCTCTGGCTGATACTGTTGATAAAATTAAAGGGTTAAATTTAGGTGCCGTGGACTATATAACTAAGCCATTTCAAAAACAAGAATTACTTGCTCGTGTGCGTGGACATTTGCAGTTACGAGAATTAACTAAAACTTTAGAAATCCAGAATCAACAACTCATAGAACTGAAAAGTGAGCTAGAAAATCGCGTTGCTGAACGGACAGCAGAATTAAGTCAGGCTCTAGAAAAAGAAAAGGAAGTAAATCAATTAAAATCCCGGTTCATTACCATGGCATCCCACGAGTTTCGCACTCCTTTAGCGATTATTTCTTCATCATCGGGTATTTTACAAAATTTTAGCGATCGCCTCAGTGAAAAAAGAAAACAGGAACATCTAGAAACAATCCAAAATACAATCAGGCATATCATCCAAATCCTTGATGATGTCCTCATGATTAACCAAGCTGAAGCTGAAAAAATAGAAGTAAACCTAGAACCATTAGATATCATTAAGTTCTGTCGTCATCTCAAGGAGCAAATAGAAGCTAGCTTTACCTCCCATGGAATTGATTTTTATATAGATTTAGGTGATGAAATTTTCAGCAATTATCAGATTGTTCAAGTAGACAAAAAACTGTTGCGGCAAATTATAACCAACCTCCTGACTAATGCTATTAAGTATTCTCCTAATCACAATTTAGTTAACTTTAGTTTGTCTAAGAAAGATGACCAACTTATCTTTAAAATTAGTGATCATGGTATTGGTATTCCTGAAGCAGACCAAGTTCATTTATTTGAGTATTTTCAGCGCGGATCTAACGTCGGGACACTTCCTGGTACAGGTTTAGGTTTGTCCATAGTCAAAAAATGCGTGGATTTGCACCAGGGGGAAATTACCTTCTATAGTGAATTAGGAAAGGGAACAGTATTTACAGTGATTCTTCCTTTTTTAAAGGGCTGAAAATTTGATCAATTAGCAGTTTTGTTGCTCATACTTTCACTGTTGTGATACTGAAATCGGTAAATTTGAACACATAAATACTATTTACACTGATTGATATGCAAAGCATCCAGGATTCTATTAATCAGATCATCATCTAAAGTTTATATTAGTTTAATCTACAATGGTCAAGAAAAGATAAATTTAGAATCATAACTAGCTCAGGCACAGGATTCTTATAAAATTCTCAACAAAATTCTCAACAAAATTCTCAACAAAATTTATGTCCCCAATTAACAATTATACCCCGACAGACAGCCACAATCAAAAACTCAAAATCATTGGTATGGCCACAATATTATTATCTTTAGCTGCTTGTACTAACGTCCAAAGTCCCAACCAGTTAAAAACAAATGACAAACCATTAAAAGTTGCTATTCCTGAACATGAATTTCCAGGAAAATCACAACTATCAACTAAAATTGAAAATCTAAATTTTACCGTCCCCAGCAAATATCAGGGGAAGACAGTTTATCAAGTCGAACCCAGTAATAAAGAGAAAGTAATTGCGTTAACTATTGATGATGGTCCTTGGCCAAAAACAACCTTAGAAATGCTGGATATCTGCAAACAAAATAATGTCAAAGTTACATTTTTTTGGGTAGGAAATGCTTTACAAGCTAACCCCGAAATTGCTAAACGAGTTGTAGCTGAAGGCCACGCTATCGGTAATCATACTTGGCATCATTGGTATCGAAATATGGATGCAGCTACAGCAAAAAGTGAAATTGAACGCACAAATGACCTAATTTACAAGACAACAGGCGTTAAAACATCTTTTTTCCGCCCTCCAGGAGGCTATTTAAACAACGGATTAGCTGCTTATGCCAAAAATCAAAAAAACTCCGTTGTCCTCTGGTCTGTCACCTCAGCAGACACCGATCCTCGCGCTAAACCTCAAGCCTTTGTGAAAAATGTTCTTAAAGGAGCAAAACCTGGAGCAATTGTGTTAATGCACGATGGTGGAGGAAATCGGGAGAGAACAGTGAAAGCCTTACCAGAAATTATTAGCGGGCTTAAACAGCAAGGATACCGATTTGTCACAGTTCCTGAACTCTTGAAAATGCAGCCATAAATATCCTCTTCTATTATTCTAGATTTGCTTGTATATCTATCTAAATATTTTTTGCAAATGTTAGCTTATCAATAAACACAAAGACTTAACCACAATTTACCCAGTAAGTTCACTGTCACAGTTGTTGAAGGGTTTAAAACGGTTCTCTCCCCTCAAATATGAAATCTATTTTGCTATATTGAACATTTTTTTAAAGATACTACACTTGTATTACTACTCTGTATATATCTGTAAGGAGAAAAAATCATGCAAACCATTACACGCATTTCAACAACTGATATGGAAGTTACTAGTATTCGTCTAGAACGGGTACTAAAGGATAAACTTAAAGATATGGCTGGTAATCAAGGATATCAGTCTCTAATTCGAGATATCCTGTGGAATTATATCCAGCAAAAATCTGGTGAGTGGAACCCGCGTTTTTCTAAATCTGATATTCGTGCCAGTATTTGTGCTATAGCGGAACAAGAACAACGTTGTGTCCTCACAGGTAAATTAATTGAACCACAACAGTCAATGTTGTTAGGATTAACCAGAAATGGTGATATGCTTCCTCTGAGCTTGGAAAGTTTATCTGGCTAGTTGGAAATTTTAGTTAATTTTACCCATTTATACCCTTGTAATTGGGTAAAATACCACTTTCAACTTGATTTTAAACATTTCACTATGGGTTTTAGTATTAACTCGGATGCAAAATATCAGCTTTATGGGTTATTTATAGGTAAATAGAATAAAAAACAATGGTAACTGATTCTTCTACACTCAGTAACAATATTTCTCCTGAAGAAAACTTAGATACCAATGAAGTAGCTATTCAGGTTGATAAATTATCAGACAGACAGCGCCAAATTAGCGCGATAATCCAAATTCCCCAACCAGTAGAAAAAGTTTGGCAAATTCTCACGGACTATGAATCATTACCTGATTTTATTCCCAATCTAGCCAAAAGCACTCTTCTTGAACATCCCAATGGAGGCATTCGACTGGAACAAATTGGTAGAGCGAGTTTACTTAATTTTAAATTCTGTGCCCGTGTGGTTTTGGATTTAGAGGAATCATTTCCTAAATTAATCCAATTCAATATGGTAGAAGGAGATTTTAAGGGTTTTTCGGGTTTTTGGTGCTTAGAGCCTTGTTTTCTCAGTGAACAACAAGGTACTACTCTTTGCTACACCATCCAAGTTTGGCCTAAACTGACTATGCCAATCTCAATTATTGAACGCCGTCTCAGTCAAGACCTGCAAGCCAACCTCTTAGCAATTCGTCAGCGCTCTCTAGAAACCATACTCTAACTAATTATTTGGTTATAGGAACTACAAAAAAATAAGAAATTAGAAAGAATAAAAGGATAGAAAAAACTTTTCTATCCCTTCCTTAGTACCCCCAAGGGAATTCGAATCCCTGTTACCTCCGTGAAAGGGAGGTGTCCTAGGCCTCTAGACGATGGGGGCTTGTTTCTCATCACTTTAAACAATATAGCGGATTTTTTTGAGGATGTCAATAGGTTGGGAAAAAATTTTTTTGAGCAGTCTGGGAAAGGGTTAGAGGCGCGAGCAGGGGAAATAAACTGCTGACGGTTGGATAAAATCTACTAAAATCTTAGTGAGATAACTTTGGTGGGTACTGTTTTCCTATGGGCGTTGCTGATTTGATGTGTGAAAATGATTTTTGATGATATCCAAACTCTTGTAGAGAAGTTCCATGGAACTTCTCTACACCTAAATTCATGCTTGGTTTGGGCAACGCCGCCTATGAAGGTCTCCAGATACTCTTGTTTACCAGTTTCCTTGCTATATGATTCTGTACACAGGATTTTGATTTGAAATCTATGGCTCAAAATCTACAACATGGAAGCACCTTTTGAAATCACCATCCAGATGGTGATCACTGTTTTTGCGGGCATTAGCGCCCAGGTAATGGCTGCATATTTCAAGCTACCCAGCATTGTCTTACTACTGCTATTAGGCATTCTTTTGGGTAAAGACGGTTTGGGACTATTGCAACCGCACTTACTAGGGGCAGGATTAGAAGTGATTGTTTCCCTAGCAACGGCAATCATTTTGTTTGAGGGAGGACTGAAATTAGATCGGCAAGAGTTGGGCAAGGTTTCCGTTAGTTTACAGTTACTTGTGACACTGGGAACAATGATCACTCTGTTGGGGGGTAGTCTGGCCGCTCACTGGTTGGGTGAATTTCCTTGGAATATAGCTTTTCTCTATGCGTCTATTGTTGTTGTTACTGGTCCAACTGTCATTGGTCCATTAATTCAACAAATTAATGTAGATAGACAAGTAGCAACGCTGTTAGAAGGAGAAGGGATTATCATTGATCCCGTGGGTGCTATTCTGGCTTATGTAGTCCTAGATACGATTTTAAACGGTGATACAGACCCGATTAATGCCATTATTGGTCTCCTCTTACGTTTCGGTGTAGGTGCGGGTATAGGTGGTATTGGTGGCTACTTAATGAGTTGGATCTTCAAACGGGCCAATTTCATCTCCTTTGAACTGAAAAATCTGGTTGTACTGGCAATGTTATGGGTATTATTCACCCTAGCGCAAATCATCCGCAGCGAGTCGGGAATTATGACTACAGTGGTGGCTGGTGCGGTATTTGCTAACTCTTCAGTTCCCGAAGAACGTTTATTGCGAAGTTTTAAAAATCAACTTACCATTCTCAGTGTTTCTGTTTTATTCATCCTCCTAGCGGCTGATTTATCTATTGCCAGTGTCTTGGCTTTGGGTTGGGGGAGTTTATTGACTGTTTTGGTGTTAATGTTTGTCGTCCGTCCCATTAATATCATTCTTTGTACTTGGAACAGTGACTTAAATTGGCGACAAAAACTATTTTTAAGTTGGGTTGCACCCAGAGGCATAGTTTCCGCTTCTGTGGCTTCTTTATTTGCGATTTTACTCACCCAACGCGGCATTAATGGTGGTGACTCAATTAAGGCTTTAGTGTTTTTAACAATTATTATGACAGTTTTTTGTCAAGGTTTAACCGCTGGCTGGTTGGTTAAATTGTTAAGAATTACTTCTCAAGACGCAACTGGGGCGGTAATTGTCGGCTGTAATCCTTTGGGTTTATTAATTGCTCGCTTTTTTCAAGAACGGGGAGAAAGTGTCGTGATGATTGATACTGATCCAGAACGTTTAGCCCAAGCTGAAGCCCAAAATCTTAGGGTAATTGCTAGTAGTGCTTTGGACGGGGAAATACTCGAAGAGGCCGGAATTGGTTCAATGGGTACTTTTTTGGCAATTACAAGTAATGGTGAGGTAAATTTTGTTTTAGCACAACGGGCAGCTGAGGAATTTAATCCCCCCTGTGTTTTAGCTGCTTTTCCCCGTCACCCTCAAGGTTCTCCTTTGGTTAATAGTAAAGTTGATCAGGCTTTTGTTTCTGATTTACCAATAAAAACTTGGAATGAATATTTAAGTAATGGACAGGTTAAGTTAGGTGCAACTACATTAAATGTGGCAGAATTTGCATCTCAACAAGAACATATACAAGAAAAAATTCAGGATGGGATTTTAATACCTCTTTTGCTAGAACGGGAAGAACGTTTACAGGTAATGTCAGCTACCCAAGAATGGGAAATTGGCGATCGCATTATCTATCTATTATATGATTCCCGTCCTAATCTTTTAAAACTGCTCTCTGGTGCGAGTCAATCTACACCTTTAACGGTGGAAACATTAGCAGAAGTCGAAGAAATCAGGAGCAAAAATACTAATGTTTAAAGATTTCCGTAATTTAAATATCCATTATCTTTAATATTTGTAGAGATGTTGCTGGTAACATCTCTACATTTGATTTTTTTACTCCCATAATCTTCTTCCTGCTTTCCCTTGTAATCTTTCATGGGTATCTTTTAATAAGGTAGGAATATCTAAATTTTCTGGACATTTGGGTAAACAATCACCACATTCTGTACAACGGTTGGCTTTCATTCCTGGAAACCAATGACCGGCTTTTTCAAACATTCCATAACGATATTGTCCATAATCTGTCATATTGTAGGCTACGGCTAAATTTCTTAATCTTAAAACTTCGGGAATATGAATATTTTCGGGACAAGGTAAACAAGCATAACATTGACTACATTTATCAGTTAATAAAACATTATTTTGCTGAGTTTCTAATCTTTCTAAAATATCAATTTCCGCTTTTGTTAATTCATTTTTATGAGCAAAAATTTCTGGAGATATTACTAACTCTTCCGGTTTTGCTGGTCCTATACTCAAGGTAGTAATGCGTTTATCATTTAGCAGAAAACGATAATTAAAATCTAAGGGTGTGAATGGATGACAAAGTTCTTTTAATCTTTGGGGTGGACTATATAATTTTCCCCCTTTATCAGCGGGAGAAATAATAAAAACCCCCATATCTTTCTCTATTGCTAATTGAATTGCGGCGGTATTACGTTGGAAAAAATAGTAATAATGCAGATTGACAAATTCAAAAAAATCTGTATTTATAGCTGCTAAAATTAGATCTAATCCACCGTGGGTAGAAAAACCAATATGTCTAACTCTGCCATCATTTATAGCCTCTTGTACAGCCAGCATACAGCCGTTTTTTGATTGTACCCATTCTAAATGTTGCCAAGTATTTAATCCATGAATTCCTAGACAATCTAAATAATCTAAATTTAACCGTTTTAAAGATTCATCAATATACTGACGCATGGTATCAGCATCCGCTGTAGGCGGAATTTTGGTAGTAATATAAAGTTGATGACGAGGTATTGATAAACCAGCCTTAATAGCTTTAGCCAGATATGCTTCGCACTCACCATAACCTCTAGCTGTTTCTAGATGATTAATTCCTAAAGATAAGGCTTTTTCAATGGTTTGCTGGACATTTTCGCTATCAGTTAAATAGCGCATTGTTCCCAAAGAAAAAACAGAAAGATGTAAATTAGTTTTACCAAAACGACGATATTGCATGAATCCAATTTATCCAGTTAAGTAAATGATGGCTGAGTTGAGGAAAGAATAGAGAAATAATAAAATAATTTTTTTTGTGTTTTCTCAATTCTCAGCTTTGACAACTCAGTAATTATTACTCAATACTTTCCTGCGGTACTAGCTTTCTCCATTGCCAAACCGCTTAATTAAGTCCTCGGGACGGAGATTAGAAATAAATTCGCGGAAGGCCTCCTGTTCAGCTTCATCAGCATCACGATCTACGGGGATAGAAGCATCAGCGACTACTTCTTCCATCACCCAAATAGGGGTATTTGTACGTAGGGCAATAGCGATCGCATCACTGGGACGAGCATCAATTTCTTTTTTGACATCCCCTTGCTGAAGAATTAACGCAGCATAAAAGGTATCCTTTTGCAGAGTATGAATAATGACTCTATCTAAGGTCATATTCCACGCCTCCAGCATATTTACCATCAGGTCATGGGTTAAAGGTCTAGGAGGCTTTTGATTTTCCATAGCCCCCATAATTGCTCTCGCTTGTTCTTGACCGATGTAAATGGGCAAAGCGCGACGATCTGAACCATCTTTCAGGAGTACAATCGGGCTGCGGGTGATGGCATCTAATGCTATACCAGCGACTTTCATTTCTATCATTGGTTCAGCCTCTAAAATTCTTTAATCGCTTGGAACTATGTAGCAGACAATACACTCTTCTGAAAATTAAAAATTAATGGTTCGTTGACTGTTGTTGTGGTCTCCTAGCAATGAGGTATAAATAAACCTATTTCATACCATATTAACAACTAATTTATTTATCCTTCATATTTTATCCTTCTTTAACCTTTAAATTCAAGTAAGCCCTGGGAGTGATGTTAATATGTTAATATTCATTTAGCAAAATCGGGAAATAAATTAAACCTACGGGCTGTAAATTTTTTCCGATAATTATGAGTTGATTTCCGCCAAAATTAGGCAATAAATAAAATTATTTTCGCAAAAGCTGTGTTTACAGGATTAATTCAAGGTTTAGGAACGATAAAACCCCGTGGGGGAGATTTGTGGCAGATTAGTTATCTTAGTCAGCCACAGACAATCGTTCAGGACTTGGCTTATGGTGATAGTATAGCTGTAGATGGAGTCTGTCTGACGGTTGAAGAAATATTAAAAGATGGATTTATTGCCACCGCTTCACCAGAAACCCTCGGGCGCACAACATTAGGTCAAGAAGAAACTCAGCAAAGATATGTTAACTTAGAAACATCGCTGCGAGTAGGTGGTAAAGTCGGTGGTCATTTTGTCATGGGTCATGTAGATGGAATTGGTCAGTTAATAACATCTAAACAAACTGCTAGTTCCTGGGAAATGACCTTTGTTGCTCCCGATGCGATCGCTCGTTATATTGTTCCTAAAGGTAGTATTGCTGTTAATGGTATCAGCCTAACGGTCGCTGAATATAAATCAGAGTTATCTCAATTTACAGTCGCAGTCATACCGCTGACTTATGCCGAAACCAATCTGAGTCATTTAGTCCCAGGGAGTTGGGTAAATTTAGAAGCAGACATCTTGGGTAAATACGTAGAAAAGTTCCTCACTCCTGGAAATAATCACCATCAAGAAGGGGATATTACAACTGCATTTTTAGCAGAAAATGGGTATTTGTAGAGGGAATTGGCAATTCCCCCTACCTTAATTAACGAGCTTGGGCTATCCGCTGAGATTGTATCAATTGACTGATTCCACCCTCTAACTGTACACCTGGGTCAACAGCCACCCATCCATTTTGGGTGAGGTGACGGACTTCAAAGTGCAAGTGAGAACCAGTAGAATTACCCGTGTTACCAACTAAGCCAAGGACAGTTCCTGGTTCTACCCATTGGCCGGGTTGAACAAAGATTTCTGACATATGACCGTAGAGAGTTTGTTGAGCCGAAGCATGATTAATGATCACAGCTAAACCGTAACCACTAACCCAGTTAGCAGTCTCGACTTGACCTTTAGCTGCTGCTAAAATTGGTGTTCCCGTGGGTGCCCCCAAGTCTGTGCCAGTGTGAAAGCGACTATCACCTGTGATAGGATGAACTCGCCAGCCAAACAAAGAAGTAATTGGGGCAGCGATAGCTAGAGGGAAGATCATTCCCGAACCACTACCACCACGATAGGCAATGGTATTAGTATAAGGAACTTCTGGTAAGACTGATGCCAGGGAGAACTTATAAGACACCATACTGGCACGAGGAGCAACATTGCCCTCCATCACTGGTGCTGGTAAACTACCCACCGGGGGAGCGATAGGATTAGCGCTCACAATTGTAGTGCTAAATTCCCCAGGATGAGGGAGAAAGCGACGGCGATGATAGGCTGCTTTTGTATGACTTGTATAATTGCGGGTATCAGTTCTGTTTTCAATTGCCCTTGACCGCCAATTATGTCGAGTCCGACTAATTTTACTGTCACTATTAGTAACATTTTCAGCAATATTCTTTTGCTGATTGTTATTTCCAGTTATAGGTGTCCAGGCTGATTTTTTGGCGGGGAAAACGGTCGGTAATTTAGCAGTTGCACTTTTTTTCAGCCAAGTCGGTGATGATCCTTGAAACTTAGCCACGGGGCGATTTTGGGTAGTTTTAGCACAAGCACCTGCGCCTAAAATTGTTCGACAACCTCTAGAACGTTCTGTCACTACTACAGAACTTGGGGATTGATAGTTACCTGTGTCGGGATTTTTGTACTCAGTGGGATCAATATAATTGTTGTTGTAATCCTTTGCGTTACTCCCTGTATCTATGGTAGTCTCCTCAGAGATTTTGGTTGTTCGGGAGACTTCCGGGAGTGTTTTGGCTAGGGAGTCAGCTTCCGACTGTTGAGCATTTTCACCTCTGGATTTTGCATCTCTAATAGCTTGTATAGCTCTATATCCACTTTTACTACTTAGCCTTTTTTTTAGCCTAGCTTGGCGTTCAGAAAAATCTGTTTTTGGTTGTGCTGTTGGTGACACAATAGTTTCTGGCTGAGCTGATTTGGCTGCTGCTTTTGGTTGGGAATTCTCAATAGTTGGGACAATGTTGTATATTGATGAACTTTCACTTGCAGCCACAAAACCGCTACCGATAAGACTAAAGCTAGTTAGTAGACAAAGGCCTCGTCCCGGTAGTTTAGAAGCAAAACCTTTACTCATCCCACTTAAGTAAAAATTTTTATGGGCAGATTTATGATGCTGCGTCATTTGTTCTCTTTTTTTGTGTGTAATAAACCTAAGAAAATGATGTCATTAAATGTTGGATGGATGTGTACTATCCTACCAGATGAAACCTAAGCTTGACGATAACCCAAACTAATTGTACCTGGTTGGCAGCAAATTTCGGGTGTTATTGGTGCTTTTGGATCATCAGTTGTCATTTTTAACCGGAGATTACCCTCTTGAGTTACACCAACTACTGTACCTAAAAGATTATTGACATAAACCTGATCACCCATATTTGTGAGGACATCAAGATAGTTAGATAAGAGTATACTTATTCCTTCTGCTTGTAAACACTCTATACCGGACTTAATTCCTAGTAAAACCTTTGAAGTTAGCATTTCTAGGTGATCTATCATCTGATAATTCTGGGAATTTTGCCATAATTTCAGATTAATTCCTGTGGACGGAACCTGATTTTCCCAGTTAATACCAACACCAATAACGGCTTGAGTGATTTGTCCTTGATTAACTTTGGTTTCCGTCAAAATGCCGCCTAATTTGCGACTATTTAATACTAAATCATTCGGCCATTTTATGCCCACTGGTAAACCACATTTTCGTAATTGTGCTGTAATGCCCCAAGCGCTGGCCAAGGTAAGTTGATAACTATTGGTAGCTTCTAGTTTAGGATCTATTGCCATCGAAAGATATAGACCGCCAGCAGGAGACTGCCATTGACGACCCCATTGGCCTCTCCCTGCGGTTTGTTGAGTAGCAATAACTATACAGCCTGGTTTTTCTCCTTGGTGAATGAGTTGCCACAGGGTTTGATTTGTGGAGGATAATGTATTAAAAATATGTAGGGAGAATGGTAAGTCTTGATGCTTATATTCTGCTTTTAAGCTATCTACCAAAAGTTGCCGATTAAATTCCACTGCATTGCCCCATAATTGACTTGAAGATTTTTTTGGCTTTTTGGCAAATCTGTTTTGGCCGTTGTTCAAGTTAACATTGAATTGATTGAAAGTTGTTAATTTTCTGTTGAGGTTTGGTTAAAGATGCACACTTGGCATTGGCACAATTGGGAAGGTCTACCCTACCTAACTTGTAATCTTCTAAAACCCTGGCCTCATGGTTTCTTTACCCAACGGTTTTGGCCACGTCTACCTCATGAGCTAACTGAGGCACTACAACCAGAGGCCTTAGTTTATCGCTTAAAACAGGTACATGGCAATACTGTTTTGACTCCCCAGGAAGTTGATCATTATGTTAACATCAGTGATGATGATTTGGCTTTAGCAGATGGTTTAATTAGTCATCAACCTTTACAAGCTGTCTGGGTGGCCTCTGCTGACTGTACACCTGTTTTGATTGGAGATGTCAAAACTGGACAAGTAGCGGCTTTACACGCTGGTTGGCGCGGTACTGCGGCGAAAATTGTCCCGGCAGCTATTCATAGAATGCAAGCCCACGGCAGTAATTTAGCAGATTTGCGTGTGGCAATGGGTCCGGCTATTGCGGGTGAAGTTTATCAAGTGGCGGTGGAAGTAGCCGCAGAAATTGGCAGTAGCGTTATACCACACAACGAACCAGAAAAAATTATTGCTGCTTTGCGTGATTTACCAAATTCACCTTTACTCAGTGATACAGAACCGGGAAAAGTGCGTTTAGATGTGCGTCAGGTAAATGCTTTACAGTTGGAACAGTTGGGAGTTAGTTTAGAACAAATTGCCATCGCACCCTATTGTACTTTCCAAACTCCAGAACATTTCTTTTCCTATCGTCGAGAACAGCAGAAAAAGGTGCAATGGTCAGGAATTGTCAGTTTAGATGATATTACCCAACCGAATTATCACTAAAAGTGTAAGAATGGTTATTCATAGAAAGAAAACTTGCCATTTCCAAAGTTGTTCTATATTGGTATAAACAAAACATAACGGGACACAATCATGACTAATACCCAAACCAATAGCGATATCCAAGCAAAAATCCAAGAAGAAGTTGAAGAAGCTCGGGCTGTATGCGACATTTCCGGTAGTAATTCCGCTGCGTGTGCTGCTGCTTGGGACGCAGTAGAAGAACTTCAAGCCGCAGCATCTCACCAGAGCCAAGACAAGCCTAAAAACTCTCTAGAAAAGTATTGCGATGCTAATCCAGACGCAGATGAGTGCCGTCTTTATGAAGACTAAAACCAGCAGTTGTACTTTTTTCACTAAGTGACAATTTACGGGAATTTTGCACCAGACGGGGAATAAACCCCCCGTTTTTCACTTTTGAACAGAATACCAAAACTGACTTTTTTTCTTTCATGGCTCAAGACAAGCTACGCTATCAAATATCCAGTTACAAATTTTTCTAGTTTTCTATTGACTCTATGACAGAAGTATGGTTTCGCCCCTATGTTTGGATGGACTATTGGCTAGAATTATTATTTGTGCTGATTATTCCCATAATTCTCCTAATTTGGGCATTTGTGCAAAAATCTGAAGCCATGCAACGCTTATTAATGATTTACTGGCGTGTAGCTAGTCTATTAGCCATTACTATCTATTTAATGATTGGTGGCTTGGGAGTTGGTTTTATATCTGCTTTAATGGCACGGATTCTCGTCCCTATGGCACTATGGTTTTGGGTGGATATCAATGATGAAATTGAGTATCATCCCCAAGGTGCATTAAAACTGATTTTTACCTCTTGGCGTTGGGCAACAACGGTTTATTGTAGTTTAGGAGCGTTAGCCCTTTTACCTTTTTTACGTTGCGCTTTTTCGGCTAATACGCTGAAAACTCCTTACTGTAGTGTTTGGTTGGAAGCACCATTAGTCTTTAAAGACTATTTCCACCATAAGAGTACACCTGCTTTTCTCGGTTTTATCGGTATAGTTACTTTGGGATTTTACATAGTGTATTTAAGTTATTTTGTCGCGTTCAAACTCAGTAAATATGGACGTTCGACTACACATTAATTGTGTCTCATGGCAAGTCGCTCAAAGGTCACTCATGTTAAAATTATGAATAGTCCTATTAGTAAAAGACTGGAACAATACACAGTTAAAAGACCACAAGAGGTGCTTATTATCAATGTGGAAGTTGACGGTGAAACTGATACAATTGCTGTTTTTAAAGGCTTTTCTAGTTCTTTAATGCGTTCAACTGCTTTTGATCCTGATGTTCCTGTGTTATCTGAAGCTGCTAAAATTATCACTATTGATAGAATAGCAAGTCCCTATCATCCTGAGTCACCCCGTTATCTGGAAAAGGATATTTCCTGGGAAAATATGCAGGTTTTATTGTCGGAAGTTGGTGTTTAGATTAGTCAGGGTTTTTTGAATTTTCAATTGTCACTATGTCCCGTTCTGGATACACTTTACCAGTTTTCGCTTGTGCTGCTGCTGTTGCGGCTTTACATTGGCTACGTTATCGTAAAAATATAAATTCTGTCTCCATAGACTTGCTTGAACCTGCTAAAATGGGAGAAATACCCATTGACCAAGTAGCAGGAATATCAGAAAATCAAGCCCTGGCTATGACTCGCAGTGATCCTGGTGATAATCTGGATTTAACTAAAAATACACCAATTTGGGCTGTGGTAGAATGGTACGAAGGAGATGGAGAATCAGTAATTATTCAGGGTGGAGAAGGTATTGGGAAAAAACTCAATGATGATGGTAAAGCAGCAATTTATACTTACGCTCAACGGTTATTTCAGGAAAATTTACGTAAATTATTAACAGAGACGGAAAAAATCAAAGTTACTATTATTCTACCAGAAGGGCGATCGCTGGCCATCCGTACTTCTAACTCAGCTTTTGGTGTAGTAGAGGGACTATCTTTACTGGGAACAACGGGTATTTCTCAACCTTTAAGCACACCGGATCAATTAGCGGCTTTTCGTGCTAATCTAGAGGAAAGGGCTAGTAAATTTACAACTTTGGTATTTTGTATTGGGGAAAATGGGCTAGATTTAGCCCAGAAAATCGGTATAAATCCCGCACAGTTGATAAAAACCGCCAATTGGTTGGGACCAATGTTAGTAGCTGCTGATGTCTTAGGTGTCAAAGAAATTTTATTATTTGGTTATCATGGTAAATTGATGAAACTAGCGGGGGGAATTTTTCACACCCATCATCATTTGGCTGATGGTCGTCGGGAAATTTTAACCAGCCATTGTGCTATGCTCGGTTTAAATGCGACCGATATTCAAACCATTTTTCACAGTCCTACAGCCGAAGCAGCACTAAAACACCTGAAAAACCTTGATATTAATACTGGTAGTAATTGGGTAAATCTAGTCTATAGTGCAATTGCTGAAGCAATTGACACCCGTAGCCAAGTATATATCAATAGCCACAATGAACAAGGTAAAACTAGTATAGCTTGCGGTTGCGTCCTGTTTGACCGCGATCGCCAAATTTTTGTAAAAAGCAAAACTGGTTGTATCTTACTGGAAAAATTGTGCTAAATTAATAAGAATTATCATCATACCAATTTAAAGTAGGCAAATAGTCACTCCAGAATTATCAAATTTATCAATTAACTTATCCGTCTTTGCGGTTAATGATAATTGAAATCTACTAGTCTAATCTGGCTGCTTGGTCTTAAATTGGTATAAATAACTCAAATAAATATTTTTTTTAATACTAAATTTGAAATTTGAATTTGATTTCGATGATTAATTTAACAGTTATGACTATTAATCACAAAAATCATCAAAATCACAGACTGTGACTTTCTATCCTTAACGACACACCTTGGCTACCATGAATACAGCGGTGACTCTACCAACGGTTGAAGTACCTCAAACACAACAAAATTTGGGGAACCTGAAACAGCAAATAATTGTAATTTTAGACTTTGGTTCTCAATATTCTGAGTTAATTGCGCGTCGTATCCGCGAAACTCAAGTATATTCCGAAGTTCTTTCCTACCGCACCACAGCGGAACAGTTACGTCAACTTAACCCCAAAGGTATTATTCTTTCTGGTGGACCTAGTTCTGTATATAGTGACTTTGCTCCCCATTGTGACTCAGAAATTTGGAAGTTGGGAATACCAGTTCTGGGAGTGTGCTATGGTATGCAATTGATGGTTAATCAATTGGGTGGGGAAGTTACCAAAGCGGAACGAGGTGAATATGGTAAAGCATCTCTATATATAGATGATCCTACAGACTTATTAACTAATGTCGAAGAGGGTACAACTATGTGGATGAGTCATGGAGATTCAGTTACAAGCCTACCTCCAGGCTTTGAACTGCTTGCCCATACCCACAATACACCTTGTGCAGCGATCGCTCATCACGACAAAAAACTTTATGGCGTACAGTTTCACCCCGAAGTCGTCCATTCTCAGGGTGGTTTAGCTTTAATTCGTAATTTTGTTTATCATATCTGTGAATGTGAACCTACTTGGACAACAGCGGCTTTTGTTGAGGAAGCCATTCAGGAAATTCGCACCAAGGTAGGGGATAAACGGGTATTATTAGCATTGTCTGGTGGGGTAGATTCTTCTACTTTGGCCTTTCTTTTGTATAAAGCCATTGGTGAACAGTTAACCTGTGTATTTATTGACCAGGGTTTTATGCGGAAATTAGAACCCGAAAGGTTAGTAAAGTTATTTAAAGAACAATTCCATATTCCTGTAGAATATGTCAATGCCCGTGAGCGATTTATCTCAGCTATCGCTGGAGTCACAGACCCAGAGGAAAAACGTCGGCGTATTGGACATGAATTTATCAGCGTTTTTGAGGAAACATCCAAGAATCTTGGACACTTCGACTACTTGGCTCAAGGAACACTCTATCCAGACGTGATTGAATCTGCTGATACCAATGTTGACCCCAAAACTGGGGAACGGGTAGCAGTGAAAATTAAAAGTCATCACAATGTGGGTGGTTTACCAAAAGACTTGAGATTTAAACTGGTAGAACCGCTGCGGAAACTATTTAAAGACGAAGTTCGTAAAGTTGGTCGTTCTATTGGTTTACCAGAAGAAATTGTCCAACGTCAACCTTTTCCAGGACCGGGTTTAGCAATTCGCATTTTAGGGGAGGTCACTGCTGAACGCTTAAATATTTTGCGAGATGCTGATTTAATTGTCCGTCAAGAAATTAATCAACGCGGCTTGTATAATCAGGTTTGGCAAGCTTTTGCTGTCCTTTTACCCATTCGCAGCGTTGGAGTTATGGGTGATAAACGTACCTATGCCCATCCTATTGTTTTACGGATTGTTACCAGCGAAGATGGGATGACCGCAGACTGGGCGCGGATTCCTTATGACGTGCTAGAAGCCATTTCTAACCGCATTGTCAATGAAGTGAAAGGGGTTAATCGTGTGGTTTATGATATCACTTCTAAACCACCAGGAACTATTGAGTGGGAATAGATAATAGGTAATAGGTAATTGGTAATTGGTAATTGGTAATTAACAGCTATTAGTTGCCTTTTACCTATCCTGATCAGTAAAATTAAGAATTATGACGTTTTGTTGAGAATATTATGACTGCAAAAGTAGAAATTTATACTTGGTCAACTTGCCCTTTTTGTCTCCGTGCTAAAAGTCTACTGAACAATAAAGGTGTTAATTTTACTGAATATAGTATTGACGGAAATGAGGACGCAAGAGCAAAAATGGCACAGCGAGCTAATGGTAGACGTTCTCTACCCCAAATTTTTATTAATGATCATCACATAGGTGGTTGTGATGATATACACGCTTTAGAACGTCAAGGTAAATTAGATGAGATGTTAGCATCTTAATTACCTAATTAAGATTAAAAGATTATGTATCAGATCCCCAAGTTCCTACTCTCATTTTTCTTGCTCTGAGATACATAAATGAATTTGAGAAGTCGGGGATCTTGAATATTCTTTAATGTGAAAATTCATGGATAACAGAGGTATAAAGGGTGAAACTGGCTTTTATTATTGATCCTATACATAAACTTGATCCATGTCATGATACCAGTGTGGCACTGATGGAAGCAGGGCAAATTTTGGGACATGAAATATGGATAACTCAAGCAAATTTACTAAGTGTAATTGATGGCAAAGCTTGGGCTGTATCCCAACAAGTAGAGCTTGTTCCTGTAAAGTTGGTGGAGGGACGTTGGTTAGCGGTTGATAATTGGTTTAAATTAAGCCCTAGGGTTTTTATTCCTTTAGAAGAAATGGATGCCGTATTTATGCGGACTGATCCACCAATAAATGACGCTTATCTTTATGCTACTTATATTTTGGATTATATTGACCAAAATAAAACTCTAGTCATCAATAACCCCGCTGGTATTCGTAGTGCGAATGAAAAAATGTACGCCCTTCAGTTTCGGGAATGTGTTCCCGAAACCATTGTTAGTGCTGATAAACAGGTTATCCGCGAGTTTGTGGTAGCCAAAGCAGCGACAATTCTCAAACCACTGGGAAATAAAGCTGGAGAAGGAATTTTATTTTTACAAGCAAGCGATCGCAATTTTAATTCTATTGTTGAACTTAGCACAGTTCATGGTCAAATTCCCGTCATGGTACAAAATTATTTACCTCAAGCCAAGGAGGGAGATAAACGGATTATCTTACTTAATGGTCAAGCCATAGGCGCGCTTAATCGTATTGCTAGTAGTAGTGATTTTCGTAATAATATGGCAACTGGTGGTACTGTCGCAAAAACTAATATCACCCCAAGAGAAGAGGAAATTTGCACTCATTTAGCCGCAAAACTCCGTCAAGATGGGTTAATTTTCGTTGGTATTGATGTCATTGGTGGCTACCTTACGGAAGTTAATGTGACAAGTCCTACCGGAGTCCGGGAAATTGATCGACTTAATGGTACTAATCTTGGTTATCAAGTAATTCAATGGGTAGAAGCGAATATTCATTTGAGGGGAAAATGAGGAATAATTTGATCAATTTCCTCCATGATTCGGAAAGTTTCTGTTAAAGAGATAACAATTTTTTGATAATGGTTAATTTCCTGAGTAGATAATTCTCTTTTGGCGTTTTTTCTGTCTTTTAACCATTTATCTAATACTTGATATCCTCCGATTTTAAATTCCCAGATGTGTTGAGGAATATTGGTAAAGTAATTCTGTTTATTAACATATACTCTTTGCAATTCTGAATGATAAGTAACCTCAGTAATTTGATTATCTCCTATTTGTTGATAAGTTGTCATTAAATTATTGAGTGTATGAGATTTCATTAAATGTAAATTAACTAATTCTTCTCCCTTGATAGCTAAGGAGTTAAATAGGTTTTGATTACTAGTTAAGGGAAGACGGGGAAAATCTATCTTTAGAAATTCAGCGTATCTAGTGCGGTATGTAGGACTGTGAAAAATAGCATAAGCATAGTAAAAAATTTGTTCTGGTGGGGGTATTTTACCAAGTTTTTCTTTAATAGCTTCTAAGAATTTTGGGGATAGGTTAGGAGTTTTTTCTACAAAAAGATTTGTTTGTTTATTTTCTGTATTTGGGTAGATATAAAGAGGAAAAACATAAGTTGCTTCTCTACTTTTTAACGATACAGTACAATGTTCTGTGAGAATTTCT
>NZ_BJCF01000022.1 GCF_005402965.1 Dolichospermum planctonicum
TGACGTTTTTGGTGATTTACTGTTTCTCAAATGCCTTTTTTCACTTTATATGTTTGTTTTGATGCTCTCTTTAATTTTTTCTCTACGTAATTTACCTCTGTGACAGTTTGGGGTGCGGAATGTGGGTAGTAAAATAATTCACTCTATCTTATGGATGAATTTTAGTGATTAAAAAAATATTTTTATGCAGAAAAAAGATTTAGTCATGTCTTTTTCGCATCATGATTTTATGAAAAATTAAATTATTTGCTATTATGGAGAGTTGGCAAAGTCTAAATTGATATCTAGTATCACTAATACTAGTTTGGTGGTTAGAAACCGCACCTAAACAGAAAAAACCCACTTGCGTGGGTTTGGAAACCTTGATTTTTTCTGAGTTCCAAAGGGGATTTTGGTTTGATAATAGCGTTACCCTTGGGTATGACAGGGAATTACCATCAGGGTGAGGTACGATTTTGACGGGCAAGATGCCCGTACCACAAGATTTTTATTATTAATATAGGACTCCTATTTGATTTTTGATAGCTTGCGTGGCGTAGCCATACAAGAATTAGTAGGTATCAATTCTGTCTTTCTTCCAGTTAAGAGTTCCCTGTTCCCAGTTAAGAGTTCCCTGTTCCCTGACCACACAAGTAAATTCACAGAATCAAACCGGATTCCTATATCTGTACTTCATAATCTCGGAAAATGCTGTATCTTTGCAGATAGCTTTTTGAGATATTCTCTAATTAATACCAGTAGAACGTAATGCCATGGACATAATAGTTTTTTGGGAATTGGCTTCTGGACAGTTATCGCCGGGACATCTTTGGATATAATTACCATCAGGTTGTAGTTCCCAAGCATGGCGATTATCTGCTAACATAATTCCTAATATTTCTTGTAGATCTTTGGCAATATCTTGGTCTTTTATTGGTGTAATTACTTCGACGCGGCGATCTAAATTACGACACATCCAATCAGCACTACCGATATATATTTCTTCTTGACTATTATTGTGAAAGTAATATATGCGAGAGTGTTCTAAAAAGCGGCCAATAATGCTGATTACACGAATGTTTTCGCTGAGATTTGGTATTCCGGGACGTAAACAACAAATACCGCGAATAATCAGGTCAATTTGTACGCCAATACGAGAGGCTTCGTATAATGTAGAAATGATTTGTGGATCAACTAGAGCATTCATTTTCGCAACAATTCTGCCGGAAAATCCATTTTGGACATTGGCAATTTCCCGCCGAATTAATCCGAGAAAGCGATCGCGCATATTCACAGGTGCTACCATAATTTCTCGATAGGATTTTTGGCGAGAATAACCTGTTAAGAAATTAAATACATCTGTTAAATCTGCACCCAATTCTTCCCGACAACTAAATAAGCCTAAATCTGTATAGAGTCGTGCTGTTTTCTGATTATAATTGCCAGTACCAATATGTACATAGCGACGCATTTTATCTTTTTCCCGTCGCACTACTAGAACTATTTTGCTATGGGTTTTTAAGCCTACTAAACCATAAACAACATGAACACCCACTCTTTCTAAACGTCTGGCCCAATAAATGTTATTCTCTTCATCAAACCGTGCTTTTAATTCTACTAATACGGAAACTTGTTTGCCATTTTCCGCCGCAGTAATTAAAGCATTGACTATAGGTGAATCACCAGAAGTCCGATAAAGGGTCATTTTGATGGCTAAAACATGGGGATCTTGGGCGGCACTAGTAATAAAGCGTACCACTGTACCGGAGAAGGATTGATAAGGATGATGCACTAGTAAATCTTTTTCTCGAATTACGGAGAAAAAGTCTTTTCCTTCTTCTGGTTCGTTGATATCAGTATCAATACTGGGTTCTCTAAGTCTTTGTAACCGGAAGGGAACAACAGATTGACGCGGGGGATCTTTGAGTTCTGGTAGGGGTAATGCGAGAAAATACATTAGATCTCGCAGTGCTAAAAGACCATCAACTTCGTAAACATCGCTTTCAGTTAATCCTAAATCCTGGAGGAGACGAGAACGAACTGATACAGGGGTTTGGGAACGAATTTCTAACCTGACAGTATTTCCACCCATGCGGCGTTTGCGGAGTTCTTGTTCAATAGCTAGGAGGAGATCATCTGCTTCGTCTTCTTCCAATTCCAAGTCAGCATCCCGGGTAATACGGAAAGGGTGATATTCTTGAATAATCATTCCTGGAAAGAGGGATTCTAAATTATGGGCGATCGCTTGTTCTAAAGGAACTCCTGTCCAGTGAATAGTGTTATAATCTTCCTGGGTTGCTAATTCTGGCGGTATGGGCAAAAATCTGGGTAAGACTTTGGGAACTTTCACTCTAGCAAAAAACTCCTCGTCTGTTTCAGGATTTTTGACCACCACTGCTAAATTTAAACTGAGATTAGAAATGTGGGGAAAGGGATGACTAGGATCAACAGCTAGAGGAGTAAGAACGGGAAAAACCTGTTCCTGAAAATAATTATTTAAGTGATTTCGCTGTTTTTGATTCAATTCTATGTAATCTAAAATGTAAATTCCCCGTTGGGTTAAAAGTGGTCGGAGAACTTTCTCAAATTCCACGTTGTGTCTTTTCAGTTGGGGTTTGAGATGTGAACGAATATCATCTAGTTGTTTTTGTGGTGTCTGTCCATCAGGTGTTAATAAATTAACAGTAGCTTCTACCTGTTGCTTTAAACCTGCTACTCGCACCATGAAGAACTCATCTAAGTTAGAACTAAAAATGGCCAGAAATTTCAGCCTTTCTAATAGGGGAGTTCTAGGATCACAAGCTTCATGTAACACCCGGTTATTAAATTCTAGCCAACTTAACTCCCGGTTAATGTAGTATTGTGGATCACTTAGATTAATAAAGGTATGATTTTTTTTTGATTTCGCCATGATCATTTAGATAAAGTAGATATTGTTTATGAAGTATGAATATAAATATCTTAATTGCTACTGCATAGATTTTTACAGTTCCTGATATAAAAACTTGAGCAAGTTCTTAATATGGTATTTTTATGTATAAAAATACATTATGAATGCAAGTATTCACAGAAAATAATAACATCCTGAGTGTAACTTGTATGGTATCAAGAAAATCCCGTTCATGACTCAAATAGAATTGCTACATATTAGTTTTATGTCCATTTACTTATTTCAAGCAACTCGTCGTCGGTTAGCGATTTGGTACACGGCTATAACTGCGATTTTATTATTATTATTTGCTAGTGGTGTATATTTATATGTTCACAGTACATTAATTGAAAGAGTTGATGATACATTATATCATGTGGTGGAAGTTGTCGAGCGTTCTTTAGTCATTGAACAGATAAACCTGCAACCTCATCAATTGCGAGTAAATGTAAAATCTAGTTTTCCTAATAATGCTGAAAATGCCGAAGATGATCGCATTGATTTAGAGTGGTTTAGTCCTACTGGTGAATTATTGTGGTCAACTTTTTCGGAAATATTAAATATTCCTATTCATCCTAATCATACAGGTGAAACTGTGCGAGTAGCAAGCAAGGGAGGATGGGCAGAATCTGCACAATTATTAAGACAAGTTACCAAAAGAATAGAAAGAGGAAGACAGGTTTTAGGATATTTACGAGTAAGTCATCCTTGGTTTGAGGTGACAAAACCTAGCCGACAATTAATTTTTGATTTGGCTTTAGGAATTAGTTTAATGCTATTGTCAGTAGCAGCTAGTGGTTGGTTTTTGTCGGGTAAAGCCATGAAACCTGTGGGAGAATCTTACCAGCGTTTAAAACAATTTACTGCTGATGCTTCCCATGAATTAAGAAGTCCTATTGCTTTAATTCAAACTAATGTCCAGGTGGCTTTGGCTGATTTAGATTTAGTCAAAGAAGAAAATAATACTGTTCAATATCGTCAACAATTAAAAATCATGGAAAGACTGACTCAACGCATGGGGAAGTTAGTTAATGATTTGCTATTTTTAGCTAGACAAGATAGTGGAATTAACACAGATGTATTTTCCCTTTGTCCTCTTGATGCTTTATTAATGGAAGTGGTGGAAGAACAACAACTTGTAGCGAGGGAAAAACAAATTAATTTGGTTTTGAATTTAGTCGCTTCTCCGGGGACGGAAGTTAATGCTGAATTACAAGAAAGTTGGTTTACTCTCATCGGAAATTGGGAGCAATTAGTCAGATTATTTACAAATTTGATTGGTAATGCTTTGCATTATACTCCTGTACAGGGAGTAATAAAAGTGGAGCTAGAAAGAATTGAAGGCATAAATCGAGTTAGAGGAATGCGTTGCACCAATTCTCATTTACAAATTAAAGTTAGTGATACGGGAATTGGTATTCCTACGGAGGCACTACCAAAATTATTTGACCGCTTTTACCGAGTTGATCCAGCCCGGACACATATAAGCGAAAAAAGCTGCTCAACTACAAATACTGGTTCAGGATTAGGATTAGCGATCGCTCAAGCCATTATCGCTCATCATCAAGGACAAATTCAAGTAGTCAGCACACTGGGTGTAGGTACTACTTTCATTGTGATTTTACCCCTAAAACCGCCAATTTCGGAATTAAATTGACAACTGACCAATAGGCCTATCCATCTGATTTTGTTAAGCTATGTGATAGTGTAGCGTGAGATTAGCCTAAAGATGCCAATATTCGGACTAGGAGGTGGTAGTGTGCCAAAACACATTCGGTTAGTTTCTCTTTTAGTTGCTTGTAGTTTATGGAGTATTCCCTCTTCTGCTCATGCTCAAGCGTTTATACCCCATACAGTGCAAATTGATCACGCACAGTTGGAAAAGCAGGGTTTGAACTTTGCACGGGAGGCGGCTCAATTAGCTCAGTTTCAGCAAATTGAACCAGCCTTAATCAGAGCCGAATTGGCGGTGAAACTGGCTCCGCAGAATGATAAAGTCTGGTGGTTACTAGGGAGTTTGTATCTACAAACTAAAGAATTTGATCAAGCTATTACCACCCTGAATAAAGCCCAAACACTCAACCCCAAAAATGCTGAAGTGCTGTTTGCTTTGGGTTCAGCCAAGTTTCAAAAAAAAGATTACCAAGGATCAATCACTGATTATCAAGCAGGTTTGAAATTAAAACCCAATTATTCGGGAGGGTTATTTGATTTGGGCAATGCTTATTATATGCTCAATAAATTACCCGAAGCGATCGCTCAATTCAATTTGGCTGTCAAACAAGATCAAAAGTTTTGGCCAGCAATTAATAATATCGGCTTAATCAAACATCAACAAGGGGATATTTCGGGAGCAATTCAGCAATGGCAAACGGCAGTTAAGATTGATAAAAAAGCCGCAGAACCTTTATTAGCTTTAGCAATAGCTACCTACAATAAAGGGGAAATCCAGCAAGGGGTAAAAATGGGAGTATCTGCACTCCGCATTGATTCCCGTTATGCTGATTTAGATTTTCTCAAAGAGAATCTTTGGGGTGAACGGTTACTTTTAGAAGCCAAAAAGTTCTTAGAATTACCGGAGGTTAAATCAGCATTACAGGAGCTCAGACAAGCGCCAACGCCCTAATCAAACAAAAGTCCAGGGAGTAGGGGGTAAGGAGTAGATAAAATTACTCATGACCTAATTATGCTTGTGGTAAGAGTCCTAAAATTTGGTCAACAAACTGTTGATGATCAACTACAGGCTTAGAAATGTAACCATCAGCACCGCTTTGTTTCAAAAAATTTTCTCGATCTCCTTCCATTGCGTGTGCTGTCACTAAAATCACTGGTAATTTAGCCGTTTGTGGGTCAGATTTCAACATTTGGGTAATTTTGATCCCATCAACGGACTTACTTTGATATACACTACGGGACAGAGAGACATCCATTAAAATTAAGTCAGCCGCTCCTGACAGGGCAATTTTGAGAATCTCTTCCACATTTTCTGTATGTTTTACACTCAAACCGCCGCGTTTAGTCAGAATTTTAGAAAAAACGCGAGCATTAATTAAATCATCGTCGACAATTAGAACTGTTTTCATGAAACTTTATACTCATAGAGTTAACACCTGGGCAATGTCTATTGTATTTTTAATAATCTATAAGCTACAAAGATCCCATCAAGGATAATACTACTGCTTTTTATCTTCATGACTATTAAGATTGTGTGAGTATTTCTATTTAATCCGTGATGGTAAATTGCGGGGTATGTTATCTTTTAGCGACTGTTGTGTAGTGAAAATTCAGGGAAAATTCAGGGAAAAACTTCATGGCAAAACAGTTAAACCTTCTCTCTAAAGGACAGGTAATCACCACCGCCCTGCACACCGAAATGCAACGGTCATACTTAGAATATGCCATGAGTGTGATTGTGGGGCGAGCTTTACCAGATGTCCGTGACGGCTTAAAACCAGTACATAGACGTATTTTATATGCTATGCACGAACTGGGTTTAACGCCAGATAGGCCTTATCGAAAATGCGCCCGTGTGGTGGGAGATGTTCTAGGTAAGTACCATCCTCATGGTGATCAATCTGTCTATGATGCTTTAGTGCGCTTAGTACAAGACTTTTCCAGCCGTTATCCCTTACTGGGAGGACATGGTAATTTTGGCAGTGTTGATAATGACCCGCCAGCAGCCATGCGTTATACGGAAACCCGCCTCGCTCCTGTGGGACAGGAGGGAATGTTAACGGAAATTGCTGAGGAAACTGTGGATTTTACGGGTAATTTTGACAATTCCCAACAAGAACCAACGGTACTACCGGCTCAATTACCATTTTTATTACTTAATGGTTGTGCGGGAATTGCTGTAGGAATGGCTACAAATGTCCCTCCCCATAATTTGGGGGAAATTGTTGATGGTTTAATTGCTTTAATTGACAATCCTGATTTAAGTGATGAAAAATTATTTCAATTAATTCCCGGTCCTGACTTTCCCACAGGTGGGGAAATTGTTGATCATGGGGGAATTAAAGAAGCCTATACCACTGGTAAGGGCGGTATTGTCCTGCGGGGTATAGTAACAGTGGAGGAAATTCCTGCCACTAGGGGGGGTAAACGTCGCACAGCCTTAATAGTTACAGAACTGCCTTTTCAAGTTAATAAGGCTGGTTGGATTGAAAAAATCGCCGATTTAGTCAATCAAGGTCGTTTACAGGGAATTTCTGACATTAGAGATGAAAGTGATCGGGAGGGTATGCGCGTAGTTATTGAACTTAAACGCGATACAAATTCACAAGAACTGCTTCAAAATCTGTATCAGCAAACGGCTTTACAAACGACTTTTGGCGCGATTCTATTGGCTTTAGTTGATGGACAACCCCGCCAATTAAGCTTACGACAACTATTGCAGGAATTTCTCAAGTTTCGAGAACATACTCTCAACCGTCGCTACAGTTATGAATTGGGAAAAGCAGAAAATCGGGTTAATATCCTCTCAGGATTACTCAAAGCTTTATCAAATTTGGATGATGTCATCACTATATTACGGCAAGCTGCGGACGGAAGTACAGCCAAAATGACACTTTGTAGCCGCCTAGATTTGAGCGATTTACAAGCGGATGCAATTCTGTCCATGCCATTACGTCGTCTCACCAGTTTAGAGCAACAAAACTTACAAGAGGAATTTGACCAACTTAACCGCGAGATTAGCGTATTGCGGAAATTACTGGAAGATAGACAGGAATTACTCAAAGCTTTAAAAAAGGATTTGCGATCGCTCAAACGTAAATACAATGATCCGCGACGCACCAAAATAGTTAACACTAAAGAAAACCCTGTTTCAGGAGAGAAAGGTAAAACAGGAGTAGGGAGTCAGGAGAAGAAAGAAATCAAAACAGAGGTGGCAAAACTGGCCACTGAAGAAACGATTTTAGAAGTCACTCAACGGGGTTATGTGCGCCGTATTTCTCCTAGTAGCAAAAAATCAAGAGGGGAAAATGGGTTGTTAGACCATGATTTCATTATTCAAACCGAATTAACTAATACCCACAAAGACTTATTAATCCTTACCAGCAGTGGTAAAGTTTACCCCATTACTGTGGGAGATATTCCCGTCACTACAGGACGTGCAGCCAGGGGAACGCCATTAATTACCATGCTTACCAATACTGCCCAGGGTAACACAGAAGGTGTCATTAGCCGTTTCTTGCTCCCAGAAAAACCCGAAACCCAGGAAATGGTGTTGTTGACCAAAGAAGGACGTATTAAACGCCTATCTTTATCAGAATTTGTGAATCTTTCCCGGCGAGGCATTACAATTTTAAAGCTGAAGGATAATGATGAATTAGCTTTTACTCAATTCATTACTAGCGGACAACATATAATTTTGGCGAGTTCTAGCGGTCGTTTGTTGAGGTTTCCCGTTAATGATGAACAACTACCGATTATGGGTCGCGCTGCTATGGGATTACAAGCATTCCGCCTTTTAAAAAATCAGCAAATGGTTGGTTGTGTCAATCTTAATCAAGATCACAAATTATTACTAGTAACTCAAGAAGGATTTGCCACTGCAATATCCTCGACTGCTAATCAGTTGAGGGTTGCAAATCGGGGAGATTTAGGTATCCAAGTTTTAAAATTTCATAACAAAACAGACAATTTAGCGGCAATGGTACAAGTAAAACCAGGGAGAGAAGTCGCACTCATGACCAATAAAGACCGGGTAATTCGGGTATCTGTGGATATAATTCCTAGCTTCAGCAAAGATACTAAAGGTGAAAGTATTTGTCAACTCAATCGAGATGAGAAAATTATTGCTGTGGTGGAAGTAGATGTTTAATGAAGATTTATTTCACGCAGAGGCGCAGAAGGCGCGGAGAGTGAGAGTTGGGAATTTTTCAGTTTTTTTGTTGTTTATTTATCAGTTATGACACAGGACAACCACCACGAACACCATCATCACCATGGACATGGACACCATCATCACAGTCACGCTCCGGCAACATTTACTCGTGCTTTTGCTATTGGTACTGTACTTAATTTAGGTTTTGTCCTCTGTGAAATAACTTATGGTTATTTAGCACACTCTCTGGCTTTGTTTGCTGATGCTGGTCACAACCTGGGTGATGTATTGGGACTCCTCCTAGCGTGGGGTGCAAGTTCCCTGTCCCGTCGTCCTCCCAGCCACCGCTATACCTATGGTTTACGTGCTTCTTCAATTTTGGCCGCTTTAACAAATGCTGTGGTCTTACTTTTGTCTATGGGTGCTATTGGCTGGGAAGCTATCCGCCGCTTTAATGATTCTACTTCTGTATCAGGTGAAACTATTATTGGTGTTGCCATGGTGGGAATTATCATCAATACTTTGACGGCAATGATGTTTATGTCAGGACGCAAAAGTGACTTGAATATTCGGGGAGCATTCTTACACATGGCTGCGGATGCGTTGCTATCCTTGGGAGTGGTGGTAGCGGGGATTGCTATTTTATTCACCCATTGGGTGTGGCTTGACCCATTGGTAAGTTTAATTGTTGTCGTCGTTGTCGTGATTGGTACGTGGCAATTACTTAGGGACTCTATAAATTTGGCACTTGATGGAGTACCAGCAGGAATTGAGTTGCGGGCTGTGAAAAATTACTTAATGGAACGTCCTGGAGTATCAAAAATTCACGATCTTCATATCTGGGCTATGAGTACGACGGAAACGGCACTCACGGTTCATTTAGTCATGCCAGAAGGCTATCCTGGTGATGCTTTTTTATGGGAAGTTTGTCGGAAACTTGAACACCATTTTGGGATCAAACACGCTACTATTCAGGTAGAAACGGGGGATTCTGCTTATCCCTGCGCTTTAGAACCCGACCACGTTGTCTGAAGAATTTTAATACAATAATACAATGTTGCATTTTTGAATAAATTTGTTATATTTATTTACATAAAGCAATATAGCTTAGTAAATCCTAATTGGAGTGCTAACCATGACTAATGCAACAAAAACAGCTACTACACCTGTAGCTACTGACCGCAATGCTTGGCGTTGGGGTTTCACACCGGAAGCAGAAATCTGGAATGGCCGTTTAGCAATGATTGGTTTTTTAGCAGCAGCTTTAATTGAACTATTTTCCGGTCAAGGCTTTCTCCACTTCTGGGATATTCTGTAATTTTTCGATAACATATAAGACTCCTATTTGAGTTTTGAACAAAATTTGCTAAACTTGATATATCCCCGACTTCTCAAAGAAGTTGGGGATATTATTTTTACAGCAGTTTCCGATATTATGAAGTACAGATATTAATGATAAAACTTTTGTGGTGCGGGCAAGATGCCCGCACAAAGTGTACCTCACTCAAAGCTACTTGCTGTATGTTATTTATAAATTCATGAAAACGGTTTAAGCCATTTTCGTAAAATAGCAGTATCTAAAGCAAAAGCCGCCAGGGCAAACCACAATATACTTTCTGCTACTAAGATTAAAAAAGGCAAAAGCGGATTATTTATATTCCAGCCAACTTCGATTTGAGTTAATCCCCGCACTAAACCAAAAGCCAAAATTCCCCCAGTTTTCAGGTGAGGATTTGTATCTACGCGGATAATATAACGGTAGGTGACACCAAATAGAAACCCAGAAAACCCTGCTATTACACCACTTAATAACACCTGTAAACTTACCATATTAATGGTATGATAACCAACCAAGTAAAAATACTTATACAGCCATAAAACATTAATCAAGCTAGTGCTAAGGAAAGCTAAACCTAAAGATATACTACCAATTACTCCCGCTTTTAGGGATTCTAACCGTTCTGCCATTAGTTCCATGATATTGCCAAACCTGCTATGAATATAGTTAATGAATCAACCGCGTTTTCCCAGTATGATAAATATTAGAGACGTTTTGTAATTATTTGAAAAGTAGAACTATGATTTTGACACTGGGTTGGGTATCACTGTTAGTTGTGTTTACTTGGTCGATTTCTATGGTAGTTTGGGGACGCAACGGACTATAGAGGAATCGTGGAAAGTCCATTTTTGGGTATTTTAGCCTTATTTGGCGTAGTGCTGCTGGTAGGAGTCACTGGTGGTGTTGTTTACCTAACATTAGCAGATTGGCGCGACCGTCGTCGTCTCGAAGACGAAACCCGCGCAGCCCGACGTAGCACTAGCAAGCGCAAATAATCATATCGCAGCATATATATTGCTATATTCTGCGTTAAAAAGTGTTTATGTGGGGATAACAGCTATTCCTATCCCTACATAAACTATATTTATTGCTACCATAAAATGTTCACGGAATTTATTTCCTCTTCCTTTCCGCGCCTTTGCGCTTTGGCGTGAGAAAACCCTTCCAGAAATACCCAGTAGTAAATAAATTAAAATCAAAAAATATACTTGCCTGTAGCCAGAAACTACAAACAAGTACAGTTAAAAATAACAGCAGTTTATTAAATAAAGACTAGATTAATCGTTATCCCATTCTTCGCGGCCGATTAAATCACCGATACGATCACGGAGTAAAAAATCACATTTTTCTAATTCACATTCAACGCAAACCCACTCCCTAGCAGGTATAAATTGGCAAAGTGTATATATTGGTTGCTGACGGCCAACCATTCCCCTTTCTACCAGTCGACGGGCTTCGTCCTGGATAACATTCAGAGAATAGTAATTGTAATTGATAGAAGGCACCGTATTTACAGTCATGGTTTTTTACTCACAAAATTACATTTAGAAAGCGTTCCCATTATTCGCTAGGAACTAGGAACAAAGATGGCAATAATTAAACCTGTATCCAGGGTTTTGTAGTTTGCTATACGGAACTATTATCATTTTGACGCTATACACTTCTAAATTATCTAAAGAAATGTTAAATTTGTCAAGAAAATATGACATTTATGGTATTTGGATTTCATATTCCCAAGATAAAAGAAACTAATTTTACTATTCAAACCTAAATATTTCCATTTTCAACAACTTCTACATTAATCTATGAAAAAACTATTAAAACTATACTGGACTTGTTCTAACGTTAACTGTACTAGTTTAGGTGTATTTATGGGATTTGACATCTATCCCAGGATACAGGATCTACAACACCTTTAATTATTTAAAAATAGGGAAGATGATCTGATCCCAAAAAGCTAACATAAGCTAACAATATCACTATCCAGTCCCCAGGCTACCACCGTCAACCTGACCGCTTCTTTTTCTAAATTAATCGCAGCATGATCTTAATTACTCCAGAACAACCCAGGACTTACGCAAAATATCTCTCCCTAAACCCCCATTTCTCCGTGACCTCTGTGCCTGGAGTGGTTCGTTATTCCGTGACTCATGCGTAAGTCCTACAACCAATAATATCAAGATTTCTCTATATTCCGGTCAGTTTTGAATCATTCAACCATTTCTTCTGCCACCTCATCTATACTTGACAATGTCCGTTGCTGCTGAAGTTGGTTTAATAAACTCAGCACCTTAGTGCCTCTTTCTATAGACCTATCTTCAACAAATAGCACTTCTGGAGTGCGCCGTAATCTAATTCTCGCCCCAAGTTCACTGCGGACGTAACCTGTAGCAGATTTTAAACCTGCCATTGTTTCCGCTTTAGCTTCCTCGGTCCCATAAATACTGACAAAGATTGTGGCGTGTTGCAGATCTCCAGAAACATCCACATCCGTGACACTCACCATTCCCGTACCCACACGGTCGTCTTTAATCCCGTTGAGTAGCATTTGGCTAACTTCCCGTTTAATTAATTCAGCAACGCGGGAAACGCGGCGATTTGTAGCCATATAAATTCCGCCTTCTCACAAAGTTTTGATAACATGATTCTAAATGTAAGTTAGAGTGGACTGTGCTTGATGTGATTAAATCAAGAGTAAAAGTCCAATAGACTAAAACTTTTTCTTTCCCTAGTCTAGATTGTATTTAACCCCAACATAGCCCGGAGAGTAAGGGTTACGAAAAAAAGACCACCAGCAAAAAAGCCTAAAATAGCAATCAGTGTCACAGGACGTTTCAACAGAGGAAACAGCGGCTCAAAAGTGTTGAGAAAAATACCTAAGACGATACTAACCAAGTAACGAGGGTAGCGGAAGACGTTATCCCAAAATCCATCAAACATTTGAATTTAAACCGCCTTGTGATATAATGCAAGTTTGTTTTTGTGTTCTTTACCTACTCTGATTATAATATATAACCAATATAACCATCATATAGCAGGGAGCGGGAAGGAACAGGGAATAGATAACTTAGATTAATTTGGTTTTTATTTTAACAGTAAGTAGATGGTAAGTCAAATTCCTCAACAAATTTACCCACGGCCATTTTTAAAGTGGGCTGGGGGTAAAACTAGATTAATTTCGCAATATAAAGACTATTTTCCTAAACATTACGAAACTTACTATGAACCATTTTTAGGTGGTGGAGCAGTTTTTTTCTATTTGCAACCATTTCAAGCGGTTTTAACTGATATTAATGCAGATTTAATTCTTACTTATCGGTGCGTTAGAGATAATTTGGGAGAGTTAATAACTCTGTTGCAATATCATCAAATCAAGCATAATTCAGATTATTATTATGATGCAAGAAATCATCATGGTGGGACAGATTTAGAAAAGGCGGCTCGGTTTATTTATCTGAATAAAACTTGTTTTAATGGACTTTATCGGGTTAATTCTCAGGGTAAATTTAATGTTCCTGTGGGGAAATACAAAAATCCTGGTATTTGTCAGGAAGAAGTTTTAAAATTAGCGTCGTTTGCACTCAAGAATGTAGAAATTAAACAAGGGAATTTTGATGAGGTTTTAAATTATCCAATTGGTAGTAATGACTTTGTTTATTTTGATCCCCCCTATTATCCTCTAAATAGAACTAGCAATTTTACAGCTTATAGTAATTTTTGTTTTGATGAGAATCAACAAATAAAACTGAGGGATATTTTTAGTAAATTAGCTAATAAAGGTGTAAAAGTTATGCTATCTAATTCTGATTGTCCATTTGTTCGTGAGCTTTATGCTGGGTTTAATATTCATACTATATTAGCAGCAAGGTCAATTAATTCTCATGGTCAAAAACGAGGAAAAATAAATGAATTATTAGTAACTTCTTATTAGAGATTATTATTGTTAGCCCAGGCAATAAATGAACTCAAATCATAAACACCTAGGAGATTTTTATTCGTATTAACTTGTGTTTTTAACCAGTTAATTGCTCCTGACTTCATGCCACCGCCATCAATTAATACAAGGGCTGGTACAGGATAGCAATTTTGAATATTCAAATTGAGATAGGGTAGTTTTTCATCAACTGAACCACTGCTATTCTGCCATTTACATTCAATAATTAGCCCATCGGAGATTGAGGTAGAATTAATAATATAAAAGTCTACAGTTATTTCGCTACCATAAATTCCTTTTCCAATATGAACTTGCTTTGCATATCTTTTGAGTAATTGATTCGAGTTTAAAAGACATTCAAGGCGTTTTTTTTCTGGTAAATCAGAACCTACCTGGGCATATTTATGACCTAACAAAGTCCCTTCTACAGTTGTCTCTAAGACACTGCCGGCCTTAGCTGCTTTTCTACCCTGAGTCATAGTCATGCTTAACCCCCCTACTAAAAGTCATACCTATTATAGCATTCCATAAAAGCAGTAGTAAGGCGTGATTAACTCATAAGAATTTTTAATTTTTCTAAACTACGATAAAAATAATATGATACCTTTGTACTGAAAAACAACTATATTAATTTCTAGCTAAACAGGACTTACGCAAAATATCTCTCCCTAAACCCCCATTTATCCGTGACCTCTGTGCCTGGAGTGGTTCGTTATTCCGTGACTCGTGCGTAAGTCCTACTAAAATCTAAAGTTGCTAGTTTGTTACTTGTGGTAATAAAATTGTAGGTTGGGTAGAACAAAGTGAAACCCAACATTGTGACATTTAACATTTACATGATTTTGTTGGGTTTCCTTGCGTCAACCCAACTTACCGAATTAAATTTAATTGCTCTTAGGTTCAGCATGACCATTACGAATAGACCATGCTAGTTCTAACATTTGAGTCCAGCGTTTTTGGAGTTGTTTAGGAGTACATTGAACAGCTTTAGAGATAAGTAAATCACTTTGACAAGCAGTTTTCAACTCAAAAATTTGCTGTTGTTGTGGTGTGAGTTGATGCCAAAAAGTATCCCATTGCTGAGAAGATAGACCTAACTTGTGTTCCAAACCAGCGCCCAACCATTGATGAACTAATTGCCATTGGTGCTGTTTAGCGAACTTCTCAACGTGATACTTAAATCTTTGTTGTAAATAATCGCGTTGACGACTAGTTAAACCGAGAATTTGGTCAATTTCCGGTGCAGAGAGATCCTGAAGTTTAAGAGTCAGATAATCCATACAATCAGATTGTCCTTGAGACTCCAGATATTTCATTAATTCCGTAATTACTCGATTGCGTTCCGACTCCTCAGAAGGGTCAAAACCAGGTTTAGCAATCATTTGTGAGCGAATTTGCTGCACAGCCACATTACGCTGATAAGATTCCGCTTCTTCCGTTTTCGCAGAATCTACAGCCATTTCAATATCTACAGTAGTTTCTTGAGGTTGACGACGGGCAAAACCTTGAGCGCGTAAAACAATTAACTGTTGATTAGCTCCACCTGGTAAATTAATCCGGCGTTTGGCATACTGTTCTGTAAAAGCCATATACTCGGCCACTTGTAACTGAGTCCGGGGGGTGTAATCTTCAGGTAATTCGGTTTCCCGACGAAAAGCTTTAATAGCTTCGATATAAAAAGCCTGTAAAAAATCTTCAATGAGATTGTAACGAGCGTCAAAGCCTAAATCTGAGCCGGCAACAGCAACGTGACGATAAACAATAGCCCCCAAACTACTATGTAATTCCACCCGTCCTTGTCTAGAACCGAGTTGGTAGTAACGCAGGCACTTTTGTAAACGATGTCTTCCTAAAGTAATTTGCCAAGACTGAATTTGTCCTGAATTTTGGATGCGGGAGCTTTTATCACATATCCGTTCTACTTCCTTGGCTATGCGCCCGACGACATCTTGCACACCAATCGATGTAGCTTTAACTTGAGATTGCATTTCCTGGGATAAAAGTTGCACCAATGTATCGCTGTTGACAACAGACAATTCTTCCAGAGAAATATAGGTATTAAAAGCAGATGTAGAATTAGACAGATTGGCGATATTAGCTTTCATGACTTTTCTGTAAAATTGGTATTGCACCTTAACTCAAATGCAGATACAGTATTTAAGAGCAGTCACGGCAGTGAGAACCTTTGAGTATTCTTTCTGTGAAGATTCACCACCTGGACGGCTGAAATTTAGATACTGTAGGAAATTTCCCAAGTTAAGGGCTTGTTAATTGTGTCGCTTTGTTTTTAGCAACTAAATCAAAGATGGCATAATAGATATTCACTTTGAGGACAAATCGCCAAAAGGTTAGTCATGGTAAAATTGGCCTATAGCCTGCGTGGCGTAGCCATAATTTGATCAATTAGGATTACAGCACCCGTAAGGATGACAATTTCCTTGGAGTCAGGTGATCATAAATTAGCGCAACCGAGTCCAAAACAAAGGGTTGTACTTGTTAAACTTTATCCTTAAACCCAAGTGGCTACGGCTTCCCAACCTAAACCTCTGCGAATAATAACTGGTTCTTCATCGGTCAAGTCTAAAATGGTAGACACTTGATATGTCGGCTCTTGAGCCGTATCAATGATGATATCTACCAGTTTATCTAAATGGTCATATAAATCTACCCGTGACAGTATTGGTTGTACTCCGTCTCCATTTATTTCCTCATCTTCGTCATTCACGCTTTGGCTTTGAGCCGAAGTCGAAATAATCGGGTTTCCTAAGGCCGCCAGTAATGCCAAGCAAACGTTATGATTTGGCACTCTAATTCCTGTGGTTTTGCGTTTGGGATTTTGCACTAGTCGCGGTACTAATTTGGTAGCAGGGAGCAAAAATGTGTAGGGACCTGGTATTAACCGCTTCATAATCCGGTAGGCTGTATCACTTACGAAGGCATAAGTAGCCACATTGGAAAGTGAGGGACATAAAAATGTCAGGGGTTTATCATTTGCTAACTGTTTAATTTGCCGCACTCTTTCCACCGCCGACTTGGCATTCAAATCACAACCAATTGCATAAACTGTATCAGTAGGGTAGAGCATAATAGCGCCACCTAATAGCGCCAACTTTATTTCCTCTATTCGGCGACTTTGAGGATTATCAGGATGAATGGTGAATATTTTGGCCATAATAGGGTTGGTAATGGGTAATGGGTAATGGGTAAAAGTTTTCCTTCTTTCTTCTGACAACGGATAACGCACAACGGACTAATAAATTTATGAATAAAATTGCTTATTTTCAATGTCCAACAGGGGTTGCTGGCGATATGTGCTTAGGAACGTTAGTCAGTTTAGGTGTGCCTGTGGGGTATTTAGTAGAAAAACTCAATAGTTTGGGAATTGAGCAAGAATACCGACTGTGGGCAGAATTTGTCCACCGGCAAACTCAAGAGGCGACTAAAGTTCATGTTGATTTATTAGATCATCACCATCATCATAAACATAAACATGATCATCACCATGGCCGTCATTTACCAGAAATAGAGAAGATGATTCTCAATGGCAAGTTACCAAAGCGGGTGGAAGCTTGGAGTTTAGCTGTTTTCCGACGTTTGGCAATAGCTGAGGGGGCTGTTCACGGCATTGCACCGGAAAAAGTTCATTTTCATGAAGTAGGTGCTGTAGATGCGATTGTGGATATTGTTGGTACTTGCTTAGGATTGGATTGGTTGGGTATTGACAGCAATCAGCAGGGCTTTCCCTTGCTATACTGTTCGGCTTTCCCTACGGGGGGTGGAACTGTTCATGCGTCCCATGGACGAATGGCAGTACCAGTGCCAGCGGTGTTAAAATTGTGGGAAATGCGGGGTTGTCCAGTTTATAGCAATGGTATTGATAGAGAACTGGTAACACCGACGGGGGCAGCGATTACTACTACTTTAGTGCAGGACTTTGGTTCACCGCCACCAATGACTATCAAACAGGTAGGATTAGGGGCAGGTTCTCTAGATTTACCCGTTCCTAATATACTACGGCTTTGGTTTGGTGAAAGTGAATCTTTACAGACTGATAATTCTGATTTTGTGGAACATTCCCCAAATTTGGAAACCATTACTGTATTAAAAACTCAAATAGATGACTTAAATCCCCAAGTATTCGGTTATTTATTTGAGGCTTTATTTGCTGCTGGGGCGCTGGATGTTTTTACCCAACCGATAGGAATGAAAAAATCTCGTCCCGGAATTTTGTTAACTGTGATTTGTCATCCAGATAAATTAGATAATTGTGAAGCGGTGTTATTTCGAGAAACCAGCACTTTAGGGATTCGTCGCACTACTGAACAACGATCAATTTTACATAGAGAAATGCAAAAAGTGGAAACTATTTATGGGACAATATCAGTAAAAGTGGCCTGGAGAGAAAAAGCGACAGAAAAGGTAATTACAAATGTCCAGCCTGAATATGAAGATTGTGCAGTTTTAGCAGGAAAAAATAATATTCCTTGGCGAGAAATTTATCGTTTGGCATTAGAAAGTTGGTATTTAAAATATCAAAATTAACAAGGTATAAATGATTAAATAGAAAATGGGTAGGCTAGAAGCCTACCCCAAAAGAGTAATATATTATTACGGGTATTGTGCCTAGTTTTAAAAATAGGTAATTCTCGATATTTACAATTTTCACAAATAAAAAATGAAAAAAATTTTCCGGTGGTTGATTTTAGGGGGAACGCTGTTTTTTTTATTAAAAGCCTTCAAAGATAATTGGTTGGGAGTTAGTGCTATTCGGATTAATATCACCGGCTGGTTAATATTAGGTACTGCTACGGGTGTAACTTTATTGGCACATATTTGGGCGGGTTGGGTTTGGACTTGGGTGCTAAAGGAGTTAAATCAATCTGTATCTTCCATGGAGTTTATTCAAGTTTATTTAAAAACGAATATTGCTAAATATTTACCTGGGAATGTCTGGCATTATTATGGACGAATTATGTCAGCAAAAAACGCTAATATTACTACTAATATTGCTACTTTGAGTGTTTTATTAGAACCACTCTTAATGTTAGCAGCCGCTTTAATTATTATTGTTTTATTTGCTAGTCAAATTGTTGTAAATATAAATAATTGGAAAATTAATTTAGTTATGCTGCAATTATTGGGTTTAATAATTGTTTTGGGTATACTTCATCCTCGATTTTTAAATCCAGTCATTCAACTTTTAGACAGGTGGAAAAATAAAAAATCTCACCTAGAAAACCAGTTAATAGATAGTTTTAGAATCAACCGCTACCCTGTGAAACCCTTATTAGGAGAAATAGTTTTTTTAGGGTTGCGTGGGGCTGGATTCATTTTAACTATGTTAGCGATAAATTCCTTAACTTGGCAGCAAATACCCTTATTATTCGGCACTTTTAGTTGTGCTTGGGTAATGGGATTAGTTATGCCGGGAGCGCCCGGTGGTTTAGGCGTTTTTGAAACCATAGCCATATTACTATTACAATATCATTTTCCGGCGGCTTTAGTAATTAGTGCGATCGCTCTTTATCGGCTCATTAGCATCTTAGCAGAAACCACCGGAGCAGCCATAGCTTGGTTACATCAAAGAATTAACCATAAAAAAATTCCTTCTTAACCTTCTTCCTCCGTGTCCTCTGTGCTTCTGTGGTTCGATAAAATATCTTTAAACCGCAGACGCACAGAGTGAAAAAGATATTAATCTCCAGTAATAGAAAGTTCACTCACCCAAACTCTGGGAGCAACTCCTCCTGGTGTTAATTCCACCTCTTTCTCCACATAAACAATAGATTTGAGAAGTTCCAAAAAATCACCAGCTACCGTTGCGGACTCAATACTAATTTTCTCACCTTTATTAACTAACCAACCATCAAAAGGTAAAGAAAAAGAACCTTGTAAAGCCTTAACACCCGCATGAAGAGCTTGTAAATCATCAATTAAAATCACATTTTCCGCAGTTTCTAAACTCAATTCTTGCTCAGGATTTTCTGCTGCAAAAACGTGATAAAAATTAGGACTGACACTGACTTTCGCGCCAATACTAGCATTACCCGTAGGTTGAGCATTTAACCGTTTAGCAGTTCCCGCACTATGCAAAAAGCTAGTTAAAATGCCCTTTTCTATTAACTTAATTTGTCGAGTAGGAGTACCTTCACCATCAAAACTTTCTGCACCAATATTAGCGGGGTGTAAAGCATCATCATAAACTGACAGTAAAGGTGAAGCAATTGCTTTACCGATATCATCAACTTTTGATAAACTTTGATTATCCAGAATACTTTGAGCGTTAAATAAATTAGAAAAAGCGCCCAACAAACTTAAAAAAGCTTCAGGAGAAAAAACTACTTGATACTTACCAGTTTTGATTTTTTCATAATGCAAATGACTGATAGTTTTCTGGGCGGTTTCTTTGATACAACCGGCAATATCTAAATCAGCTACACTTTCCTTAACTCGATAAGCCCCGGCACTGCGAGGTTTTTTACCTTCTTCTTCAGTTTTGCTGTACAAATAAATAGAAGCTAAAGAATGAGATTCAGTTCTTAACGCACCTTCACTATTGAGATAAAATCTGTCAATATCTCTTTGTGCTAAACCATTATAAGGCACACTGGTAATAGCAGGATGAGTTGCCATTAATTCTTTTTCTGCTACTAATAGCTTTTCTATTAATTCAGAAACAGGTGCTTGCAGGGCTTTTTCTTGATGTTTATCAGGAATGGGAATAGTTGCTTCTGGACTAAAATCAGGAATATTTTCTTTCACACCAAAAAAACTGGCTTCATAAGCTGTTTTTAGAGCTAATTCTAATCCCTTATCATCTACATCTGTGGTGCTGGTAACACCCATGGTATTTTCTTCATTCCAGACCCGAACTGTCACCCCAGAACGATTAGAAGCTTTAACTTGTTTGGGTTCACCTTGGTCAACTTGAACGCTGGTATCATCCACAGTTGAGCCGTAAATATCGAATTTTTTAATGCCGAGTTTGGCGGCATTTTCTTGGGCGTAGGTGGCGATTTGTTGAATGTTAGACATGGTGAATGAATTTTGGATTTTAGATTTTAGATTTTGGATTCCATAAAGAACTGTTTTAGAAATTAGATTTTGGAGTTTGGATGTTATGATTTGGGTTTTTGTAGGAGAGTTTTTATTGAAGCAACTGTCATAGCCAGAATTTCGCTAGTTTCTTGCATTAAATTGTTAAGTTTTTCTCCGGTTATTAATCTTGATTCAATCAGGAGTTCTAACCAGTAAAGAGTTTCATCAACTTCTTCTTCTACAATACTAAGTTTAGCAATTAAGTCAGCCGTAGACTTAGCACGACAAGCTGATCTATAATTAGCACCTACAGAAGTAGCAGAGCGCAAAACTTGTTTACCAATAACATCAGCAGTTTTAGTTGTCGGTAATGATTCAACTAGACGAATGACTCTTAATGCAAGTTGTTTTGTTCTGGTCTTAAACTGTTGCTCATTCACAATCCAAAATCCAAAATCTAAAATCTAAAATTTAGTTATCTGCCACCAACAGTAATAGAATCAACCTTAATATGGGGTTGTCCAACTGTGGTGTAAATGCTACCGCTAACTGAACCACAAAAGCCGGGAGCTAGTTCTAAATCTTGGGAACATAGGGAAATTTTGTTCATAATTTCCTTAGCTTCACCGATGAGGGTAGCACCTTTTAATGGTTTAGTGATTTTACCATTTTCTATTAGGTAAGCTTCATCAACGCTAAAGTTAAATTGACCAGTAGGTCCGACACTACCGCCTCCCATTTTCTTACAATAAATGCCTTTATCAACGGAGGCAAATAGGTCTTCTGTTGTGTGTTCACCACAATCAATGTATGTATTTCGCATCCGACTAGCGGCAGCAAAGGTGTAATTTTGACGGCGGCCACTACCTGTTCTGGGGTGTCCAGTCCGCACTGAACCGGTTCTATCCGCTAAGAAGTTTTTGAGAATGCCTTTTTCAATTAATAATGTTCTTTGAGCGGGCATTCCTTCATCGTCCATGTCAATAGTCCCAAAGGCATTTTCTGCCCGTCCTTCGTCCCAAGCGGTCAGGCTTTCATGGGCAATTTTTTCACCTTTTTTATCGGCAAATGGTGTGGTTTTGTGTTCAATTTGGGTGGTTTCTAAAAGGTGTCCACAGGCTTCATGGAAAATTACACCGCCAAAATGATTGGCCATGATAATGGGGTAAGTTCCTGATTCTACGTAATCTGCGTACAGCATTTTACCAGCAGATTCGGCGATTTGTTCGGAGGCTTGTTGATAATCCCAGGTTCTCAGGAAGTTAGCGTCACTGGTATTACCCGCCCGTTCAGCAATAGAGGAACGGTTAGCACCGTCAGCACAAAGCAGATTAAAGCCCACGGACTGGGTAAGGCGGATATCACGAGCAAATGTACCATCACTGCCAGCAACTAATACTTCTTGCCAGTCACGGAAGTAGGAAGCGCGGCGAGATTGGACGTGGGTAGCTTTTTTGTTCAGTTGGGCTGTACCATCAAGGAGGACTTCTCCCATTTCCCGGATAGAACTACATAAGGGTAGCCAACCGTCTTTACCGCGTTTGCTGGCGTAGTCTCTGAGTAATTCTAGGTTGATTTCGGGAATGAAACCACTAGGACCTGGTAATTGTAGTCCCAAAATAGAAAGTGCTTTTTCTAAAGCTGCTTTTAAACCCGCAAATGTGAGGTTATTGGTGCTAACGTAGCAGTCAGCTTTACCGCGAAATACGCGCACTCCTGCACCAGTAGCTAAACTGGGGGAAATGCTAGTAATGGTGTCATCTTCCGCTAGACAACTAATGTAGTTGCGGCGTTCTAGGAAGTATTCTACAAAATCTGCCCCAGCGGCGCGTCCTAGTCCTAAAAGGGTTGCCAGGGGGGCTTCCCAAGTGTCATCGAAGCGTTCTGTGGTGGAGGAATATTGTAAACTGGGGAGTTGATTCGAGAGAAGTAGGGTGTTTGTAAGCATGAAGTGCCTCGTCTGCTGGCGTTATCTATAGATGTAACTGAAATAATCCTGGTGTGTTCAGTCTAACAAATCTATGAAAGCCATTGTTGGCATTTAGGCTGTAGGGTTTTCCGCCATATTGTCTTTTAAGATGGGGTGAGTGGACATTCTAATTAAGATAATGATGTAATCTAATTCTGATTTTATGTTAATGTTGGGTTGAAGTATTGCTGTGAAACATAGTTAATTCTCACTTTTTGTGACTTTTTATTTAAAATAATTGCGTAGTTACTAAATTGACTAATATACTGGAGATATTTATGACCCTTAAACTAATATCCGCAAAAATTAAAAATTTTAAAAGCTTAGGAGATGTGGATTTAAATTTCAGGGATCTAACAATTTTGGTAGGGGCTAATGCTAGTGGTAAATCCAATTCTTTAGAAGCATTACGCTTTCTCAGTAAACTTTTAAAAGACCAAGAACTTCCTTCTCTAAAATATATGGATAGCATCTTAAGGGTGGGGGAAAAACAAACATTTTATCAAATTCTTATAGAAGATGATGAAGATAATAAAGCTAAAATAGAATATAGTTTGGTACTTAGTATCAGTGAAAATAATACTTTAATTAATAGGGAGTATCTTTTAGTTAATGAAATTGAAGTAATTAATATTATTGATGGTAGAGGAAAAGTGAATGATGAAAATGGCGAAAATTCTCAACCATACGAATTTTCTGAAGGTGATGGACTCACATTAGCAGATGTAGGTAAATATGGTCATAAACCGATTACAAAAAAGTTGGCAAGCTATATAAAAGATTGGAAATTTTATGATGTAGATCCTGATAGCGTCAGGATACATTCTAGAATTACTAAATTCAATATGATTTATAAATCTTTACAACATGATGAAAGAATACCTAGCCTTGATACTGACGCTAGTGAAGTTGAAGAAGTTTTACAATACTGGGCTAGACATGATAAAAATAAGTTTGATAAAGTGAGTCAAGAACTGTATGACTGTCTGAAAATTAAGTTACGGTTAGATGATGTTGCAGAACCACTTATTAAAGTTATTGAAGAGGATGGTAAAAAAATAGCTTTATCTAATATGTCAGATGGGACTCTGAGATTGATAGCTTATTTTATCATGCTTTATCAATCTGATGTTCCAACTCTCATTGGTATTGAAGAACCTGAGAGAAATTTTCATCCTGGTATTTTACAAGATATTGCTGATATGATCAAAAAGTTATCCAAGAGAACACAGGTGATTTTTACAACCCATAGTTCTCAATTATTAGATTGTTTTTCTACTGAAGAAATATCATCTGACATTTCGGTAATTCTTTTAAATCAGAAAGGAGAAATTGGAACACAAGCTTGTTTATTGGATAAATTAGCAGAAAACCGAGATGATCTTTCCGATTGGATGAATGATTTTGGAATAGGTAGCGCGATTTATCATAGTCACTTAATTGAAGGAGTTTGTGCCAGTTAATATGCCTAGTATTCGTCTTTGGGTGCCGGAATCTGATTATGATAGTAAAGCAGTCGGTTGTATTGCTAACAAAATAGTCGCGCTTTATGGTGGTGATATAACAATCCAACTTGCCGATAAACAAGGTTTTAATAGGGCTACAAATCCAAAAATTCAAGATGGTTTAAAGAAGGCAGTTGATGCTTACTTAAAAAATGATGTTTTAGTCATCTTTCTGTTCGATTCCGATGGAACACAATCGCAAAATCAAAGACGTAGAGAAAAAAATTCTCTGGTTAATCGAATTGAAGAAGTTGTTAACTTATTTGAAGGAAGAGTAAAATTTTTTCCGATGGTTCAAGAACTTGAAGCTTGGTTATTAGTTGATTATTTGGGTATATGCTGCTTTTTTACCAAAAATGCTGATCATCGAAATAATAGAAAATGGATAGACTTTGCTAATAGTAAACAACGTGGGCAAACAGATTTAATAGCAGAAGCTGAATCAGGTGGAAGGGGTGCAAAAGAATTTTTAGTAAAGGCATCACGAGAAATATTAATTAAGCATAATCCTAATCTCCAGGATAAACCTAGAAATTTGAAAGAAAGTCAATATGAAGAAAGTCAATCATCTAAAATAGCAGAATATATTAAAATTGATTACGAAACTCTGGGAAGAAATAAATCATTGTTAGATTTTGCCAACTGTTTACAACATTTAAAGGAGAATAAACAAGGATTTATAGATGATATTAATTATTAGTATTTCAATAAAATACAAAGGTTTTTAGCTCTAACTGAACTATCTAGTTTCCAACTGACTATATTTTATCCAACTATCAACACCCTCATTCCCCTTAATTATTATCTTTGACAGAGGGTGGATAATTGCCGACTTGATTTTATTTTAGATTTAACTTGCTAAAGTTCCTGAAAAAATTGGCTTAAAACCAATTTTTCTTCAGTAATTTGTTACTAACAATGACCACAAACATCAACAGACCAAACTGAAATTGCCAAGGCGCTAATACTAAACTCACAATGAAAATGATAGCTGTGAAAACACCAGCAATATTGGTAATTTCATCATCCTTTCTTTGGAAAAGATAGCCAGTAATTACACCCATAGATAATGTCATTAAGAAAAATAAAGGCATTTGCACTCACCTCTAAACTACGAACTACTGTTTAATACTAGTAGATTTGCGCCATTTTCAGCAACGTTATTTATGTTATACTTAACTAAGGAAAAATGGCAATACATTCAATATTAAGCCATAGTGCAGCTATTGGCAAATAGTCTCATGATGTGGGATATAAAACTAATAACGTGACTGACAACCCGATTCTGAGTTAGGTGATATAATAATACCTATTGACGCTAATATAAATTTCTCAAACTTCTTTAATTGAACTCACAGATGTTGAATATTTCTCAACTGCTTGCAAGTGAACTAAAACTTAAGCCCCACCAGGTACAAAATGCACTGGAACTTTTAGCCGAAGGGGCGACAATTCCCTTTATTGCGCGTTATCGTAAAGAACGAACAGATGAAATGGATGAAATGCAATTACGGGATTTACAAGATAGATATAATTACTTAACGGAATTGGAAGAAAGAAAAAAAGTAATTGTGAATGCGATCGCTCAACAAGATAAACTTACTCCAGAACTCAACACAAAAATAGCATCTTGTTTACAAAAAACTGAACTGGAAGATTTATATTTACCCTATCGTCCTAAACGTCGTACCCGCGCTACCATTGCTAGAGAAAAAGGTTTAGAACCCCTGGCAATATTCATTAAATCGGTGAATGTGAAAAATGCGATTTCTGTATCCTTGGAAGCAGAAGCAGCAAAATATATTTCCGAAACTTTAGGAGTAAAAAATGCAGATGAAGCTTTAAAAGGTGCATCGGATATTTTAGCGGAAGAAGTAGCAGATAAAGCCGAATTACGGGCATATATCCGGGATTTTTTCCTAGAAAATGGGGTATTTATTTCTCATATCAAAGATGAACATCCCGAAGGGACGACAAAATTTGAAATGTACCGAAATTATCAAATTAAAGTCAAAAATATTGCTCCTCATAATATGTTAGCTTTATGTCGAGGAGAAGAGGAAAAAATTCTCAGTTTTGAAATTGCTTTTGATGAAGATTTTGTTCTGGGTTATTTAGAATTTCAGGAAGTTAAAACTAAAGTTCGCAACCTGCGCGACTTTTATCAAGGAATGTTAAAAGATAGTTTTAATCGCTTAATGAAAACCTCATTAATTAGCGAAGTTATCAAAGATAAAAAAACCTATGCTGACATAGAATCAATCAAAACCTTTGAGACAAATTTGCGAGAATTGCTGTTATCAGCACCAGCAGGGATGAAACCAACAATGGCTATAGATCCTGGTTTTAGAACCGGGTGTAAAGTAGCTATTTTAGATGAAACTGGGCAATTTTTAGAATATCAAGCCGTGTTTCCCCACCAAGCAGCAGAACAACGCCAAAAAGCGGCACAAACTATCAAAAAATTACTGGAAAAATACCAAATTCAATTAATAGCTATTGGTAACGGTACAGCTTCACGGGAAACAGAGGAATTTATCGCCGAAATATTACCAAATATAGCCCATAAACCAGTTAAAGTTATGGTAAATGAATCTGGTGCATCTATATATTCTGCTAGTGAAGTAGCAAGGGAAGAATTTCCTGATTTAGATATTACTGTGCGGGGTGCAATTAGTATTGGTCGCAGATTACAAGATCCTTTAGCCGAACTAGTTAAAATAGATCCTAAATCAATTGGTGTCGGACAATATCAACATGACGTTGATCAAAAATTACTGAAAAAGAAATTAGATGAAACTGTAGAAAGTTGCGTTAACTATGTGGGTGTAGATTTGAATACTGCCTCCAAAGAACTGCTAACATTTGTTTCAGGAATCACCCCAACTATAGCCAATAATATTATCACCTATCGCAACGAAAATGGAGCATTTACAAATCGTCGTCAACTTTTAAAAGTAGCAAAATTAGGACCAAAAGCTTTTGAACAAGCCGCAGGTTTTTTAAAAATTCGTGATAGCGAAAACCCCTTAGATAATACCGCAGTTCATCCAGAAAGTTACCCTTTAGTAAAATCTATAGCTGCTGATTTAGGAATATCTTTAAATCAAGTTACACAAATTGCGGAAAACCTGAAAAAAGCCAACCTCAAAAAATACGTAACCGATACTATCGGAGAACCAACCCTGCGCGATATTCTCAGGGAATTGGAAAAACCAGGAAGAGATCCTCGTGCTGAATTTAAATATGCTACCTTTAAAGCTGGAGTTAAGGAAATTAGAGATCTAACAGTAGGAATGGAACTAGAAGGAATTATTACCAATGTTGCTAATTTCGGTGCTTTCGTTGATATTGGAGTACATCAAGATGGTTTAGTGCATATTTCCCAACTTGCTGATAAATTTGTAGATGATCCCAAAAAAATTGTTAAAGTTGGACAAGTCGTTAAAGTACAAGTTTTAGAAATCAACGAAAAACTCAAACGCATAAGTTTATCAATGAAAGGAATCAAACAATAAGTTAATTCTCTCTGGGACTATGACTGAAAAAATCTTAAATTAGTATGGCCATTTATCAAATTCAACTCATCAACCCTAACCTAAAATTGAATCGCACCATTCAAGTACCAGATGATCAATATATAATTGACATAGCGGAAGAAGTTGGTATTCGTTTACCATCAGGTTGTAAACAAGGAGAATGTTCCGCTTGTATTGCTAAACTTATTAGTGGAGAAATTGATCAAAGTGAGCAAAAATTTCTGCGTCTCCAGGAAATTCAAGCTGGTTATGTTGTTACCTGTGTCAGTTATCCCTTATCTGATTGTGTATTAGAAACTCATCAAGAACAGGTTTTATATAAATCTTCTCTTTACTATAGTAATCAAACCTAACGGGATTTAGATCCCTGACTTATTTAAGAAATCGGGGATCTTTTCTTTTCGTCTAACCTAAGATAGATCAAGATTCTACCTAAGTAAAGATGTCAAATATTAATCTATATTTAAAAATAGTAAATAGCACTGATATTGCTGTTACTGAGGTAAAAAATGTTGGGATATTTTTTCATCGCACTTGCTACAGCTTTAAGTTTGTTGATTGTTGATTTAGTTGTTCCTGGAGTAGATATTGCTAACTTTCCCGCAGCTTTAATTGCTGCTGTTGTCATTGGTTTAATCAATAGTGGAATTAAACCAATGATTAATATCTTATCTTTACCCTTGACATATCTCACATTAGGTGGTTTTTCCCTAATTGTCAACGGAATTTGCTTTTGGTTAGCATCAGTTTTAGTTCCAGGTTTTCAAGTTCAAGGATTTATTGCTTTTATTATCGGTCCTGTAATTCTGTCTTTAGCTAATACATTTCTTAGCAAATACTTCGCAGAAAAAGGTTTTCAGTTACAAGATAGTCAATAGGTAAACCCAATTTCAAAAATAGGAAATATCCATGAACTTATTGCGTATACTTCTCGGTTTATTTTTACCTCCTTTGGGGGTTTTCCTTACAGTTGGATTTGGTCCAACTTTGTTAATTAATATTTTGCTTACCCTCCTGGGTTGGCTTCCTGGTAGCATTCATGCGGTTTGGGTAATTGTCAAGCATGAAGAAAACATTAATAGAGAGGAAGGTACTTATTAATTTTGTAGGGTGCGTTATCAACGCACCTTTATCTTTATATTTTTATATTAAATATATGAAATTAATGAGAATCAGAATGGTGCGTTACAAAGACAGCTAACACACCCTACAGGTTAAGATATTTTCTTAATTTTTCTTAATTTTAATTTAATTGGAAGTCTCTAATAGAATAGGTTAATAGGTTATAAATAAAAATAATATAAATAAAAATAATGAGTAAATTAAAAATTATCAAAATTAATTTACTCATTTATGTAGAAATTTTGAGAAAACAAAATTGCGGATATTAAGCCCGAATATCTTTATCTTTAAATAAATCAGCCGTTGCTAATAGTAACTCCCGCAAAGTTTGTTTTAATTGACGTTCTTGTTTAGCTATTGCTGAACCTGCTTCTGCTAATTTCTGTTCTAACAGGGAGTATTTTTCCTTTACTTGTAAAGTAATAGATTCAGCTTGTGGATGGGATTTATCATACCATTGTTTTGCTTCATTCAAATAATCTTGTACTTCTTGATTACTTCCGCTATAACGCGCAAATAAATTTGCTCTGACAATTGCTAATTGTGCTTGTAATTGTGCATAACGTTTTCTTAATAATCCCACTTCTTCACTATCTTTAATAGAATTAATTGCTGAATTAATAGCAATTTTGGTATCAACAGATTTATCTTGACTTGTTTCTACTATCTTTGTAAAAATTCCTTCAATTTCAGTTTGTAGTTTTTCTTCCTCTTGATCTAATTTTGCTTGTAACTGCTTTATTTCTGCTTGAGTTTGAACGATATTTGAGTGTTTTTTCAGATTTATCGCTTCCATAGCACCTTCAATTGAAGCTACTACCCCCTCCTTAACTTCACTGCTTTTCTCCTGTAAATTATCAACGACAGTAGAAACAGCATCATTAACTAAATTACTCAGTTCATGAGAACCTTCTTGAAATTCAGAACTGACTTGAGAAACAGCAGATTTGACAATTTCTCGAATGCGTTCAGACTTTAATTGTCCTGTTTCTTTAGCTTGACGTAAATCTAATTGAATTTGTTCTTTAATGTTCTTATTCATGGCCATATTTAATGAAGATATCAGGCAATACTTATATTCAGTATGGTAAAATATTTTTGTTATTAACACTCCCTAAAGATAGAAAATCATATCTATCTCAAGGTAGTATATTCGGCGACTAAAAGTCGCTACTACACAAGCAAAGTCCGTCTACCCGGACTCAGGAATGAGAAATTTCTAACCCACCTGGGTGGGTTTTGTCTGTATAGCCGCGAATTTCATTCGCCAGATTTCTTAGTTAAATGTTGCCAATTTATGAAATAATTAATATTGATCAATAAATAAATTTTAAATTATGTGGCAGGTAAATATCACTTGTGATGATCAAGCTTGGAAACTTTCTGGTGTTGAATTTAAGAAAATAGCAGAAAATTACAAAGGTGAATTAATGGGTTCTAAAAAAATGCCCGACGGAAAACGCATTATGTCTTATAAAATTGAAGATATCAGCGAAGCCGAAGCTTTTGCAGAAGAATGTACAAAATTTGTCGGTTTTACAGGAGATTTTGCATCTTTATGAAAAAAATGGTAACAAAAATGGTAACATTGATATTATTCACTTTTTGCTTGTGGATAATTAATTCTACTTCACCAGTTAACGCCTTAAATACTTCTCAAGGTGCAGAAATTTTTGATTTCCATTGTGCTGGTTGTCATATTCATGGAGAAAACATCATTAGACGTGGTAAAAGTTTAAAAAAGAATGCACTGAAAAGATATAAAATGGATTCTTTGGAAGCAATTACAGCTATTGTCACTAATGGTAAAAATAATATGTCAGCTTACAAAGAAAGATTGACAACAGCGGAAATTCAACAAGTTGCAAATTATGTTTTGGAACAAGCAGAAAAAAACTGGAAATAACAATATAAACAATATGATTTTACCTCAAGAAAGCTATTTACAATTTACCCCGAATTTGAAAATTTGCCGAATTTTAAATGGAATGTGGCAAGTTTCGGGAGGACATGGACGCATTAACCCCAAAACTGCGATTGAGTCTATGTTTCAATATGTTGATGCTGGTTTTACCACTTGGGATTTAGCAGACCATTATGGACCAGCAGAGGACTTTATTGGTGAGTTTCGTCGTCAATTAATCGCAACTCGTGGAGAGGAAGCTGTTAATCATATTCAGGCTTTTACAAAATGGGTTCCTCGTCCTGGGAAAATGACGAAAAAATTGGTTGAGGAAAATATTGATATCTCTTTGAGAAGAATGAACGTTAAATCATTGGATTTAATGCAGTTTCACTGGTGGGAATATCGAGATCCTAATTATTTAGATGCTCTCCAATATATGGTAGAATTGCAAAATGCAGGGAAGATCAAACATTTAGCTTTAACTAATTTTGATACGGAACATTTGCAAATTATTACCGCAGCAGGAATCAAAATTGTTTCTAATCAAGTGCAGTTTTCTCTCGTAGACAGAAGACCACAGGTAAATATGGTTAATTTTTGTCAAGAACATGATATTAAATTGTTTACCTATGGTACTATTTGTGGTGGACTGTTATCAGAAAAATATTTGCAAAAACCAGAACCTAAAGGCTCAGAAATAAATACCACCAGCCTGAGAAAATACAAACAAATGATTGATAATTGGGGTGGTTGGGGACTATTTCAAGAGTTACTAAATACCTTAAAAACTATTGCTGATAAACATCAAGTGAGTATTGCTAATGTGGCTGTAAATTACATTTTAAATCAGCCAGCAGTGGGGGGTGTAATTGTCGGCGCTAGATTGGGAATTGCAGAACATTTGTCAGATAATGCTAGGGTATTTAGTTTCAATTTAGATGCAGAAGATATCGGGAAAATAGATGCAGTTTCTCAACATTCGCGGGATTTATATCAACTAATTGGTGATTGTGGAGATGAATATAGACGATAATTGAATAATAACATCCCCGACTTCTTTGATATTATTGTCAATATATTATAGATTTATATTAGAAGTTGGGGATCTAAACACTAATATCGCATACCTCACCGCAAAAATCGGACAGTTTCCCCCCAATATCACTTTTTTGAGAAAGACCTGGACAAGAATACCACTATTGTTTATATTAAAAACCTGTACTGATCATAAAAATAAGGAAATAATTTTGACTACATTTGCTAGTTATAAAGCAACAGCATCTAAGTGGATTACTATATTTGATTCCCCTTTTTATCCAGATTACTTAGATGATGCTAAAATTCTTTATGAAGAAGTACAAGTACGCTTTATAGAACTTGTTGATAAAGCACAAACTTCTACAGAATTACTGGAGATGATTGCTAAAGAACATAATCCTTTACGAAATCAATTACTGAGAATCTTTCGTAGATACGTCTCTCCAGATACATCAGTTGAAATGACTAAAAAGAAAGGTAACATTCCTAATATTATCATAAACTTTAGTGATAAATTTCGTCCGATAGAGGAAGTTAAACGAAATTTGCAAAGCCGTCCTATACCTGATGAAATTCTCATGGCACTTCTTTTTGAATATAAGACAAAAGGAAAAAAAGGGTATGATTTAACAGAAAGTTTTTTCTTATGGTTTAATAAGGTATTTAGCCAAAATTATTCTATCCAAGGACCGGTTCGCGCAGGGAAAGACGTAATGTTGCATAAGGTTTTGAATAAGTTTCCATATCAAATTCCTGCGGATATGTTAATCTCCCGCTTAGATGGAACTCCATTAGTAGTTGGATTTGCTCGTTATGACTCCGACAGGGGAGGTTCTCAGGAAGATGATAGAACAGGTGGCAATCGAGATAAAATAACAGAAATTTTGGGTTATGCTAAGACATACAATTTACCATTAAAAGTATTGATGCTGAATGATGGTCCTGGATTACTTCTAGGTTCTATGTGGAATGATTACGCTAATTTAGAAAAATATGGACAAAGTAGAGTGATGGTTTGTACTTTGAAAATGTTAGACGAGAGACTTACACAAGGCTGGTTAGATAGTTAAGTTTACTATGCCAATTTTTGATGATTTGATCAGAAATTAACTCTAAACTTTCTGATTCTTCAATATACAAGTCTAAGCCTGTTTTTAAAATTCTACTAACGTCAATTAAGTTTATTTGTTTATATTTACAACCATCATTTTTGCCATTAACAAAATCACCCATTACTTCACTACCATTAACTAAACGTTGAATTATAGTATCAATAGATAATGGAGAATTATCAATACTTATCCATTTTCTACCTAATTCTTCAGCTACAGTTAGAGTAGTTCCACTTCCCGCAAAGGCATCTAAAACAATATCTCCTAGATTTGATGAAGCCATAATTATCCGTTTGATCATCTCTGAATTTTTCTCCGTTGGATAACCAGTGATTTTAATATTTTGATTGTGAGCGTCTTTAAAATCAAGCCAAATGTCTTGAATTGAAATCCCCTGACTATTATCTAAATATACTTTTCGTCTAGGATTACCTGTTGAAGACCAATATATTTCCCCTCTTGCATCCATTTCATCTAATGTTTCTGGTGTATATTGCCAATGTTTACCGGGAGGTGGTAAAATACCCCTCCAAGGTTGACCACTTGCTCCTTTTCTTACCCCTGGAGCATGAATAGGAACTTTTTTATATAGTCTTCCTGTTCCTTCTTCCACATATTGATATTCTTTTTTAATCGAGTCTTCTGTCCAAGCTTCAAAAGGTTGATTCCATACATAATTATCTGTTTTTGTATAAAAAAGAATAAAATCAGCAACATTACCATATTGTTTGCGTGTATAGTTTTTAGGATTACATTTTTTTCTCGTAATCCAATTACGAAAATTTTTAACTCCAAAAATTTCATCCATGATAATTTTTACAGGAAAAGCCATTTTTTCATCTAAATGTAGATAAATAGAACCTGCTTCTGATAGAATTTCTCTGATTAAGATTAGACGTTGACGCAAAAATTCTAAATATTCTGCACCTTCCATGAGATCATGATAAGCATGATTGCTATTACGAGACTCAAAACTGCTACCTGTGGAGTATGGAGGATCAATGTATACTAAGTTAATTTTTCCGGCAACATTCTCATTATTTAATAATGTGCGAAGAACGTTTAAATTATCGCCATATATTAATTGATTTCTAGGATATCCTTCAACGCTAATTATATGATTTAAGTTAGCTGGCTGAATTTTCAATATATCTTCTACAGGCATTTTTCCTTCATATTCAATTCGGAAAGATGTCGTATTTTGTTTGTGATTACGTCCATTTTTACTAGGTATTCCCGTTGCCATATTGTTTAAAATTTTGACTTTTTTATAATTATACTATTAAGATACTTTGTAATCAACATAGCTTTTTGTGTCTCGCAATCTTTCGTAGAGATCCCACTCGCGGAGCGTGCCGAAGGCATAGGGTAGTTGCTAAGGAGCAAAGACGCAAAGGTACATGAGCTTAAGCGTTGCGCGACCTAGTAATCGCAAACTTTCCCCAAACATCACTCTAACTATCAAAAATGACTAACAAAACTATTCCCAATGGCTACCTCCGTAAAGTCTATCACATCGCTTTTAACGTCCAAAATATGGCAGCATCTCGCCATTTTTACCATTGGGGTCAATTTTAGCGATCGCCTAGCCTAAATTTTTCTGAATTTTATCTGATAATAAAACTAGTCTCCTCAAGCAAAACCTATGGAAACCCTCACTTTAAACATACCTCCCGCAGTAAATTTAACAGATGAGCAGTTTTATCAACTTTGCATTGCTAACGAACCCTGTCAGTTAGAACTTACCCAAACCGGAGAATTAATTATTATGCCTCCCACAGGTGGAGAAAGTGGAATTAGGAACTCAGATATTAATATAGAATTAGGTTTATGGAATCGTCAAACTAAATTAGGTAAAGTATTTGACTCCTCCACCGAATTTAAACTACCCAGTGGTGCATATCGCTGTCCTGATGCAGCTTGGGTAAAACTAGCACGTTGGGATGCTTTAAGTCAAGAGGAAAAAAAACGGTTTCCCCCCCTTTGTCCTGATTTTGTGGTGGAATTGCGATCAGAAACGGATAGTTTAGAAAAATTACGTACTAAAATGCGAGAATATGAAAATAATGGCGCGCTTTTAGGTTGGTTAATTGATCCACAAACACCCTTGGTAGAAATTTATCGTTACGGAAAGGATGTAGAAGTTTTAAATTTTGATTTTGACAACCCACCAAAACTTTCTGGTGAAGATATTTTACCAGGCTTTATTCTCGATTTGCAGATAATTTTAAATCCATAGATTCTAAATTTCGGGATCATGATTTCTCAAAAAACTATTCCCAATGGCTACCTCCGTAAAGTCCATCATATCGCTTTTAACGTCCAAAATATGGCAGCGTCTCGCCATTTTTATGGTCATATTTTAGGCTTACACGAACTCACAGGAGACGAAATACCAGAAACATTAATAGAACTTGTCAATGCTGGTAAAGTCGCTAATTTCATCACTCCTGACGGCACAATTATAGACCTATTTGCAGAACCAGAATTATTACCACCAGATCCAGATCCCAGCAAGTCTTTTACCAGAGCATATCATCTAGCCTTTGATATTGCTCCAGAATTATTTGATCAAGCCGTTGCCGTGATCAGAGATCATAATTTAGTCATTGCTTATGGTCCGGTTTCCCGTCCCACAGGTAGAGGGCTGTATTTTTATGACCCCGATGGGTTTATGATTGAAATTCGTTGTGATCCTCATTAAATGCGAACATGGAAAAAGTTTTAAAAGTTCTTAACGACGTAATTACTAACCCACCAATTCCCCACGAACCCCATAAACAATCTTTAAAAAATTGGGCTATGTATTGTTTACGGGATAGAGGTTTTATAGTTATTTTTGCCCAAAATGCTGATTTTGCTGTCCAGTTTAAAAACGGAGAAAAGTTCTATTTTAAAGTTACCAATAATGCCGATAATTTAGATAATAGTATTAACTGGATTGTTTGGGATAGCACCACCAAAACAACCAGCTTAATTCCTCAGTCCTAGTTATTAAGTATTACAGCCAGCTATATAAGTATTTCATTTTACTATAATTTCTATATCTCTGAGGAAGAGAGGGTAAAACGAAGAACTTTTGTGACTGTAATGGGGTTTTCAAAGCCTCTCCCCCCGTGGGGGAGATGTTTACCAGAGCGGTTTTTCTGTAAACTAAGGATTTTCAAAGAACTTCTTAAATTTAGTCTGGGTTGGCTGGTAAACTAGCGAATAGCTGTTTAACTAACTGCTGAGTTTTATTTTCTAAATTTTGCCAGTCTACATCACCATATTCGTCAATTAAGTTGGGATCAATATCAACTGCCCCCTGCTCTGGACTATAATTGAGAAAACATATTTGATAACACAAATCCCATAAATCTATATTTACCCGTTCCTGTTGATTTTGCAAAAGTAAATGATATCCTGGATAAGGCATTGGCAAACTAGCAAGAGTTTCTTTAATTTCCTCTACTTGTGTTGGTGTTGCGGTTTCCATTTCCCGCACCAACTCAGTTACTAAAGACTTTGTTTCATCACTCGTGTTAGCAGGCCAGGTCAATACATCTTGGTAAGTCCCTTGCCAATTGGATGTATCAAGCTGCTTACGAATATTATCAATTACGCGAATAAAAGCAGGTTGCATCAAGATTTCAGCTTGCTGCCATGAGGTATAATTAGTGATTTTAGGTGGCATTCCTAGTCAAGGGGATACTGATAGTAAAATTAACGATTTTGTTTGATGAAAGAATTGTACTTTTAATTTAAATCTTTTCTCAAGATACCTGATCTCAGGGGAGGAAATTGGGAGATATTGACTACTATGGGTAAAATTAGGTTATAAAGCTGGGGAGGGAGATTATGATAGGTAAATTGCTAGATCATCGCTACCAAGTCATTCGCATTTTGGCCACGGGAGGATTTGGTCAAACCTATATTGCCCAGGATACCAGACGGCCAGGCAATCCCATCTGCGTGGTTAAGCACTTGAAACCAGCCAATTCTGACTCTAAAATCTTTACTACTGCTAAACGGCTATTTCACAGCGAAGCAGAAACTTTAGAAAAATTGAGTAATCATGACCAAATCCCCAGACTTTTAGCTTATTTTGACGAAAATCAAGAATTTTTTCTAGTCCAAGAATTTATTGACGGCCACACCCTCCAGGAAGAACTTATCCCCGGACAGCCTTGGAGTGAAGCCCAAGTCATACAAATGTTGTTGGAAATTTTGCAGATTTTAGAGTTTGTTCACCAAGAAGGTGTAATTCACCGCGACATTAAGCCTGATAATATCATTCGCCGCGCCGCTGATTATAAATTAGTTTTAGTGGACTTTGGTGCAGTTAAACAATTACGTTCACCCCTGGTGACAGTAAATGGACAAAAAACTGCTACTGTAGCTATTGGTACTCCTGGATATATGCCTACGGAACAAGGTCAAGGTAAACCCCGCCCTAATAGTGACCTTTACGCTTTGGGAATTATCGCTATTCAAGCATTAACGGGAGTTCCTGCTAGTCAATTACAAGATGACCCAGATACCGGGGAAATTAACTGGCAGCATTTAATACCCGTTAATTCTAATTTGGTGGCGATTTTAACGAAGATGGTGCGTTACCACTTCAAAGAACGCTATCAAACAGCAACGGAAGCTTTACAAGCTTGTCAAGAATTGGTGAATATCATCCCTGAATTTTCCCAACCCTCCCTAGCTCCTAAGATTATTTATCAATCTCCTCAAGTTATATCTTCAAGATTGACACAAAAAACAATGGCGGTTTCTCCCGCTAATCATATTTCTTCTTCATCTCTTCCTCAACAATCTCTTCCCCAAGATACCAATAAACCCGATCCTTTACCTTTATTAATTGGTATATTACTAGCGGGTGGTGTCGCGGCTTTATTTACAAATATATATCCCAATTTTAAAAATTTAACTATTAATTGGACAGGAGAAAATAGCAAATTAATCAGTAAATGTTTAGCTGTAGTTACGGCTGATTCTAATATCCGTTCTGAACCCAGCGCTATCAATTCTGATAATATTTTGAAAACTTTGGGTGTGGCCAGTCAGTTTGAAGTGACCGGTAAACAGACAAAGCGGGGTTGGGTAGAACTTAAACTTTCTTCTGGCAGGTTGGCCTGGGCCCATTCTGATGTCATTTCTAATCGTGAAAAGTGGATTTCTTGCCGTCGTGACCAAGGTTTGGCTATACAAACTGTAGATGATATTCCTTTAATTACATCTCGGCCAATTCCTTTAGTTCCCGCAAAATCTGTGGTGGTAAATCCCACAGCAAAGCCTTCTTTACCCGCTACTGCGGATCAGGTGAAAACGGTAGATAAGGCCAGGGAAAAGTTTGAATCAGGAGATTTACAAGGAGCAATTTCTCTGCTCAAGTCAACATCGGGAAATGCTGTTTCTGGTATTAAACAAACCGTTGATACTGTTAATCAATGGCAAAGTGATTGGGCAAAAGCAGAAGCTTTAGCTAATGATATTAATAAGGCAATTGATAATGGTCAATGGCATCAGGTTTTAGCTTATCGAGACCACCCGGAAAAGCTGCCTAATATTAAATATTGGCGCGATAAAATAGAACCAATGTTTAAACAAGCTGCTGAAAATGTCGCTAAACAGGCACTACCTAAAGAACATAAACCCACTCCCTCAGAAACACCAAAGAATGGGATTTAAAATCCTGTCTCTACAACTCCTCTAGAGTGAATAATCAATAATAGGGGTTATCTCCGGCTTCCTATTCCCCAACAGTTGTAAAAGTTCCACTAACTTCGCGGTTTTCTATAAAACAAAAATGCTCCCCATTTCTGGAGAGCATTTCTTTAATTAAGCTCTGTTAAGAAAGCTTTAATTATTAACCGTTGATTGCAGGAGCGCTCAAAGCAACAGGAGCAACATCAGCAGCAGCCAAGTCTAGGGGGAAGTTGTGAGCGTTGCGCTCGTGCATTACTTCCATACCTAAGTTAGCGCGGTTGATTACGTCAGCCCATGTAGAAATTACACGACCTTGAGAATCAATGATTGATTGGTTGAAGTTAAATCCGTTCAAGTTGAACGCCATTGTGCTTACACCCAAAGCTGTAAACCAGATACCAACTACTGGCCAAGCAGCTAAGAAGAAGTGTAAAGAACGGCTGTTGTTGAAGGAAGCGTATTGGAAAATCAACCGACCGAAGTAACCGTGTGCTGCAACGATGTTATAGGTTTCTTCTTCTTGACCGAATTTATAACCGTAGTTTTGTGATTCGTTCTCGGTTGTTTCTTTAACCAAGGAAGAAGTTACCAAAGAACCGTGCATTGCAGAGAACAAAGAACCACCGAATACACCAGCTACACCTAACATATGGAAGGGGTGCATCAAGATATTGTGTTCTGCTTGGAACACAATCATGAAGTTGAATGTACCGGAAATACCTAAAGGCATACCGTCAGAGAATGAACCTTGACCGATGGGGTAAATCAAGAATACTGCGGTAGCTGCTGCTACAGGAGCAGAGAAAGCTAGGCAAATCCAAGGACGCATTCCCAAGCGGTAAGAAAGTTCCCATTCACGACCGAGGTAGCAGAATACGCCGATCAAGAAGTGGAATACTACTAACTGGTAAGGACCGCCGTTATACAACCACTCATCTAAAGAAGCTGCTTCCCAAATTGGGTAGAAGTGTAAACCGATAGCGTTAGAGGAAGGAACTACTGCACCGGAAATGATGTTATTTCCGTATAGTAAAGAACCTGCAACTGGCTCACGGATACCGTCAATGTCAACGGGAGGAGCAGCAATGAAAGCAATGATGAAGCAGGTGGTAGCAGCTAATAGGGTAGGGATCATCAATACTCCGAACCAACCGATATATAGACGGTTGTCAGTGCTGGTGATGAATTCGCAGAAGCGATCCCATACGTTGGCGCTTTGGCGCTGTTGTAAGGTGGTGGTCATTTTATGAGTGCTTTATGTTCGTATGATGTTTGGTAGGTTGTTTTGCCTACCTGAATACAACATTAAAGGATAAATTGAAATTTGTAAAGATAATTAAAATTAGTATTAGTTATGTCAGTTATATGTTTTCCTGATGTAATTAGGTATACAGGAAATTTATTCGAGCAGATAATTCCTCTAAAAATCAAAGTAGATATAAGGTAAACTCCCTTGAGGAGCTAATAACCAAACTGCGTAAAAGCATAAGGGGACGAGAACAATCTTCATTTGCCAGCTAAAATCTAATTTCATCCTTCCTTTGAAGCTATATGATACAGTCATTAGCATGGTTATACTTGCTAATAAGTAAAAAATTTGATATTGATTGCTGTTCAGAGCTTCTGCATAAACCTTTTCCGCAAATTGTTGATCAGCAGGATAACCCCAAAGATGCTGTATGACTAAACTAGAGTCCCGGAGGTTGGGGAGACGAAACCAAATCCAAGATGTAAAAACCATGATTTGTGTTAGCAGCCAAGCGCAGATTATTCCGAGTGGATTTTGCCAAAATAGGTTAAGAATTGTTAAGCGATCGCTTAAAAAAGCCGTGAGACGATGAACTGCTAAAGCGATACCATGGAATAGACCCCAAACAATAAAACCCCAGGCTGAACCGTGCCAAATCCCAGCTAATAGCATTACTATCAATAAATTTCCGCAAGTACGTATCAATCCGCGCCGAGAACCACCCAAAGGGAAGTAAAGATAATTACGCAACCAATCACCTAATGTGATGTGCCAACGTCGCCAAAAATCCGCAATACTGGTACTGAAGTAGGGGAAATTAAAATTTTCCGGTAAAACTAAACCGAACAGTAAAGCACTACCACGGGCAATATCTACGTAACCATTAAAATCTAAATATAACTGTAGTCCATAAGCAAAAGTAGCTAACCACAAATCAGTGCTACCTGCTCTTTGTAAATTACCAAAACATAAATCAACAAATATGCCCAGATTATCGGCAAAAATTCCTTTTTTAACCGCACCTCGCGCAATTAACCACAGTCCTTCAGCCGTCCTATCAATACTAGGAAGTTGTAGTGTATTGAATTGAAATTCCAGATGATGATAACGAGTAATTGGTCCAGAAATAAGTTTTGCAAAAAATAATTTATATGTGGCAAATTCTATAAAATTAGCCGCAGCAGGATCACCACGATAGACATCTATCAAATAAGCAATACATTCAAATGTAAAGAAAGAAATTCCCAAGGGAGAAACTATCTTAGTTAATGATCCATCTGAGTGATTAAACAGATGAAAAAATAAATTTTGTAGATGATTTATATACTTAAAACCCAAGAGAATAAAAAGATTAAAAACTATACCAATCCATAATAGATTTCGCCGATTTCGATGCCATTCCTCTGGAGATAAATCCGAGTCTTGAGAATGCTTGTTTGATGAGGTATTATTGCTAATTCCTAAACCTAAGCGGAAGTTGATAAAAGTTAGTATTAAAAGTAATGGTAAATATCGAATGTGCAAAGATGAGTAAAACAAAATACTGGCTATTAGGAGAATCCATAATCGGAAATTTGCTAAATACACATTCCAGTAAATTACCAAGACACTTAACAGAAAAATCCCATAGAAAATTGATATGAATTTCATTGTTTAATTACTAATTATGATAGTTTTGAATTATTCACAGAGGAAAAATAACATAATACCCTTTGCTATTTTCCCATTTAATTACTTTTTTGTCCAGGAAATAATTGGATCTAGTGCCAAGTTTTTTGAAACCTCATAGGCACCATAGCGGTTAATGTGACTGGGGTCAGAAAAGTAATTACTTGCTGTTGGCCATAGTTGACTTAAATCACGGTAAATAAAATGAGGATCACTTGTAAATTTTAATAAATGCTTTTGAAACTGCTGTTCATACTTTGTGCGAACCGGATCTAAATAATCTGAAGTGAGGGGCATATTTACAAATACCAAGGATATATTATTTTTTTTAGTAAAATCTAACACTGAACGAAATGCCTGTTCTTGTTTACCCGCAAGCTGGAAAGATTTATAATCATTGTCGTAATCTCCAGAAACTTTTGGATATTTTTGATAATATGTAGCCGGATTAAATCGAACAGATATAGGTAGAAATCCATCAAAATCAACTCCTTGTAGAGAATTAGTCATTGCGGAGTAACTTGTGAGGTTAACCTTTGATTTAACCTGGAGATGTTGATAACTAAAAGGTAGATTTTCAAATTTTTTTTGCAGAAGAGTTTTAATTTGCTCACGGTTTTTATAACTAGCAGATAACCCAGATAAAGACTGATTTAGCCAACTGTCAGCCGCTTGATAGATGTTAATATCTTTTGTTGCTGATTTACTGCTAATCTCTCCTATAAAACCTTCTTTATTTTTATTTACTACATCAGCATTTACTCTGGTTCTAGTTTTCTGTAATACTTGTTTATATCCTTGTGAGACAGCAATTGCATTGAAAGTAATATCTTCTCGTCCATTATTAAAAGCGCGAGAACCATCAGCCCATAAAATTAGTTTCGGCAGTTCTTCAGGTTCTAAAATCTGACGAATCAGACAGTCAACAACTTGGGCTGTTGCTCCATTAATGCCAAAGTTAAATATATCAAGATTGCTATGACCTTGGCTGACTAAAGCCCTAGAAAGGGCTAGGGGGTCAACTCCTCTGAGGGCGCGGGAAGAACCAACAATTAAGACATCAGGTGGGCGTTTTTTCATAGCTAAACGCTGTTTATATAGAGCTAATTGCTCATCTAATTGCCTAGCATTAAAACTGGGCATTTGTGATCGGGCCGCTAATAGAATAGCTGTGGCAGTGGCGTTTTCTGTTAATGGTGCTACTGCGAAATTAGTATCATGATCATTGATAAATCCAGAGGCATTAAAAGTAGATTGATCATGATTAAGTGATTTCGGTGTTACTGATTGATTTGAAACTGGTCTTGTTTGATTATTTTCTCCTGGCAAAGATGGATGAGATGCTAAGGGTAAAGGTGAAACAATATTGTTACTAACACTAACTTGGGGATAACTTTTAAGAGAACGTGCTAAGACATAACTTAATATCAAATCACTTTGTAAAGCTAGAAGTAATCCTAATCCCAGCCAAATCATACCACCACCAATTCCTTTATGATCTTTATGATCAGGGTTTTGATTTGTGTCGTGATTAAATATTGTAAATAATTGGCTGTTTAAAAGTAACTGTCGGATTTGTTTATTAATATTTACTGCCCAATTTTTTGCTATTTGTTTGCCCAAATTTTGTACTTTCTCATTTCTTGAATTAAGACATAGAATTGGTTCACGAGTCTGATGAGTAATCTGGTAACTTACATATTCAGATGTAACAGCAAATTCCAGTGTCTCTGTGGGGATTAGTCGGGAACGTTCTACCATGTTAAGTCCATGAAACCACATCAGTTCTTTATCGGCAGCCCGACGAACATCAATAGAAAAACCACTTATAGCAGAAATTTGCAGTTCGCGGATAATAAATTGAGTAAATTTCCTAGAGACTTGATAGAGTGTAGGACAAATGGGATGATCACAGATAATATGTAATAAATCTTCTGTGGGAATTAGCATCACCCGGATAGCAGATGTTTCCAACATTCTAGCGATCGCTGGCACATTTCCCGAATCATCCCATGGTTTTAACATCACCTCTGGAGTTGTCAAATTTAGGTGCGACAGCCAATCTGCCTCTATATCTCTTTGATGTGCCAAACTCTCATTAGAGATCATCAGTGGACTATCTGAGCCTGTGGGTGTTTCTGTCCCTGCTAATAATGATTTTTCTACCTGTTCTAAATATTGATTCAGTTGATTTAAGTACAATCTATAACACCATTGGGGAATATCTTCACCTAGTTTGCGACCATAAACTAATACTTGGTATATTGAGGATTGATCATTATTAGTCAGGCTGTCTACATTGTTTTCTTCTAGTTGTTGCAGTAACTCCAACAGGGTTTGCCAACCTTGTGGACACTCAACACTTTCACAGAGAATATATAGGTTATTACCTAGCCATCGGACTTTGATTACGTAAGTATTTATATTTACTGCATGACTCACCGATGGTGCTAAAAATTGTTGACGATTAAATAATTTAAATAATACTGTTTTCATGGGCAGTGAAATTTAACAGGAAGGGTGTACTGGAGGATTTTGACTGTACTTGTCAGCTATAACCATAGAATTATCGCACTTTAGCGGTTTTTTTACAATTTTGTTACCTTCGCGGCTGGCAAAATTGACAAAAATACAAAGATAGTGCTATCAAGTTAGAGACTGGGAAAAAGCAGAAAAAATTTATTCATTTACTAACTATTAAGAATTACAATGTCACCTGTAAACCAACAGTTCTTTTCTCAACCCAGATTAAATTTAATTCCATTCACCATTCCCCTATCTTGTTTTTTGCAAGCTGGTACAGTATCTATACTCATGTTGATCATAGCTCAAAAAGCCACCAGTGATGCTTTAGTAAGCCTGGGAGAGGCAAGTGAGGAATTATTTCGCGGTGATCGCTTGCCTGTCCTCAGTTTTCCAGACGATCACGAATTAAACCAGGATTAAAAACTTATATATACATAGTATATACTTAGAAAATTTCCAACGTCATCGTGAAATTCATCTGCGGTTAATGATCAGGAATAACTTGTGAAAAACCCGATGTTTGAAAATGGACAGAGTTTAAATTAAAAATCCTTTGGGATCTTTGGCTTCCCAACCCAAGAAACCGTTAACACGGATTTCAAAATGAAGATGGGGTTGAATAGAGGTTGGTTGTCCTGTAGTTCCAACTGTTCCCAAAATATCGCCTTTATTGACCTTTTTACCTAGAGTAACTTTAATGCCGTCAAGTTGGGCGTAACGGCTTTGTAAGCCATCTGCATGGTTAATAATGACTAACTTGCCATAACTACCCTGTTCCTTGGCAAAAACGACGATTCCGGGAGCGATCGCTACCACAGGAGTACCTACAGGTGCTAATAAATCCACCCCACTATGAAAAACAGCCTCCTTGGTCACGGGGTGATAGTTCCAACCATAACCTAATGCCACACTTGTAGTATTAGGGAGAGGATAACCAGTAATTTTTCCATTACTACCCACGGTTGTGGTAGCTTTTGTGGCTATCTTAGGGGGAAATTTTACACCTGGAATTATTGGTAAAAAGACAAATTTAGGGTTTTCCTGACAACCATTAATTTCAAATACCGTATCCGGGCGAACTTGATACTTAGATGCTATTTGTCGCCAAGTTTGATGGGGAGGAATTTCCACAACCATGCCATTAAAAGGGGGAATTTGTAGTGTTGTTCCCGCACTTACCACCCCCTTCCCCACGGATGGATTCATAGCGATAATTGTTTCTGGTGCTAGATGATAGTGACTGGCTATAGCTGCTAAAGTTTCACCAGGGCTTACCTGATGACGTTGAATACGAGCTAAAACCGGACTAGGGCAATTTCTGGGACGAGCATTGGCGGTTTGTGATTGCGGCTGTGTAGATAATAATCCCAACGTGCTAAAAAATGTGAGAAAACAAAGTGAACAATAGGAAAATTTCATGTAAACAAGTCCACAAATCGCTAATTTTTAGATTTTAGTTGCGGATTCTTAAAGATAGGATAAAGATTTTGCTTATATCTATAGGTTCATCTAGGGGAGAGGTTAGCAGCGGTTACAGCAAATTATCATCAGTGATACCACAATGCCTAAAACTGCTATAAATAAAAATACAGGCATGAATAAACACGCCTGTGGGGTTGACTATTGATTGGATAAATGTTCCAATTGCATTCTCTGTTCCATTTGGCGGAGAAAATAGCCCGTCATCATTGCCGAGGCCAGTAGCCCTGCTAGATTATCCCGATCTGTTGTAATCTGGACATGAAAATGCTCTGGTGGCATCATCCCCACTAGTCCTTGGACATTCTGGGAAATGATTTGTTTAATTTCGGGGCTGACAGATTGGGCGACACGGGCTAAAACTTCGGGAGATTGATGCTGTAAATACTTGAGTAATTGATTAGGGTTTTCCCCAAAGCGATCATTCAGAAGTTGATTAGGGTGTTGCTCAGAGTCGTCATGCGAAAAGTCAGGATCAAACACCATTGGCGATTTATATTAGCTTAACTGCTGATTCTACTCTAAACCATATTAGTAAACTAGCGCATTTTCTACGGGGAATAGATAAAATGTATGGTAGGCTACCTGCGTGGATTCTGTTTGTGTGGTGATGATTCCTAATGGCTGGGACTATCCTCTAAATTCAGTTCTAGTTGTTGTTCTTTTTCTGGAGTTGTCAAAATTTGAGGAAGTTGTTCGATTTGGAAATATTGATGAAATTTTGCCGTTATTTGCAGGGAGTAGGAACGAGAATCACTTTCTCGGCGTTTGCGAACAAAACCAGATTCTACTAATTCTTGAACGTGCTGATAAGCACCAGAACCACGAATGTTAATTAATTCGCTTTGTAATATGGGATTATGAAGAGCGATCGCTGCTAATGTTCTTAAAGCCCCTACGCCCAATTCTACTGGTATCAGAACTTGTACTAAATCATGAAAATCTGAGCGCAGTTGTAAACTATAACCATGTTCAGTTTCTACGACTTCTAAAGCCGTATCCCGTCGGGCATAATTCTCAATTAGTTCGATAACCCCCGCTTCTGCTCTAGGGCGATCGCACTTGGCATATTCAGCAATTTCACTGATAGATAAGGGTTTACCTTTTAAATAAAGAATCGCTTCTATCGTTGTGGCTATAGATATATTCTTGACCATTCAGAATTTTAGATTTTAGATTTGGGATTTTAGATTTGTAAATTAGTCACTAAAAAAAACTCTTACCTCTTGCCTGCTACCTATGACTAAGTATAAATTCAGCGATCGCTAGATCTTGAGGAGTGGTAATTTTCAAGTTAGTCTCCTCCCCAGGAACTATTCGCACTTCCAGACCGCATTTTTCAAACAAAGCCGCATCATCGGTAACTTCCCAACCTTGACGTACACCTTCAGCATGACAATGTTTTAACAAATTAACATCAAACCCCTGGGGAGTTTGAGCCGCCCATAATTGCTTACGCTCTGGTGTGCTTGTAATAATACCATTTTCATCAACAACTTTAATCGTATCTTTAACAGGTACAGCCGCAATTAAACCAGAACAATTTAGAATTGCGTCCGAACAAACATCAAATAAATTTGGTGTTACTAAACAACGAGCGCCATCATGAATTAATACTTGTCCCGCATTAGTTGGGAATGCCTGTAAACCATTATAAACAGACTCCTGACGAGTAGAACCACCAGGAATTAATGCTATTGTTTTTTTCAGCTTTAAGTCAGCGATAATGGATTTAAAATCATCCCAATCGGGTGGTTGGGAAACAATTCCTATCCAACTAATAGAACTTGCGGCTTCTGCGGCTAACAAAGTCCAAGCAATCAAAGGTTTTGAACGTACCTGTAATAAAAGTTTATTACGGTTCGCGCCCATTCTTTTGCCACTTCCGGCTGCGGGAATTAGTAAATGCACAACTTTCCTAAATATTTAACTAATAGATTAAATTTAGATTAAATTAAAATGTTGCATTAAAGTCTTAGTTAAGATAGATCCCCGACTGCCTTGAGAAGTCGGGGATATCAGATAAAAATCATTTTTCCGCAGATAAATTTGTTGGTGGCCGATCATTACTCCAAGCCCACCAGACATAACCGCAATGACAATGATAAAATTCTTGCCATTTACGCAGACGATCTGCGGTAGTTACAGGCGATCGCCTATTTAACCACACATTAACAGCCTCTCGACTACTGGCGTGGCATTTGGGACAATGAAACTGATAGGCGTGAGTTGCCTGATTTGTCCATTCTGGGGGATGAGGATCAAAAGCGTCCATATAAATATAAAGTGATAAAGTGTAATAAAGTGTAATCTTAATAGCCACGGAATATAGATAATTATGACTAATAATGGATGCTATGGAGCCAAATATTGAAATTCGTCGTTTATTGGATGTCATGCCTGCTTCTGGGCGAATGATGACGAAAATCGTCAGTAAACCAGAACAAAAACAGGTAATAGATGCTGCTTTTCCCCTGCCTTTGAGTCAATCAAGACCGATATATATTAATTTCGATTTGTGGCGACGGTTAACAAGACCCCAACGGGATTTACTGCTATTGCAGATGGTTTGCTGGTTAACAGGGGTAAAATGGTTACAACCCAATATTTATCAAGGAGTAGTTTTAGCGGGGTTTATGGGGGGAATATTGGAGGCGGTGCAGTCTGATGTAGTAGGTATGGTAATATCTGGGGGATTAACTGCTTTAGCTGCCATACAGATTTGGCGCATGAATAGATCTCAGGAATCAAAATTAAATGCTGATATAGCGGCTATTCGTATTGCCCAAAGACGAGGTTATTCAGAAACCGAAGCCGCCGAACATTTGTTAACAGCCATTGAAGCTGTAGCAAAAATAGAAGAGCGTTCTGGACTGAATTTTAGTGAATTAATTCGTTGTCAAAACTTGAAAGTAATCGCCGGTTTATCGCCAGTTGGTATTCCTAAAAACTATCAATAGAACAAGTATTAACGATTTTCTGTCACTATTTAGATAAATAATTTTCAGTTGTTGTAGTCATGGAATTGATGAAGCCGGGAACATTGATTTTATGGCCATTTGCTTTATATTATGATCATGTCACCAAATTATTACGCATATTATTACCCATGCAAACCCCAAAACCATCTGTTAGTCTAATTCGTGCCAAATCCTACGAACAAGAAGCTTTAAAAGAATCTTTGGAAATACTGCTAGAACCTTTGGGGGGAATGGCTGCCTTTGTGAAACCAGGAAATCGGGTTTTACTCAAACCTAACCTGCTCACAGGTTCTCGGCCTACAAAAGAATGTACCACACGACCAGAATTAGTCCGTGCTGTTGCTGAAATGGTAATTGCAGTTGGTGGAAACCCATTTTTAGGGGATAGTCCTGCTTTTGGTAGTGCTAAAGGTGTAGCAATAGCCAATGGTTTATTACCAATTTTAGCAGAACTGAATTTACCACTTGTTGAATTTCATGGCCAACGTTATCAAACAGTAAATGACAATTTCAATCACTTACTTTTATCAAAAGAAGCAATGTCAGCAGACGTGGTTATTAACCTTCCCAAAGTTAAATCTCATCTGCAATTAACCCTAACATTGGGAGTAAAAAATCTGTTTGGTTGTGTTCCTGGTAAAATGAAAGCCTGGTGGCATCTAGAAGCTGGTAAAGATGCTAATAAATTCGGTGAAATGTTAGTAGAAACTGCCAGAGCAATTAATCCCACTTTAACAATTTTGGATGGTATTATTGGTCATGAAGGTAATGGACCTAGTGCCGGAGAACCTCGAAACTTAGAAATTTTAGCAGCTTCTAGTAATGTCTTTGCTTTAGATAGAGCAATGTTAGAAATTCTCCAAGTTGCACCGGCACAAGTTCCCACAGTTGCAGCCTCTCAAAGATTAGGAATATGTCCAGAGTTAAATGATATTCACTTTCCTAATTTATCACCTGATTTACTACAAATTACAGATTGGCAATTACCCGACAAATTAATGCCTATAGATTTTGCCATGCCCCGTGTGATTAAATCTACCTTTAGACATCTTTACATCCGATTTATCAAAGAACCCATGAGTGCTTATATAAAAACTCCTTAGTATCATTGAATTGAGTTTTAACTCTGGGAGTATCTAAATAAGATACAAACTGTCTGAGTTTATGCAGTATGCTCCACTCATTCGTACTAAAATCTATTGTAGTGGAGTATTTTTATGCTTATCAATATACATACAGCAAGCCCTATGTATTTTAACTATCAGATAGGGTTGGAAACTGCAACTTAAATTCTAACCAGATGTAAACAAACTTACCAGAATGTACTTTAATAGATTAAATAGTAGTAATCAAAGCATTGGAGGTCGAACAATGTTGCTTAGTTTCAAGACTGCGCTCACCCCAAATAAGCAACAAGTTACAGCTTTTCGCAAAGCTTCTGGAGTAGCTAGACACGCCTACAATTGGGCAAATGCTCAAATTTATTTTATACAATATTTGTATAAATAACACTTAAAAAAAATTTGTTGCTACGTAATACTGTAGTATATATATAAATTGTTATCAGAGGGGAATAACCTTGAACCAAGCGACATTGCACCAGTTGAAGGTGTTCGAGGCTGCGGCACGGCATGGTAGTTTTACACGCGCTGCGGAGGAGTTGTTTTTGACTCAACCTACCATATCCATGCAAATCAAACAGCTAACTAAATCAGTGGGTTTGCCATTATTTGAGCAGGTAGGAAAGCGTTTATACTTGACAGAAGCGGGACGGGAATTATTTGCTACTTGTCGGCAAATTTTTGAGACTATGGACAAGTTTCAAATGACCATTGCCAATTTAAAAGGATTAAAACAAGGACAATTAAAACTGGCGGTAATTACTACTGCTAAGTATATTATACCTAGATTGTTGGGTCCTTTTTGTCAGCTTTACCCCGGTATTGATATTTCTCTCCAGGTCACAAATCATGAACTGATTTTAGATCGGATGATGAATAATTTAGACGACATATATATTATGAGTCAAATTCCCGATCATTTTGATGTCAATTTCCAGCCATTTCTAGAAAACCCGCTGGTAGTTTTTGCACCCGCAGATCATCCCTTAGCAAAGGAAAAAAATATTCCTATTGAACGTTTGGGTGAAGAACGGTTTATTATGCGTGAACCGGGTTCAGGGACTCGCAGCGCTGTCCAAACTCTGTTTGAGAAACATGGGGTCAAGGTCAAAGTTAAGTTGGAGTTGGGAAGTAATGAAGCGATTAAACAAGCTATTGCTGGTGGCTTAGGTATTTCTGTATTATCCCGTCATACATTATTAACCGAAACTACGGAATTTAGCATTTTAGATGTCCAATACTTTCCAATTAAACGGGATTGGTATATGGTTTATCCTGCTGGTAAGCAGTTATCTATTATTGCTCACACCTATTATGAGTATCTTTTAGATGCAGCGAAGAAAATTACCGAAAAAGGTGGTTTAATTCCCGATTATAGTTCCGCTGAAGCTTAATTTTCCTCACCGACTACACCACCAACCACTGGTTTAACTTGTCCATTAGCAAATGGATCTGTACCACCAGTCCAATTAAAATCACTGATACGGATACTAAAACCACCTAATTGCAGCACTGGATTATAACGAAGGGTGATACCATGAGTCCGACGGCTATATTCTAATGTATAATCGGTGCTGATCTCTTTCCATGTATCTAGGTTAATGGATGTTTGTAAACCTAAGCGAATAGGTCCATAAACTTGCTGAGAAATACCAGTGCTGAGAACTTTGTTATCAACTGAACGGTCAAAAAGAAAGGGTGATAAACCGCTATTAGTGCCTTGGGAGTAACTGACGTTAAAGCCAGTATAATCTAAGAAAGGACGGGAAAAATGGCCAATTTGGCCGATTAAACCAATAGTACCAGTGACAGTGCCTTGGTTATCACCACTACTATAATAACTAGTAGTTCCTGTGATACCAGCGATCGCTTGTAAATACGGTACTACAGGATTAGATGTATATTTTAATCCCTCCTTGGCAGTAGCTGCTAAGGGTTTCCCAGTCCACAATTTGATCCCACTACTCAATGCTACACTACCTTGGAAACGCCCTAGAGAAATGCGATCATTTTTGCGTAGTGGTGAGAGTAAATCCTGACGATCTGTGTTAGAATTTATATACTGTGCGCCACCCTGATAACTAATATTTATACCGCTTTTTCCCAAAGGAATCCTAGGAGAAGTAATAATTCCACCAATACTACTCTGTACAGTTTGATACCCTAGACTACCATTGTAAAGGCGATCGCGGTAACTAGACTCTAAACTTAATGTATAAGGCTTGACATTACCCAAACTTTGGCGTAATCGCAAACTCCCGCGTAAAGTATCTTCCACCTGATCAAAATCAAAACTAGTTAACTCTCCCGTACCCTCCACAACAGTTTTAGGACTCAAAACAGCATTCAGTTTAGTATTTACACCAAACAAATTAGCTACATTACCACCATTTTCTACAGCCCTTTGTACATAAAACTGGGGTGTAATAGTCCAGCGAGTCTGATCATTATCAATTGGTTCAAAAGCGCGTTCTATAAACAAACCACCGCGTTTACCATTATCAAAACCCACAGAAACAATAGTGGGATTTACCTGTCGTGGCCGACGATCTATTTTGCGACTATTCACAGGAATAGGAACAACGACCTTTTGATCAAAAACTAACCGTTGACCCTGGGTAGTCACCCTATCTATTAAAGGTGCTTCTCGCGTCACAGTCACCTTAGCCGCCCTGATTTCCAATTCCGGGGGTGAAAAAGGGTCATTAGTAATTCTCACATCTTGAGCTTGAAAACCACGGGGATAAAATTCGATATATTGGGCTTCAAATCGTAACCGCTTGAGGACACCACCAGATTTAGGTACAGAAACATTTCGCGCGTCTGATTGACCACTAACACCAAATTCTATCCCTCCGGGACTATTAACACCAGTTAGAGGTTGATTAGCGCGAAGCCGATAACTCAAAGGGCGACTAGGTACACCACCTGCGGTAATATCTGTAGGGAGACTTGGGGAAAAAGCAAAATCCGTTGCGGTGGTAGGGATATAAAGTTCACCTTTACCGTTTTCTAGATTACCACTATCTTGAATAAAATTATAAGTAAAACGTCGTCCTTGGAATACCTGATTACCCCTGGTTAAAGCCACATTACCCTCCCCCACCGCCATCAAATTATCTAAATTGATATGTAGGGTATCAGCATCAATTACCGCACCATCAAACCTGACTACTACATTACCCTCAGCCGTGACAATTCGCCTTTCTTGATCATACTCTTGGCGATCGGCAATTACCTCCACAATTCTTGTTTTTTGCGGTGATATTTTCGTCGTTTCTGAAATTTGCGGTAACGGGGGAACTGCTAAATTATCAGGTTTTGACTGATCTTGAGGATGACGCAGTTTAAATTCAATCAGATTTTGTACTGGTAACGATGGTGTCTTTTCACCAACCAATAGATCAACCTTTCTCCCTGATTCCTGTAAATTTACGTAATTTTTTTCTACCGGGGGTGTTGATGTTCCTGTTAAAACCTGCTGTCCGGCTATAATATAAATAATTTTGCGTTTTTGACCTTGAATTATGGAAAATTCCCCACCTGAGTTTTCTAGTCGGGATAAGGGAGAATCGTTGACTGGCTTGGTAGTTGATTGATACCGATCTTGTTGATTTTTACCATCGATGATCAGTTTTTGTTGATCATTTTTTACCTTAATAACAGCAGTAGCAGCGAGATCAGAAACAGGTTTTGACGATACAAGATTTGGCGGTGGTTGAGGTGGAAGGGCTGGATGAAACATATTTTGAGGCAATTAAGCTGATCAAAAAGCAAAAAATAGCCGGAAGGTTGAATTACATATTAGCCTGTTTCTACCCTCCGGCCACTAGGAGTGATTTGTTGTATATTTATTCTGAGTCTTGACGACCGGGGTTACGGGCTGGGTCATTAGACAAAAACCCGAAGATGAAGATACTCACAAACAAGCCGACAACGATATAAACAGCAATTTTTAAACTCAACATAGAACTAACTCCCGGAGGTTTGGTAAATAGCAACTAATTTATCTTACCTATATCTTGTACCTTTGGCGAGGGAATAGGAACAGCAGTTCCGCAGGTTGGGTAGAACGAAGTGAAACCCCAATATTAAATGTCATATACTTATAGACTGTGTTGGGTTTCGTACTTTAACATTAAATGTCATATACTTATAGACTGTGTTGGGTTTCGTACCTCAACATTACAGCAGTTCCCGATCTTATGAAGTACAAATATTAATAATAAAACTCTTGTGGTGCGGGCAAGATGCCCGCACAAGGTGTACCTCACTCAAAGCTACTTGCTGTAAATGTCATATAGTTATAGACTGTGTTGGGTTTCGTACCTCAACCCAACCTACAAATTAAAATGGTTGATAACAAAAAATTGTCGTTATAGCACTCTTGCAAGGGTGAAGAAGTTTTCAATCATGTTACTTTTCGGCGTTGTTGATTTGAGGTATGATTTTTGATGATTTCAAAACCCTTGTAGAGACGTTCCTCATGTAGGGATTCTCGTCTCTACACCTAAATTCATACCTGGTTTCAGCAACGCCTACTTTTCTTTACAGAGTTTGGTTTTATTGTGTTAACCTACTTGTCTATATGTCGAAACTGTTACATCAGGATTATTAATGGTTTTTAACGCCATTCTATTCCTCGATTGTTTCGATATGTATATTAAAGCTAAGATGGGAATGGTGGGTAATATAGCGCCTGGGCGGTTTTCCAGAGTTTAACAATATTTGGTTGTAAGATAGTTCTTCCTTATCGAGTCTATGATAACAAATTCAAAATCAATTGTCAAGCCCCTAATCCCAATTTTCGGCGGGAAAAATCAAAAAGTTTTCAATTCTTCATAAAGTCATGAAAACATCATAAACGGTCTTTTGAAAAAGATTAGCTAACAGATTGTAACCAAGTTTGTAAATCTGTAACTGAGGTAAAATCTAACAAGGCTTCTCCTAATTCCTCTAGTTGTGCAACAGGTAATTTTTGGACTTGTTGAATCAATGATGAGTCCATTGTACCAATGCGGCGATTTAACTGACGGATAATCAGAAGTTGTTCTCCTTGTTGTAGGCCTCGTTGTTCTCCTTCTTGTAGTCCTTCTTGTCTAGCGAGTTCTCGCTCTTGTTGATAAAGTGGTGCTAATCTCATAATCAACTCCCTATCTTCTGCTTCTATTTCTGGACTTTGATTTATTCTCAAGTTCTGTTGCAGGTTGTACAGTAATTCTAATGTGATTTTCACATAAGGCTGATTTGATGGTAACGCAGCTAATTCATCAATTGCTCGTTTTTGTACCGTTCCTCTGCCCAAAAGTCTTAACCACAATGTTTCTGGAATAGGTGGTAATTGATGAATGACAATAATTGCTGCGCGGAAAGACTCTGGTAAATAGTATATTCCTGGTAAAGAATCTGATTCCAATATACCATGAAATCCTGATAGCAGTTTCTTAGACGCTGTGGGTGTGAGAATCCATAATTTAGGAAAATTACTTTCTGCTATTTTGGTTGCATTACGTTTTGCTTCTCGTTTTAATGCACCTCTAACTTCTAATGATTTTAATAGACAATCACATATTTCTTCTGTTGAGGCTGGGTTGCGAAATGGTTCAAATATGGCTAGTGTGGTGGCTAGTTTACCTAATAACCCTAATGATGCTATATCCGCTTTTTGTTCAGGAAATGGTGTAAATAATACATCTATTTCTCGTACTTCTCCAGATACATGACTGGGTGCTTCTACTTTTCCATAAGGTTTTAGCAGTTCTTCTAAATAATCTTTGGCGAATTGGTCATGTATAAATCTCGTCATTTATTTGACCTTTACTAATACATACAGCACTATAAGAGTGTTATGAGGTACATATTTAGCGGGCAAGATGCCCGCACCACAAGAGTTTCATGATTCAACTTTGTACCTCATCAGAGCGGAAAACGCTGTATATTAATTTAACATTTTTGGGGTAATGGCGATCGCTCAAACTAAACAAGGTGCGTTACTAATTCCTCCAGTTGAACAACCGGTAATTTTTGAACCAAATGTTGATTTTGGCGTTGGGAACTTGGGTCGCTTGCTGGGTAAGGGTTTCGGGGGTTTTTTCCCGCTCTCGATTGGTGGTTTTACCACTTTTTTTCCTGACATAAGGCTAACGCCACGCTTCGCTGTCGGAAACTGTCTCTAGACACTTTGCCGGGTAAGGGTTTAAAATTGAGGGGTTCCCACTCGCTGGGGACATTAATTGAATGGAAACAATCGTCTATTTGATTGTTAATGTCTATTGTTTGTTTGTCCCCACTCGCTGGGGACATTAATTCAATGGAAAACCGCCTAGGGGCGAACGGCAGGAAAGCCCCTGCTGGGGATATTAATTGAATGGAAACAATTCTTAATAAAGTTATGAAAACATGATCAAAAAAGTCCCGCAGGTTGGGTAGAACGCAGTCAAACCCAAGCAACAAATTGAAATGGTTAATAACATCATCTCACTATTTATTTTCCCTGCAAGGGGAAAAAGTCATAGTTAGCAGTTGAGTTTTTACTTGGTTGCACTTTGACTAATATTGCCTTACCCTTAATATCACCAGATTCTTGAAATTCAATCTTGCCTGTAGCACCATTGACAAAGAAATCTGGACTATGTAGCACCTTTTGTAATGCTTCACGGGTATAACCTTGTTGTAAACCTTTAGCGATCGCCATAGTTGCATCATAGGCTGTTGCTGAACGCCAATTCACAGTTCCTCCCCAAAGTTTTCTAGCTTTTTCAGGAAAAGGATTACCAGAAATGGCCTTTGGATGCCAAGGTACAGTAATAACCATACCGTTAATATCAGATTTCCCCGATTTTAATGTTTGAAAGGTGTATAATGTCGGACTACCAAACAGCGCTAACTTACCTTGATTTGCTGCTGCTAGTTCTAAAGCCCGGTTAATTCTACCAACATAGGGAGCTAATACCAACCCATCAGCACCACTACTAATTAATTGAGAAATTATGGTAGTAGAGTTAAAATCAGGAGCGGAAAAATCGCACTTGGTGGGATTAATTTTACCACCACCAGCTACGATATTTTTGGCGTACTCATCCTTAAAAGATTGATTATCAATAGATTTGGAATCTAAACACAAAGCAATATTAGTTTTACGGGCGGTTTTTAAGGTATAAACAGCCAGAGGTTCGGCCTGGGAACTAATATTGGGGACCGTGCGAAATATATAGCTACCAATACCAGAGAGATTTTGAGCGAAACTAGTAGGAGAAATCATCACTAGTCCTCCCTGCTGATATATTGGTGCAGCCGCAATAGAAGCATTACTAGCGTTATGTCCAACTATAGCCAGAATACTGGAATCATAGACAAAATGCGTCGCTATTTTTTGGGTTTGGGTGGGATCATTATCATCATTAGCGATCGCTACTTGCAAAAATTTACCATTAATGCCACTATTACGATTTACCTCATCTTGAGCCTGAGCCACACCCCGCAGAATCTCCTTGGCTACATTTAGATTTCCGCCGATGGGTACACTCACGGCAATTTTGATATATTTACTACTATTGTCCAGGGAGTTATTGAGATAAATCAAACTTTCTGGATCATTTTGATTTTGGCGCAAAGATGCTTGAAAATTGCTTCTAGCATTATCAAAATTACCCTGAGCAAAGGCTTGTACTCCTCTTTCCTTATCAGAGTTGATTTGATCAGTAATTAAAATCTTCTCACCTAAACTGATTCGCCCTGGTTTAGAATCGGAATCAGGAGAAACATTAGCTTCTTTCTCAAAAACGCGAGGTGTGAATTGATTCCACAACCAAAAGCCCAAGCCCAGCAACGCGGTCGTAAACAGCAGGGAAAGAATTAGCAGTTTTGTTTCATTTTGATGATTCATAATCGCTTTTTAGCTATGTTTTGGATTTATATTTCAGTGCATACCGCTATGTTGCCATTTTGCCTATATAAACAGCACATAATTAAATTTTAGTAAAATTTTGGTAAAACCAGTACAAACCCAGTAGACTCAGACAAGCTATAAGTGTAATGTTTATTCAGCAATTCAATAATTATCAATTCTTAACAAAGTCATCGAAAGTTGACAAATATAGTATAAAGAGTTGGCAACATTAAGTAAAAACAGTAAACAATAACCATAGCCGCACAAATAAGTTTTTTTAAACCATGCAGCCAATTCGCACTTTTAACGTATCTCCTTCACTACCTTCCAGACTAGAACCCCTGCGGAAACTAGCTTATAATCTCCATTTTGATTGGAATGTGGAGAGTAAAGACCTATTTCGCCGTTTAGACCCCGATTTATGGGAATCAAGCCACCATAACCCAGTATTAATGTTGGGAACTATCAGCCAAAAGCGATTATTAGAAGTTGTCGAAGATGACGGCTTTTTAGCGCAAGTAGACCGAGCAGCCCGGCAATTAGAAGATTATTTGCAGGAGCGGACTTGGTATAAAAAACAAAGAGAGCAGCCGCAAAAAGAATGTTACGCCTATTTTTCCGCTGAATTTGGCCTAGTAGATTGCTTACCTGTCTATTCCGGTGGTTTAGGTGTCCTCGCAGGAGATCATCTTAAATCAGCTAGTGATTTGGGATTACCGCTAGTGGGCGTAGGTTTACTGTATCAACAGGGCTACTTTGCTCAGTATCTCAATGCAGATGGTTGGCAGCAGGAACGCTATCCCATCAATGACTTCTATAATATGCCTTTGCATTTGGAGCGCAATGCCGATGGTTCAGAATTACGAATTGCGGTAGACTACCCAGGACGCAAGGTATATGCACGAGTATGGCGTGTGCAAGTGGGAACAGTCCCCTTGTATATGCTTGATACCAATATCGAACCTAACAAGGCTTATGACCATGATATCACCGACCAATTGTATGGTGGTGATATAGATATGCGTATCCACCAGGAAATTATGCTGGGCATAGGTGGTGTGCAAATGCTCAAGGCCTTGGGTTATGAAGTGACTGCTTACCACATGAATGAAGGCCATGCTGCTTTCTCGGCTTTGGAACGCATTCGCATTCTCATTCAAGAAGCCGGACTAAATTACAGACAAGCTAGACAGGTGGTATGTTCTAGTAATATTTTCACTACTCACACACCAGTCCCCGCAGGTATTGATTTATTTTCTCCTGATAAGATATTGCATTATTTGGGCTATTATGCAGATATCTTTGGTTTACCCAAGGAGCAGTTTTTAGGTCTGGGACGAGAAAATACTGGTGATTTGTCGAGTCCCTTCAGTATGGCAGTATTAGCCCTGAAAATGGCAACATTCTCTAACGGTGTAGCACAATTACATGGCGTTGTTTCCCGACAAATGTTCCAAGGCTTGTGGCAAAAAGTTCCTGTGGACGAAGTGCCAATTACCGCTATTACTAACGGTGTTCATGCCCGTAGTTGTGTAGCTAAATCTACTCAAGAATTGTACGATCGCTATCTTGGTCCAAATTGGTCATCAGCACCAGCAGATAACCAATTATGGGAACGAATGGATGCAATTCCCGACGAAGAATTGTGGCGGAATCATGAACGCTGCCGTTTGGATATGGTATTGTACGTTAGGGAACATTTAGTTAAACATCTGCGCGATCGCGGTGCATCTGCCTCCGATATTGCCCAAGCCCAGGAAGTGCTTGACCCTAACGTTTTAACAATTGGGTTTGCTCGTCGCTTTGCTACTTATAAACGCGCTACCTTATGGATGCGTGATTTAGACCGCATTAAACGAATCTTATTGAGTAACAAAAACCGCAAAGTCCAGTTTGTAATTGCGGGGAAAGCTCACCCCAAAGATATCCCTGGTAAAGAATTGATTCGGGATATCAATCACTTTATCCGGGAACACCATTTAGAAAAACAGGTAGTATTTGTTCCCAACTACGATATTCACATCGCCCGTTTAATGGTAGCAGGTTGTGATATTTGGTTAAATACTCCCCGTCGTCCTAGAGAAGCCTCCGGTACAAGTGGTATGAAAGCCGCTATGAATGGACTACCCAATTTAAGTGTACTTGATGGTTGGTGGGATGAAGCAGATTATGTCCGCACCGGGTGGGCTATTGGCCACGGAGAAAATTACGAAGATCCTAATTACCAAGATGAAATAGAAGCTAACGCCCTTTATGAGTTACTAGAAAAGGAAGTTATCCCCTTATTCTATGATCATCGTGATGGTGATGGCTTACCTCGTCCTTGGGTAGCAAAAATGAAAGATGCAATTCGCTTGAATTGTCCATTTTTTAATACAGCCCGGATGGTGCGAGAATATGCAGTCAGAGCCTATTTCCCAGCCAGCGATCGCTATCATACCTTAACTGTTGACAATTATGTCCCAGCCAAGGAATTAGCGGCTTGGAAGGCGAAATTAGGCGAACACTGGTTTAGTATCAGAATTAAGGATCTTGAGGTATCCGCAGCATCAGACATTAAAGTTAATCAAACCGTAGCCGTCAAAGCTAAAGTTGATTTAGCAACTTTGAGTAACGATGATGTACAAGTAGAACTATATCAAGGTTCTATAGATGCCCATGGGGATATTGTTAATGCTGTACCTGTAGTAATGGATTATCAAGGGCAAAACCCAGAGAATTTAAGTGTTTATACAGCAAATATCACTTACACCACCTCTGGTTTACAAGGCTTGTCTTTGCGCGTCTTACCTCGCAATAAATACCTTTCTAGTCCTTACGAACCCAGATTAATCGCTTGGGCTGAATAAGCACATAATGTAGAGATGTTATATAAAACGTCTCTACAAAAACTGTTAAACATTAGCACGTAAATTTAACCAATAGTTTTTAACCAATAGTTTTTAACCAAAACTTTTTAACTCAATGTAAATTCAGGTAATATTTAATCAAAAAAACTCTACTTTTTCACAGATTGAAGTAAACGATTTAAGATGATTTTACCTTGGGAATCAATTACCTGAACACGAATAAATTTGGGATCACTTGGTTTCCAAATTACTTGATATTTTGTACCATTATTATTCCAAGTGTATATTTGACGTTGTTTAGTTCCAGAAGCGACAGCACCAGATAAACTGATATTAGAATTACTTTTACGGTTTTCGCCATAATAGTAATAAGAATTATTTGTAAAACCTAAAGTCACAGTCCAATCTTTATCCGTAAATTCACCCGCTGGATAATCAAACTTTTTCACAGCCATAGCTTGATTAGGAATGGCCATATCAATAATTGCAGGTGTAGAAATTCCCAAAATTGTTGATAAAATGATAGCTTTGTAGTTCATAATCTTTGCTTTGACAAATCTTAAGTTATCTGATTGTGTGTTTACTAGCAAGCAAAATCATTTACATTATGCTGTAGTTTCTTCTTCCTGAGAAATTCTAGAATTAAATAACTTAGGGAAGAACAAACCAGAGTTTTCTTTGTATTCCGCAAACTCAGGATATCGAGATAAAGATTTATCTTTTTTCAGCATATTGGGAACAAAGATCATGGCTATGAATAACCCCTGAATCAAGAAAGGTAGCCAATGTTGAGTTAATATAGAAAAAGCCAGATAAATCAACACTTCTCCCAAGTAATTAGGATTACGACATTTAGCAAAAAAACCTTCTGTAATTAATCCAGTTTTATGCTTAAGAGTATAGTATTTTTGGGCATCACTAGCAAAATGTAAAAATACCCCAGTGATATTCAAAGCAATAGCAGCAGCTACTAATGGTAAAGGTGGAACAGTACCACTACTAATGAGAATAAATGGCGCTACCCAGTACAAACAAAGTATAAAAAAGTTAATAATTCCTTGAGAAGTGGGAATTTCCTGCTCCCATTGCTTATCTGGAAATATGCTATCTTTTATTAACCAAAGAAAACCATAAGTACCGTGAAGGGAAAGATAAACCCAAGCTCCAATAGTAAAATTGTGGTATAAAACCATTAATCCTAATACGATAGCAAATGTTAGACCTTTGTGAAAATTAATGGGATGCTTTATTTTCATATTTTAGTTTTTGTTGATTTCCTGTAGACTGGTGTTATCCTTAAAAGTTAAGGACGGAATCTACCATGAAAGTAGCAGGAAACGAACAAAGGAAAATCCTCAATTGGGATGAATTGAGATTAGTGTTTGATAAGGGTTTGACTAACCCACGCGACATAATCAAACATGATTTCTGGACATTGTGCTTTGTTAATTTTATGGTCTAAGTATATCAGGGGTTTTAGGTGTTATTTAGTATTAATTTATCAAACGAAGTCTAAGAGAGCCAGTAAAATTTGCATTTTAGTGATTGTCATCTATATCAGTCTTAACATCATTATTTAGTCCTAATTCAGCCAGTGCAACTTTAGTTTCCTCAATCTTTGGGGTAGCTATTTCTCCCTCTACTAAAACCTCCACTTTTAATGTTAATTTCAAATCTTTGGTGGTTGCAAATTTAGATACAACTTTCGTGTAAAAATTCATCCATTTTTGCGGTGTAATTACACCACTCCACTTTAATATTTTTGGTAATACAACTGGGGTTATCATCTCAGGTTCATCTTTTGGTTCTGGTTCATCTTGTGATTTTTTCCTATGACTATCAGAGGGCGTAGGTTTCTCTCCTAGAGTATTTGGAACCGCTGTAAAACCACTTTTATTATTATCTGGGTTGTTAGTAGTAGTTTCCCCAGTTTCTGGTGGTGTTGATGGCTTTTGGGGAATAGAAACACTTGCAGCTAAAGCTGTTTGATAAGCTTCTGCTGTTTCTTTAGTAATGATAAACATATCCTCAGAAATTTCTACATCTTTCACAGAAAAATCACATTGAAAATAAAAAGGTTCATAACCATTATTACTTTTACCAACATAAGCTAAAGTTCCCTCCTTGACACCGCGAGATATAGCATCTTTGACGGACTGACTATTCACATCACTATTTAACAGTCTGGGAAACAGTGGAGATGCAAAAAAAGCATCGCGGACAGCTTTGGTACTCCACTCTGTAAATGCAGGTGGCCAATTTCTACTTAAAAAGCGCGGGTTAATACTATCAATAACGTCATCACTTTGACGTAAACGATTAATAATTAAACCTACTAATGTAGTAGATTTAGATTGAGTAGAGTTTACTTGACCCAAATCATTTACACGGATTTTGTTATCTTTCCCTAATAAAGCCACAAATTTATAAGCATTCCAGACGCTTTCTTTTAAATTAGATTCACATTTTCTCAAATTTTCCTCTAACTGACGTTTTTGGTTTTCATCTAATCTTTCTTTTTCCTCATCGTTAATATCTTCCCATGCTAAAACTTTTCTCGCTTCCTCTCTTAACCTGGTATCAGTATCAGCAACAGCCCAAATTATGGCACTTTTAAATGTTCTGTCTGATGTACCACATTCTTTAGTCATAGACTCCATCTTTTTTAAAGTCTGATTATCTTGTAGAGAATGTTCTGGTGCTAATATAGCTAAAGTTAAAACAGGACGATTAGAAATCGTCCCAGAACTTTCTGGAAAATAAGTTAATTGTATTCCTGGATGAGAAGTAAAAACTGTTTGAATTTCGGCTTTTACTCTTTCTGTAATTCTTGATGATTGGACATTGGCACGACGATCCGCTAAAATCTTATTTAAATTAGGTGATATACTAAAACGATATTTATTTTTTTCTATTGACAAATAATAACAATCTGTAGCCAATGTCTCTAAAACTGTTTCTACATTGCCAATATCTAAAGATGGTTCTGCCACTGCTAACCGAATTTCTGGGATAGTAGATTCAGCCCGTAAAATACCACCATTAGATTCAAAAAATATGCTAGTTGTAACTTTACGGTGCAGTCGTGCTTTTTTAATTTGCTCATCAGCTTCCGCATCCAAACGCACTGCATGGGAATCCTTTTTACCACAAATATCCGTTGTGACAGCACCTTCTAATCTATTTTCGCCTAATTGTCCAAAAACAGCAACGCGAAATTGTGGGTCATCTAGTGGTGCAGTTCCTAACGTAATTAAAGGATCACGGTGTGCGCCTTGATATCCTTCTTTATAGGCATGAGACACCCACAAAGCTAATAAACGCAATACTCCCCTAGTCCGTTGGAAGCGGGGTAAAACTTGCCATTTGCGCTCAAATACTGATAATACTGAAGGATGAAAAGGATAGGTAGCATAAAAGGCTTCACGGGGATTATTCAGGGGAAACCAACTAGGTAGTTGTTGGCGGTTATCTAGTACCCAGTCAGCGTATTCATTGCAAGTGGCGATCGCATCTTTTGGTAACATAATCCTACCGTCAGCAGTTACAGCCCCAGTATCCCATTCAAAGAGTCTTCTTCTAATAATTTCTGAAGTTTCCGCTTCTGCTGACATCATAATAGGTTTACCCACCCGATCCAGCATTTTTTTAAATCTTTGTTCATCCCCTTCATCAGCTGAAGTGTATTCCATTTCTGAAGCAGGAATGGAAACTACTAACACCACATTATCTGAACCTCTAGCGGTTTCTGATAATGCTTGAATGAAATTATATAAACTATTGTGATAACCATCTTTTCGATATGTACTCACATAGTTGATAATTTCATCCATTAATATTAAACAGGGTTTATCTTTGGGCAGAAATTGTTTAATCACATCGCCTTTAGGTTCAGTAAATCTTCGCTCATGTTCTGCTAATATAGCTAAGGCATTTTCTCCACCTAATTGATAAGCAATTTCTCCCCAGGGTGTTTTCCGTAATGGTATACCATCAACTCCACCACGGCCATGAATAGAATCAAATTCAGTGCCGACAAACACGGCTACTGCTGCTTCTGGAACGGAAGAAATACCAGCTTTTTGTAATATCTTTTGTACACCAGTCCAATTATTAGCAATAGCACCACCTTTAGCTAGATGATAGAGTAAGGTTAAAGCGTGGGTTTTACCACCACCAAATTGAGTCGAGAGATTAAAAATAGCAGAGGTTTCTGTTTTTTCACCAGATAAACGCCGCACAACTTGGGCGGAAAATTCAGTTAAATATTTAGTTAAATAAGTACGGTCAAAAAACCTTTCTGGTTGTTGATAGTCAGCAGGTGCTTTTTGATTTCTGACTTGATCTAAATGTACTGCAAATTCCGCAGCATCTAAGGGTTTACAGTCCCGGAGGTCTTGGCGGGGTGTTAGTCCATCAATTTTATACCAAGGTTTAATAACTGCCATTGTTTATTCCCCTACTAATGTCAATGCTTGATTTATCACTTTGTCAGATAAGTACATTCCACGGAGGCGCAGTTGTTCTAAAACTGGGCGTGCAGATGGAATTATCCCTCGTTGTTTAGCTGTAAGAACTATACCTAAAGTTCCCCGGATGGGAATGCCTAAAGCTGTTGCACAACGACGGGCTGCTAAATCGTCAATAATTACCTCAGTGCCAGGATTTACATAAGCCCAAGTTAAAACCGCAGATTCACCAGCCCCTAAATCCCAAGTTTGAATGATGCCAGGTACAGAAGGTGTTTCTTTCACTACCAACCAGTAGGTTTTAGCAAGAGTAAATGCGGTAATGTCTGTTTCTCCATAGGCCTGAATTTCAGTGGACACTGCTTGAGGAACAATGATTTCCGGGCTGACTATCTGCAATAAATGGAGAAAACCACCTTTGGTCAAAAAAATTAGAGGAGAGGTGTTAATTGCAGGTTTAATGGCTTTACTAGGCAATTTGTCAGTCACGGGCTAATTCCTGTTCTAAATCATCAAAATCTACAGAAAACACATCCACTTGTTCACGGGCTAGGGCTGCAAGAAAGTCGCGGCGGTTTAAATCGGCAATTTGTGCGGCCTTTTCTTGGGAAATTTCCGCTTTTTGATACCAATATATAGCGGCTGCTAGGCGCATATCACGTACAAAGTCATCTGGAGAAAGACGACGGGCGGAAAATACTTCTGGGGGTAAGTTTAGGTTGATTTTAGTCATAAGTTTTAGGGTGCTGGGTGTGGGAGTACGGAGTGTGAGCGTAATTTTTATTTTCCATAGTTAGGCTTTGTGCTAGTAATTGAATTATGTAAAGTTTATCGTTGGGGGAAAGTTGCAGGAGTTGTTGTTCAAGTTCTGGAATAACCATAATTTTGGTAGTGTGAAAGTGTGGGGTGTAAGAAAAGAGAATTTAATCTAAATTCAAATATAATTTAATAGCCGCGTTAACTAATTCCATTAATTCTGTACTCAAATTACCTATAGCATCTCCTGATATTCGTTGTTTAGAAATTGGTTAGCAAAGTAAATTTCACCACGTTTCATCTGTGAGTCCATCCCCAATAGTTATTTCCCAAGTTGGGTCATTTTCTGCTGATGCTTCTCGATATGCTTTTTCTAATTCTTCGGCTACTTCAGCTAAGGGAGATTGACGGAAAAATTCGGAAAGTTTACATTGATCTAGATTTTTTGATAAATCTCTTGGTAGCTGTAGATTATCTGCTGTTGGTGTTTCAGAATTAATTTGATCTATAAAATTTAACAAAGATGGAAAATCAGAATTATGAGAATTATTTTTACCCTTTATCTCTTGATTTGCTCTGGATTTAATAAACAGTAGAAAGTCTAAAACTTCTCTGATTAATATATCAGGTGTTTGGGATATTTCATTGATTAGTTGTTCTCTGATAGACATTTATTTTCTCCTTTAGATTTTCAATGTTGGGTTTCACTGTGTTCAACCCAACCTACGTACTTGTATAAATTAACCATACTATAGCTTAACTATTATAGTACGTTTTAGGGTTTAATCACCAATAATATTGATTGTAAAAATAATCATGTTGTAGGGGTTTAGCAGTGAGATACACAACTAACGTAGTTAAACCTTGGTCAAACAGTGTCAATTGCTGATAGTTGGCTCTCTGATTGACCTGACTTCAGGTTCTAGAGTCTGGGGCTTATCCTTGCCCGTTATCGCTTCGGTCTCAATCAAGGAATCCCGAAACTTCTGACTTCTTTCTAACAAGATTTTCTTCACATCGGAATGTTTCATATATCGAGTGATTTCAACATCACTCATTCTTGCTAGAATATTGTCAGCAGCGTTAGTATCTGAGTGCATTACGACCCCATCGTGTCCGGTAAACTTGTCACCATTTCTACTACCCGTTAAGGTAGCAAATCTGGAGTCAAGTTGTGACGTATACGCACAATTTACACTAACAACCGTGCAACCTACACGGGTTGAAACTTGTTTGAGAGCATCCGCAACTACCCCCTTGCACCATGAAGAAACATTTCTCTTCATGCGTTTTCGCAAGGGCTTTTTGCTTTTTATTGCTTCTGTCAAATCTTCAAAAGCTACCTTGATTGCATTTAACATCAAGTCATGGGTAGCTGTAAAAACTATTGTTTGAATCCTACCTTTAAAGGATGTTTCTCGGTTATTCCACTTGATTTTACCGAGGTTATTCCGTTTGATTCTATCAGCTTTGGCACTGTTCCCTTTGGCAATAGACTTGTCAAAAACTGATTTGATTTTGTTGCGTTTAACTTGTTTCGCTGTTCTGTAATCAGTTTCTTCTGTTTGGATTTTACCGAAATTATTACCCAAAAATCTAGCACCATCGTTAGATGATGTAGCATAAACTTCTGTATAACCTCTGTCACAGCCAATTATTTTACCTTCGGTCTTTTTTTCGGCTTTTTGAATATCGGTTGTGTAATGTATTTCCCATCTACCATTGCGCTTGATTAACCTTAACTGACATTTTACTTCTGTCGGTAAAGTCGTTGGCAACTTCAGATTTTTACCCTTTGTGAGTCCACCGAAACGCAGCCACACCACACCTTTATTATCTAATTTAGTATCAAAAGCCCTAAGAATAATTTGGTTGCCAACTTTCGTATGACCTCGATACCAAAACTTTCTCACCAAGGTGCAAAGTTTGGGATGATTCAACCATTCACGGCTTTCTAATGTAAGTTGTAAAACCCCTTTTTTGGACTGGAAGGATTGGAACGATTGACCTAGGGATTTCATCACTTTTTCGATGCAAGCAGCCTGAACCAAATGGATATCATCAATTACATCATAAAGGGTTGAATCCCATAACTTAGCAGGTAATTGGTACTTGTCTTTAGATGTGCGTAGCTGTTTGTCAATTTCAAATTTAGAAATACCCCAAGCCTTTAACGAGCCGAACTCATTCCACAAGTCAGAGCGTAGTTGTCCTAAACGCAAAGCAATTAAATCAAGTTCGTTAGATTTCCAAGTATTTAGTTTTTTAGTCCCTAAAATGGCGATTCTCGTAACGGTTAACTGATTTTTAACTTTGAGTTTCATAGTCTAGACTGCACTACCTTCTATTAAATCACATTGGCTACTATTTGGCTCATAAATATTTTGTTCTTCGGCTATTTTTTCCCTAAGTCAGCCCCCTCAAGCGGTTGTCTTGGGGTGATAGTCGAATTGCTTATAAACTTGTTCTGGAGTTAGGTATTTCATCTCGCGTTTAAATACGATTAACCCCAATATACTACGTTATTCTGAGATTAAATCCCAAGACTATTCCTATATTATAGGATGCTAAAGTTGCCAGTATTTGTTTCTAACTGCCACCATTTAAAAAACCCGTAGGGAAAGGTAGCAGAATCATCTCGACTACCTACTACTATAATGGTTTCACCGTCAAGTTTCATTCTGTCTGTTAAACTCATAGCTTGCAGCACTTCATCGCGTAAAAAACTAATTAGGTGAGCGCGTTCTTCTGCACTGCGACGGTAGCAAAAGACTATTCTTAAATCTGCACGCACGCATAATACTTTCCAAAGCGAGTAGGCACTGCGGTTAATATCTTTACTATTTTCTAATTCCATGACCGCAATAGGAAACCGCCAGCTTGTATTACCAGATGCAAAAGACATGACATCTAAAGCTAAGTATTCACTGGGAGATACAGGAAACAAGCCTAGTGGATGTCCTTTAGCGGAGGAATGCCAACCCATTGCTGTAGAAGTTGAGACAACGGTAGTGGTTAAAGCGGTTGTCCATTGACCAAGTTGTCCTTTTAAAGCTGCTTGTTTTAACGGGTCAGCATTTTCAGGTTTTTGTAGGGTTTGCCAGAATCTAGCTTGCCACTGGGAGGCGATATTTTGCATCATGAGAATCCTAGTCCTTTCTTTCTGGCTAATACCCCATCTACCCAGCGTTTTTCCTCTGTACCAGTGGGATATAATGCCGATAATGCCTGAGCAAGTCCCCAAAAGCGTTGGTCTTTTCCTGCTCCTTCATCTACTAAAAAGCGTTTTAGGGCTTCGCTACGTCCGGCAGCAAATAAAATCATACTTTGGTGAATACAGTCTAGTGTGGTGTTACCTAGTTGGGGTAGGTTTTTTTCACCCCAGTCTGTATCTTCTTCTGTTTCCGTGATACCTAACACTGCGAATAAGTTGAGTTGTTCAGGTTCTTTCTTTTTGCCTTTTTTACCTTTGGTTTTGCTGGGGGTTTGGGCTTCTTCTTTGCCAAATAAATATTCGATACGTTCTGATACAGGTAAAAGTCTGGCGGTGCTGCCTTTGACCTCTACTAAGCGGGTAAGTTGTTCTAAATGTGCGCCTAGTCCTTGGGCTATTTTCCGGGCTGCGTCATATTCTAGGGTGTAACCGCTGGTTTTAGTGGTTTTGCTGCTGGTTTCGTCGTCGTCTTCGTCGTCGGTTTCTGATTCGTTGGTTTCGTTGTTGTCAATGCTACCTGTGGAAAGTGTCCATAACCATATAGCAGTGAGGCGGGCATCTTCTTCAAAGCTGGTGGTATCGGCGTTAGAGAATATCATACTCAATGCTTCTTTGGAAACTGCCGCCCAAACGTATTCTAGGTATTCTTTGAGGGTGACAAGTTCGCCGGAGGCTTTTTCTACGCTAGAGTAGCGGGAGAAGATTTCTAAAGCCGGTCCTAAGCAAGCAAAGATGGCATCTGCACCGACTACGCCTTCTGATGCTAGTCTGGGCATCCATTCATGGATACGCTGGGGCAGTTCTTGGAGTACGTCGCGCCAGTCGCCAATTTCGTTAGAGTCGCGGGGACGGCAGACTATGTGGACTGATGAGGCAAGGGCGGCTGTACCCATTGCGTTCATTCTAGTTCCCATTTCTGTATCAATAGCCCATGAACCTGTTATTGTCCAACCTGCATCCACCATTGCTTGTAGTTGTGCTTCCCAGCCAGATGTAGATTTATGGGCAAAAACAATTACCCCAATTCCTTCTGAGGATAAAATACGACATCCTTCCGCCATTGCTTTTCCCATTTGGCGCTCAAAATAGGCTTTATCTTTTCCCTGAGTTGGATTTACAATACATTCTTCTTCTTTAGGGGTTAATTCATCATTAAAAGGAATCCCAATAGTTTTAGGCAGTGTCCGTTTTAACCACACATAGAAAAAGTCGGACAAATCAGAATATTCAATACTGTCATAATATGGAGGATCTGTAATTAATGCTTGAATAAAATTATCGGGTAATGGGTGATTTGTTGCACTTGACTGTTGGGTTTGTCCTATTATTTCATTATCGGTAGTACAATTAGTTTCACATACACCTAAAACCCATTGCAAAGCACCATCTAAACCACCTGTAGCACCAGAAAATGAGTTAGCTTCGGCAATATCCCAAACCATTGGTATTGCTTGCCTTGCAAAAAGTCCTTCAATGTTTTCTCGTGTTGTATGCCAACGTGATAAAGATGTTAATGTATTGGCTTGTCTATCAATTGCTAAACTTAAACAAGTTTGCACAGCATCAGCTAAACCCTTATTTTTACTATCTGCTAACTTTTCTCCCACATCTTTAACCAATTTCACCAAAGTAGTTAAAGCTAAATTTTGACGATGGGTAAATAATTCTCCGAATTGACTGATTCCGTAAGACTCTAAACGAAAACTTCTGCTTTGAGGAGGTACTGGTTCATCAGGAATTAAACTTAAATCTCCAGTATGTTCATTAACCCTTTTTTCTAACTCAATACTTGCTTGTTTAATAGCTTCTAAATCCTGTGCATTAGGCAACCGATAAAACCTTCCTTGTTGACTTGTTCTAGTCGTCACCACACAGTATAATCTCGCATCATTAGCCCCACCTTGACGGGCTTTAAATTGTGTTCTCACCGAAGCCACAGGAGTAGTATAACCACAACAGGGACAAGTGGCAGAACCTCTTTTGACAGTACCATCAAAACTAGGATTTTTTACTTCTATTTCTGGGTGATCACTAACTACCCATTTACTCTTTTGCTTTTCTATAATTTCAAAATCTACCCGCTTTTCTTCCGGTTGAGGAATTATCCTTAAACCAATATTGCGATTACTTTTTTTACACAACCACAAGGATGATCTTAACGGCACTTCCGCACCACATCCTGGACCTTCACAAATAATAGTCCGCGCCCATAAATAAGCTATTGGGGTACTACCATCAGCATCTTTTGGATAAAATTGGGCTAACTCTTTTTCTGCTTCTTCCTTTACCCATTGTCCCCATTTTCGCACTTCATCCGCTAACTGTTGCCCATATTTGGGAATATATTCTAAAACCACTTTATTTAACAACACCGCCACCGGGTTAATATCAGAAGCAAAAGCATCCGCACCCACTCGCAACGCTTCCAAGGGAATAGAACCACCACCAGCAAAAGGGTCAACTACTAAGGGTTTTGTTCCTGGTATTCCTCCTAATGCTTCATGGGCTGCTTGAGTTAAATTCCGACTGGTTTCTAAATAATCAGCTTGGGTAGAGTTATCCCAATTGGCAAAATCAGCAATAAAATCTAGTAAGCTATTTCTTAATATATTCCAGTGTTGAATATTATTACCATCTAATTGATTTTCTAGTTTAGCTAAAACTTGCCATTTACTCCAAACTTCTGTAGAACAATGTTTAGATAATTCTTTATCTGTTGCTGCTTTTTTCGCAAAATTATTAATATATTCTGTAGCTAAATCCCGAAAAGATTGGGGACAGTTTTCATCAACAGGGTCAGGCCATAAAGTCGCACACATTACAGCCCGACATACTCCTAAAGGTTTCCGCGACCACCAAATATGTAAGGTAGAAATATGCCCATGTCTGATGGATTTCTCCCGTCTTGCGTGGGCGGAAATGCGTTTAATGGGTAGGTCAACTTCGATGAGGCGTTTAGGGTATTTGGTGGTATTCATGGTCAGAATTAGGATTAGAGGATTTACAGGATTGTTGTTTATCAGTTGTCTGTGAGTTAATCACATTTTATTTGTCAGAATCAGGATGTCCAGGATTTAAGGATTTACAGGATTGTTGTTTATCAGTTGTCTGTGAG
>NZ_BJCF01000023.1 GCF_005402965.1 Dolichospermum planctonicum
GTGGCGCTGGTAATGACTCCTATTATGTGGACAATACAGCAGATATCATCACAGAATTAGTAAGTCAAGGAACTGATATTGTTTTCACAACTGTAACCTATACCCTAACCCCCAATACCGAAAACCTGACTTTACAGGGAACAACCGCTATTAATGGTACAGGTAATAACCTGAATAATATCATTACAGGTAACGCAGCCGATAACGTTCTCACTGGTGGTACGGGTGCTGATACCCTCATTGGTGGCGCTGGTAATGACTCCTATTATGTGGACAATACAGCAGATAGGATTACAGAAAACCTGAATGAAGGAACTGATATTGTTTTCAGCACCGCAGCAACTTACACCCTAAGAACCAATGTAGAAAACTTAACGTTAGAGGGAACAACCGCTATTAACGGTACAGGTAATGAACTAAATAATATCATTACAGGTAATACAGCCGATAACGTTCTCACCGGTGGTTTAGGTGCTGATACCCTCATTGGTGGCGCTGGTAATGACTCCTATTATGTGGAAAATACAGCAGATAGCATTACAGAAAATGCTAATGAAGGAACTGATATTGTTTTCACAACTGTAACCTATACCCTAACCCCCAATACCGAAAACCTAACGTTACAGGGAACAACCGCTATTAACGGTACAGGTAATGAACTGAATAATATCATTACAGGTAACACATCCGCTAACGTTCTCACCGGTGGTTTAGGTGCTGATACCCTCATTGGTGGCGCTGGTAATGACTCCTATTATGTGGACAATACAGCAGATATCATCACAGAATTAGTAAGTCAAGGAACTGATATTGTTTTCACAACTGTAACCTATACCCTAACCCCCAATACCGAAAACCTAACGTTACAGGGAACAACCGCTATTAACGGTACAGGTAATGACCTGAATAATATCATTACAGGTAACGCAGCCGATAACGTTCTCACTGGTGGTACGGGTGCTGATACCCTCATTGGTGGTGCGGGTAATGACTCCTATTATGTGGACAATACAGCAGATAGGATTACAGAAAACCTGAATGAAGGAACTGATATTGTTTTCAGCACTGTAACCTATACCCTAACCCCCAATACCGAAAACCTAACGTTACAGGGAACAATCGCTATTAACGGTACAGGTAATGAACTGAATAATATCATTACAGGTAATACAGCCGATAACGTTCTCACCGGTGGTTTAGGAAATGATACCCTCATTGGTGGTGCGGGTAATGACTCCTATTATGTGGACAATACAGCAGATAGCATTACAGAAAATGCTAATGAAGGAACTGATATTATTTTCAGCACTGTAACCTATACCTTAACCACCAATACCGAAAACCTAACTTTACAGGGAACAACCGCTATTGATGGTACAGGTAATGACCTGAATAATATCATTGCAGGTAACGCAGCAGCTAACGTTCTCACCGGTGGTTTAGGTGCTGATACCCTCATTGGTGGCGCTGGTAATGACTCCTATTATGTGGATAATACAGCAGATATTATCATAGAATTAGTAAGTCAAGGAACTGATATTGTTCTCAGCACTGTAACCTATACCCTAAACCCTAACATCGAAAACCTAACGTTACAGGGAACAACCGCTATTAACGGTACAGGTAATAACCTGAATAATAATATTACAGGTAACGCAGCAGCTAACATTCTCACAGGTGGTTTAGGAAATGATACCCTCACAGGTAATGCAGGTTCAGATACTTTAATTGGTGGCTTCGGTAACGATACCCTGTATTTAGGTTTAAACGATAATGCTGTAGATAACGTTAATTACGCTCTTGGTGATGGTATAGATATAGTTTACCAATTTGTGAGCGGTGTCGGTGGCGATCAACTGAATTTCTCAGGTATTGCCAATTTTGATGTCATTACATCAGGTACTTCTACATTAGTGCGAGTTGGGGATGGTATTGGTGGTAATGCTGGTTTTGGTAATGGTCAATTATTAGTTACCTTATCCGGTACATCTGGATTTAATAGCACCAATTTTGGGGATAACCTATTTGGTGGTACTTTCCTGTTTAGTTAATTGCTAGTAGGTTGGGTTATGGACTACGGTCTTAACCCACCATAAATTTAGCGGATAATAGTGGGTTATGCTGCATCAAGATTCAGTATTTGAGTAAAGTAGAGATAGGCGGGCAGGATGCCCACCCCACAAGAGTTTTATTAATAGGGGTAAGAGTTTGTAAAGATGGTATTTTCGGTGATTTTATGGCGAGATAGTTCTTCCTTATCAGGATCTACTATAGCAAATTCCCAGCCGCAAGTCAATACCCTTAACTCATAAAATGCAAAAAAAATTGAAAATTATTTTTTGTCTTGTGGAATTTGGTTGCCTATTACCTAGTAGGATGATAGGAAAGTTCTGTACTATCTGTGCGGTACTGTTGAATTCCCACATAGGAAAATAAAATAAAGTGTCAATTCAAGAACATAAAATTACAGTAGATTCTTTAGAATGGTTTTATCGGGAAGCTGAACCGATGGGTAGAACGGACTTAATTCCCGTGTTATTGTTACATGGGTTAGTTTCTCAAAGTTATAGTTGGAGGAATATTATTCCCAGTTTAGCAGCACAAGGAACTAGAGCGATCGCTCCTGACTGGATTGGTTGCGGATTTTCAGGTAAACCAGAGAAGGAAGATTTTGCTTATACTCCAGATGAATTTATCAAAGCACTAGCAGGATTTGTTGAAGCTTTAAAATTAGAAAGATTTTCCTTAGTTGTCCAAGGATTTTTAGGTTCAGTTGGGTTACAATACGCCTTACGTCATGCTGAGAAAATTGCTAATATAGTCATTTTAAATACACCGATTTCTACGTCCGTGAAAATCCCTTGGAAAATCAAACAAATGGGTTTACCTCTAGCTGGGGATATAATCACCCAAGACCCCTTATTAGTGGATAGAACCTTAGAAAGTGGTAGTTGTTACCGCATTGAAGATCAAGATTTAGATGTTTATAGAAAACCATTTTTGAAAAGTTCTGCGTCTGGGAGAAGTCTCCTAGCGACAATTCGCAATTTACAATTAGAAAAAGCGATGATAGAAATAGAAGATGGGTTGAAAGGATGGCAAAAACCGATTTTAGTACAATGGGGAATGATAGATCCTTGGTTATCTGTAGATATAGCGGAAAACTTGGTTAAATCTGTAGCAAATGGTGAAATTATCAAACTTAATAATGTGGGACATTACCCCCAAGAACATTATCATGAGGTGATTTTACAGGATTTATTGCCATTTGTCCGGTGTGGGGCGGGGAATTAGAGACTGTTTAAAAAGTCACCCATGATTTATAAATATTCTCTATTTCCCGTGGAGACTAAAGAATTTCTCAAAACTAGCGGAAAGTCTGCCATCATAGCAGTAAAAGTTGGTCATGGGTGTTACCTTAATGTTAGAGTTGCAAAGAGATTAATTGGCAACTTTTGGAGACACTAGGCAAACAGCGAGTATCAATGTTAAAGAAACTACAAAAAAGACAAATTTATCTGCTTGCTGGTGCTGGACTATGTGCCTTTTTAGCTGGGGCAATGGTGTCAGCCCCCCAAGCTGGCAAAACCCTAAGTCAATGGTTGAACTTGAGTCAGAGTAAGCCAGAAGGGTTATCTGAGGCTAATAAAGTCAAGTCGGTTGTATTTTCTCTGTTGTCTGAATCTGTACCAGAGAGATTAACAAAACTCCAGGAAATTGCTGAAACAGGTAGTTCACCAGATCGGGAACGGGCCCGTTATCTATTGGCCTGTGATTACGTGGAAACCTCCCAAGGAAAAAAAGCCCTGAGTTTATTGGCAGGATTGGAAAAAGACTATCCTGTTTTAGCTCCTTATATTTTACTTAAACAAGCCCAAGCTCATGATATTTTAGGTGAAGATAGGAAAGCCTCAGATTTGCGCCAAAAGGTAGTAAAGGAATATAGCAAGGAAGCGGCCGTAGTCAAAGCCATATATGCGATCGCCCAACCAAAATTATATAATCAAGCGATCGCACAATTTCCCTCCCATCCTCTCACCTGGGAAATTATCCGCAAAAGCTTAAAAGATAACTCAAATCAGCCGAACTTACAATTAATCCTAGCTAAATACGCCGCTGACGAGCCGGGAATTGTGGGTGTATTAGATCAATTAGTCAAACAAACCCAACTCAAATCCACAGACTGGGAACTAATTGGTTCAGTTTACTGGGATAATAATCAATTCACGAAAGCTAAAGATGCTTATATTCAAGCACCGAAAACAGCCACCAGCCTCTACCGCATCGCTAGGGGATTACAATTAAATAAACAGCAAGATCAAGCCATTACGGTTTATAAACAACTGCTGCAAAAATTCCCCACCGCGACAGAAACAGGTATAGCTCTATTAAGATTATCAGACATTGCCAAAGGTAAAGCATCTATTACCTATCTTGACGAAATTATTACTAAATTTCCCGAAATAGCACCGCAGGCATTAGTCAAAAAAGCCACATTATTGACAACCCTAAAAAATAATCAATCGGCTGATGGCATATATAAATTATTAATAGGTAAATATAGTACCAGTGATGAAGCAGCAGAATTTCGGTGGAAAACAGCCCAAACCAAGGCAAAAAACAATGACTATTTAGGGGCATGGGAATGGGCGCAACCAATTACCATTAATAACAAGAGTAGTATTTTAGCACCCAGAGCCGGATTTTGGGTAGGTAAATGGGCAACGATATTAGGTAAGCAAGAGGAAGCTGTCACAGCTTATAAGTCTGTGATTAGTGAATTTCCTTACTCTTATTATGCCTGGCGTTCGGCGAGTATTTTGGGTTTAAATGTGGGTAATTTTGACAGCCTGCGCTTGATGAACCCGACAATTATACCATTTCAACGTCCTGTGCCACCAGCGGGTTCTGAAACCTTTAAGGAATTGTATTTATTAGGACAAGACCGTGATGCTTGGTTGCAATGGGAAACGGAATTTCAGAGTAAAAATCAGCCTAGTGTCGCTGAAGAATTTACAGAAGGGTTGATGAAATTAACAAAGGGTGAGTACCTGATTGGGATTGAGAAAATTGCCAAATTAGAAGATCGGGAAAAACCCGCCGAAAAAGCCGAATATCAAGCTTTAAGTCAAAAAAGCATCTACTGGCAAGCCCGTTATCCCTTTCCCTATTTTCAGGAAATTGAAAAATGGTCAATTTCCCGTCAACTTAATCCACTGTTAGTAACAGCTTTGATGCGCCAAGAGTCTCGGTTTCAGGCAAAAATTAAATCTCCCGTGGGTGCAACAGGTTTAATGCAAGTTATGCCCAGTACAGCAGCGTGGATAGCCCCACAAATGAATGCAGATATCAAAAAAATCAATTTGGAAAATGCCAATGATAATATTATGTTGGGGACTTGGTACTTAGATTATACTCATCGACAGTATAGCAATAATTCCATGTTAGCGATCGCTAGTTATAATGCAGGTCCGGGTAATGTAGCTAAATGGTTGCAAACCATACCCAAAAAAGATCCTGATGAATTTGTAGAAGAAATTCCCTTTGATGAAACCAAAAATTATGTCCGTCAAGTATTCGGTAATTACTGGAATTACCTGCGACTGTATAACCCGGAAGTATCCAACCTAGTCAGTAAATACTCCCAAGAACATCCAAAATTACCCACGAAATAAATTATGTAATTTGGGTGGAGGAACAAAATCCAATATCTTAGGGAGTAGGTGAAATTGCAATTAGGTGACAGAGAACAGGTGACAGGGAACAGGTGACAGGTTACAGTTTAATAATGTTTCGATCCCTAATAGGGATTAAGTTAAATTGCAATCATTGGATAGACTTTCCAGTAATATTTCCAATGTTTCGATCCCTAATAAGGAGTAAGTTAAATTGCAACATTGAATGATTTTTTGGCGTTGCAATAGTTCCAATGTTTCAATCCCTAATAAGGATTAAGTTAAATTGCAATCTTACGATTATAGATTCACTATATCACAAGTGAAATTGCAATTGTGTAGGGGTTAACGGCCGTTAACCCCTACGTTCGTTGTTTCAATCCCTAATAAGGATTAAGTTAAATTGCAATGTTTGTATAAGCAAGTCTTATACCCCAAATGTTGTTTCAATCCCTAATAGGGATTAAGTTAAATTGCAATTAATGCAGACATGATTAAAAACAAAATAAAAGATTGATAGTTTCAATCCCTAATAGGGATTAAGTTAAATTGCAATAATATCTATGGTCCTCCTGTTTTCAAAGACAAGCTAGATGGGTTTCAATCCCTAATAGGGATTAAGTTAAATTGCAATGTTGCATAATTCCAAATCTTATCAATCCTGGAATAAGTTTCAATCCCTAATAGGGATTAAGTTAAATTGCAATGCTGGGATTACTCAGCAGTCCATCCTCCTCAGTGTTTCAATCCCTAATAGGGATTAAGTTAAATTGCAATTTCTACTGTGGTACAACCAGCGCCCAGACAGTGGGTTTCAATCCCTAATAGGGATTAAGTTAAATTGCAATTCTCACGGTTGACATAAGCTAAAGTTTTATCAGTTTGTTTCAATCCCTAATAGGGATTAAGTTAAATTGCAATCACTATAGAATATTAGGAGTGCGATCGCCCAAGGGGTTTCAATCCCTAATAGGGATTAAGTTAAATTGCAATTTTGATAAGAAGCAAAAAGCTGTCATATCGCAAATATGGTTTCAATCCCTAATAGGGATTAAGTTAAATTGCAATGTGCCGGCGGATACCTTTATAACGGCTTTTAACAGTTTCAATCCCTAATAGGGATTAAGTTAAATTGCAATGCAGCCATTGCGGAAAAATCAATCTTTGGAAGCAGGACTGTTTCAATCCCTAATAGGGATTAAGTTAAATTGCAATTTGACCACCTGCCATAAGTCACAACTTGTCACTAATTCTGTTTCAATCCCTAATAGGGATTAAGTTAAATTGCAATAACAGCACTTTCAGCGATTTATACACTGATTATGCGCTGTTTCAATCCCTAATAGGGATTAAGTTAAATTGCAATACTTTACAAATTGGTCGTTAACACCTTGTATGGTGTTTCAATCCCTAATAGGGATTAAGTTAAATTGCAATTATATAGCGGAAAATAAAGATGTTGAAAATGAAAAGTTTCAATCCCTAATAGGGATTAAGTTAAATTGCAATGTCAAGGTTAGTGTGTGTTTTTTAAGCGCTAGTTGTTTCAATCCCTAATAGGGATTAAGTTAAATTGCAATTTATAGTGTCCGAAAACATCGGCACGGCGCTAATAAAGCGTTTCAATCCCTAATAGGGATTAAGTTAAATTGCAATTTATTTTTGGAATAAATATCTTATTATGTAAAGTTTCAATCCCTAATAGGGATTAAGTTAAATTGCAATTGAACTCGCGGCTGATCCGGCTTGAAGCATCCCCACGTTTCAATCCCTAATAGGGATTAAGTTAAATTGCAATTACTTTATTCTTAGTTGTGCGCCTATTCTTGTACCCTGTTTCAATCCCTAATAGGGATTAAGTTAAATTGCAATATCAAGGTGAAGCTATTGCTAATAGCCAGAATGGTTTCAATCCCTAATAGGGATTAAGTTAAATTGCAATATTATAAAATGGCATTTATTATAATGATGTAAAGTTTCAATCCCTAATAGGGATTAAGTTAAATTGCAATCACCCGTCACTTTCCTTATCCAGTAAGTATCCTGTTTCAATCCCTAATAGGGATTAAGTTAAATTGCAATTTTTACCGCTTAAAATGATGCAAGAAAATCGAGGTTTCAATCCCTAATAGGGATTAAGTTAAATTGCAATTCCCCGGCGAGTAGGGTATCGCTTACCCATTCGCTTGTTTCAATCCCTAATAGGGATTAAGTTAAATTGCAATAAATTGGCTTGCTGCTAAAGGATGGATAATTGAGTTTCAATCCCTAATAGGGATTAAGTTAAATTGCAATAAGTCGTTATTATCCTTTATCCACAAGTTAGGCTTGTTTCAATCCCTAATAGGGATTAAGTTAAATTGCAATTCGCTACCCTAATTCCACAATTACCGCAGTAGGCGGTTTCAATCCCTAATAGGGATTAAGTTAAATTGCAATGTGTATAGTGATGTGTGTTTTTGATGTTGAATGGGTTTCAATCCCTAATAGGGATTAAGTTAAATTGCAATTCGCGCTAGGAAGGAATATAATATTCCCGCAAAGTTTCAATCCCTAATAGGGATTAAGTTAAATTGCAATCAAATAATAGAAGGTACAACTACCTATAATTTAGGTTTCAATCCCTAATAGGGATTAAGTTAAATTGCAATCCCTTGACTTTGGACCAATGAGAGTCACTGCATCGGGTTTCAATCCCTAATAGGGATTAAGTTAAATTGCAATGTCCTCAAGGGTATATTTGGTAGGTAATCATGGAGTTTCAATCCCTAATAGGGATTAAGTTAAATTGCAATTGTAGTAAGTTGTCTGATTCCATCGCAAACTCCCCGTTTCAATCCCTAATAGGGATTAAGTTAAATTGCAATCCTAAGAAAGCTTTGTCTTTCCGTGCAAGTAGATAGTTTCAATCCCTAATAGGGATTAAGTTAAATTGCAATAAACCGCTGAAGATGTTTTAGGCATGGCATTGGGTTTCAATCCCTAATAGGGATTAAGTTAAATTGCAATAAGCAGATAAAAAAGGGTAGTCAGCACACAAAAATGTTTCAATCCCTAATAGGGATTAAGTTAAATTGCAATAAAATCGAACCAACTTGATAGATAATCCTGTGGAGTTTCAATCCCTAATAGGGATTAAGTTAAATTGCAATATTCAAATGGTAGCGTCAATCGCTTCTGGATTGGTGTTTCAATCCCTAATAGGGATTAAGTTAAATTGCAATTCGGTAAGCTCCATCTCTCATAGCTTCTAAGCTTGTTTCAATCCCTAATAGGGATTAAGTTAAATTGCAATTTTTATCTTTTTTCATTATTTTAATTCCTTATGTGGAGTTTCAATCCCTAATAGGGATTAAGTTAAATTGCAATTTACTACACTTAATTACAGATACTACTACGTAAATGAGTTTCAATCCCTAATAGGGATTAAGTTAAATTGCAATCGTGGTAGTTTGACCGATTGCTATCAAATTCTCGATGTTTCAATCCCTAATAGGGATTAAGTTAAATTGCAATATTATGTGAATTTATTGATTTATCAATAAGATTGTTTCAATCCCTAATAGGGATTAAGTTAAATTGCAATATAATTTTTAGAAGATTAAAGCTGAATCAAAGTGTTTCAATCCCTAATAGGGATTAAGTTAAATTGCAATTCGCGTCTTTGATCACCGGCTTCATAATCGCTTAAGTAGTTTCAATCCCTAATAGGGATTAAGTTAAATTGCAATGAGAAGATTAAGAATCAATATGCTCTCATGAGTATGTCACGTTTCAATCCCTAATAGGGATTAAGTTAAATTGCAATCTTCTTTTTGATTCATGCTCATTGATTAAATCGAGTAGAAGTTTCAATCCCTAATAGGGATTAAGTTAAATTGCAATTTGAATCAAGTGATTGCGTCGATAATGGGTCACAATGATGTTTCAATCCCTAATAGGGATTAAGTTAAATTGCAATCTTTATTTGTTGCCCGGAAAAATCAAATATAAAAGTTTCAATCCCTAATAGGGATTAAGTTAAATTGCAATAATTTGCGATATGATAGCTTTTTGTTTCTTGTCGAAGTTTCAATCCCTAATAGGGATTAAGTTAAATTGCAATGCGAAATTTTCAAAAGATACTTTGCTTCTAGAACTGTTTCAATCCCTAATAGGGATTAAGTTAAATTGCAATAGCGGAATGCTGAAAGCCTATATATATGTAGTTTTCAAGGTTCAGTTGCGCGGATGTTCTTATGATAATCTATTTCAAAAAAAGTGTCAAGGGGTAAAATAGCTGAAACTCTTGCTGTGCAAGGTGCGCGGATGGGTGAACTCCATGAACTCGATGAAAAGCTTGTGTAGAAATGATTGCAGGCATTTTTTTCTGATCTGAATTTTTTACACCCACCCATCCGCGCATTATTAAGCAAAGAAAATTGTCTGATCACGGGGTTCTTCACCACCAATTCTCTCTATTTTACCAAAACAGCAAGCACAAAGGAAGTAAAAGCGAATGCTGTCGGTTTCAGGTTTAATGAGTTTATTAAGACGCGATCGCAATTTAGCATATTGAGTATCAGTTAACTCACATTCAAAAATACTATACTGCACCCATTGTCCATAGGACTTGAGAATACTATGGATTTTAGTACGTCGTTTATCCTCAGAAATATCGTAAGAAATAACAACATTCATAAATTCTGTGTTAAGTTATACCTTGTTGATGTAGAGAAGTTTCATTTGAGTACCAAAGGGGTATATTTATCAGTTGTGTCCATTAAATACTTAGCCAGTAATCTTGCTTGCAATTCAAAAGCTTCTCGATAAGTACATTTACGTCCCATTACCGGGTGTTTAAACTCTGATATTTTTTTCTTTTCGTACAAAGTCAAAAAAGTTTTGCGTCCTTCTGGAGTGAGAGAAACAGCGCCACTTAATGGTTCAGTTACAAAATCTGCTGGGGTTAATAATTGCTTATTCAAAACAGATAAAACCACCGCATCTACCACCAAAGGACGAAATTCTTCCATTAAATCTAAAGCTAAAGAAGGGCGATTATAGCGATCAAAATGTAGGTATCCTAAATATGGATCAAAACCGACAATATTCACAGCACTTTGCACATCATGACGCAATAAAGAATAACCAAAACTTAACAATGAATTTACTGGATCTGTAGGTGGACGACGGACACGCTTAGTAAAAGAAAATTGAGAATTACGAATCAGACGATCAAAACAACCAAAATAAGCAGCACTACCAGAACCTTCTAAACCACGCAAAGAACTGATATTTTCAGTTGAACTAATTGCAGTAATGACCTGTTCAATGCGAGGAATACTTTTAGATAGATCAATATCACTAAATTCACGCTGATACCGCATTAAAGTTTGGCGATAATTTTTTAATTTCCCCCTCACAAAACCTTGAACAGCATGAATAGATTTAGGTGTTTTTCCTGCTGCTTGCCATTGTGCTTGGCGAATGAAAATATTGCCAGTCATTTCTGGCTGTAACCGTCCCAAATAATGACCAATATTACTGATAAAAGATAGAGGAATATGGCGTTCCATTAACTCAAAAATAACCGCTGGTGAAATAGTTGCTCGTCCTAAAATAACTACACCTTCCAGATGAATAAAAGGAATATCTTGAAGAATTTTCTTTTCAAATTTCACATGAATCCGTTCATCAACCTTACCAATAAAAGCATCATCTTGTGTGATGTAAAGAGTACCCATGATTAAATCCTCAAAATAGGTGACAGTTGACAGTTGACAGTTGACAGTAAAAGGAGTTTTAGAAAGGTTTTTGCATCAAGTATAAATTTCTCAATCTGCTTCTTGATAACGCCCCACTTTATCAGCAACTTGTGGCAAACATCGAGAATAAAGACTACAAGCATCACAGCGTTTTGTTTTGACAGCTTTTGGCATAGCACCTGTAAACAGTAAGGTTTGGATAGCTTCAATAGTCGCAATAGTAATACTTCGTAATTCTGGGGTAATTTCTACTAATTTGCGTTGATGAGTTTGAGCATAATAGATATAGCCAGTATTGATATTTTTGCCTGTCATTTCCTCCAAACACAAAGCCTGAGCGCAAACTTGCAATTCATCATTATCCCATTCTCCTTTACGTCCGCGTTTATATTCAATAGGGTAAAATTCGCCATTTTCAAATTCAATTAAATCAGATTTACCGATAAGTTGATATTGCTCTGATTTCAGATAAATAGCGCGTATCTGCCAAGTTTCCTCACGATTTTGTCCTCCAACTGTGTGAACTCGTTCATGTAAACTTGTACCTTCAATGGTATATTGATTATCAACAAATTCACCAGCACAATGAATCAACCAGCAACGGTGAGGACAATAGGAATATTGATTTAAAGAGGCAATATTAACGTAATCCTCATCAGAGGTGACAGGTGACTGGTAATAGGTGACAGGTGACAGGTTACAGGTTACAGTAGGAAGAGAGTTAGTTTGATTTTGTTTAGTCATAGTTAATTAAAAGTGGTAAAAGTTGATAGTGGGAAGAAAGTTAGTTATGGTGTATTTAAGATTTTCAAACGAAGAGAAGTGAGCATTTTACTAATTTCTATAATCAGGGATAATGTAGGATTTGCCTGTTCTGAAGTTAGATAAGTTAACCTAACTGCAAGCATTAAAAAAGTTTCTGTTTCCATTAATGAACCCTTAGCTATAGATAAAAAATGTCCAAAATCGTTTTTAGTTATTCCTCGTCCATGACCTTCGGCAATATTGGCTGGAACAGATGCAGCCGCACGGGTAATTTGTGAAGTAAGACGATAAATTTCTGTATTTGGAAATCCAGCAGCTAATTGATAGATATTCACTACCATATCCATTGATTTTTGCCACACAATTAAATCTCGATGTGATTCAATCTTCATAAATAACTCGTCTTATCTTTTGACTTTTGACTTTTTACTTCTTAACTGTCACCTGTCACCTCTCCCCGTGGCGTAGCACCTGTCACCTGTCACCTGTCACCTGTTACCTGTCACCTGTCACCTCTCCCCTGTCACCTCTCACCTTCTCCTCACCATGCCCATACCCATAGTTGTTTTTCTGCCAACACCTGCATATAAAGCAAAATCAGCTAAGGCGTTAATTTGTTTAATTGCTGTTGTTTCTACATTGCCAAGAATGCGATAACTAATTTCACCCAAACAACCAATAAATTTGTTGTCATAGTTGCTAATAACCTGAGTATTGATATTAAAAGCACTAGCATAAATTGATTCAAAAGAAATATTGGTTAATTCAATACCGCTATATTTATGCCACCGATTTAGTAGACTATTGAATACAGATTCCCGTGTTGGTAAAACATTATCAAATTCACCTTGACGAAAAGCTACAGGTGTAGAAAAGATGAAATTAAGATTGCGTTCTATTTCACTTGCTTGTTGATATAAATGGTAATAAGTACAAGCATTAGCCCAAGGTTGATTAGATTGGGGTGTACCCTGAATGCTAGTAATATATAGGTTGGCTGAACCTAAGTGCCAAGGTTTTTCCGGGTTGATATTTAACCATAAAGGGGTGAGTTGACTAAATAAATTGTCATTTAATAAAGAAATACGCCACCAACAAGAACTACCAGCAGGAATAGGGTTTTGATGGGCATATTGCAAAGTATAAGATTGGATTTTATGTTTGTTTTGTACCTGCAATGGTGAGAGAGTGAAGGCTTTATCGGCGTTGGATTCGTGTAAGTAGTCTCCTAATTTTCTATCAACAGAACTGACTAGGTTAAGAAATAAGGCGTGGTAATGTCTCCCGGTGAGGAAATTGGGGTAAATTGGAGATTGGGGGATGATGTTGAGGATGAGACTATGGGGCATATTATTGATGGTTGAAAATTCTAAGTTAAGGGCGGGCAAGATGCCCACCCCACAGGATTTGTAAGTGTGAAAATGATGAGAATTTAAGCCTTAAATCTATATTGCATTTGTTTGGGAATTTTTACATTTTTGACATCATCAAAATCGTAATATTCTCCTTGCATTTGCACATTTTGAATCAGACTTACTGGCGGCATATTTACCACATCATAGCTAATTACTCGATTAGTAAACATGACATCTAAAGGATTTAAAGGATGAGTACAAGTAAATAAATCAGTTTTAGTTTTTGGTGGTGGTAATTTCTCAACGGTAATTTCTGCTTTACTCATCCATTTACCTAAACGAATCCATTTAGGTAATTTGATGTCTTTTTGAGCAATTAGAAAGAACTCAAATTGACTTTCTGGGGCAATTTCCTTTGCTCTACCAAAACTGGGAATATTCTTTTGGGTTTTTTCCATTTCTACATGGTAGTTATTATTTGCATATTTCCATGTATTTAGAACAGATGAATGATGCAAAGAACGAGCCGGAGTTATATAAATTCCTTGCTCATTTAAAGGAGTTAAATGTGCTTCATATTTTGGCACTTGTTCGGGACAAAAATAGCGATAAGAATCTTCTTCTGCAACGGTTGTTGAGTAGATTTGACTATCAACTAAACCGAGTGCATAACAGAGAGCATAATTATGAATTATTGCTTCTGTTTCATAAAGTCTGCCAATTTCACGAGTGGCAAAATAAAGGCTGTCATGTAGTTCTAATTTGCAGCGATAGATAATGGTCATAGTGGTGATGATGGGGTATAGATTCCCGACTTCTTTGAGAAGTCGAGAATCTGAATATTCAACTACTTAGTTTTAGCGGCTGTTTTCTTTTTGCTAATATGTTTGCTGGCATATTCTTTAGCTTCAGTATCAGCTTTTTGCAAAATTGATTTAATTCCTGCTTCGTTATTTGTGAGAGATTTAACTTCATTAATTAGCGGAATAAAAGCATCACCAATAAAGTCTGTATGCACAATAAATTCATCATTCATTAAACTCTCAATTGCACTTTTAGCAGATGTAATTACATCATCTTCATCTAAAGGATCTGGAGATTTGAGAGTATTATTTGCTTTCATTTGGTCATATATGGCTTGAGTCCAACGCAGGTTACTGGTAATTTCTCCATCAGCAAAAATCACACCGACTAATTCATTTCTAACACGACCTGTACGGGTTGTTTGTGCGCCATAGTGACGAGTTCGGAGGATGTTATTAAAAACATACAGGAAACTAGCTTCTGTGGGGTCTTTTAATGTGACAATGCTGGGGAAAAATACCTGTGGTCTAATGTGGTCTTGTTGATTAATTCTGCTAGTAACTTCACCAGCTTTAGAACCACTTTCTCCTTTAGAAGCCATTGTCCCATTTTCAAAAGGAGCATTGAGAGTAAAGGTTTCATGAGATTCATCAAAAGCAGTAATTGAAAATGCGGTATCTACCACAACTTTGGATTTTTCTGAACCAGAATCACCAATAGCAAAACCGTAAATTATACAATCAGGGTTATCCATTGCAAAAGATACGTTATATTCACATTCTTCTGCTGTCATAAATTTGTATTTCCGCAATAATTCCCGACCTACTAATCTTTCTGGTGTAGACTGTTTACGTTTGAACATGGAAAGACGGCTAATGGTGTTTTTGTCTTTAACTCCTGCTCTTACTCGTGCTTTATTTAGTTCGCTATCTGTTTGGAATAAAGGGTAAGATTCAGTAACACGAATAGTTAAAAAGTGGACATATTTTCCCATTGGTTTGTAGGGAATTTCTGTTTGAAATAATTTAGCGTCAACGGTTTTTAAGAGTGACATAATTTTCTCCTGGAAATAAATGTTTAATGGCGATGAGAGTCAATTAAATGTTAAATGAGAGCTTGAACGAGAATCCGCATTAAGGGGTCTACGTCATCAGGAACACGATAACTATCAAGTCCTTGAGTAAGATGTTTATTAATGCGATCTAGTTGTGCAAATTCCCATATTTTGCCAGTGGTAACTGAACCAATAAGGTGAGTTTGTTGTTGATTTTCTTGCCATTTATCTAGGGCAATTAATTCTGCAAAAAGCTGTGTCATACCATAATCTAAATCCTCTTTTTTAGCTTCGATTACTAAGAGGTTATTGCGATTTTTAATCAGATAATCAAAGTAACCTTGTAGTTGTTCGCTGACTTTAATTTGATATTCAATTCTCACCTGTGATTTAGTATAGTGAACTAAGTCTAAAATTATTGGAGAAATTAATACTTCTCTGCGACTTGTCTCATTGGCTAAATCAAAGTATGGAAGAATTTCATCAAGTCTTTCTTGCAATTCTTGTAATCGGTCTAGATTTTCTTGATATTGGGGTAAATTCAAACGTTTTCGAGTAAATGTATAGCCAAATTCTTGAGCAAAATCTTGAGGTGAAATGTGCATCTCAAAATATTTGCTAAAAGTATAAGACTGAGTAGAATCCAGAATAGTCATTATCTAATTTTCCTCAGTTTCAATCTCAGTAATTTCATCAGGTTCATTTTGGGGACGTGCCTTATATTCTTTATCATCTGCTAAACGATAAAGAAATTCACAGGTATCTCGAATGAGGTTTAATTGACGACCTGCTAACCGGGCGCGATCGCTCTTAAAAGACCCCTCAAAAACATCCTCTACAAAATACTTAGCAAACTCTAAAACAGCTTGTCTTTCTTCCTCCCGTTTACTCATTATCCAACGTCCTTCCGCTGTGGAAGAATGTACTCGATCCATTAATTTAACAATCTCTGCTGCTACTGCTAAAGTTAAAGTTTCCCCATCAAACACACTAGAATCTGCTTTAAGAATAGTATCCGCAGCGATATCAATGGGTTTTAAAACAGCATTAGCTTTAGCATTAAACCTTTTATTGGCTCGATAAAAACGGCGATAAAGTTCCGTTAAATTTTGAGGATGATTCAAAGTTGATCTTGCTTCCACAATTAATTTCTCCTGAGTAGAATTAAATTTTGCATAAGGGTCAAAACAAGGGTAAAAATGATAGGTGTAAAGTTTGATTTTATCAATTCTTGCTGTCTCAAGTTTTTGATTACGCACCCATTTATTAAGATAAGCAAAGACATGAAGCGGACTGGTTTCAAAATCCTTTGCTAATTCCGTAAATTTCCCCCAATTAGCATCATAGCCAGTTTTACCTTGCTTTGCATTGACATCTAAATGAATGGCATAAGCAGCAGTTAAAACATTTAAGGGTGCCGGATATTGAATACCGTACTCTTCCCAACCTTCTAAAATGTAATCAAGGCGAAATCTATCTCTTTTTACTAAAGTACGGAAAGCATGAGGCGCACTATCAAGAAAAACGGTTTCTTCAAATTCTGCACCATCATTAAATGGGGGAATAGGAGACTCAGAAACCACAGTTTTCACATCTAAAATCATGGGAAAAGCGAAGGCTAACCAACTCGGCATTACCCAAGATTCTGTATCAGTGCTGTCTCTTCCTGGTGGTAAGGCCATGAAGTAAAATGTTAAAGGTTGATCTTCAGGATAGGAAAGTTTAAATGTGCGGTCTTTTTCACTATCTAAATTTTCATCAATTAAGAAACTATCCACACTTTGATAATTTTCTTTACCCAAATCAACCTGTAGATCTTTACTGATGAAATGATTACGGATGCTAGTATCAAAGCGAGTTTGAGCAATATTCATGTAAGCTTTTTGTAAAAACTTATTAGTTTCTGGGGTAAAGTAATAAGTTGGATAAAAATAGAGATAGCGATATTTACCATCTTCAAATCTTTTACCCACAGCTTGAGTTTGATTCATTAATATTTGTCTGAGCATCATTTCCACACCGGCAATACTAGAAATATTGCGTTTAGCGTTAGAACCTCCTAACATTTGTTTATTTGTATAGACTTGAGGTGTAAATAAAACTGCTGATTCCATCTGTTCAGTGACAGTATAAGCTGAATGAGAAATTGAGCAAATTAATTGTTTACCCCTGCCTGGTTTTTTGGCAGCATTATAATTACTCAGTTCGTTGATAAAATTATCAATTTCAGTGGTGACAGATGTGGATTGATTAGTATTAGGTAACATGATCACTCTTGATACCCACAACCTTAAATCATCCCAACCGTCAGGTAATTGATATTGTGCCAGAATTGGGTAAATTAAATCTGTCAAGTAATAAATTACCTGTTGACAATTTTCGCGGACATCTTCAATACCTGGATGTTTTTCCAGATATTTAGCCGCTAGATAATACCATTCATAAGGTACACCTCCTGTATTACCTTTTAATTTTTGTTCTTTCAAACTTTCATTGATACGTTGAATTTCTCGAACTTGCGGTAAATATTCTGTTAAATTCCAAAGTTCAGCAACTTTATGAGTTAAATCAAAATCTGGAACTTCTGGTAATTTCTTATCTTTTTTTCTCGCAGTTTCGATTTTTTCAACGGTTTCTTGCCAAATTTTACGAGTAATTAGATCTCCAAATTCGGCAATTTGATCAATGCGAATATCATCATCAAAATTAAAATCATAATCAATGGATAAAACATTTTGTTTTTGAAACTTAACTAAATTTTCACTGCGACTTTTACCAACAGATGTTTTACCAGTATTTAAAATGCGTAAACTAGCATCTAACGCAACTTGCATTAAACCGGGAGAATCAAAAAATAGATTGTAATATTCAGCATATTTCATTCCTTTTCCATCTCTACCAAATCCCGTTTGTCTAAGTTTTAGTTGACCTGCACAAAGGGATTTAATCTTATTAACTACCAGATTTGGTAAAGTTTCTGGAGAGATAGGAGGAGCATCACGCAACCCTAGATAAATTACCCCGGTTGGTAGATACAACAAAGGTTCATAATATCTATTTTCTGCGGTATTTAAGTTAGTATGAGCTTCAATTACAGCATTATTAACAACGTTGGTTAAAACACCTCTATTTTCGGCAATGTGATGATATGTAAATTTTAATTTACCATCACTAAGACTGTGAATAATTTCATTTAATGCCGTATTTTCTGCATCTTGAGGATGTTTGATAATTGAAGAAAGTAAATCAGCTAAACGAGTTAAATTACATAAAGCGCGAATAGTGCGATCTTTAAGAACAGGATTTAACCCAAATTCTGAAAAATTCCAGTTGGTATCCCAACGACTTTGGGCATTATAGGCCATGCACAATAAATCATCAATATATTCTTGATACTCTTGAGAATTATCTGGATTGATAAATTTATCAATTCCTAATTGTTTAACTTTCTCATCAATAATTTTTCTATGTTCATCTAAAGGTAATTTGCGACATTCTTCTGGTGCATCTGGGAATTTTTCAAAGTCATGTAAAATGAAACCAGCAATTACTAAACGTCGTTCTTTATCTTTAACTACTCGTTTAATTGTGGTATCCAGTTTTTCTAACCTTTGTTCAATTAAATTAGCTGGAAATAAACCATTAAGCAAGTGGGTATTTAAAGATTGATCAGCCGCGTTATCTCGTCTAACTTTTGTTTTACCTTCTGCTGCTCGTTTTTCGTCAATTTCATCAAAGAATTTACCACCTTTGGCAGTGACACCAATAGTGATTTTGAGCAGATTGGGTAATACATATTCGGCAAAATCTGTCATTACTTGATCATTAAAATTTTGCGATTGTATGGCTTCTTTTAATAGTTTAAGTGTGAGTAATTGTCCTTTGGTTTCAATTGTTCTATCTCCATCACCATCAAAACCAAAATCACCTGATAACCAATTATCGTCTGAGGTTTCAGAATTAGCGTTATCTACTATTTCTAACAGTGATAATTGTTTAAATTCGTCTGTCTTTTTACTTTTTTTAGCCATTGTTTTTTGCCAATCAAATTAAATAAGAGTTGATTTTTATGATGTGTTTTATGCAAATCCTTCTAGTAGTTTAGCAACTTGTTCAGGATCAGGAAGTTGATTTTTTAGTTCTTGTGGTAATTGAGAAACTATTTGATAAGTGGCTACACCAATTGGTTTATTAGAATCTTTAAGTGCGTATTCTACAATAGTTCTTTGTTTAGATTTACAAAGAATAATTCCAATAGAAGGATTTTCATCTGGAAGTTTCACCTTATCATCTAAAACCGATAGATAAAATTGCATTTTACCAACATATTCAGGTAAAAATTTTCCAATTTTTAATTCTATTGCTACTAAACACTTTAAACGGCGATGATATAATAGAATATCTATAAAATATTCCTCATCATCAACTTCTAAGCGATATTGACTATCAACAAAAGTAAATATACCGCCCATTTCCTGTAAAAATGGTTTAACTTTTGCTAAAATTGCTTGTTCTAATTGTCGTTCGCTATGTTCATCAGCTAATTCTAAAAAATCAAATGTATATTCATCTTTAACCGCTAGTTTTAATTGATTACGTATTTCTGATGAAATATTTTGATCAAAATTAGTTTGATTCAGGAGAGTTTTTTCATAAGTTTGGTTTTCAATTTGGTGAATTAAAACATTTTTTGTCCAGCCAAATTTACGAGTCATTTTCATATAAAATTCTCGATCTAAATCATCTTTACACTTTTCTAAAATGACTATATTGTGAGTCCATCCAATTTCTGCCACCAATGGTGTCAGTTTTTCTTTAGAGTGGTAAGCTAGATAAAAATCTCGCATTCTCCAAATATTTCGCGCTGAAAAACCACTAATACCAGGAAATTCTGTTTGTAAGTCTTTTGATAACTGTTCAACTACAGATTTACCCCAGTTACAATTTTGTTGTTTGATAAAAATCATCTGACCAATATCCCAATATAAGTTAATCATTTCTCGATTAACTGCCTTGAGTGCTTCATATTGGGCGGAACGAATTCGTTGTTTTACTTCCATAAGTAGATGTATGTAATTATCAGAAATTGGGTTATTCATAACTACAATGTTTTAATTAGCTGGGTAGACTAAACAGGCTTGTATATCTTCCCTTTCTAACCAGGGATATGCTTCTAATACGGTTTCGGTAGTATCTCCTGCGGCTAACATTCCTAAAATGTGTTCTACAGCTAGACGACGACCACGAATTATTGGTTTACCGCCAAAAATTTGGGGGTTAAATGTGATTCTTTCTAGTAATGTTTGTTCTTTCATAATTTAGGTATGTCGAAACCTTAAACAACCCATATCTCATCTCCTTTGCTTTTAAATGTATAAGCAAGCGTATCTAATAGCAGTGCCGATTGACCAAAAGCTATAGCATAAGGACTACTAGCATCATTAATACTGCATTGGTCACTGATGGGATAAATTTGAAAGTGCATAGGCAATCTTAACCGCATTCGCACTTCAGCAACTGGACGACGAATAACATAACAAACTAAACCCTCTTTTTTCAGTTTTTTATTAATTTGGCCTATCCAAGTGTTATCCGGTTGCCATACTCCCACCTCCGTTAAAACCTGTACTTTCCAAGCGTCTGCTATGGGTTGCAAGTCTCCAGAGTAGGTAAATTTCCAGTTTAACCGCTCTTCACGGTAAGCTTTCAACTTGATAAATGCTAGACAATGGGCAAATCTACCTTTTGCTATGGGTTGTCCGGTACTTTGCGCGGTTTCTTTTAATGTCCGCATGAATCCCGCTTCTGTCCAAATTTCAATGTCTAAGTTGCTTAAAATTCCTGGTAAATCATAGGTTTTAAATCTCTCACTTTCATTAGTTTCTGTTAAATCATATAACCCACATTGCAAAGGACTAGAACCACGAAAACTTGCTGCATCTTCTGCAATGGTATTTCCTGATTTACCTGATTTTTCTCGCCATTCTTTAGCCCATTTTTGAATATGTCCTGCTTGAAATTTTAAACTGGTATTAAATACTTTTTCACAAACTGTTTGAAACTTTTCTCGACTTTGGGTATATTGTTGTTTAATAGTGCGATCGCTTAACTTCACACACAACCAAAAAGACTGTACAGCGCCCCATTGGCGATAATATCCATGAAAATCATTAATTTTTCGATATTGTTCTTTGATTGTTTGTTGTAAAAATGGGCGATCATAAATATGATCCGCTTGTAATGGTGGTGAATCTGTTTCAAATAAACGCTCAACTAAAAAGTTAGGAATTAAAGCATAAGCTGTATAATTCTCAAATTTAATCTCTTGACCATTTCTTTCATATCCATCATGTCTTCCTAATCTTCCCAAACGTTGAATAAAATTACCAGAATCAGAGGATTCAAAAATTAAAAAATTAATCTTAAAATCAACTCCTACATCAATTGTACTTGTACTTAAAACTAAATCAGCCGCTAAACTTAATTCTTTTTCCCCTTTACTTGATAAACCTGTATTTTCTCCCACTGTCAAATTATAAGGTTGTAAAATTTCCTGAAAAAATGGCGTTAGTCGTTTCACTGACGCAATGGAATTAAGAATAATTGCCCCTTTACTTCCTGGATGTTCTTGAAATTGAGAGATAATGACATTACTATTTGCTTTTAACCAAGTTTCCGCAGCTTTAAAACTTGGTTCTAAAGGCATAAAATTGAGTGTAATTCCTTGTGTTACTTGTCGCCAATTTTGGTTTTGAAGTTGTACTTCTTGTTTTGGATGAGCAGGAAATTGATATTTATTTTCTGCTAGAGGATTTATCTCTTTACACCGAAATCCGGCTATTTCTAATTTGCTAATTAAATCTTGATCTGGTGTAGCTGAAAGAAAGAGAAACTTTTTGCGGCGGTTTGTACAATGAATTAATAGCATTGTATTAATTACGCTGGCAATTTGCGGGGCTGCAAAAACATGAAATTCATCAAAAATAAATACATCAAAGTCTTTATCAATTTTATTCCATAATTTATCAGGACTATCACCAGTAATTAAATAATTACTGCGATGTAAATAATGGAAAATATCAGGATTAGTTAATAATACTTCTCTTTGACTAGAAAGTGTTAAAATTGCTGCCCCTTTTTTTAATGCTTCATTTTCTGCATAAATTTCTAAATCTGCACCGCTTAATTTAACTATGCGTGGTTGATTCTCTGGTTGAAATATATCAATATATCCTTTGATTTGGGTTTCTTGATCTCTTGCTAATTCATTGGTTGGGTAAAGTCCAATGGCACAAAATTCACCTTGGAGAACTTGTAAATAAGCAGCTAAACTTTTACCATCTCCTGTCATTGCAGTGTTAAAAACTACGTCAATATTGGGATCTCTTAATGCTTTTAATGTTTCTAACTGATGCCAAGATAAAGACCAACTATCTGGTAATTTTACTCCATCTGGTGTGGGGACAGTTTGCGAATAAACAGGTTTGAGTTGAATACTGTAATTTTCTAACATACCTTAATTAATAACTCTTGTGAATTGATGGTTGCTTGATATTCTGTAATCGTCAGAGTATTTTTTTGCATTTGATTTGAGTTCACATATTGGATCAATCGAAATTCGAGATAGTAAATTATTGGTACTCATTTCTGCTATTTCCTATTTAGTCCTTTTTACTATTTTATTTTTGGTAATTCATTGAGACAATTAAAAACTGTCCGTAACTTATTGCTAAAATCTAGCATAACAGCCACAATAAAAATTGACAAGCGAAAACAAGTATAAAGTATACGGACACTTTCCATGAGTCGAAAAGGTCAATCTATTACCCTGTCAGTATCAGAGCGTGATAAAGCGCAACTAGAAGTGATCGCTCTCCAATTTGGGATGAAGTGGGGAGATGATCCCAATATCTCCAAACTGATCAAGGCCATAGCCCAACATGAATTAATAGTTAGTAAAAATAATGACTGGCAAGATTCACGTATCCGTGCCTTACATCGTTGTATAACTGCATTAACCGACATCGGACAAAATGAACAAGCGGAAATTATCGCTAATTTGCTACTAGCACGCAGTGAATTATCCGTACCTTTACGTAAAGAAATAGAAGGTTTTTTAAATAACTCCCGTCCATCTTGGCGGTTACAAATAGATCACTATATCTTACGTCAACAACCCTTTCAACTTGCTTATCAAGATGCGGCAGAAAGAGTAGTTAATTTTACTGTACGTTATGCCAAAATCACACCCTATGAAAAACGCCAATACCTTGACTGTTGGTGTGAAGAAACAGAAGGAAACTCTGACATACCAGAACTACAACATAATTGGTGTTTCCGTTTGGATAGAATTAACGAAGCAGCAGTTACGGAAATTACTGGACAATGGCATTCTAACCTAGATCAAATAGATGTAGAAATGCACATATTAAATAAGTTAGCGTTTGCCTATCAACCTAAACCAGAGGATAAAATAGTGGAGTGGATACCAGATCAACCACAGGTAAAAAAAGTAATTAGAAGAATATCAAATACATTCTGGTTTATTCGGGAAATTATGCAATATTCCTCTGAATGTATTGTAGTTTCACCAGAGGATGTGCGATCGCGTATTAAAGGAAATCTCATCAAGCTATGTCAAAATTATGATCTAACTGCATCACTCACCAGTTAATATCATTATAAGTAATAGCCCAGGATTTACAAATAGCTTGCACTACAGAGAAAACTCATGTTAAATTAGCACATTAAGTAAGATTGTTCGACCGCCAATGTTTTGATTACTATTTAATCTAAAATAGTAGATTCCGGCAAGTTTGTCTACATCTGGGTATAATTTAAGTTACAGTTTGAAACCCCGAAAAAATTTATTTTTTGGTATTGACAAAGAAATTTGAATATGTTATGTTTCTTTTGATAAGGAAGAACTATTCTACTGTTGTTCAATTAATAAAACACAGAGTCCCCGACTTGTTCAAAAAATCGGGGATATTTGTATTGAGAGTTAGACTTTTAAGAGGTTGTCAGTTGATCCGTCCTTCTTCAAAGCTAACCGGGCTAATCCATAACAAAGTAGGGCATTGACAAGAAGGAAGATTCGTGATAGATGAATATTTGCTAAACCCCAAACAGTAGGACTATAAATAGCGGTAACTGTTAAACAAGCTGCTATACCCAAAGTTGAACCAATAGCAAACCATTTCCCAGTAGGATGTCCTAAAAATAAGGCTATCAACACAAAGGGAATTAAGACACTGGCAAAAAGAGGATTTAATGAGTCCGTTCCCTGTAAAGTGTTTCCTAGTTCGGGAATGGAACTACCTAAAAGCCGGAAAGGCCATTGGGGAAGATCAAAGATATAAATTCCTTTGAGGAAAAATAAGCCAGAACTACCAAAAATCAAACCACTGGATAAAGACCAACTCCAAGCGAAGGGAAAATAAACCCGTAAAAACCAAGCCAGGAGATAAGAACCTATCACCATGAGTATTTTAGGCAATAAAGCGATCGCACCGCCATCTATCCAAAAACCAGGATTTAGATAGCCGTTTTCTCGCAACCACCGGAAAAAGTCAGGAACGCTAATTATACCATCACTAGCTAATTTAACCGCTGCTTCGGCGTTAAGTTGTCCAGCCCCATAATAGTTTAAACCATCATCTTGAATAACTCTCGCTGACTGCTGGAGAACCTGTAAAATTTCATTGGGTTCTTTAATTCCCAAAGCTTTAATTAATGCAGCTACACCCGCAACGTGGGGAGAAGCCATACTTGTTCCTTGCAGTCCGAGAAATAGACCCTCACCCTCTTCGTTAATAGTTTCTTGGAGAATTGTCCCAGTTTCACTACCACCAGGGGCGGAAATGTCCACACCTGCACCATAATTAGAATAAGATGCTCTTTCACCGTCAGGACCAAAAGCCGCAACACCGATAACATGAGGATAACGGGCAGGATAACTAACGCCATTAGTGTTTTCATTCCCAGCGGCGGCTATAATAGTTACACCTTTATTATGAGCGTAATTAATCGCCTCCGCCATAAGTTGGCTTTCTCCACCACCACCTAAGCTCATATTAATTACATCTGCACCATTATCAGCGGCAAATTTGATAGCTTCAGCAATATCGGCTACTGTTCCTGCACCGTCAGCATTTAATACTTTTAGGGGCATAAGATTGGCTTCGTAGGCTACTCCCGCTACACCATAACTGTTATTAGTAGACTGGGCAACTGTACCAGCGACATGAGTTCCATGTCCATTGTCGTCTTGGGCTTGTTCTGTATCATTGACAAAATCATAGCCTTTGACAAATTTGGTTTCATGTAAATCACGGACTTTAGTAATACCAGTATCAATGACAGCAACAGTGATACCACTACCTTTACTGCGTGTCCAAGCAGATTCTATACCGATTTTGTGTAAATTCCACTGTTTGCTATAATATTGATCATTGGGACCAATTAAAGAGGAATTTGGTTCTTTGTCGTTTTCTGGTGGTAGAATTTCCCCTAAGCGGGTGGTTTTATCTGTAGGTACAGTTTTGTAAATGTAATTGGGTTCGATAAATTCCGTAACTTTGACCAATGGGGATTTTTTTAAATCTGTGATTCTTTGGCGATCGCCTTTGATAATATATACATGATCTGCTGCTGAATATTTATTATCCAATTGGGGTGTAACATGATATTGTTGAGCGATCGCTTGTAAATCCTTTTGAATGAGATTTTCTGCTATATCTTCCCGAAAATCCAGTAAAATTGTCTCAAATTCGCCTTTAACTGCGAGTCCCTGAAAATGTAGAAATCCAAACACCGCAGTAGTCAGTCCCACAAAGAACAAGCAGAATAATATAAGTTTTTTCATATCCGCTGATCACCGCTTCTTGTCAGTTTGTTCACTACGATAACTCATATTATGGTATTTTTGGGAAAATTTAGGCTATAGTTGCTGACAGGTAACGGGGTGAAATGTTTCTGGTTTTGGTGCATAGGGTGGTGAAAATTAATCGTTTGACATCAATTCCATGAATAATAGTCTAGACTAAATAATAAGAAAAATCACACAAATCACAGAAATCAAAGTATGGAACGTGGTCTTTTATGGTTGCCTTTGTTAGTAGCATTTTTCTGGTTAGCGTGGCAAGGTTCACAGGAATATCAGAAACTTGAAGCTTATCGGATTTGGGCTGAAGAATTTGAACGAGCTAAATATGATATTTATGCTGTATTAGCTCAAAAAGGTAATGATATTACTTGGGGAAAACCAACAACTAAAGGACCAATTGCATTAGAAACTTTTTCTTTATTAGATGTTAAGGAAATTCGCTTTTTAGTGAATGGTAATGTGGTAGATATGGAAAATCCTCCGCAAAAAGGTAGAAAAATTGAATTGCAGTTTTTATTAACTAGTGATAAATCAATTTGTGTTCCTTTTACAGAAGTTCCCCTGGCCGCAAAATGGGGTAAATTTTTGCAAAGAACATTAGATACAGCAAGTTTAGCTTGAGTGAGGTAAACTTTATGCGGGCAAGATGCCCGCACCACAAGAGTTTTATTATTAATATTTGTACTTCATAATACCAGGAACTGCTTATGCGGGCAAGATGCCCGCACCACAAGAGTTTTATCATTAATATCTGTACTTCATAATACTGGGAACTGCTGTATCTGTTGAAAATTAAATGTGGGTGTTTTGAAACCCACGCAGGTGGGTTTTGCCTGTGTAGACGCGATTTCTAATCGCTCGAATGATGAACTTTAATAAATAACTGTTCCTAAACAATCTTTGATAAAATCAATAATGATCTTAAAATCAACAAAATCATCAGCCTGTTTTCTTTGTTCACATATCCATGTACAAAATTTCTTTTTTTGAAATTCTTGAAATTTTTCCCCATAACTTCTAGATTTGGTTTTCCATGAATAAAATTCTTCTGTAAATAAATGATCAGGAAATAGGTTTTCTATACCTTTTTTCACGTTTCGATTCTTTTGTTCAGGTATTGTCCTAATTTTCAATTTATCATGGTCTTCATTAGGTTTATGAGTATCACAATCATATAATAGTAATACTTTTCTAGTTAAGAATTTAGGGTTAGAAAGTAAAACATCTCTGGTATTTTTCAAACCACCATCACCAGTATTGATACTTTCACCTTTACCTATAGAAGCACCTACCCATTCAATATCAACTTGTGCTAAAATTTCCTTTTCTCCTAGTAATTCTAAGGCAGTTTTAATATAAATTGGGTCAGTTTCTCCCTCTGTTAAAACTAGAGGTTTAGTACCTTTTTCTACAGTAGCTTGGACTTCATCTTTAACAGAATTTATTTTTTTACAATAGTCATAAAACATTCTTTGACCATGAACAGACATTAGATAACTACAGTAGTCTTCCCAAACTTGAACAGACCAATGATCTAGTGTTTCTCGAAGGTATTTATAAGTAGGATTTTCTGAGCCATAACGATATTTTAAAAACTCATCAGGATAACTAACTTCTGTATGAGCCGGTATATTATGACGTGCCATTATTTCTAATAAATAAATTCCCTCTCCTTCCGACATTCTCAGGTGTTGAATGTCATAAGATAAATGAGCAGGATTAGAAGAATCTGCAACAACAATAATACAAAATCCTAAATATAAAGGATTAGGATTATTATATTCTCCTTTAAAATACCCTTTTTCAAACCCATCAATAATACTTTGTGCTTGATTGTCTTCTCTAAGATTATCAGTCCACCAATCAGGAATTTTTTGTGTATCATTAAATCCACGACCACACATGACCCAAAAACTACCTACAATATTTTTGGGATATTCTTCAAGTAATGATATTGCTCTTATCCAATTAGCCATACCAATTTCAGGTAAATGCACTGTCATTTTTAAATGTCCTGGTAAAAATAAAAATGTGATTTTATTCTATTAAACAACAAAATCAAACAAATAATGCGCCATTTCTAATTTAGAACAAGTGGGAATTTCCACCTCTCTCCCTTCTTTATCTAAAAACACCGCTTGATTATGATCACTCCCAAAACCACTATCAACTTGATCAATAGGATTTGCGACAATTGCATCTAATTTCTTTTTTTGCAATTTTTCCCGCGCTGGCTTGACAATATCCCCGGTTTGTGCTGCAAAACCAATTAAGTATTGATGGGGTTGTTTACGGTTGCCGATTTCCGCGACAATATCCGGTACTGGTATCAATGGTAAATTTTCGGGGAGCGATCGCTTGGGCAATTTTTCGGTACTATAATCTCTAGGTTTGACATCTGCAACGGCCGCTGACATAATAATTATATCTGCGTTGAGTAACTGATTTAACATGACTTGCTGCATCTCTTCTGAGGTAATTACGGGAATTGCTTCTACTCCTAAAGGTACTTCCCAACTTGCTGGACAATGTACCAATATTACTTTTGCACCTCGGTGTAGTGCAGCCTGTGCCAATGCTAAACCCATTTTACCAGTTGAGGGATTGCCAATAAATCGCACCGGATCTAAATATTCTCGCGTTCCCCCAGCACTGATTAAAACCTCTTTCCCCACTAAATCTCTTTTTCCTTGGGTGTATAATAAGGATTGAATATAAATAAATATTTCTGCGGCTTCTGCCATTCTACCAGCACCAATGCGATCGCAAGCCAACAACCCAGAACCAGTTTCCATACCATAAAATCTGCTATCTGTCAATAGCTGCCGCCAATTTCTTTGTACTGCTACCTGTTCCCACATATCTGTATTCATTGCTGGTGCTAACAATACGGGACAAGTAGAAGCGAGAACAGTATTTGTTAATAAATTATCCGCCATTCCATAAGCTAACTTAGCCAAAGTATTAGCAGTTAAAGGCGCGATAACAATTAAATCAGCCCATTCCCCCAACTCGATATGTAAAGGACGAGTATAAATTGGTTGCCAAAAATCATCATCTGTATAAGCTTGATGGCGCGATAAAGTTGCTAAAGTTAAAGGAGTGATAAATTCTTGGGCAGATTTAGTGAGAATAATTCGCAATTCCACCCCAGACTTAAACAGTGTAGAAACCAACTCACAAACCTTATAGGCGGCGATACCACCGCCTACAGCAATGAGGACTCGTTTGGATTTAAAATTAGGAGATGATGGCATTTTCGGATAATATCTCAATTACTTGAGATTTTAAAACGTTCTACCAATCTAAAATCCAAAATCTAAAATCTAAAATTTTTAGCCTTCGTCGTAGGGTTCTAAATCTAAGAGGTGAATATAGGCTTCAACTAACTCTGGACGCTGGAAAGCAATTGCCCGCAGTAGATGCCAATCATTTAAACCCTCAAAAGCATGACTATAGTTATCTAATTCCAGACGTGTAGCCAAATCTTGTACCTCTGTCGCTGTCATAGCAGAAATTTCTGTTTTGGAAATGCTTAGAGTTTTCATAATGCTTGCCCCTCCCTTTTGCAGCACTTACATTCAGCTTAGGGTGGAGTTGCTTCCACCTGATCTATCTTACTCATTAACGAGCATTAAATTTGTAAAAATTTTTCTGATTTTTCCAGAATTTGCAAAATTTTTGTAACTAGAGTTAACCAATTGTCTTGACAACAAAGGTTCTTAGTGCTTCTAACATTGGTAAATTAATTTCATGTCCCATTTCAAATTCATGGTACTCCACTGCTACCCCTAGAGATTTTGCCATGTCTCTGGACTTAATGGCCGCTTGTAGGGGAACTACTTCATCCTTTGTTCCGTGCATAATTAGCGTAGGTGGAAAATTGCCTGGATTAAGCGTTGCTACGCTAGGATGTGGATATCCACTCATCACAACTAAACCAGCCAATGGTAAGCTTAATCCTACATCTAAAGTCATTGCCCCACCTTGAGAAAATCCACTCAAAATTGTGCGTGATAAAGGTATGCCTGTATTAGTTTCTAAAGATTGCAACCAATCTATGAGTAGTTGTTTGCTTTCTACTAATCCAGCATACATATTTTCTGTCCGCAAGTCATACCATGCCCTACCTGTGTCAGCATGAGGATAGGGATAGGGAGCATTTGGTAGTAAAAATTCGTAATCTGGTAAATTGATATAAGGAATCAAAGATGCCACATCTTGAGCATTTGCGCCCCAACCATGTAAAGTAACGATTAAGGCTTTTGGTGTTTGTTTCGCTGGTGGAGAAACCCTAATAAAATCTAATACTGGAGTCATGGATAATTGAGTCAAGAATCAACTTCTATCCAGTATACCGCTGATCTAGGCCGCATTTCTGACCACTCTTTAGGTAAAATACTCTTCTGTTTGTAATTTAGTCCAAAGGAATCTGGGGAATTATGGCGCGTTTAGCCCTGCTGAGTGTATCTAATAAAACTGGTATTGGGGATTTAGCCCGGAGTTTGGTTGAAGAATTTGGCTTTGATATCATCAGTAGTGGAGGAACAGCCAAAACCCTCAAAGATGCAGGAATACCAGTTACTAAGGTTTCTGATTATACAGGTTCGCCAGAAATTTTAGGCGGTCGAGTCAAAACTCTTCATCCTCGCATTCATGGCGGTATTTTAGCACGGCGGGATATGGAAGAGGATATCATAGACCTGGAAAATAACCAAATTCGACCCATTGATTTGGTGGTGGTTAATCTTTATCCGTTTACGGAAACCATTGCTAAACCGGGTGTTACCTTAGCTGACGCTGTGGAACAAATTGATATTGGGGGTCCGGCAATGTTAAGGGCTGCTGCTAAAAATTACGCCCATTTAACGGTATTATGCGATCCTGCTCAATATGGGGAGTATTTACAAGAATTACGCCAAAATGAAGTAGTTTCTTTAGAGTTTCGCCAAAAATGCGCTTTAAAGGGCTTTTCCCACACTGCTAGTTATGATCATGCCATAGCATCTTATTTAGCTGGTACGCAAACACAAGAATTTACTCTTGCTGGGACACAAATTCAATCTTTACGCTATGGGGAAAATCCCCACCAACCGGCAGCCTGGTATCAAACTGGCAGTGAAACTACTGGTTGGGCAGCGGCCACTAAACTGCAAGGGAAGGAACTCAGCTATAATAATTTGGTAGATTTGGAAGCCGCACGGCGGATAATTGCTGAGTTTACCGATAGTCCGGCAGCGACAATTATTAAACACACTAACCCCTGTGGAACTGCGGAAGCAACCAACATTTTCGATGCTTATCAAAAGGCTTTTAATGCCGATTCTACTTCGGCTTTTGGGGGAATTGTGGCTTTAAATCGTCCTCTTGATGCGGCAACGGCAACGGAGTTAACAAAGACATTCTTAGAATGCGTAGTTGTTCCCGGTTGTGACGCAGCAGCCCAAGAGATATTAACTAAAAAGGGCAATGTCCGCCTTTTGATTTTACCAGACTTGTTGACTGGACCGAAAGAAACTGTAAAAGCGATCGCTGGTGGGTTTTTAGTCCAATCTGCTGATGATATCATTGCTGATCCTACTCAATGGCAAGTTGTCACCGAACGTCAACCTACTCCCCAGGAGTTAGGGGAATTATTATTTGCTTGGAAGGTGTGTAAGCACGTCAAGTCAAATGCTATTGTAATTACAAGCGATCGCACTACATTAGGTATTGGTGCTGGACAAATGAACCGCGTCGGTTCAACAAAAATCGCTATTGCCCAAGCCGGAGAAAAAGCCCAAGGTGCATTTTTAGCCAGTGACGGTTTCTTCCCCTTCGATGATACCATTCGCGCTGCCGCTGCTGCTGGCATTACTGCCATTGTCCAGCCGGGGGGAAGTCTTCGAGATAAAGATTCTATCAAGGCCGCTAATGAACTAGGCTTACTCATGGTTATAACTGGTGTCCGGCACTTTTTACATTAGTTTTACCTTGGAAAAACAATTTCCAAAATTGTTGTCTAAGGTACTTGCCATTTAATTGAAATAGTGATAAGTTATATTTGTGTGTGAGGAGAAAACTCAAAAAGCGTCTGGGGTGGAAACACGGCAACACTCCCGGACGCTTTTTGATTTCAATTTTATTTCATTTCCAAAATTTTCTTTAGGCATGAGTCATGAATTACCCCTAATTTCCCTATTTTCTGCCTAAGTCCTAAGTTCGCGCTTTTGCGATTTTATGCTAAATATAATTCATACCGCCATTATCCAAGACCTAAAAAACTCAGAAAATATAGAAAAAATATATTTCCCCGTTAACAAAATGCTCGCTTCATCTGCAAAACCTATATTTCCAGAAATGTTGCATTCATGATCTAACGTTTTGGCAATTTGGCAGACAATAATTTTAGTTTCAGGTTTTAATGGAATATCAACAGGGTGAGTGGGAAAGTTGAGCAGTTTTGATGTAGGGATTTATCCCAGCACTGAAGAACTCTAAACTCAATCACAATTGATAGATAAGCTGCTGTCAAACACTCTATAAACATTGCTAGATTAAAATCATAGCCATGATTCATGTCTTAACAGCAACTAACCAAGAATTGCACAGAGAAGACAGAGAATATATAGTATTTCACCGATTGCTTAGTAAACAAACGGAATTGTTCAGTCCGAAATTGAACTGTATGAGTACAAAATAACTTAAAAATGGTTGGATTGTGAAAAAAGTAACAAAAGTTAATAATTTAGTTCTTAATCACGAAGCATTTGGGAAATAATTGCATCTGCCTGTAATCTTTTGTAAGTCAAGTGAACTAAATTAGCTTCATCTAATTGCCCACAAAGGTAGCAAGCTAAACTAAGAGCATCTAATAGCATCAAAGTGGTAATGCCTTCTGCTGCTAAAGATGATATATATTCGGAAACGCCTTTAGCACAAGTTGTTGCTGGCATTAGCACTAGTAGCAAACGTAAACAGTCTGTTGATGCCATCATGCCATCTAATTCATGTGTTTGAGTGGCTAACTGAACAATACCAAGAACGATTTGATTCGGGGAAATACCTTCTTTCATGAGTAAAGCAAAGAAGGAAGTTAAATGACATGGGGTGCTGTGATCAAGCTTGATATTCATAGTGCTTATTAAAATCAGTGTAACAATAATCAGAGATTTTTTGACTAATCCGGAAAAATCTCTCAAAAGTTTTTGGTTTTTTTTCCGTGAGATTCCAGAATCTTTTAACAGATGTCACCCCAACTTGTCAATTTGAGTTTTTAGAGAACTCCACACAACAGTGCAGAATTTAACTCATATTTCCGTATCCCCTGATACTGTAAATCAACTTACTCCTTTACTGTTCGTCTTGCATCTTGTAACACCAAGTAAGTCAGGTGATTTTTGGGCTGTACCAAATAAACTATTTTTGATGAATTTGATTAAATTTATCAACCAAATTAGTAGTTTATGTAACCGACAAAAGGCGTTTGCTGCAAGTAAAGTAAGATAGACGGTTTTGTGTTTAGTTGATCAGACGCAGTAAACAATAAATTGGAGAATCTTTACCTAATGTTGATACCCAACGGTGGTAAAGACAAATTACATCTAATATTTCTGGATGTAAACGTCTGAAACCGGGAAAAAATAATTGTCAGATTGGCTGGATTTTACATAAGCTATTATATAGTTATACTTTTATTTATACTTCTCAATAAAGATTAAAGCAAATTCGATATATATCAACGGTTTTTTATGTACGCTGATGCTAGAGCTAGATTAACAAGCAAAGTAGATACTGGCATTTTTGGTAGCATAATAGTAGATTACACTAGGAACTATATTTTTGGAAAAAAATCTGTATGGCAAGCTACCTAGAAACCCAATCTCCAGAAGAGTTGCTTGATGAAGTTATGCAAGAAACCACACCGCTAAATCATGTAGAAGTCATTGAAAATGTGATTAATACTCTAGCGGAAGATCAAAGTGCAATGGTGAGCCATTCGTCCGAGGGTGGGTATTTGTGGAAATTCCAGTATGGCAGTGTAGAAGTATTTGTACAGTTGACGGGAACTACTGATGAAGATACAATTACGGTTTGGTCTGCCGTACTGACGCTACCAGTTCAAGATGAGGCCAGATTAACACGATATTTATTAGAATTGAACTGTGTTAGTACCTTTGAATCCCGTTTTGGGATTATTGACAATCAAGTGGTGGTGATTTCTACACGCACTTTAGCAGAGTTGTCTCCGGGGGAAGTTTCCCGGATCATTACTATCGTTGCAACTATCGCTGATGATAATGATGAATATCTGCAATCTGAGTTTTGTGCAGTTTAAGTATTGCACTATTGCGGTATAAATTATGTTTCTTATGTTTCTGGTATTTCGCGCCAAGACGCAAAGGAGCAAAGCCGTAAAGAAATACGTTGATTTTGTGGTTTAAATACATGAAAACTGCTGTAACTATTGCTGTCACTAATTTAGTATTTTAGCCTGGGGGTTGACTTTTAATGCCTGAGCAGTGGCGACTTATTCCGATTTTAGCAGCTTCTGGTTCTGTCCAGATGGCTATAGACCGTTGGTTATTAGTACAGCATGAGTCGGGAAAATGTCCACCGATTCTGCGCTTTTATACCTGGTCTCCCCCGGCAATTTCTCTGGGTTATCATCAACGTCAATATCCTGAATTTTGGCAAAATTTAATCTGGAAAGGCGAAAAATTGGATTTGGTACGTCGTCCTACTGGTGGAAGAGCGGTTTTACACCAAGGTGATTTAACTTACTCAGTTGTTACTTCTGGAGTCAGGGGCAATACTCTAGAAATATATGCAAAGATTTGTGAATTTTTAATCCAAGGATGGCGATCGCTTGGCATAGAGTTGTACTATGGTCAGGCTGGACGCGGTTATATTCATAATCCTAATTGTTTTGGAACGGCCACTGGTGCAGATTTGGTTTTAGCAGATGGTTCTAAACTCATTGGTAGCGCCCAATTACGCAGAGGTGACGCGGTTCTTCAACATGGTTCTATACGATTAAACCCGGCTGTGGATTTGTTTATAAAAGTATTTAATCAGGAGTTTTTTCATCCTCTTCAATTTCCTGAAAGTATTAATCAAGAAACAATTATTAAGGCTTTAATAGCCGCAGCTTGTGATTGTTTCGCTATGGAAATAGAGGTGATACCTTTGTCTGAAGATGAGTGGAATTTGATTTTAGCAGATTGTTGATTAGGGGCAGTTTTTGGACTACCCTAAGTTTTTTTCCTCTCCCACAGACGCAGGAACGCAAAGAGAAGTCAGGTCTATTTTAGTTTTTATCTTTGGTATGATGTCTACTTTTTAGATGGTCATGTTTTATTTGTATTTCATACCATTCGTTTAAACAGTATTCTGACCAACAAAAACAATATTCATTCCAACAAAAATCACATAATTCTTTTTGTTTGATTTGATCTTTATTTACTGGTTTTTGCAGCAGATAAGTGCGCGGACAATGGCTGTAATTATTCATGATTTTACCTGGTATTTAGGCTAATATTTCTGGATGATCTAGTTATCTAAAAGATGATACATATAAATCTCGCTTTTTGGTGGAAATTATTTACTATATGTATAAAATATTTTCAGAAAGATATACTTTTTAATACTCAGACCTACGTATAAATAAGATCGGAACTAAGGACTTGAGGATACAGAGGAATGGAGAAAATAGGAGTTTGGGAAATTTTTTTTGTGTAAGTCTTAATTGTGCGTTAGTTGCGAAGGTAGACTTCTCTTCAGGAAGTAATAAAAATTTGCAACATATAACCTATGAAAATCATACACATTGAGTTACTATGGGAGAGGTGTCAAATACAGCAAGATTACCCGCATGGATACAAATCAGTTAAAGTTTCTATTAATGCTGTTAGGATGTGCTAATTATCGTACTGGCTTGAGTTCTAACATTTTTAAGCGTTTTAAAAGTGAAAAAAACAAAATTTGTCGAGATTTGGGAGAATTGGAATATGTGGACTATTCCCGTGAAGTTGCTACGGTCAAAATTTTACCTGCTGGTCAAGCACTATTGAAACTCGACTTAGCACAGTTACCTATTGATGATCAAGAACTCAAGGTACTGGAGAAGATAAGTAAAAGTTCTGGAAAAATAGCCCCCAGTGAAATCAAAGTTTCAGGACTAAAATCTGATGAAAGAGATGTAATCTTAAAAACCTTGAGTGAACGGGGTTTGATTGCTGCTGAAATTAAGATGAAAATGCGTAACGCTGATGTTTGGTTAACACAAAGAGGTATTGAGGTTTTGCGGGATGAATATATTCCCGAAGGAAAAGCAAATATAGACTTTAATTTGCTAGGTAATTATGTGCAGTTTTTACGGAAGAATTTGCGGGTTAAGTCAGAACAAGTTTCTACTTTAGTTTCTGATAATATAGAATCACATTCTGATATTACTAGCAATATCAGTGATCAAGAAATTTTAGAGACTATCAAGAAATTAGATCGGGAATTGGGGACAGAGAATTATTTACCAATTTTCCATTTACGGCAAAAATTACAACCGCCTTTATTACGAGACGATTTAGATCAGGCGTTGTATAGATTACAAAAAAGTGACAAAATTGATTTTAGTACCTTACAAGAAGTCAGTGCTTATACACCAGAACAAATTGACGCGGGAATTCCTCAAAATATTGGCGGACAACTGTTCTTTCTCATAGTTAATTAACAGTTTTTCCAATATTTTTCATTTTTTCATTACTTTTTCCTCTCACTCACCTATATCTATGACAGACATTAACGACATTATTAAACGCGAGGTCAACCCTTTTGACGTGATCAATTTAAAGCCTACTAATTTTTGGGCTGAAGAACAAGATTCAAAACTCATGGTTGAGTCAATTCATAAAAACGCAATCATAGAAATTGAAGGTTTACTTGATTTAGTAGGTCAAGATCATCGTAGCCGCACAGTTTTATTAGCTGGTGAGTCTGGTTCTGGCAAAAGTTATGTATTAGGTCGGCTGAAACGTACTCTTAACCCGAAAGCCTTTTTTGCTTATATTCTCTGCAACTGGGCTGATAGTAGTAATATTTGGCGGCATATTTTACGTCACACTGTTGATAGTTTGATTCAAGTTCCCGAAGGGGAAAAAGAATCACAGTTAATATTGTGGCTAAAAAGTTTAACGGCGTTTACAAAACGCGATATAAAACAACGAATATTTAATGATAATTTTTGGGAAGCATTACAAAGTAATCGGCAAAAATTTATCAAACACCTCAAGGATAATTATAAAAAAGCAGGTATTTATAATCCTGATATGTTTTTTGGAGTGCTGCATGATCTGACAAATCCAGAATTATATGATTTAGCTTGTGAGTGGCTGCGTGGTGATGACTTAAATGAAGATTCCATGAAAGAAATCAAGGTCAAAACTTGCATTGATACAGAAGATGCTGCAAAAAATATCTTAGCCAACTTTGGCAGAATTTCTACACAAACCCAACCGATTGTTTTATGTTTTGACAATTTAGATACTATGCCCCAGTTACCAGAAGGTTTTCTGGACATACAACCTTTTTTCAATGTCAATACCACAATTCATGGGGATAATTTAAAAAATTTCTTGGTGATAATTAGCGTTATTACAAACACATTAAAACGGCATTTTGATCGAATTCTCCCAGCCGATAAAGCCGGAATACATAAAACAATTCAGTTAAAACCTATTACTATAGAACAGGCAGAAGCACTTTGGGCCTATCAACTTCAGCCATTACACCAACTAGCAAACCCCAGACCTGAATCTCCTACTTTTCCCCTAAATCGGGAAATTTTAGAGAAAACCTATCCTGGTGGTAAAACTATGCCTAGAAATGCACTAACTCTAGGTCGTGAAGAATATCAAAAATATAAACTTTCATTAGAAGTTATCATTCCTCCACCTCCACCTCCACCACCACCACCACTATTTGAATTATTATGGCAGCACGAATATACAAAAAGTCAGGGGAAAATTACCAAGATTTCTCTGTTATCATCACCTGATTTAATTCAGATGTTGCAGCAGTCTATATCTAGTTTAAAAATGCAGGGAGTTAAGACTAAACTCTTAAGCGGAAAGTATGCTAGTTATTCCTTGAGTTATCAACATCCTACCAAGCGGGAAAAATTGGGTATAGTTTGGACAGAAGACTCAAATATGAATAGCTTTTATCATATAATGAATGCTTGTCAAACAGTCCTTCAAAAAAATCTCTGTCAAACTATGTACTTAATTCGTGGTGGGGATTTAGGAAAACCAAACATGGCTGGAAATCAACTCTATAGACAGATTTTCACTGATACTAATCATGTTCATATCAAACCAAGTTTACAGTCTATTCACTATTTGGCAACATATCAAAGTTTGGTAAATTCTGCCAAATCTCAAGAATTGGTAATTGGTGGGAAAACGATTAATTTACAAGAACTAGAAACTTTAATTAATAAATCTGAGATTTTGCATAAATGTACTTTATTACAAGATTTGGGAATTGTTTCTAAACCAAAGCCAGAACCAGAAACAAATGGTAAGGAAGGAGAAGATTTAAGACCTGTTAAGGATTTCTTATTAAATCTAGTTAAAACTCAACATCTTTTAGGAAAACCAACTTTAATTGACAATGCTATTAGCAACTTTCCCACAGTTAACGAAGCTCAAATTAATGTATTGATTCAACAACTATGTGAGGAAAATAAAATTCAAATTCTTGACCCCAAAGCCAAGCCAGAAGCTCAATTAATTTGCTTAGTTCCTCACAAGTAATCTATCCAGCACATTTTTTATATCAGCCAATGCACTACCTGACAGAAGCTTCTGAAATTTACAATCAAATTTCCCAACTGTCCCTATCTAAAACCCTATGGATAGATACAGAAATTGCTGATTGTTATACCGATAAACCAAAATTAGCACTAATTCAGGTATTGGCTGATTATACAGATTTAACTGGTGAATCTGCTTACATTTTTGATGTTTTGGGTAAACCTGATTTGGCTGTATATTTCATTAACCAAATCATGGTTAATCCGCAAATTGAGAAAGTTTTTCATAATGCTGGTTTTGATTTAAAATATTTAGGCAAGGAACTAGCTCAAAATGTCACTTGTACTTTAAAAATAGCGAGAAAAATCACTAAAGAAGTTTTACAAACTACCAACTTAAAACTAAAAACTCTAGCTGCTGAACTCTGTCAATTTTCTCATGTAGACGCAGAAGAAGGAGGCAGTGATTGGGGAAAACGTCCCCTGACTCAAAAACAGTTAAACTATGCAGCTATGGATACTGTTTATCTCGCTGCTGTTCATTATCGCTTGCTTGAAATATCCAATCCTGATGTTATCAGTCGTGTATTTAATATGGTAGATCACAAATCTGAAAATTCCTCTTTAACTCCGACGAAAGTTAGATTAGCTTTTGAATGTCCCCGACTATTTTATCTAAATCACCATTTTAATTGTAAAGCAATATTCTCTCCTAAAGATACTGTTGGGGGTGTTGGTAATGTTTTTCATAAGTTAGCAGATGATTTTATTAATTTACTGCTGATTGAACCCAGATTTAAAAGTTTATTTAATCCATCTGCAACACAATTAAAGGTAGATGTAATTACATCGGAAATTCAACAATTATTCTATCAAATTAAGTTCTTCCCCTATTTACAAGATGTAATTGCAAAAGACGCGAGTCAAGCCTCTCTACTGCTACAGGTTTGGCAAGGTTTACAAGGATTAATTAAAAAGTTTACTGAATTGTTGATCATCAATCGTCGTTATTGCAGTGCGGAAACAGTTATTCAGAATACTTTTATTTCTGGAGAACACAATTTAGAATATTACTTTGATTTACCTAATGGCACAAAGCAATTAATTAGAGGTGAGTTTGATTGTCTGGTTTTTAATTTTGAACTTAAACGCCTTTATATGGTAGAATTTAAAACCTATCAACCTGTAGATTCAGCAGCACAATTAGCGCAAGTCTCTCTCTATAGTTATATGTTATCGAAGCAGAAAAAAACACCTGTTGATTCTGCTGTTTATTGTGTTTTACCAGAATTTAAAGAGTACAAATATTCTTGGGAACAGTTAGAAAATACGGTTCATCAATTAATTCCCTATAAACTATTACAAATGCAAAACTGGTTAAGTTGGGAATCTCCCAATCCTAACCCACCACCGGCGACAACTCAACCTCATTTATGTGAAATTTGTCCCCAACAACAAAAATGTCAAACTTTTTTTGATGTTGAATCTAATCATGATCAAAATTCAGATACAGAACCTCCTATAAAAAAGCCAGAGCCATCTATTAATGCTGATAAGATAGGCGAAGATTTAGTTAATACTTTGCAATCTTTTGGTATTGGTGTTGAGTATCATGGTGCTGCGGTAAGTCCAGCATTTATCAGAGTCAAACTTAAACCAAATTCGGGTGTAAAAGTAAATTCAATTCTCAAATTATCCGCTGATTTACAAGTACAATTGGGGTTAGAATATCCGCCTTTAATTGCACCTCAAGCTGGTTATGTAAGTATTGATTTACCGCGTCAAGATAGACAAATTGCTAAATTTGAAGATTTTATTCAAAAGCAATTTTTACCCCCAACAGCACCTGTAAAAATTGCCATTGGGGTGAGTATTGATGGTAAATTGTTAGAGGCTGATTTATCAGATCCAAATACCTGTCATTTTTTGGTGGGAGGAACAACAGGAAGCGGAAAAAGTGAATTTTTGCGATCGCTTCTTCTCAGTTTAATCTATCGTCATTCTCCCCAACATTTAAAAATTGCTTTAGTTGATCCTAAGCGGGTAACATTTCCCGAATTTGAACAAATGTCATGGTTATATGCACCAGTTGTCAAAGATAGCGATCGCGCTGTAGAATTAATGCAAGAACTAGTTGCAGAAATGGAATCTCGTTATCAAAAATTTGAAAAAGCTAAATGTGCAGATTTAACAGTTTATAATCAACGTTCCTCCCCAATGTTACCGCGCATTGTTTGTATTTTTGATGAATATGCTGATTTTATGGCAGAAAAAGAGGTTCGCACCATATTAGAACAAAGTATCAAACGTTTAGGCGCAATGGCAAGAGCCGCAGGTATTCATCTAATTATTTCTACGCAACGTCCAGAAGCGAGTATTGTCACCCCAATTATCCGTTCTAACCTACCTGGAAGGGTTGCACTCAGCACCAAAAGTGAAGCTGATTCAAAAATCATTTTAGGTGGAACATCAACCGTAGCAGCTTATCTGATAGGCAAAGGTGATTTAGTTTACCAAGTTGGTTCGCACTTGCAACGTCTTCAGAGTTTATTAGCACAAAGTATTAAACTATCCTAACAATATCCCCGATTTCTTGGAGAAGTCTGGGGTCTGACATCACCAAAGTTAAAATCTATTAGATAATATGAACGCTATCTAAATGGGAAAGCGTCAGTAGAGGAACTAAAATGGGACATATAATCGCAACAGCAAATATGAAAGGTGGAGTCGGTAAAACCACCATTACCGTGAATATGGCCACTTGTTTAGCCAAAAATCACGGAAAAAAGGTCTTGGTTTTAGATTTAGATAGTCAAATTAGTGCCACACTGAGTTTAATGTCACCAGTAGAGTTTGCCAAACGTCGTAAACAAAGAAAGACACTGAGATATTTGCTAGATCAAATTATCAACCCCGAACCAGAGGCAAAATTTACCATTCATGACATTATTCAACCTCAAGTTTGTAATCTTCCTGGATTAAATTTATTACCGGGAGATATAGATTTATATGATGAATTTGTGGTTTCCGAAATGCTGCATAATCAATCAGTAGCATTGGGTGAACAGGACTTTGAAACTATCTGGAATCGCTTTGAAAGAGTCTTAATTAGAGATATCTTAAAACCTGTGCGTGATGAATATGATTTTATTCTTTTAGATTGCGCTCCCGGTTATAATCTCATGACTCGTAGTGCTTTAGCTAGTAGTGATTTCTACATTCTCCCAGCTAGGCCAGAACCCTTATCTGTAGTAGGAATTCAACTTTTAGAAAGACGGATTTCCCAATTAAAAGATAGCCACAAACAGGAAGCCAAAATAGATATTAAAATCTTGGGAATAGTCTTTAGTATGTCCAGCGCAAATATCCTGAATAGTAAATATTATAAACAGGTAATGCACCGAGTCATCGAAGATTTTGGAGTAGATAAAATCTGTAAAGCGCAAATACCAGTTGATGTGAATGTTGCCAAAGCCGTTGATAGTTTTATGCCAGTTTCTTTACTAAGTCCCAATACAGCCGGTTCTAAAGCATTTATGCAATTAACTCAGGAATTATTGCAGAAGTTATAAGTTATAAATTAAAGTTAGTAGTTGTACTTCACAAAAAATTGCAACTACTAACTCACGTTCTTAGTTACAACGTTACAGCTGTCATCAATCGTACCACCGATGATTTTTGTGAAGTATCTGGAGCAAAAATAAGGTTAATAGCTTGATATTAAGTTTAGTGCTGAGGTTATCACTGATATGGTGCAAATACTGTATTATTTTATATTTAAATTATCTATATATACGCGTCTATTAACTATTCTATGAGATTAAGAATAAATACCTGCTAGAGGAAAGGCACATTTATTACTCGACAGTATCTAAAACTATTAATACTAATAATTATAATATATATCAGTGTTTATTCGTTGATTATGCAGATAATGAATCAAGTAATTAGCGAAGTATGAAAAGTATTGATTTTGTGTTTATTCCTTGTATAGATTGTGTTTGCGGAAATTACATTTGAGATTGATGAAACTATTTACCAGTACAATTACACTTAAACATAAACTAGCTTGATGTGTTTTAAATACTAAAAAAAAATAAGTACGGAGAATGAAAGATAAGGAATATAAAATAGTAACCGTTGGACAGAAGTATTAGTCAATATTAAATTTATTTGCTGAAAATATATAAATCTTCGAAAAACGTTACATAGCTAAAATCCTGAATTGAAGACAGTTTGACAGCCTAAATCTGAGTTTAAATTTTGCCAGTCTGTTGAGATTTACGCTAAAACCCTGATCCCCAAGCTTGAAAATTCATGCTAGTCTATTGCAGTTACAAAATGCAAAGTGGAAGCGGAACAGGTTCGAGTTTGCAGGTACTGTCACCATCACAAGTGAAAAACCCAACTAAAAAAAACTTAAGTTCTCAAGTCGCTTTAAAAATCGGACGCATGAATCAAAGACATTTGTGGAATACTGTCGTAGCCCAAACAATATTGACCCTAACCGTTTTGGGTCTCCCCTCAGTCGCTCGGAGTCAAGCCAGTGAGGGAAGTTCTCCAACTCTTGCCAAATCATCTGCCAGTGATGCGGTTAAAGTTGGAGAATACCAATTACCGACAGAACAACCCATTTCCGAGCCTGTGATTGCCAGAATTCAGCCTCACAGTATTCGGGGTTTACAAGCAGCAACTCTTTATGTTCGGGATACTCCCGTTCTCACCTTTCTGGGTTCTGCCCGAGTTACTAACAAGAAAATCAAAATTGGAGTCATTGGCAACAATCAGAGTTTCAATTCTGATTCTGGAGTTGCTACTGAGCCAGGTAAATTTGCCAGTTTTAGCAATACTGACAATACAATCAATATCAACAAACAAGTTGGCTCCATTGACAATGACCCGGTTCAGAAAGCTAGTGTCATAGCAGCTAGAATTAATGAACTAGTTGAAAACAATGTAGACGCAAGCAAGATTACCGTCAGTTGGAAAATAGCGGATGCCCCCGCAACTAATAATAAAGCTTACAAGAATGGCCTTTCCGTTCGCAGACCGTCTGGGGATTCCTATGGATCGCTCCGTGATCGCTACACCATCACAATTGACGGTCAAGAACTGGTAGAAGTCAATAAAACCACGCGACTATCAGCCAATATTAATGGCAACAGAAAAACCCCAGCCACTAATCTGGCTCAAGATGCTTTAGAGGCAACTAATAGACTGCGGAGGCTGATGGGCAACGCAAATCCCATCAAGGAAATCGCCAATTTACCCGCTGGTAAATCACTCTCCACACCAAAGTTATCACAAAAAATTGCTTTTGGCAGGGTCAATATTAATTTTCGCGGCATAGCTTCTTGGTATGGTTATGACGGCTCTGGCAATAGAACAGCCAGTGGGGAAAGATATAATCCCGAAGGGTTAACTGCTGCTCATCGGAGTTTACCTATGGGGACAAAAATCCGCGTTACTAATACCAGAAATGGGCGTTCTGTCGTCGTGCGCATCAATGACAGAGGTCCATACATCCGTGGTCGAATTATCGATCTTTCTGCGGGTGCTGCCCGTTTATTAGGGATGATCGGCAGTGGTCTTGCTCCAGTCAGTCTGGAAGTTTTAGGAAGATAACCCCCTTTCTCGTTCCTTATTTCTTTTCGCTCTTCACTATTAAATTCCCCTGGTTCATCTATCTTATCCCCCAATTATCGATTGTGCCACGCCGCGCTATCAGATATACACTAACGGGGGAAAGGATCGAAAGGAACTGGGGGTTTTTTGTGCAGGTGCTGACAACAGTTACGGCTTTACGCTTTTATTTGAATGGCCGTCGGAGGTATTGCCATTTCGGGACGACCGAGGATGGGGCAGTTGATGATCAAGCTGTTTGGTATCCCACTGCGGTGGGTTTAGTGCCAACTATGGGTAGTTTACATCAAGGGCATCTTAGTTTGATTCACCGAGCTAGAAAGGAAAATTTCACGGTAATTGTCAGTATTTTTGTTAATCCGCTGCAATTTGGACCAAATGAGGACTATCAACGCTATCCCCGGACTCTAGCACAGGACAGGGAATTTTGTCAACAAGCGGGTGTAGATGCGATTTTTGCCCCAACTCCCCAAGAAATTGGTCTGCCTCTACAGAATATTGCAGAAACTCAAATGACACAAGTTATCCCTCCATCTGCTATGATGTCTGGTTTGTGTGGTAATTTTCGGCCGGGTCATTTTGCGGGGGTAGCCACGATTGTGACTAAACTCTTCAACTTGGTACAACCTGACCGAGCTTACTTTGGACAAAAGGATGGTCAACAACTGGCAATTATTAAGCGGTTAGTAACTGATTTGAATTTGCCCGTTGAGATTGTGACTTGTCCCACGGTGCGGGAATTGTCTGGCTTGGCTTTAAGTTCTCGGAATCAATATTTGACTACCACGGAAAAAGAGCAAGCAACGGTGTTATTTAAAGCTTTAGAACAAGCTGAAGCGGCGTTTCAAGCTGGCGTTCGTCACAGTAGTGAGCTAATAGCATTGGTAAGGCAAGAAATCGCAAAAGTTAGGGCTATCAGCTTGGAATATATTGAATTAGTTGAACCAAATACGTTGATGTTTTTAGAAAAAGTTGAGAATGAAGGAATGTTGGCGATCGCGGCTCGTCTTGGTTCTACCAGGTTAATTGACAACACGATTCTACGGGATGTCAAGGATCAAATCCGTCAACCGATTATCGCTATTGACGGTCCTGCGGGCGCTGGTAAATCTACAGTCGCTCGTCAAGTGGCACAGGAATTAGGTTTAGTATATCTAGATACAGGAGCTATGTACCGAGCCATCACTTGGCTAGTGCTGGAACAGGGTATTGATATTAATGATGATTGTGCCGTAGCTGAATTGGCGACGCGGTGTAAAATTGAACTTACTCCTGGTGAAAGTCTGCAATCTCCCGTAAAAGTCCAGATTAATGATATAGATGTCACTGAAAAAATTCGCACAGTTGAGGTAACATCTCTAGTATCAGCGATCGCCGCCCAAAGTGCAGTCCGACAAGCATTGGTTAGACAACAGCAAAGTTGGGGACAACGGGGGGGTTTAGTAGCGGAAGGTAGAGACATTGGGACTCATGTTTTCCCCGATGCGGAAGTTAAAATCTTTTTAACTGCTTCTGTGGGTGAACGGGCCCGTCGTCGTCAGCAAGACTTTGAAAAACAAAATCAACCCCAAGTTAGTTTAGAACAGCTAGAACGGGACATTGCTGAAAGAGACTTGAAAGACAGCACTCGCAAGATTTCCCCTTTACAAAAAGCGGCTGATGCTATTGAGGTCGAAACTGATGGTTTAACGGCTTCTGAAGTGGCTGCACAAATTATTAGCCATTATCAGCGGCTCTCTGATTAATTACAATCATGGTGGGTAACTTACTCACCATTGCAAATTTAATGAAACATTGGGACAGTAAGTGTAATACAAATTCTATAAATATGGTAGCAATTACAGAAAATTCTCATCATCAAGATTTAATTGGTTTTATTTGGGCTATTGCTGATAAACTCCGTGGACCCTACCGCCCGCCCCAATATGGTCGGGTGATGTTGCCCTTGATTGTGTTGCGGCGTTTATATTCTGTTTTATAACCTACTAAACTAGCTGTGATAGAAGCTAAAGCCAAATATGAAGCAATGGGGTTAAACGGTGAGGCTTTTAAAAAAGCGATCGCTAAAGTAGGCATTGGGGTAGAGCGTCAACAGCCCTTGCATAATCTTAGTGGCTTTACATCCCACATTCCGCACCCCAACTGTCACACATCAACAAAAATCTGATTGAACGGGTTAGGATTCGTATCGAAACCTTTATATATGTTTCCCAAATATTTTCAAACAATAGCCTGTGAACATCTAATAGGAGCAGGAATTAAACCAGAATATCTTAACGACGATAAACTGGGAAGGGTTTAGATTTAAGCGGTTAAGAGTCCGTGACAAGCTTAATACACTTACCTCTATTCCTTTACTCTCTTTGATTATTTCCTGAATTTCTCACCAGTCTATATCACTTTTCTCTGTGACTATTTTCTTGAACAATTCTTGATTTTCACCTGGAATTTTCGAGCGCCTATCTCCTCCTTGAGGCTTGGCAGTTATTTCCGATGTCTCTCGATATCGACGCAAAAAGTCACGGATGAAGGATAAACTAACTTTGAATCGTTCCGCCAATTCTCTTTGTGTACCTTCTTTATTTTCCCAGGCACTTAATATCTTTTGTCGTAGGTCTATCGAATATGGGGCTATTTCTCAATAATCTTCTTTTTTACATCTTTATAATTTTACCATTCTTGTGGCGGGTTTGATCTCAAATTGCTGTAAAACTGTTCCCTGTTAAGAGTTCCCTGCCCTCACAGACAACTTATTCAGCAAGCCCTAAGTAACCTGGCTACAGCTATACATAGCAAAAAGCCCACCTACACATTAAAGTATTTAGCGGGCTTAAGAGTTATTGAAAATGGAGCTTATGGGAGTCGAACCCATGTCCAAATTGGGTATTAACCCTCCACTCGTTCACAGGTTTAGCCTTTCTGACCCTCAAGGCGGGAATCGTTCATTATCCCGAACGTAGGATGCTCTGATTTAATCTTAGCCACCAAACCAACCAGAGAACGTTTGTTGGAGCATCCGTTGGGGGTTAGGTCTTTAATCCTTAACGGAGTCAAATTAAAGACGCTCGAACCTGTAAGAGGTGTTTTAGGCAGCTACTAGAGCTTCCCGACGAGCAAATTTTACGATATTGTTCGCATTTACTTTTTTTTCGAGTCTTTGATTTCCGAGAGATGACTCGCTCTCGACCTGAATCACAGAGTAGCTTTCGCCAACCTGTCGAAACCGTTAAAGCCCCATACACTTCACATTTCTATTATAGTACGGAATTTTGTCAGTTGGCAAATAAAAATTATAAAATTATCTCTATTTAATTTTCTATTTAATTTTTCTAATTTTTTGGCATAATTGGCATCAATTAAATTAAAACTTAGGTAATGGTAACGGTACGCCTAGTAAACTTAAGTTGAGAACATGACCACCCGCCACTAAGTAAACAGGTTCACAAATATTACCTAATTTCCGTACTAAAATACCGAGGCGATCGCGGAATTTGCGCCCCTGATGATAAGCTGGAACTACACCCCAACCTGTTTCTTCCGCCACAAATATGATATCAGCTGCAACTAAGGGCAAGGTTTCTAGCAACTCCTTTACAGTATTTTCCCAGATTACATCTTCTATTTCTAGAAAATTAGCTACCCAAGTTCCCAAAGAATCAACTAACAAGCAAGTATCGGTCTGGGATTGAGCTAAAGTAGTCGTAAGTTCCACTGGTACACACAGAGTCAGCCAATCTTGAGGTCGTCGTTGTTGGTGTTTTTCAATGCGTTGTTGCCACTCTTGATCATCTGGATTTTGTGTAGCTGTGGCGACATATACAACTGTTTTTCCTGAATTTTCTGCCAAATTTTCCGCCCATTCGCTTTTACCTGACCGGGCTGCACCCGTCACCAAAATCAATTTATTCATGACTGATTTCATTGTATAATACTTGCAGGGAAAGAATCCACGAGGGAAATTAAGTGTCCCTAGAGGAAAGCCGACTAAATTTACCAATCTGAGCAGAAATTCATTGTCCATCCTCAATTCTTTTTTGATCAAGACCATAAATTTTAGGATATTTTTATGAAACCAGGGTTAAAACGCATCGAGGCAACGCTACATGACTTAAAAACTCGCCATGATGATGTTACTACAGAAACGGGTGATCAAACAAAACGATCTTTCTCCTTTCGGATTAGCATCGGACACCCCGAATATACGGACAATTTTGCCGCTACAGGAGCAGCCCAGAATACAAACTTAAATACAGACCTTAATCATGGAAGTTCAGAGGATGTATTTCCTCATCATGATTCTGTACCAGTTTTTCCAGCCCGAGAGACTGGAGAAAAAACACCAACTCTCCCTAAATTTAAAACCCCGTCTTTTAGTAGTCATCGTCACGGAGCTAACCCAGCGCTGGCCATGAATATGCTCCAAGCAATTGAAGAAAAAGTTGCTAGTTGGCAAATAGAACTGCAAACTATTGTACAACAAATTCAGGATATTTATTTAGAAGGTGCAATTATTAATGGTTGGTTAGAATCTCATCCCCAACAACCGGAAACAGGTGTAACAGCTACGTTGCGTCATGCCGAAGTAGATCGACTCATGGACTATGTAGAGGAAATTTGCGCTAATGGTGACAAAAAATCTTATAAATCAGTGCATACTGACTATCGCCTCTGTGGAGTAGATGCAGCGGGTCAGGTTTGGTCACGCCCCTGTCCAGTAGAACAAGTGCCTAGTGTTAGTATAGCGATCGCTCGTCATAAAAGATTACGGCAACTATTAGGACGTAAACAAGATTTAGAAAATCGCTTGAGTCAATTAGCGGAGACTTTAGTAATGTTACATAGTCATATTCAACAAAGTTAAAAAAATTACAGCATACAGCATAATTCAGGAGTAAAACTGTCTTGGTATTCGTCCTTGAGGGGTGTGTTAGCTGTATTCGTACGCACCCCACGTATGTTTTTAAGAATCAAGCCGGATTCCTATATGATATGATATATTTTAAATTCAAACCCTTATGCAAACGGAAACTATGACTAACGAAGAAGAAATCTTTTTTGAGGAAGAGGAAGATCAAGAAATTGAGCCTGAACCGCTGAGTGGGTTAATTCCTGAATTAAAGCAAATTCGAGAAATTGTTGTTTCTGGTAGTGACTGGACAACAGAGACAATCTTTAATCAACTTGATCGGGGTAATATAGAGTTAAATCCAAGATTTCAAAGACGAGACGCTTGGGATATCACTCGTAAAAGTAGGTTTATCGAATCACTTATACTTGGGTTTCCAGTACCACAAATAGTATTAGCTGTTAATCGTCAGGAAAAAGGTAAATTTATTGTTCTTGATGGGAAACAACGATTGTTAACTATTCTGCAATTTTATGGTGGAAGTGATGAAAGAATATCGAATAATAACAATGCCTTTGCTTTAAAAAATCTAGAATTTAGACGTGATTTAATTGGCAAAAAATATGAAGATTTTAAAAATGATGTCTTTTTGAGTTCTGTACGTAATGATCTTGATAACCAAACTATTCGTACAGTATTAATTAGGAGTTGGACCCAGGAAAACTTACTATATAAAATTTTTCTGCGGCTGAATATAGGGGGTACTCCATTATCCCCTCAAGAGCTAAGACAAGCATTACATCCAGGTACTTTTACCAATTGGTTAGATGATCAATCAGTTGAAAGTAAGGCTCTGAGAAAGATATTTAAATCATCAAATCCTGATTATCGGATGCGTGATGTTGAATTACTATTACGTTATATAGGATTTCATTATTTTTTATCTGATTATAGGGGAAATCTCAAGGAATTTCTTGACATGACTTGTGAAAGGCTTAATAATCAGAGATATCATGATATTACAAATATAGTCAATCAATTTGAAGAAGCAGTACAAACAACTATTAATATATTTGAAGAAAAAAACTTCTCTCGTTTATGGTCGAGCAGAAATAATAAATATCAAAGCCAATTCAATCGAGCAATTTTAGATGTGATGGTTTTTTATTTTGCAGATGAAATAATCAGGAAATCTGCTGAAGATCATCAAGAAAAAGTTAAAGTTGCTTTTCAGGAATTATGTTCATCAAACAGTGATTTTAGAGAAGCTGTTGAACGCAGAACGCAGAATATTCCTGAGATTTATAATCGTCTCAGGTTGTGGGGTGAAAGTCTCCGAAAAGTTTTAGAAATAAACTTTAATGTACCTGAACTAGATGGGAATCGGATTATTTTCAATGGTTTGAGGTAGGTTCTTAATAAGATATGCCAGAATCTGATAAATTTATTACTTTAAGAACCCAGCTAAACAGGTTAAAAGACGAATTTCTTCCTGAAATTAGCCCGACAAGTTCATATTCCGAGAGTCAGTTATCTAGAACTGCTGCATACAGAGTTCTTGCTCATGCTGAAATTGAGTCTTATCTTGAAGAAAGAGCTTGGGAAGTTGTTCAAAATGCCAAAACTCTGTGGGATACAAGCGGTAAAACAACTCGTACTTTAATATGTCTGCTTGGTTTCTCTGATTTAACTATGGATAAACCACCAGATACACTTAGAAAACCCAACAATGTAAGTCAAGATAATCACTATAAGCGATTGCAAATAACTGAAAAAATAAATTCAGCTATCAATAGCTTTAAGAAGGTTATTGATAATAATCATGGATTAAAAGAAAAAAATATTTTAGCATTACTATTACCCATAGGAATAAATAGTAATGACTTAGATCCTAATAATACTTGGCTTGCTAATATGAATACATTTGGACAAAAACGAGGTCTTGTAGCCCATAAATCAGCTACATCATACATGACTATTCAAACTCCAGATCCGGCAAATGAATTAAATACTGTAACCCAAATTACTGATGAACTTTTAAGAATAGATGAATTAATCAATAATTTGATAGAATAAAATGTAAAATATTCTTACTTTGAAAAAATCAAACAACATGAACTTAAAAGATATCAAACAAAAACTATTCCCCATTATCAAAATCATCTCCACCGCACTCATCACCGGCGCAATGGGGTTAGAATTATGGAATATGCAAACATCCATAACCAATAATCAACTACCAAGTATCTTAACCCCAGCTTTAATCATTGCCCATATTGCCCTATCTGCTCATTTTATGGAAGCATTAATTGCCGCTTATTATGCCCCAACACGCAATCAGACAGCAATCAAATATGCAATTTATACATTTTTTGTCGGTACAGTTGGTTTGTTAGAATTGTGGGAAAATCAGGATACCTAAAATATTCTCCCCAGTTTCTCCACCATCTTCACCCGTTTGAATTATCCTTATACTTGACACCAAAATCTAAAATCTACAATGCTAAGAGCCGGAATTGTCGGACTTCCCAACGTCGGAAAATCAACCTTATTTAACGCTGTAGTCGCTAACGCTAAAGCTGAAGCCGCTAATTTCCCATTTTGCACCATTGAACCCAATGTTGGCATGGTCTCAGTCCCCGATGACCGGTTAAACGTTTTAGCAAAAATTGCTACCTCAGTACAAATTGTCCCCGCCCGTGTGGAATTTGTGGACATTGCTGGCTTGGTCAAAGGTGCGAGTCAAGGAGAAGGACTAGGTAATCAATTTTTATCCCACATTCGAGAAGTTGATGCCATAGTTCATGTTGTCCGTTGTTTTGAAAATGATGATATCATTCACGTAGCCGGTTCTGTTGACCCAGCGCGAGATATTGAAATCATTAATTTAGAACTTGGTTTATCAGATTTATCCCAAATTGAAAAACGCATTGAGAGAACTCGCAAAGCCGCACGCACTAGTAAAGATGCACAATTTGAAGTGACAATTTTAGAAAAATTAGCCGCTGCTTTAAATGAAGGTAAATCTGTCCGTCAAGTCAGTTTGACTACAGAAGAATCTGAAATTATTAAAGGATTAGGATTACTTACCAATAAACCAATTATTTATGCTGCTAATGTGTCTGAAGAAGACTTAGCAACGGGTAATGATTTTGTGGAAAAAGTTCGAGAAGTCGCTGCGATCGAAAATGCCCAAGTTGTGATAGTATCCGCACAAGTAGAAGCGGAATTAGTCGAATTACCAGAAGCCGATAAAGCTGACTTTCTGGAATCTTTAGGTGTGAAAGAAGGTGGTTTAAAATCCTTAATTCGTGCAACTTACACCCTTTTAGGTTTGCGGACTTATTTCACCTGTGGACCAAAAGAAACCCGCGCTTGGACAATAAATGCCGGAATGTCAGCACCCCAAGCGGCAGGAGTCATTCACTCTGATTTTGAACGGGGATTTATTCGCGCTGAAACTGTCGCTTATAATGATTTAGTAAATTATGGTTCCATGAATGCAGCCAAAGAAAAAGGATTAGTGAGAAGTGAAGGAAAAGAGTATATTGTCCAAGAAGGTGATGTGATGTTATTCCGATTTAATGTGTAGCAATTAGCTAACGCCACGCTACGCTATCGGCGATTAGAAATCGCTAACGAAGTCCACCTACGTGGACTAACTAAAAATTAAGGGTTTGAAACATAAAAGATGGGTTTTGTCTGTGTGCAAGATGAACTGCCACTTCCATTCACCAAGGCAAGTAATAAATTAGACTGTATTTTAATTCTTGTGGGGTGGGCATCCCTGACGGACTTCATGTATAAATTAAATGTATTTTAACAGCAATTTAAGATCAAACCCGCCACAAGAACGGTAAAATTATTATGACACAACATTATGGTAGAGGTGAAGGTGGAATCAGAGTTGATGATGACCGCCCTGGAAATAAAGGACAAAATATCACTCAACTGGTTTAATCATTGTGGCTTATTTTTTGAGCCTATTTAGATAGCTCTTTTTGTGGCGGGTTTGATCGCAAACTGCTGTAACATCTAAAAGAGATACTAGTATTCACCGGTCAGCAGTCAGTGGGTTCTTGAAAAGGGAACTAAATCCAAAATTAGCGCTGATAGCTGAACATTCGCTTGTTAAAAGTGAGATTAAATTAATCACCAGTATTTAACTCTGGCTTTGAAAACTCGAAATAAAAATTTTCACCAGCCGACTACTTTAAACCACATTTATGAAGATAAAATAAATTTTTTGCCCTGATTTTATATCAAAATATATTGTATTAAAATTTTTATCTATATAAAAAACTTATCATTAAGCCAATTAATTTGACAATGCTAGACATTTTATGATATGTAGTTTTGTTTGGGAGGGTTAACCAAAAACCCCACATCAATGGTTCACTGTTTGGATTTACCCCCCCAAAATGCTGGTAAAATCACTCTCCTCAGTACACTAACTCCAAAGAAAGAATTAATAGCTACTCATTAACCCATCAACCTGTGTCATGGTAATTGGATATCTAATATTGTTGATATAGATATCCAAAATTTTAGCCTGTGCTAAAATCAGCATACCGGCACGACGCAGGTGATGGGAAAAATGCCATGTTTGAACGCTTCACAGAAAAAGCCATTAAGGTAATCATGCTGGCCCAAGAAGAGGCCCGCCGTTTAGGTCACAACTTTGTCGGAACTGAGCAGATCCTCTTGGGTCTGATTGGCGAAGGTACAGGGGTGGCCGCGAAGGTGCTGAAATCAATGGGAGTTAATCTCAAAGATGCTCGCATTGAAGTTGAAAAAATCATAGGACGGGGTTCAGGCTTTGTCGCCGTAGAAATTCCGTTTACGCCACGGGCAAAACGGGTTTTAGAACTATCCTTGGAAGAAGCACGCCAATTGGGGCATAACTACATTGGTACCGAGCATCTGCTGTTGGGACTGATCCGCGAAGGTGAAGGTGTGGCAGCTAGGGTGCTAGAAAACCTGGGTGTAGATTTGACCAAGGTGAGAACCCAAGTGATTCGGATGTTGGGAGAAACGGCGGAAGTTACGCCGGGTGGCCCCTCTGGTCGCACGAAAACCCCAACTCTCGATGAGTTTGGTTCGAACCTGACCCAAATGGCCATAGATAACAAGCTCGATCCTGTGGTGGGACGCGCCAAGGAAATTGAGCGGGTAATCCAAATTTTGGGTCGCCGGACGAAAAATAATCCCGTGTTGATAGGAGAACCAGGTGTTGGTAAAACCGCCATCGCCGAAGGTTTAGCTTCACGTATCGCCAGCAAGGATATCCCCGATATCCTGGAAGATAAGCGTGTAGTCACTCTTGATATTGGTCTGCTGGTAGCAGGAACTAAATATCGTGGTGAATTTGAAGAACGTCTGAAAAAAATTATGGATGAAATCCGCTCGGCGGGTAATGTCATCCTAGTTATTGACGAAGTTCACACCCTCATCGGTGCGGGCGCGGCGGAAGGGGCTATTGATGCAGCGAATATCCTCAAGCCAGCTTTGGCCCGGGGTGAATTACAATGTATCGGCGCGACTACTTTGGATGAGTACCGCAAGCACATTGAACGGGATGCAGCGTTGGAAAGACGCTTCCAGCCTGTGATGGTGGGTGAGCCAAGCGTTGATGAGACAATAGAAATTTTATATGGTTTGCGCGATCGCTATGAAGCACACCACAAGCTGAAAATATCCGATGAAGCATTGGTGGCGGCGGCTAAGTTGTCTGATCGTTACATTAGCGATCGCTATTTGCCAGATAAAGCCATTGATTTGGTGGATGAAGCCGGCTCACGGGTGCGCTTAATTAACTCCCAACTGCCCCCAGCAGCTAAGGAATTAGACAAAGAACTACGGCAAATCTTAAAAGAAAAAGATGATGCAGTCCGTTCTCAGGACTTTGATCGGGCGGGGGAATTGCGCGATCGGGAAATGGAAATCAAGGCGGAAATCCGCACTATTGCCCAAACTAAGAGTAACGGCTCTAGTGGTGACGGTATTGAACCCGTAGTTACAGAAGAAGACATTGCTCACATTGTCGCTTCCTGGACTGGTGTACCAGTTAACAAACTCACTGAATCTGAGTCCGAGAAGTTGCTGCACATGGAAGATACCTTACATCAGCGCCTCATCGGTCAAGATGACGCTGTGAAGGCTGTTTCCCGCGCTATTCGTCGCGCTCGTGTCGGTTTAAAAAATCCTAATCGGCCGATCGCTAGTTTTGTCTTCTCCGGTCCAACTGGGGTGGGTAAAACTGAATTGGCAAAATCCTTAGCCTCTTATTTCTTCGGTTCAGAAGAAGCGATGATTCGCTTAGATATGTCCGAATACATGGAGCGTCACACCGTCAGTAAGTTGATCGGTTCACCTCCTGGTTATGTCGGTTACAACGAAGGTGGTCAGCTAACAGAAGCTGTCCGTCGTCGTCCTTACACTGTGGTGTTATTCGATGAAATCGAAAAAGCCCACCCGGATGTCTTCAATATGCTCTTACAAATTTTGGAAGATGGGCGTTTAACTGACGCGAAAGGTCGCACGGTGGACTTTAAGAACACTTTGCTGATTTTAACTTCCAATATTGGTTCTAAGGTAATTGAAAAAGGCGGTAGCGGTATTGGTTTCGATTTTGCTGAAGATGCTAACGAATCTCAATATAATCGCATTCGTTCTTTAGTGAATGAGGAACTGAAGAATTACTTCCGTCCTGAGTTCTTGAACCGGTTAGATGAAATTATCGTCTTCCGTCAGTTGAATAAGGCTGAAGTCACGGAAATCGCCGATATCATGCTCAAGGAAGTGTTTGGTCGCTTGACGGAAAAGGGCATTGTCTTAGAAGTTACAGACCGCTTCAAGGATCGCTTGATCACTGAGGGTTACAGTCCTAGCTACGGTGCAAGGCCATTACGTCGGGCAATTATGCGCTTGTTAGAAGATAGTTTGGCGGAAGAAATTCTGTCTGGACGTATCAAAGACGGCGATACTGCTCTTGTTGACGTTGATGAAAATGGCATTGTGCAAGTTAGTTCTCAGCAAACACGGGAGTTATTACCCCAAGGTGTTGAGTCTTAGTTAGGTTTTTTAATTGTTAATTGCACGGTGGAGGATTTCGGTTCTCTACCGTTTTTTTGTTTCGCGCAAAGACGCTAAGGAGCAAATAGGAGAAGGAGATTTTTGTAGCGGACTTAGATGATTGCAACGAACAGTTCGTTGAGAAACTTCCAGGCGCGGAGAGGGGAAGGAGGTTTTTGTAGGGGACTAGTCATCTTCAACTAACCTCGGATCAGGTACTCCGTAAAGTCGTTCGGCTAGATCTATATCACGTTCATAATTTGGTTCATACCCGTAATACTCAAGCTTTGTTAGTGGTCTTTCACTAGAATCATAACTGTAATCATAATTACCGTCTTCAATGTCAAGGCTAAAATCACTTTCAGGCTTAATACGGTCTAATAATTTGTCATTGAGTTCAGGAAATTCTAGAGCAAATTTTTCGATAGACGGAATCCAAGACATACCTGAAAAAACGAAATGAGAGCATCTTACATAAGGAGTACCTTTCTCCAAAAGGTCTGAAATTAATTCCTGTAATTTTTCATCTTCTGTTAGGAAAACAAATTCTTTATTTTCGTGTTTACGGAGAAAATTGAGGTAGTCTAAAAAATACAGTCCTCTTTTGTATAAAATTTCATTTGCTCTAGAGTAGAGATTTTCAGACACCAGAGCATATTTAATACGCCGTCTGCTATTGGGACGATTCAGTTTGATTAAAACTGTTTCATTTTCTTTGACATCAATTTTGTAAACTTTGTACATGGTTATCTCAACTAATCATATATGTACGACTTTCTTAGCATAACATCATGTTTACACTGATTACCAAGAATCAATAAAAAAAAATGGTAACAATAAAAGCATAAAAGGTGCTTATATATTAACTTATAAAAGCTAATAATCACTTTCATTTTTATCTCTCCTGCTGTGTGGGAGATTTTTTTTACAGATGAAGATGCAGCATACAAAATACTTTTTAGCAAGTAGTAATATCACGACCTTTGAGGACGGTATTCTCCCATATACACCATTTTCGGTTAGATATAGACCTCATTAAGTTTGTTATATAAAGTAAATTAGGTAAAATTAAATGACATCAGAATTAATTAATCGTCAAATCACCCTTGACGTTAGACATATTGCCAAGCATTTACCAGGAACACCGCAAATGCAGAGACTTCTAAAAAAAGGACAAGCCGCTCATGTATTTAACGATGAAAATACCATGAATCAAGTTGCTCAGTGCATAATAGAAGAAGGTGAGTTTATCGGCACTGTTCGAGATTATGAACGCTATGGAATGTTTTTTACTGAACCAATAGGTTATAGAATTAGTCCAGATGGTAGTAATATTCCACTTTACTATGGGGAGATAAAAATCAATGCAGACAACCAATACCACGTCATACCCCGCACCAGACCAAGTGAAGAATAACTGGGAATTTACAGAAGTATGGATAGATCCGATGTTATCACCTCCATATATTCTGTTATTACTTTGTGATAGTGAGGGAAATTGTCGAATTTATGATCCAAAACAGGGTGATAAGGTTGTATTTTCTAGTAATGATTATGAAACTGCCAAGTTATGGTTACTAGAAGATGAGTATGAACCATTTGAAGGTAGGCTTTTAGCTGCTGAATTAGTGTAAGTTAGTATATTTTTTGTTTCGCGCAATCTCTCTTATATATCCCCCAGGGTAGACGCTAAGAAAAGTAAGAAATTTTAATAGAGGATGAACGATGACATTAGTTAATTATAAAGCAATGACTCTGAAAGAATTACGTCGTTATATTCTTACTCACAGAGAAGATATTTCAGCTTTTCACGCTTATGTTGATCGTTCTAAATCTGAAGGACGGATGATCACAATTAACCCAAATGATGAAAATTGGAAAGAACAAGTTCAACAGGCGATAATCAAAGATGGAACTGAATCAATTGCATAATTCTTGCAGCGTTTTAGTAATGGTAAAAGATTAATTGAAAGTCTAAAATATTTTTATCAACTGTGCAAATGTGTAAATCTGTGAGAATTTGATAAATTGCATCTTGAGCAACTTTTACACCTGCTGCTTTACGAATAATATAATAAATATTAGTAATTGTAGTAGCAGCAATAAACCCTATAATCTCACTTGCATCAATTTTTGCAAATAGCTTGACTGCATCTTCTACAAAAAGTTCTCGTTCCAGCAAAAAATCTAGGACGACATTCGTATCAATAAAAACTCGCTTCATTGGTATTTTTCAGTTAGATAAGTGACATAATCTCCATTAATATTCTCATCACTGGAGATATTTACACTTTTAGCAATACCACGCAGTCGAGATAAATTACCCTGCTTTGATAGTGATATAGTTTCTTGTTGTATTGATTCTAATATAGTTTGTACCAATTGCCAGCGATCGCTCATTGGTAACTGTAATACTTGTTTTTGCAATTCTTGTAATGTCATAAGCAGATATCAAAAATTATTCATTTTCATTATATATCAATATGATGTATATCGCGTACAGTCAATTAATATACCCAGATCCGAAGCTATTGCTAATTTAAAGGAAAGATTACTTATGTATGGTTATAAACAGTGGCTTGCGGAAGGATAATACTAATGGAAATTCCCCGCATCATACTAATAAAATTCTGTCAACTACCTTTGGAAATATTGCTATTTCTTGCTAATTGTGAAAAAATTAGACCGTATTGTCTGAGAAAAAGTAATAAAGAGTAATAGTGAAGTCAGTATAATTTTCAGTATAGTTTTGATTGCTTTGATTGTTAGCTAAGACTTTTTTGTTTCGGTACTGATATCTAAGTATTCATTGATTAAAGGAATCTGGACATGAACTCTCTATTTAATAACAACTTCAAGGGCTGTTTTAGTTTTGTCGCATTAGTATTTATTGGTTACACCGTCAGTACTGTATTGTTTTTTTTGATGCCACATACTGATTATGCAAATATTATTGGTTTTTTGTCTTTAATATATTATTCATTGACTATTATTCCGACTATGATAAAAACAGTTTTTCCGAATTTTTATAAGCAACAATCTATTTGGAAAAGCTTATTAAAAACCCGACGCTACACTGGTGTTGCTGCTTTTTGTTTTGCTTGTAATCACGGTGCATTATTGATCTGGACAAGATCTTTAAATCTCTTAGATTTTAATACTTGGATTACTTATTTCCAAGGTTTATCATCAATAATTATTTTCACGATTCTAGCTATAACTTCTAATGATGAAAGTATGATAAAACTTAAAGGAAATTGGAAAAAAATCCACAATTTAACCTATCTATGTTTGTTTATACTTCCCTGGCATATTTTAGATAAAATGTCCGGTAATTGGACTTATCTCACTCCCTTTGCAGTTATTTTATCTATGAGTCTATGTTTGCTTTTTGTTGTTAGAAAAATAATTGAATTTAAGAAAAAGTAAATGATAAAATTCCTGAAAAACTTATAAAAAAGTTAGTAATTCCTAAACTATATATTTTCTGACTATTATGAATATTCTTCATCCAATTTCCGATTTTATCAACTCTGATGCTATAATTTCTCCCTCACAACCAAACTATTACTATGAAGGTAAATGTCCCCAAACTGGTGAAATATTAAGATTACCTCGCACTGGTTTAGCAGAAGCTATAGCCCATAGTCTCATGCAACAACTTGAGGAAAATTATCCTTATTCCCGTGAGGGAAAAATGTATGGTATTTTATTAGTTGAATTACCCAATAGTGAATTAAGAGTTATTAAGGCATTTTCTGGGTTATTCCATGGTAATAGTCTGGTCGAGGGTTGGATTCCACCTATTCCTGGTAGACAGGAAGTGGCTGTATTAGAAACTCAGACTTTAGCAGAATTAGAAACTATTAAAAAAGAGATAATTAATCTCCAAAAAATTACTGAAAGACAAACATATCAAACTCTTTCTGATGAATATACCCAGGAATTACACGCTATTAGTTTACATCATCATCATAGCAAACTAGAACGACAGGAACAACGGCAAAAATTAGAGCAAATTCTTAGCGGTGAATCTCTAAAAATTGCCTTAGAAAAACTAGCAGCAGAAAGCCGTCAACAGGGAATTGAACGCCGAAATATCAAACGCCGTCAAAATGAAGTTTTACAGCCTTTGCAGGAGATTAAAGCCGCCGCAGATAGAAGAATTACGGAATTAAGACAACAGCGCAAAGAACTATCTCGCAAATTACAAACACAAATGCACGCTGCTTATAGTCTAACTAATTTTTCTGGACAATCTTTATCTTTACAGCAATTATTACCGGGAGGAACACCAACCGGAACGGGGGAATGTTGCGCTCCTAAATTATTACATTATGCTGCAACCCATGGATTAAAACCTTTAGCAATGGCTGAATTTTGGTGGGGTAATTCTTCTATAGAAAATAAGGTTTCTGGAGAATTTTATGGTGCTTGTTTGGAAAGATGTCAGCCATTAATGGGATTTTTATTATCAGGATTAAAGCTAAATCAACCAGAAATCATTTATGAGGATGAATGGCTAATTGCAGTTAATAAATCATCAGGATTATTGTCTGTTCCCGGTCGTTATTCTCATAATCAAGATAGTGTAATTAGTCGTTTAGGTTATCTATATAATCAGGAAATAATAGCTGTACATCGTTTAGATCAAGATACTTCTGGGATTTTATTAATAGCTAAAGATGTAGTTACCTATTCCCAATTAAGTCAACAATTTGAACAAAGGAAAATTCATAAAGTTTATGAGGCTATAATTACAGGTTCTCTAACTATTAATGAAGGGGAAATTAATTTACCTTTATGGGGAAATCCAGATCATCGTCCCTATCAACAAGTGGATTTAGAACGGGGTAAGCCTAGTTTAACGCGCTTTCGTGTAATAGGCGCAGAAGGAAAATATACCAGAATAGAATTTATACCTCTTACTGGACGTACCCATCAATTACGGGTTCATGCTGCTGATAAGAGAGGACTGGGAATGAGGATTTTAGGGGATAAACTCTATGGTTGTCTCAAGAGTGTCAGTAGATTATATTTACACGCAAGGGAGTTGAGTTTTTACCATCCCCATTTAGAAAAAATATTACATTTACAGGTAAAAACACCGTTTTAATGATCACATCTAATTTGTAAAGATATATTGACAAAGATTACAAAACTGTCATATTATTCTTTATATCTAAAAAATACCCGACCTCTTTAAAGAAGTTGGGTATGTGGGTATGGCTAATTTTGTGAATTATGATGAGTTATAAACTGTTGTTTAAACCTAAAAATCAAGGGTTAATTGCTTTAATAGTTGCGGCCACTGCGATAACAGGAGGAATTGCTATTTATGGGATTTCTAACTTTGGCAAAATGGAAAAATCTTCTGTAATTGAAGCAAAACCAATTGTCCCAATTTCGCCCATGGTGACTGCATTAGGAAGATTAGAACCAGAAACAGAAATAATTAAATTATCTGCACCCTTAGCATTAGATGGCGATCGCATTTCTCAACTATTAGTTAAAGAAGGTGATAATGTTAAAGTAGGGCAAGTAATTGCCATTTTACAATCTCGTGATCTGCTAAAAAAAGCCCTGATTCAAAGACAGAAACAGGTGAAAGTTGCCCAAGCTAAATTACAGCAAATTAAGGCTGGTGCTAAGTCAGGAGAAATTGCCGCACAGCAAGCAATTATTGAGAGAATTAAAGCCCAATATACAGGAGATAAACAAGCCCAAGCAGAAAATATTGCTCGGATATCAGCCCAATGGGAAGGTGATAGAATTGCCCAAACAGCAACTATTAATAAACTAACAGCAGAATTAAACAATGCCCAAGCAGAATATCAACGCTATCAACAGTTATTTTCTGAGGGTGTAATTTCTAATTCTGTAATTGATAGTAAACGTTTAAATGTAGAAACCGCAAAACAAATATTAAATGAATCTCAAGCGGTTCTCAAACGGATTAATACCACCGCAAATAAACAACTAGCAGAAGCTAAAATTGCCCTAAATCGTATTAATAATACTAGCAATAAAGAAATTAGTGAAGCCAAGGCTAAACTTAGTAGTATTGGCGAAATTCGTCCCGTTGATATAGAATTAGCCAGAACAGAAGTTGAAAGTGCGATCGCTGATTTGCAACGTGCAGAAACCGAACTACAAGGAGCTTATATTCGCGCCCCTATGACGGGACAAATTATTAAAATTCATGCCCGTGTCGGTGAAAAAATTGATAAACCAGGGGTGGCTGACTTTGCCCAAACTAACATAATGATGGAAGTAGCAGAAGTTTATCAAACCGATATTAGTAAGATCAAATTAGGACAAACAGCCATAATTACCAGTCAAGGATTTACAGGAGAATTAAAAGGTATAGTCCAACAAATTGGGTTACAAGTCAAGCGCCAAAATGTCTTTGGTGATCAACCAGGAGAAAACCTAGATGGTAGAATTATTGAAGTAAAAATTCGCCTAAATCCTGAAGATAGTAAACGAGTTTCTGGCTTAACTAACTTGCAAGTCCAAACAGCAATTAAATTGTAAAATCTTACCCATAAAGGTGCAAAAAATCAAACTAATGATTAATAAAATATTTAAAAAAACACCCCTAGCTTGGCGACAATTAATGAAAGAAAAAACGCGGTTAGTAATTGCAGTATCAGGAATTGCCTTTGCTGATATACTAATATTTATTCAAATGGGTTTTGAAAGTGCATTATTTGATTCTGCTATCAAACCTCATCGCAATTTACAAGCCGATTTAGTCTTAACTAATCCCCAATTTCAAACTCTATTTTCAGTTAAAAGCTTTTCTAGAGAAAGACTTTATCAAGCATTAAGTTATGAAGGTGTCAAGTCAGTTAGTTCTATTTACATAGGTATAGGACAATGGCGTAATCCTGAGACAAGAATGGATCGATCTATTTTAGTTTGGGGTGTAGATCCAGCTACACCTGGTTTAAAATTTCCTGAAGTCCAAGCTAATAAAGATGATCTCAAACAATTAAATCAAGTTTTGTTTGATGAAGCCAGTCGTCCAGAATATGGGGAAATTGGCAAAATTTTTCGAGCAACGGGGAAATTTAATACTGAATTAAACGGAAAAAATATCAATGTTAAAGGTTTATTTCAAAATGGTGCTTCCTTTGCTTCTGATGGTAATGTTGTGGCTAGTGATTCCACTTTTTTACAATTATTTCCTAACCGCAAACCTGATCAAATTGAAGTTGGTTTAATTACTCTCAAACCCGGTGCTGATCTTGAAAAAATCAAAGCCGAATTGAGAATAAGATTAAATCCAGATCCTCAAAATCCTTTTGTGGAAGTTGGAACTCCAGAAACATTTGCTCAAAAGGAAAAGGATTATTGGGCTAATGGTACAGGTATTGGTTTTATTTTTGGTTTGGGTGTGATTGTCGGTTTCATTGTTGGTATTGTCATTGTTTATCAAATCCTTTATTCTGATGTTTCTGATCACTTACCAGAATACGCAACTCTCAAGGCCATGGGGTATACTGATCATTATCTATTGGGAGTTTTATTACAAGAGGCATTGTTATTAGCTGCATTAGGTTATTTACCTGCATTGTTGCTATCTTTTGGGATATATCAATTAACTTTTACTGCGACTCTTTTACCCATAGCTATGAAATTAGATCGGGCAATTAATGTTTTTATCTTAACAGTAATTATGTGTACTATTTCTGGAGCAGTTGCCATGGGAAAACTGCGTTCTGCTGATCCTGCTGACATTTTTTAATTCTCAATCAATAAAACTCTTTTTTATATCTCACCCCAAGGGAAGGAACTATGCCATTGAAACTTACAACTATTGCTCCTGAAGTTATTTCTAGTTCAGAAACAGTGATTTCTGTAGCCAATCTTAATCATTATTTTGGTAAAGGTGCGCTACAAAAACAAGTATTATTTGATATTAATTTAGAGATTAATGCGGGGGAAATTGTGATTATGACAGGTCCCTCTGGTTCGGGCAAAACTACCCTATTATCATTAATGGGGGGTTTACGTTCTGCCCAAAGTGGAAGTTTACAAATATTAGGACAGGAAATGTCTGGGGCTAGTAAGAGACAATTAACTAAATTACGTCGTCAAATTGGTTATATTTTTCAAGCCCATAATTTAATGAGTTTTTTAACAGCAAAAGAAAATGTCAGGATGTCTTTAGAGTTGCACGAAAATTACTTCAAAGGTGATATTAATGCCAAAGCTATAGCGATGTTAGAACACGTTGGTTTAGGGGAACATATTAATTACTATCCAGAGAATTTATCCGGTGGACAAAAACAACGGGTAGCTATAGCCCGCGCTTTAGTTAGTCACCCAAAAATAGTATTAGCAGACGAACCTACAGCTTCATTAGATAAACAATCAGGCCGCGATGTGGTAGAATTAATGCAAATGTTGGCCAAAGAACAAGACTGTACTATTTTGCTTGTCACCCATGATAACCGCATTCTCGATATAGCTGATCGGATTATTTACATGGAAGATGGACAATTGAAAAGTGATGGTGTAGATATTCGTGGAAAAGTGAATTAATCCTCCCTTATTTAAAGATAATTTCCTCCCGAATTTCCAGATTAAGAGTGTGTTGAATTTTCAAAAGTTTTGTCAAACTAGCACTAGCATATCCATTTGCTTCATCACGTTGCACCTGTTGAGGTTTAACTCCTAAAAGTTTGGCAAAACTCTCTTGAGTGAGTCCACGAATAATCCGCGCTTTGATGAGTGCTTCTGGTAGTTTTTCTAAACTATCATATTGCAATTTCTCAATTTTACCTTGATTATTTTTGAGATTTTCGTACTCTTTTATCTCTTGAGTAAACTCCTCAATTTGGCTTTTGAGTGAATCAATACGAGCCTCATAACGTAGTTTTTGGTTTTCATCTTCTGGAACTGGTTTACTAGCATATTGAGCCATTGCTAACTCAAATTTATTCATTTGTGCCTTAGTAATATTGTACTGCCATTCATTCAAAATCATAATGTTTAATCTATAAATCATTTTTGAAAAAATGACATTACCTAATAATCAAAATTAATTAGATAATGCCAATTTATATCCCTGTTTTATATTGATAACTTTTAATTTTAAGGATCAAAAGTAGCAAAAAGTATTTTGCATCCTAAATTGTGTTGTGTCAATATATGATCTAACAATAAATCCAAAGTTAATCTCTACCAAAAAACTCCGAGCCATTAACCCAGGAATACAGATTCAATTGTAAATTAAATTACTTAAAAATAAAACAACACTTACTGATTCTTGTTTCTTGACCACGATCTGTTAATCTAAGTGTGGAAGATTAGCAAAATAGTCAATGGAAATTAATGGAAATTAGTAATTTATTCCAAGCTGGTGGTATAGTCATGTGGCCACTGCTGTTTTTTTCTGTGTTAGGAGTGGCGCTAATTATTGAACGCGTTGCCTTTTGGGTAAAAATCAGCAACCGTCAAAACCGTATTGTCCAAACTGTCCTTAAAGCTTATCGTCAAGGTAATGTAGTCGCTGCTTTAGACATACTACATAGAAATGCTGATTTACCTATAGCCCGGATTTTTTTAGCAGCCTTAGAACTGGAAGAACCCAACCCAGAAGAATTTCGTTTGGCTTTAGAAAGTGAAGCACAGGCAGAAATTCCCCTATTAAAAAGGTTTCAGAACATTTTCGATACAATTATTGGTTTAGCCCCCTTGTTGGGTCTGCTAGGTACAGTATTGGGCTTAATTGCTTCCTTTAAATCATTGAATATTGGTGATGTCGGCGGGACAAAAACCGCCGGTGTCACATCTGGAATTAGTGAAGCCTTAGTATCTACAGCATCAGGATTAGTGGTAGCTATTATTACCCTGTTTTTTGCTAATACCTTTCGGGGAATGTATTTACGCCAAATTGCTTGGATTCAAGAATATGGTGGTCAGTTAGAATTACTTTATCGTCGTTACTATGAAAGAGGAGATATTTCTTGACGCTCCCCGCCCTATAGAGGGACGGGGATTCTTGTTTCAATAAACTTGTCTCCAAGTCTGGGTAGAGGGTCATCTCTCCACAAGCGTTAGTTTCGGTGCGCCCCACCGTACTTACATCCTAGCCAACTTGTCTTAGTGCCTTAGTTAGAATGTTGATTGCAGCATTATGGTCACGGTCAAGAACACAACCACATTTACAAACATGAGTTCTAACTGATAGAGATTTTTTAACTATTTCCCCACAATTAGAACAATTTTGAGAAGTATATTGAGGTGCAACAGGTATAATTACACGCCCATAGACTTTAAAAATACTCTAACCATTGAGTAAACAATGACCAAGAAATTTTAGATTTTAGATTTTAGATTTTAGATTGGGAATTTTCGGTACAAGTAGGGGGCAACGGCCGTTGACCCCTACAATTTCAGGGCGGAACTAATCCAAAATTGCTAATCTAAAATCCCCAAGCTCCACACTTGAGGGTGGAGTCAATCCAAAATCCAAAATCGTAAATCCAAAATCCACTGACCATCCCACATCACTAATTGATTTGGCTAATTTGCTATTTTTAACCATGTTTCTCACTTGCAGTTTTTCAAACGCCACTAAATCATTAGATCTAACCACGCACAATGCTGTTTTTATAGCAAAGTCTTTACGCTGACGTGAAACTTTCAAGTGTCCTCTACCAAGACGGTTAATAGCTTTCTTGCGATTATTAGAACCTTTCTTTTTACGACTAACTTTTTTCTGTAATCGTTTTCAAGATTTTTCTGATTTTCGTAAATACCTCGGATTATCAACTTTATCTCCTTGGTAATCAGTATAGAAACTGTTGAGTCCAACATCTAAACCAATAGTTTTATTTGTTGGTTTAATCTCAATATTTCTTTCTGCATCTATACAGAATTGAACGTAATATCCATCAGAACGTTTAACTATTCTAATTCTTTTGATTTGGTTGATTTGATAGAAATGTAAATCCCAAGTTCCAATTAATTTTAGTTGTCCAATTCCACATTTATCTGTAAAGTTAATGTGTTTTCGGTCTTCTAATAATTTCCATCCAGTTTTATATTCAACCCACATTCCGCACCCCAAACTGTCACAGAGGTAAATTACGTAGAGAAAAAATTAAAGAGAGCATCAAAACAAACATATAAAGTGAAAAAAGGCATTTGAGAAACAGTAAATCACCAAAAACGTC
>NZ_BJCF01000024.1 GCF_005402965.1 Dolichospermum planctonicum
GACGTTTTTGGTGATTTACTGTTTCTCAAATGCCTTTTTTCACTTTATATGTTTGTTTTGATGCTCTCTTTAATTTTTTCTCTACGTAATTTACCTCTGTGACAGTTTGGGGTGCGGAATGTGGGTTCCATTGTTCACTTTTGGTTGATTATTCTTTGATTTTACCTTGTTTTCAAATTGTGGATCTGTGACTAGGATATTGAGATCCCCGACTTCTTTTCTTAATCTTTATCATTTATTCAGTTTAATAAACATAGAAGTCGTGAATCTTAGACGATGTTATTTTTAGTAAGTTAACGGTAATATCCTGTACATCCTTTAATCCTGGTTATCCTGATTCAGAATTAGTTTTTTTTCTATAATCTTCAGATTTTACAGTTTACTATTATGAACGCAAGATCAGAAATATTATAACCGCTTTCCAGTAATCATCTTGAGAATACAAACTAATAACTACTTTCCACCACCATATCGAACCTACGGGAAAAAAGGGAAGATGCGCTTTTGGTGCTTTTATGTCAAAGGTAATTTCATTATCAGAGAGTAAATTTTCTCCTTTTCTCCATCCTACCTTATCTATAAATTTATTCCAGATTTGGTGGTTGTAAGTTGTTGTTCCTCCCACACTTTCATAAATCTGCTTTTGTACAGAAAAACCAAAGCGTCGATTACTATTCTTTACCCATAAATTGTCTATAATGCTAATGTCTTCACTGGGAATATCAAGAACATTGTCTATGGTTAAATAACCTGGTATTCCCCGGTTAGCAAGTGTCAATATTATCCGTCTTGTTTCGTCATCTGCTTTTTTCCATTTACCATCTGCTAACAATTTCTCTAGTTTTTGATACTGACTGGGTACTTTGATAACAGATATTTCAGGTTTGTCAAAAGGTGGTTGAGAATTAGGTTTTTGATCTACAAAATATAACTCCTGCATCACTTTTTTTACAGATTGATAACGATATTTCGCAATAGGACTTGCTAATTTTTCCAAAATCTTTCCTAATTCATCACTTACCACATTTCCATTCAAATAATCTCTCCATACCCATTCTCCTTCCATTGGACTATATAAATCAAACGGACTCATTCCTGTTAATAAATGCAAACAAGTTACCCCTAAACTATATAAATCACTAATAAATAATGGTTTACCCATTGACTGTTCAGGAGCGCAATATTCAGCAGATCCAATCATTGTCCCTGTAGCTGTGCGTTGCTGTGACTTGACTATTTTCGCCGCACCAAAATCTACTAAAAATAACTGATTGTCACTACTGCGAATAATATTTTCTGGTTTAATATCTCGGTGAATTACCTGTTGACTATGAACAAACTCCAATATCTGTAACAGTTCTCTTAATAATCCTCTAATTTGCTGTTCAGAAAAAACGCCATTTTTATCTAACTCAGTTTGTAGAGTTTCACCTTTCACAAATTCCTGTACTAAATATTGACGATTATCGGATGTAAAATAAGCCATTAACTCAGGTATTTGAGGATGCTTACCTAACTCCTCTAAACGTTGTGCTTCCTGTGAAAATAACTGGGATGCTTTTTCAATACTATCTGTTCCCTGTGCTTGGGGTAAAAATTGTTTAATTACACAATAAGGTTTTGATGGTTTATCCTCATCAATAGCTAAAAATGTTCTACCAAAACCACCCTGACCTAAAATTGATTTAGGTATATACCTTTCACGCAAAAGTAACTTATTACCGCACTTTTGACAATATTGAAAATTATCAGGGTTAGGAAAAAGACAGTCAGGATTAAGACATTGACGCATAGACTCACCACCAAGGCTTTATTGTAATTTTACCCTAATTAATCAAGATTTACGCAAAATCTCTCAAAAACTCATTTCTCTGCGTCTGGAGGGGTTCATTTAAAAAAATATATAACTTAACTAACACCCATATCACCGATTTCTTTAAGAAATCGGTGATCTATCTCCTCAAATCATGCTACAATTACGCACTGAACTCAAGCATACCCAAAAACCCCAACATCCAAATTCATGCCCAAAAAACGTATTTTAGTTACAGGTGCAAGTGGCTGTATCGGTCACTATATCAGCGAAGCCTTAATTCAAAACACCAATCACGAATTGTATCTCCTAGTTAGAAACCCCAATAAACTACAAGTAGATACTACAGTTCGTCCAGGTATCACCATTCTTCAGGGTGATATGCGAGAAATTGGTAAATTCTCTAATTTACTCAAAACCATTGATATCGCTGTATTAACAGCCACTTCCTGGGGTGGTGAGGGCATTTTTGATATTAATGTCTTCAAAACTCTAGAATTAATGAACCTGCTAAATCCAGAAAAATGTCAACAAGTAATTTATTTCTCCACAGCCAGTGTTTTAAATCACGAAAACAAACCACTCAAAGAAGCTGGAGAAATTGGTACAGATTATATCCGTTCTAAATATGACTGTTTACACCAAATTGAAAAGTTAGCAATTTTTCCCAAAATTACCACAGTTTTTCCTACTTTAGTTTTAGGTGGTGATGATAAAAAACCCTATTCTCATCTCACCTCTGGTATTCCCGAAGTTACTAACTATATTAATATCATTCGTTTCTTACAAGCAGATGCTAGTTTTCACTTCATTCATGGCCGAGATATTGCCACAATTATCCAATATTTAATCGATTATCCACTACAACCCGGAGATCCACGCCGATTTGTTTTGGGGCAATCTTCCCTAACTGTTAATCAAGCTATAGAAGAAGTTTGTGCTTATTTGAATAAAAAGATTTATTTCCGCATTCCTTTGTCTTTGGGTTTAGCTAATTTAATTATTGTCTTATTTCGCATTCAAATGGCAGCTTGGGATAGATTTTGTATGAATTATCGTCATTTTAACTATGCTAATGCCATTAATCCTAGCAGTTTTAATTTACCAAATTACTGCCCTACAATCAGCGATGTCTTCAAAATTAGCAAAGTCAAAAATGGCATTTAGATCATAGCCATTTTTAATCAGGGTATAGGTAATGGGTAATAGGTAATTTTATGTATAAGTTTAAATTAAGTAAGTCGGCGTAAAGAAATCAAACTATGTAAAGGTCAGTAAACAGGGATGCGGCTAAGAAACTATCTTAGTTAATCCGCGTCACCATACATATCATATATTATTGGCAGTCCTATCATGAGTAATTCTATCCGTTGGCAATCTAGCACAGCCGCACTCATGGCCATAGCCATTACAACAGGTGCAGCTACCCCATTTTTATCTTTTAGTCCTGTTTTTGCTCAAGGATTTAATCTCAATCAATCACGGACAATTAGTATTCCCTCCAATGTAACTTTACCTGTCACCTACGAAAAGGAGAAAGTTATTGTCAAACCCGGTGAAACATTAGCCTTAACTTTGAAAATAGCTGACAATATTACTGATAGTAACAGAAATATTTTAATTCCTGCTAATACTCAAGTTATCGGTGAATTACAACCAGTAAGATTAAATACTCGATCTTCTATCAATAACCAGCAAGGTGTGCGTTTTGTAGCTAGAGAATTGGTATTTCCTTCTGGACAAAGATTACAGATTTTTGCTAACTCTAAAACCATCACCCAAACAGAAACAATTACCAAAGGATCAAGCACTGGACAAATATTAACTGATGCGGCTATTGGTGCGGGTGCTGCTAGTCTGATTTCTTTGGTAACAGGTAACAAGAAAATTGAAGTTTTAGAACCTGTGGGTGGCGCAGCAGCGGGGGCTTTAGCTAGTGTATTATTGCGAAAACAAAAAGCTGAGGTTTTTGTGCTTAAACCTGAACAGGATTTAGATATTACTCTGACTTCAAATTTGGTGATCACTGGTCAATAGACTGAATTTGATGATATAAATAATAAAGCGATTTTTTCCTGAATTATGGTAAGCGATCGCTTTATTTTTATGTTAATCTCTCTCTTTTAGAGACTAATGATATATTGATTGTGGTGATATATTGATTGTGGGGTGGGCTTCTAGCCCGCCCCAGCCAACAATACTATCTGATCTTTATTTCAGCTTCATAACTTACCCTAGCTCGTAGTTATCACTTGATTCCTAAAAATCAGGGCTTTAGCCCTGACTAGGAACTGAATATTATAATTTTGATTATAATTTTGTGTGACACTTTGATGACACTTTATTGACAAAATTATCAGCTAGATATAATAATTCCAGATCATCAATATCAAAATCACCTGCTAATACATCTTTCACAGCAGATATTTTATCATTATCTCTAGAAATTCTCAAACATTCTTCTAAATCTACTGCTAAATCAAACAATGATATATCTCCTAAATACTTTCTAATTTTTATAGCTACATCATCATCACTAACCAAAAATTCTTTAATAGCATCAAATAACGGACTAGATATTTGATCATCTCCCCAAGTTTCTAACCAATCACTTTCTACATCTTCTACATAAATATGAACAAAATTTAATCCATAATTTAACCAATCTTGCTGCATATTCCGGGCTACTGCTAACGCTTCAGTCAGATTTTCGAGTTGAGCGTTACTATTAGTTTGTTGTTGATTAACCATAAATGGCATTTTCAGCAGATTAATGATGTTGGCTAGGACACAGATTTCGATTTTAATATTTAGGAATCAGGAAAAATTCATATACTTTCCTTCGGCCAGATGATCACTGTTATACAGTGCAACATTGACTAATTGTTGAATGAAATCATTTTCTTGCGGATTATAACTCAAGAATAATCCTCTTTCTATTTCCCACAATTGCAGTGCATTTTGCCACTTTTGATATTTTTGAGCATGAAATTCTTCACTAACACTTGTGACTTGAATACAGAGTGGTTTATTTTGATGATTACTGACAATGAGGTCTGTGGCCATAGAAAGGTCAGCTATATAACGCCGCCAAAAATTCCCTTCACGATGGACAATATCTTGAGCTATATATTTAATGATATCACTATCAGCTTGATTAAATTCCCCCGCCATCATTTTTTTCTTCCAAATATAAAATTTGGTGTCTGTGGCGTTTATCCATTTAGGAAATAGATAACCGTACCAATATCTTTCATTGGCGGTCATTTGCTCAAACTGTAGTTTTTGCTCTTCTGCGGAGGGTAGAGATTTAATTGCTAACCAAACTCTAGAGTCTGTAATCACTTCTAATAAAAAAGCCACGACAATTGGTTTGGACATCAGAGAACCAAGCTTGATATGTTTAATCCAACGGTTGATCTCTATTAATTTTGTCATGAGACTTGGATCTATTTCAGAGGCTTGTTCAATCAGTAGGTTTAATTTATCCTTAATTTCTTTGGCTTGCAAACTGTATCCTATGGTAAAACACTAACTTAGTTGCTCTCATGCTTATATCGAACTTGATCGGTAAATAAGATTGTTAAAAACATCATCATTATTTTATTTTACTACAGCACTGATAAATTCAGCGTTGTTTAATTTTCCTACCAAAGTAGGATGAGATGGGCATATCAGTAAATAATCTTTACATTCAGTGCAGCTTTATGAAAATCTCAACATTATTTAGTACAACTTAGTTAAGAATAGTTTTAGCCACAATATCGTTTTTATCCATCATGTCTCAACCAACTATAGAATCCATTTTACAGGAAAAGCGGCTATTTCCGCCTGACAGTGATTTTTCGCAAAATGCCCATATCAAAAGTTTAGCAGACTATCAGCGTCTTTACGACCAAGCAAAAGCCGATCCTCAGCAATTTTGGGCAGAATTGGCAGAAAATGAGTTACACTGGTTTCAAAAATGGGACACTGTACTAGATTGGCAACCGCCTTTTGTCAAGTGGTTTGTCAACGGTAAGATTAATATTTCTTATAACTGTCTTGACAGACATCTCACTACCTGGCGGAAAAATAAGGCTGCGTTGATTTGGGAAGGAGAACCGGGAGATTCTCGCACCCTGACATACTCCCAATTACATCGAGAAGTTTGTCAATTCGCTAATGTACTAAAACAATTAGGCGCGAAAAAAGGCGATCGCATTGGTATTTATATGCCAATGATTCCCGAAGCCGCCATAGCTATGTTAGCCTGTGCCAGAATTGGCGCACCCCATAGCGTTGTTTTCGGTGGTTTTAGTGCTGAAGCATTACGCGATCGCTTAAATGATGCGGAAGCAAAGATAGTAATCACAGCGGATGGTGGTTGGCGCAAGGATGCAATTGTCCCCCTCAAAGAACAGGTAGACAAGGCTTTAGAAAACAATGCAGTCCCCAGTATTACAGATGTGCTAGTTGTCAAACGCACAAATCAAACAATACAAATGGCAGCAGGTCGTGACCATTGGTGGCACGATTTACAAAAAGGCGTTTCTGCGGATTGTCCCGCAGAACCAATGGATAGTGAAGATATGCTATTTGTTCTCTACACTTCCGGTAGTACAGGAAAACCGAAAGGGGTAGTTCACACCACAGGAGGTTATAACTTATACAGTCATATTACTACCAAATGGATTTTTGATCTTCAGGACACAGATGTATATTGGTGTACTGCCGATGTCGGTTGGATTACAGGACATAGCTATATAGTTTATGGACCCCTCTCCAACGGTGCAACCACTGTCATGTATGAAGGTGCGCCCCGTGCTTCTAATCCCGGTTGCTTCTGGGATGTGATTGAAAAATACGGCGTGACCATTTTTTATACTGCACCAACAGCCATTCGTGCCTTTATTAAAATGGGTGAACATCATCCTAATAAACGTAATCTTTCTTCTCTGAGATTACTGGGAACTGTCGGTGAACCGATTAACCCCGAAGCTTGGATATGGTATCAAAAAATTATCGGTGGTGAACGTTGCCCAATAGTTGATACCTGGTGGCAAACGGAAACCGGTGGGATTATGATTACACCCTTACCTGGAGCAATTCCTACAAAACCCGGTTCAGCCACCCTACCTTTTCCCGGTATTATTGCGGATGTAGTGGATTTAGAAGGTAATTCCGTTCCTGATAATGAAGGTGGTTATTTAGCCATTCGTCATCCTTGGCCGGGAATGATGCGGACTGTGTACGGTGATCCTGAGCGTTTCCGGCGGACTTATTGGGAACATATTCCGCCCACAGATGGTAAATATACGTACTTTGCTGGCGATGGTGCGAGGAAGGATGAAGATGGCTATTTCTGGGTCATGGGGCGCGTAGATGATGTCCTGAACGTCTCTGGACACCGCTTGGGAACAATGGAAGTAGAATCAGCCCTAGTGTCTCATCCGGCGGTGGCTGAGGCTGCTGTAGTGGGTAAACCGGATGAATTGAAAGGTGAGGAAGTTGTAGCTTTTGTCACTTTAGAGGGAACTTATCAAGCCAGTGAGGAGTTAAGTAAGGAACTGAAAAAGCACGTTGTAAGTGAGATTGGGGCGATCGCTCGTCCCGGTGAAATTCGCTTTACTGATGCTTTGCCAAAAACGCGATCTGGTAAAATCATGCGTCGGTTATTGCGGAATTTAGCAGCAGGTCAAGAGGTGTCGGGAGATACTTCGACTTTGGAGGATCGCAGTGTGTTGGATAAGTTGCGGGAAGGGAATTAATTTGAAATAGTCTCACGCAAAGGCACAAAGACCCAAAGCAATCTGGGGTGGGCAAAATTGCCTACCCTAATTGTCTGAATCAGGATATCCAGGATTTAAGGATTTACAGGATTGAATAAATATCAATATACAGGGCTTGATAACCTATTAAATAGGTGTAAGCTAGAGTAAAATAACAGAGATGATATAAGTCAAGTCAAGAAATAAATGAGGTGAAATCATGACAACAAAAGAAGAACTAATCAAAGAAATTACTCAATCACCGGATTTTGTAATTGAAGAAGTCTTAAATTTCTTACTCTTCATTAAAAACAGGTTTAAGCAAAGAACTTCCGAAAGTCAAACTGGAGATGTTAGCAATAACTTATCATCTCCATCTTTTTGAAATTTCATTGATGATATTACTAGCCAAATTCCTCAAACAGAATGGGAAAAGCTACCACCTGATATGTCAAAAAATTTAGATTACTATTTATATGGTTCACCCAAGAGTGAAGAATGAAAAAAGTATTTGCTGATACAGGTTATTGGATTGCTCTACTAAATCCTCATGATGAATTGCATCTTAAAGCTAGAAATGTGACTGCATCTTTATTGCCTAATATACGTATAGTCACAAGTGAAATGGTATTTACTGAATTGTTAAATGCTTTTTCTAAACAAGGACTTCTTTTAAAAAGAGCAGCAATTAGTTTAATTAATCAATCTTTTAGTAATCCTAATATGGTATTGGGTTAAGCGAAAGCGCAACCCGATCAAAAGTTTGATAATATTAATTTTGGGTTTAACTTCACTGTATTATTCCATAATTGATGAAGGATTGATATTGATGACGAGAAGCAAGGAAAATAGTTTATGCAAGTAAGACAAGAAATTTTTGATACCTATTGGCGATTTGCTGCTATGCGTCAAGAAGTTTTTTTCAACAAACTTAAAAATGTACGACCACCTTGGACAAGCGATCCTATTCTTAATACTTATAAATTTTGTAATGCTTATCGAGTCAGTGATCGGGTTTCTCAATATCTGATCAAGAATGTAATTTATGATGAGAATAAGAGTCAAAATGAAGAAGAAGTGTTATTTAGGATACTGCTGTTTAAAATTTTCAATAAAATAGAAACTTGGGAATATTTAGAAAGCAAAATAGGGGATTATATTACACTGTCTAATTTTGATTTAGAGGGATATTCAAACATATTACAAGAAGCTATGAATATTGGATATGTGATTTATACCAGTGCTTATATGTCTTGTGCCAGTAAGGAGTTTGGTTATGATAAAAAGCACCAGAATCATTTAGCATTAATTGATAAAATGGTTGTCAAGGACAGGGTAATTAATCGCATAGTGAAAGCTAAAAGTTTAGAAGAGATTTTTCATATTCTTGAATCATATCCATTGTTAGGTAAGTTTATGGCTTACCAATTAGCAACAGATATTAATTATAGTGAAGTTATCAACTTTGATGAGAATAGTTTTACTATAGCAGGACCAGGTGCAGAACGGGGTATTGATAAATGTTTTATTGATACTAAAGGAAAAAGTTATGCTGATATCATTTATTGGATGACAGAAAATCAAGAAAATCAATTTCAACGTTTGGGTTTAAATTTTAAATCTCTCTGGGGTCGTCCACTCAAAGCTATAGACTGTCAAAATCTTTTTTGTGAAACTGATAAATACTGTCGAGCCGCTTTTCCTGATTTAAAAAGTAATCGCAAAAAGATCAAAGCCAAATTCACAGCAACTCCTCAACCAATTGATTATTTTTATCCACCTAAATGGTGTATTAATGATCAAGTTCAAGAAACTTTAGCACAGAGATTACCACCATTAGAAATTCCTAATTTGCAGGATAATGGTCAGCAATTATCTTTAGAGTTAGATTCTTTAGTAAAAACTACATCTGAAATTCCGAATTGTATATCAAAACAACATAACAAAAATGGGCAAAAAACTCCGATAAAAAAATCAAGCATTTTTCAAAATCCAGATACAGAAAAATCTCAACAGTTGTGTCTGTTTTGATATCTTATACTATTTATAAATCAACAGTAATTCAGGGTAAAACATGAATAAGAAAAGAAAACCAGGATATGCTAAGTTCGACTATAAAGATCCAAAAAAGAGAAAATATCGCTATTTACTACGGCGTATATGGGATGAAAATTTGCCGCAAGTTACCTTTGTAATGCTTAACCCAAGTACGGCTGGTGCAGGGGAAGAGGAAAATGATCCCACTATCAAGAAATGTATTGACTTGGCTAGGTCATGGAATTATGGTTCTCTTGAAGTAGTTAATTTATTCGCTTATATTGCAACAGAACCCAAAGAACTCAATGAAGCACTTAAAAAAGGAGATGACATTGTGGGACACAACAATAACCTTTATATTCTATCAGCCACAAAACGTGCTGAGTCAATTATTGTGGCGTGGGGAGCGGGGCTTGATAATTCCAGTGCGAAGAAATATCGTGTGGAAGAAGTGCTAAATCTCATTTCTTGTAAAACACTTTATTATCTTGTTGATAGTAAAGGTAATGGTGATGATTTAACAAAAAATGGACATCCACGCCACCCGCTACAACGTGATCGATCTCTTGACGAAAGAAAGATTTTTATTAAAAACGGGGCTTCCAAAAAATAAATTATCAAATATTTAAGGAATTGCATTATGAATTTTGCTGAATATCAAACAGAAGCACTGAATACCGATCAGATTCCTGCTGTTGAAGGTAGTGAATTAATCATACCCTTACTAGGTTTAGTTGGTGAGGTTGGTTCATTGATGACAGAATATAAAAAACATTTACGCGATGGAGATGCACACAAATTATTTAAAGAAGGAATTGCGGAAGAATTGGGAGATATGCTTTGGTATATTTCCAATATAGCCAGTAAGTTTAACCTCAATTTACAAGAAATTGCAGAAGATAATTTAAGAAAGTGCAATGACCGTTGGGGATGGAGAGATTCAACAGAAACAGATAATAAAAATACAAGTTACATCTTTGATAATGAATTTCCAGAACATGAAAGTTTACCACGACAATTTGAAGTAGAAATTACGGAAGTCAGCCAAGATAATTCAGTCAAAATGAAGGCATTTATTAACAAAGAACAGATAGGAAATGACCTTACTGATAATTCTTATAAAAGTGATGGCTACCGCTTTCATGACATTTTTCATTTTGCCTATGCAGCAGTTTTAGGGTGGTCTGTAGTTACTCGCAGTATCCTCTTATTGACGAAGTTGAAGATGGAGGTCGTGCAGTAGCTATTGAAGAAGGTATATCAGCACTTGTATTTAGCTATGCTAAAGATCATGGTTTATTAGAAGGTGTTTCAACTTTAGATTATCAACTATTGAAGACTATTAAAAATATGACATCTCATTTAGAAGTTTCTCAATGTTCGCTAGGAGATTGGGAGAAGGCCATTTTAATGGGCTATGATGTCTGGCGACAGGTGGAAAAAAATCACGGAGGAACAGTAGTTGTTGACCTTGATGTAGGTTTGATAACCTATCAAATAGGTGTAAGTTAAAGTAAACTAACAAGTTGAGTTAGGATTTTGCATCTGTTACTATCTATTAATTTTAAATCCTTCTCACCACCCTCAAAAACCCACCCCACACCTCAGACAGATGAACAGGTATAGACTCAGCATCTAAAATGTCAAAATCAGAATCAAAGCCAAAGCCCGATTGATACCAAAAGTATGGATTCCAACTTTCATATTTGGACGCTGACACCTACAGATGTTTACAAGACCCTCATAACCACGCCCCAAGGTATCAGCGAGGCGGAAGCAAATTTAAGATTAAAACAATCTGGTTATAACGAACTACCCGAACCCCAAACACGCCCTTTAATTCTCCGTTTTACCGACCAATTAACCCATTTTATGGCCTTGCTGTTGTGGGTAGCGGGAATATTAGCTTTTATTTCCCAAACACCAGAATTAGGTTGGGCAATTTGGGCAGTAATTTGGATTAATGCTATCTTTAGTTTTTGGCAGGAATATCAAGCGGAAAAAGCCTTATCAGCCCTGAAAAAAATCTTACCTTCCCAAGCCAAAGTTTTTCGAGATGGAAAATTATCTGTAATTGCTGCCCGTGAATTAGTTAGCGGCGATGTCATGCAGTTAGAAGAAGGTGATAAGATATCCGCTGATGCCAGAATTATTCAAAGTCAATCTTTATATGTAGATGTTTCCGTACTCACAGGAGAATCTTTGCCCGTTCCCCGCATTAGCGAACCCGTCACCGCCGCCAATATCCATGCTTCAGAAGCTAGTAACTTAGTATTTGCCGGTTCTACCGTGGCCGCCGGTCGGGGACTGGCAGTAGTCTATGCCACAGGCACACATACGGAATTTGGTCAAGTCGCCCATCTTACAGCCCATGTGAAGCGGGAAGCCAGCACTTTAGAAGTGCAAATTTCCAGAGTAGTTCACATCATTACCATCATTGCTTTGAGTATGGGGGTGGTGATATTTTTATTAACTAAGTTGCTGGTAGGAATGCAACTCAAAGAAAGTTTCATTTTTGCCATTGGTATTATTGTGGCATTTGTCCCCGAAGGTTTATTACCTACTGTCAGTCTAGCCTTAGCTATTGGTGTCAAACGCATGGCCGCTAAAAATGCTTTGGTGCGGCGTTTGTCAGCGGTGGAAACCCTGAGTGCAACAACTGTTATTTGCACCGATAAAACTGGGACTTTGACTAAAAATGAAATGACTGTCCGCCAATTGTGGATTCCCAATACTCAGATTAATGTGACTGGGGTGGGTTATGAACCCAAGGGAGAAGTGGAAATTATTACGGAGGATTTACGAACCACAGAGGCACAGAGGACGCGGAGAAATGAGGGTTTGAGGGATATGTCTCAGGTGCGGTTAATGTTGGCTGGTGCGGCACTCTGTTCTAATGCGCGGTTAAATCATCCCCCTAATTCTCATCAATGGCAAGTATTGGGTGATCCTACGGAAGGGGCGTTATTGGTGGCTGCTATTAAGGCGGGGTTGAAGTTGGAGGAGTTGCAACACCAAGCCCCAAGGGTTCGGGAAATTCCTTTTGATTCCCACCGACGAATGATGACGGTTTTATTACAGGGGAATTTGCAGTTAGATGATAGGGAAAATTCCCAGTATTTGATTTTTACGAAGGGATCAACTTTAGATGTGTTGCAACATTCGCGGTATTTATGGCATTCAGGGGAAAGGCTGGAATTGACCCCAACCCAGCGGGAGGAAGTTGTCGCGGCTAATGATCAATTAGCAAGTCAAGGTTATCGTGTCTTGGGGGTGGCTACTAGGCAAGGTGGGGCGGAATTAAATCACTTAGATGATAATTTGTTAGAACAGGATTTGACTTTTTTGGGATTGGTGGCGATGATTGATCCAGCGCGGCCAGAAGTTGCCAATGCGATCGCTCTTTGTCATCGTGCCGGGATTCAAGTGACGATGATTACAGGTGATTATGGCTTAACAGCGGCAGCAATTGCACAACGTATTGGTTTAGCCAACGGTAAACCCAGAATCATCACTGGTGAACAATTGGGACATCTTTCTGATACCCAATTGCGCCAAATCCTCCACAAACACAAAACCGGGTTAGTATTTGCCAGGGTAATGCCAGAACAGAAACTCAGATTAGTGGAAGCATATAAAACCCTTGGTCATGTCGTCGCTGTTACTGGTGATGGTGTCAACGATGCCCCCGCTTTACGCGCTGCTAATATCGGCATTGCTATGGGAATTAGCGGTACTGATGTTGCCCGTGAAGCTGCGGATATTGTTCTCATAGATGATAATTTTGCCACCATTGTCGCCGCCGTTGAACAAGGTCGGTCAGTGTATCAAAACATCCGCAAATTCATGACTTATATTCTCGCTTCCAATATGGCGGAGTTTTTGCCTTTCCTGGCAATGGTGTTTTTGAAAATACCCCCAGCCCTGGTAATTTTGCAGATATTAGCCATTGACTTAGGTACAGATATGCTGCCCGCACTGGCATTAGGGGCAGAAAAACCGGAAGCTGGTTCAATGGAGTTACCACCCCGCAAAAAATCCCAACCACTCTTAGATTTACCTTTATTGTTACGTGCTTACTGCTTTTTAGGACTGCTGGAAGGTTTGGCAGGTATGGGGGGATTTTTCTTTGTTTGGTGGACAAATGGTTATAATATGACCCAATTACAGGCACTTAGTACCAGTATTTTATCGCACTCGGCTAATGCCGCTACAATGGCCATTTATCATCAAGCAACAACAATGACTTTAGCCGTAATTGTGGCTTGTCAAGATGGTAACGTTTTTGCCTGTCGTTCAGAACGGTTTTCGATTTTGCGTTTGGGGTTTTTTACTAACCGCTTGATTTGGGCAGGAATTGCGGTGGAATGGTTTCTAATTCTCTCTATTATTTATTCTCCTACTCTGCAAAAAATCTTCTCTACCGCAGCTTTAAAACCATCATATTTGCTAATTTTATTGTTTTGTCCACCGTTGATATTAATAGCTGATGAATTGCGAAAACGAATTATTAGCGGGACTTAGGCAAACAATTTGAGATTATCAGCTGTTGTGTATTTAATTTGTATAAATCTGGCGGGCAAGATGCCCACCCCACAAGATTTAATAATTATCGGGCAAGATGCCCACCCCACAAGATTTAATAATTATCGGGCAAGATGCCCACCCCACAAGATTTAATAATTATCGGGCAAGATGCCCACCCCACAAGATTTAATAATTATCGTCTTATTTTTATAAATTAGTGCCTTTTTACTGAAAATTGTCACCAATACACGACAAATTCAGCAGAATATGTTGTCTTGAATAAGCTAAAAAATGTATTCATTGTCACAGAAATTGAGGAATTGTAAGGGGATCAAGATATTAATTGCTCACTATTAATAAAAACTTATATAAATTAAAATCCAGATATATATACTATGGGAAAACGATTAATCAGAAATCCTGATTAAAAAATATTGCAATAACTTGATTTTGTTGCTAATGTGTGTGAGTACGACAGCGCTGGTGAATGCTCGGATCATTTAGAGAGGTAAAATCAATGAGCTTTATCTATCCTGCCAAAAGTCTTTTACTTGGTCATTGGTGATTGGCCATTAGTCATTAGTAAAAATTCCCGTTCAACAGCGGAGAATCAAAATATTTGCAATGACCTAATTCCTGTCACTTTAGGTTTGATTTTTGTTTACCGTTCATCAATCGTCCTACCTGTTGATTGCCAAAAACGCAATACATGAAGACGAGACATGAAAAATTTGGAGTTGAAAAACGATGAAGATTCAAGGAAAAGTTGCACTAATTACCGGAGCTTCCCGTGGCATTGGTCGAGCGATCGCCTTAGAATTAGCCAAACAAGGCATGAAAAGGTTAATATTAGTAGCACGCGATCGGCAAAAGTTAGCCGAAGTAGCCGCCCAAATCGAAGCTTTGGGTGTAGAAACTACAATCATGGCCTTAGACTTAACTCAATCAATTTATGTTAATATAGCCGTAGCCCAACTTTGGCGCAGTTATGGACCGATTCATCTACTCGTAAATTGTGCTGGTGTCGCCCATCAAAACTCATTTTTGCAATCAAAACTTCCCCAACTGCAACAAGAACTCTCCGTTAATTTATTGGGAATGTATACCCTAACCAGCTTAATCGCCAAACGTATGGTTAGTCAAAAAAAGGGGATCATTGTCAACGTCTCCAGTTTAATGGGGAAAGTTGCCGCACCGACAATGGCCACATATTCCGCCACTAAATTTGCCATTGTTGGATTTACCCAGGCCTTACGTCAAGAACTGGCCCAACACAATATCCGTGTGATTGCTTTACTCCCTTCCCTCACCGAAACAGACATGGTGCGCGACTTAAAATCATTTCGCGGCGTGATTCCCATGACACCCGAACAAGTCGCCCAAGCCCTAGTGATTGGAATAGAAAAAGATACACCAGAAATCCTAGTCGGATGGCAATCTCATTTAGCCGTATTATGTCAACGTCTTGCCCCTTGGTTGCTAGATATCATCCTACAACTAGCGACACCCAAAAAACCATTACCTAATGCTGTGGGCTAGACTTCAAATCAATTCAAATCAATTCAAATCAATTCAAATCAATAATTTCTCTTTGCGCCTGTGCGCCCCTGGGTGAGAAAAAAATCATTCATTTACCTATATAAACGTGATCCCTCCGGTAAATTACAGCAGTTCCCGGTATTCACAAGGTACAGATATTAATTATAAAACTCTTGTGGTGCGGGCATCTTGCCCGCATAAGGTGTACCTTACTCAATCTGAACTTGCTGTAATCCGGGGGATCATTGGTGTAAAATCAGAACTTTCAATTAAAAACTTTCAATTAAAAATTCTCGCAATAATCATCCCTAATTGAACACTGATAATTCCCAAGATTGTACTACCAAAAAAATAACCAGTAGCAGCCAACCAATTACCACGTTGCAACAAACCAACCGTATCTAAACCAAAAGTAGAAAAAGTAGTATATGCACCTAAAAATCCTGTGGCGACAATTAACTTAATTTCTGGGGAAATCAGCGCTGTTTTTTCCATAGCTAAACTGGCGAAAAACCCCATGATTAAACAACCGCTAATATTAATCAAAAAAGTTCCATAGGGGAAACCAAAACCCAAGCGATTTGTCAACCACAAAGTTAAATAATAGCGACTTAAAGCCCCAGCTATTGCTCCCAGACTAATGGCAATGGGAATACGAATTTCTACCTGTTGCAACATTATTAATAATTGTTATTAGTCTTTATTAGTCTTTATTAGTCTTTTATTACAGCGAATTTCAGGTAAATGAACCACGGTTTTTGTTTCGCGCAATCTCTCTTAGAGATCCCGAAGGGTAGGCGCAAAGTAGGGAAGGCGCAAAGGAAGAAGGTAATCAAAGTCTGGTTTAAATCGCCGAAAACTGCTGTAAATCGGCAACCAACGGAAAACCGTACCCTCGTGACAGGTTTTCATCACTGTACCTGAAAATTGAACTTGATACAATCAAGGAGTGGCTAAAAAGATGCTGTTGTCCAGGCAAAGTTCCAAAAATTAACAAGAAACTAACACAGCATAAGTAGGAGAGTTATCAAAATGGGAAATCAACTAAAAACTGCTATTTTACTCGCTACCCTCAGTGGCTTATTGATAGCAATTAGTTACTGGGTAATTGGTGGTACAGGGGGCTTAGTTATAGGAATTGGGTTAGCAGCAGCGACTAACCTCTTCTCTTGGTATCAATCAGATAAGATTGCTTTAGCAGTATATAATGCCCAACCCGTCAGCGCGGCGGAAGCGCCAGGACTATATCGCATCGTTGAAAAATTATCTAACCGTGCTAATATTCCCATGCCGGGATTGTACATTGTTCCTAGTCCAACAGCCAACGCTTTTGCGACGGGAAGAGATCCCGAACACGCGGCTGTGGCCGTTACCGCAGGTATTTTAGATATTTTACCAGAAGATGAATTAGAAGGGGTAATTGCCCACGAACTAACCCATATTATCAATCGTGATACCTTAACGCAAGCGGTGGCTGCTACCGTCGCTGGGGCTGTTTCCTTCCTGGCGCAAATGCTGAGTTATAGTATGTGGTTTGGTGGTGGTTCACGGGACAACGAAAGAGGTGGAAATGCTCTGGGTGTATTAGCTACAGTCATATTTGCCCCTCTGGCCGCTACGGTGATTCAGTTAGCAATTTCCCGCACCAGAGAATTTTCTGCTGATGCTGGGGCTGCAAAATTAACAGGTAATCCTCGCGCATTAGCTAGGGCTTTGCAAAGGTTAGAATCTACAGCTAAACAAATGCCTTTGAATGCTAATCCAGCTTTTGAACCATTATTAATTATTCATCCTATTTCTGGGCAGTTTTTGGGAAATTTATTCTCTAGTCACCCAGCAACTGAAGCCCGTGTCGAAGCTTTACTGCAATTAGAACGACAAGTTATTACTTATTAGTCTCTAGAGATTATTAGTAGGGTGTGTTAGCTTCAGGATAACGCACCCTATTTAGTCAATATCCTATTTCTGAGCAAAATCAACTCAACATTTTGGCAACAAATAAAAATCTCTGTATTCCCTGTTTTTCCTGATTAAAAAATCGGCTGCAAATCTAAAATAAATCCTGGTAATACATCTTCTCCAGATAAACTTGTAGGAGATTCTAAAACTTCTATTTCTTGATTGGGGCGATAAATTTCTACTTGTTTGTTTTTAGGATTAATTAACCAACCTAACCGTAAACCATTGGCGATATATTCCCGCATTTTGGCTTGAGTATCGGCTAAATCATCGCTTTCAGAAACTAATTCCATCACAAAATCAGGACATAAAGGCAGAAACCTTTTTCTTTGTTCTGGTGTGAGTGCATTCCATGTTTCTATCTTAATCCAAGACACATCAGGAGAACGGGTAGCACCATTAGGTAATTTAAAACCTGTGGAAGAATCAAAAGCTTTTCCTAACCCATTTTGGCGATTCCAAAACCAAACTTGTCCACCTAATTCTAGGTTTCTATCTCCCGTTTCTCCTCCTGTTGGTGACATGATACTTAATTCTCCTTGTGAGGATAATTCTAAACGTAGATCTTTATTAGCAGCAATCATTTCCACAAATTTATCATCTGTGAATTTTAGTGATTTTGGTATTTGTAAAGTTATAGCAGTCATGATTTATACCTCTCTCTATTTATCCCTTCCAGTCTCCGACAGGGAATACTTTCCGGGAGGTTCTACCTGCCATTTTAACGATATTTTCCGAACAAAGCGGTTAGAAACCGCGTCTACACAGACAAAACCCACGCAGGTGGGTTAAATTCCTCTTGGAAGGAGTTTGTTTGTATAGCCGCTATATAATCAATCTTTTAGGCTAAAAAATGGGTTTCTAACCTAAACCTAAAAAACCAGAAATTATTGGTAAAAGTTTATGATTGGGGATTTTTCCATCCATCATAAGCAGCAATGAGAACATTTACATAAATATTATCAGCAAGTTCTTTAATTGCTTCAATACCACCCGCTTTTAATGCACCTATTACCCGTTCCTTTAGTTGTGGATTTTTATTGATACCCTTAACCGCTACCTCGATTTCTGCTTGAGTATCTGTAGGTATATCAGGAGGATAGGATTGATTGAGGATTTGGAGTAGTTGTTGAATCTCACTAGCTGAGTCCGCTAGGTTTTGTTTGGGAGTAATAACCAGATCTCCCATAACCTTACCCGCTACTCCCCCGTCCACTTTCTGAATATTCATTTCTACTTCGACATTACGACTGGAATCATTACTGTTAGTCATATTTTTATTATCCACTTTGTTTTCAACTTGAACATTTATAGATTTTTCTGCTTCTACTAACTTATTAATAGTTAACCATAGATTTGCATTCTGATTATTAGAAGCTTGTAAAAGTTCTTTATATTTTTCTATTTCTGCTAATGCTAATTGATAATTTTGAGTAAAATGGCTGTGAATCTTTTCTTTATTCGCATTCTCAGGAACAGCAACTTTAACAACAACAACCCCATCACCTTTATTTTCAATACTCTGGATAACTAATTCTGTATCTCCATTTTCAACTTGCACTTTTTTGAAAGCAGTAACAAAAGCTTGCCAGTCAATACCATTTTGGAAAATTAAATCAACAGTATTTAAAACTTCTTCAAATAATTTGGTAAATTCTCCTGGTTGAAATTCTCCACTACTCGGACGGCGTTCCCGGTCATCTGTTCCCGGTTTAGGATATTCTAAAAGATAGACAAAGCGACAATCTACATGATCTAATATGGTTGTACTTTCAATATTCCAAGCTTCCACACAAGCACCAGTCATTTGAGCTTTGGTGAAATTAGTACCGACGGCTTGAGTAAGAGTCAGATTTGCCCATTCTAAAACAGCACCTTGAAAAGTAGCTTCTATAATATCAGCATTTTTTAAATTAGCCTCTTTCAAGTCTGCACCTATTAGGTTTGCACCTTTCAGATTTGCACCAATATAAGATTTATTTCTGCCATTTAAAGTAATAAGCAAATTGAGAACAGTAGGGTTACTTAATATAGTATTACCCGGTCTAGCAAAATCAAGTTTTTTGACTTCATAAAAACGAGTGCGCGTTAGGTTTGCTTTTCTGAAATCGGTGTTTTTCAGGGTTGCACCAGTAAAATCAGCATCAGTTAAATCAGCACTAAAAAAGGTTGTACCATAGATAGAATTTATAGATATAGCAACTTTTTTAATCCAACTAAATTTTTCACTACCTTTTGATGCTTGCCAACCAATATTATTTCCTAATATGGAAACAATAACAATAGTTAACCCAATTAAAGTTGATTTTGTTATATTTGGAACTTTTATTAATAAAGATCCCGCTGAAATTAAATTGATGATTAAACCTATAAATATCACTATGGGCAAATAACTAATGATATTTATCATCATAATATTAGCTAAAGCTATTATTATCCAACCAATTCCAATTAAACATAATATTGCAATTCCAAAAAAAAATTGTCCAATAATTGTTGTGTTAGCTTTACTTACTATAAAACTTAGGAATAAGCTAGGAGTTAATACTAATATCGCTACAAATAAACCATGTAAAAAATTTTTAGCTACGGTAATAATAGCAAAAGCTAATAATGAAATTAAGATTACTATGTATGTAGTGATTTTAATTTTTAGATCCTTTTCTAAATCCCAAAGTCCAACAAGAACAATAGCACCTATTCCCGTAATAATTGAGCCAAGGGCAATAATTAATAAAGAGAGCGCAATCGTACAAACTATAGGAAGTAATTGTAGACCGGAGGTTGTCTCACTAAAGTTTGCCCCTTTTAATATAGCTTTTGTAAAGTTTGCCCCTCTAATGTCACTACCATTAAAATTAGCATTTGTTAAGTCTTGACCTTGAAAAGACTTTCCGCGAAGATTCAATCCAGAATAATTTTTCACCATTGCCTTATGTAAGCAATATACTTATGATATTGATTTTATGTTTATATTTAGCTACAACCATTTCTTTCACAGTCTTCTAAACATTTTTGTTTTTGAGAATTAAATAAACAATTAGCCTTACATATACTCTTTTTCACCTCACAATAAATATCATCTATTCCATAAATATCATCTATTCCATCTATTCTTAGTGAAATTAGTGTCTCTTTAGTTCTTGCAAAATTAGTATTGTGTGGTGTCGCAACTATCTCTTTCTTTGATGATTCTGAGGAACTATCTTCACTCTCAAAAGATTTCATCAACTCAATATGGGCTTGTATGGCCGCTTCTAATGATTGAATCCATTTTTCGTATAAACGTTTTTGCTCAGGGGTAAATTTATCCCAGTTAAGATCTTGTAATTTTTCGGTCATAAGAATAGTGTGATACGAGTAGGTTAAGCATGATATCAACTGAGTAAATATTAACTTTTTGTAGTTAATGTTGTCAACTACATGATAGATTAATTAAGTACAAATATAGTAAAAAAACATACATAATATTTTGTGAATCAGTATCGAAAATCATCACTTTCTTATTTTTGCTGATTTTTCTTCACCGAAAATGACTACAATGAATGTTAATGCTAGATAATGGGGAAGCCTTGACATTTAAACAACCTAGCCCGGAACCAAAGAACTAACAACTATGCGAACTCACTATTGCGGCGAACTCCGAAAAGAACATATTGGTGAAACTGTTACCTTTTACGGATGGGTAGACCGTCGCCGCGATCACGGTGGTGTGATATTCTTAGATTTGCGCGATCGCTCTGGTATTGTCCAAATCGTCAGCGACCCCCAGCGCACCCCAGACTCCTATGAACAAGCTAACGCACTCAGAAATGAATATGTTGTAGCTATCACCGGTAGAGTTACCCAACGTCCTCCAGAATCCCTAAATCCCCGACTTCCTACTGGCGAAGTGGAAATCTATGCGGATAAAATAGAACTACTTAACGCCGTCCGTAAACAATTACCTTTCCAAGTTTCCACCGCAGACACGGAAACAGTGCGGGAAGATTTACGATTAAAATATCGTTATTTGGACTTACGACGGGAACGTATGGCGCAAAATATGCAATTGCGTCATCAGGTCATCAAAGCCATGCGGCGCTACCTGGAAGACCTAGAGGGTTTTATTGAAGTTGAAACCCCAGTTCTCACCCGTTCTACCCCCGAAGGGGCGCGAGATTATATTCTTCCCAGTCGCGTGAATGAAGGTGAATGGTTCGCTTTACCCCAATCTCCCCAACTTTTCAAACAATTATTGATGGTATCGGGAATGGATAGATACTATCAAGTGGCGCGATGTTTTCGAGATGAAGATCTACGGGCTGACAGACAACCGGAGTTTACCCAACTAGACATGGAAATGAGTTTCATGTCTGAAGATGAAATTATCGAACTTAACGAAAAGTTAGTTTGTCATATTTTCAAAACCGTGAAAGGCATTGATTTACCTCGTCCTTTTCCTCGTCTTCCTTACGCGGAAGCTATGAACCGTTACGGAAGTGATAAACCAGATACCCGCTACGGTTTAGAATTAGTTGATGTTTCTGACGTTTTAAAAGATTCTGGTTTCAAAGTTTTTCGAGAAGCCATTTCTAACGGTGGTATCGTTAAAATACTCCCGATTCCTAACGGTAACGATGCCATTTCTAATGTTCGCATTAAACCAGGTGGCGATATTTTCCGGGAAGCCGCAGAAGCAGGTGCGAAAGGTTTAGCTTATATTCGCGTGCGAGAAAATGGTGAACTTGACACCATTGGCGCAATTAAAGATAATTTGACACCGGAACAAAAGCAGGAAATATTAACAAGAACGGGTGCAAAAGCCGGACATTTGTTATTATTTGCGGCTGCTGATACAACCACTGTGAATAAAACCTTAGATAGAATTCGTCAATTTGTGGCAAGGGAATTTAAGTTAATTGCCAAAGACAAAATTAACTTGCTCTGGATTACCGAATTTCCCATGTTTGAATGGAACGCAGATGAAAAACGTTTAGAAGCATTACACCACCCATTTACAGCCCCTCATCCTGAGGATATCAGTGATTTAAAAACCGCCCGCGCTCAAGCTTATGATTTAGTTTTAAATGGGTTTGAAGTTGGTGGTGGAAGTTTGCGAATTTATCAGCGAGAAGTTCAAGAACAAGTGTTTTCAGCTATTGGTTTATCAACAGAAGAAGCACAAAGTAAATTTGGCTTTTTATTAGAAGCTTTTGAATATGGAACTCCTCCCCATGGTGGTATTGCTTACGGTGTAGACCGTTTGGTAATGTTGTTATCTGGAGAAGAATCAATTCGTGATGTGATTGCTTTTCCCAAGACTCAACAAGCTCGTTGTTTATTAACAGATGCTCCTGGAAATGTAGACGCAAAACAATTGAAAGAGTTGCACGTTGCTTCGACTTTTAAACCCAAGGTGTAAGATCAAGTGTCCTTAGTTGTCCTTTGTCCGTACTTCGACTTCGCTCAGTAACCATTGTCCGTTGTTAGTCTTGACCACCGACCACCGACGGCTTTGTAGGGGCTTTCCTGCCGTTCGCCCCTACAAGGTTTTGAACACTCATCCTTCTGCTCTATAACCTCCAAAGGTTTAGAATCAGCTTCTCCCGAATCAACTTCTCCATCAAAACGCACATAGATTTTTTAACTTAGGTCTAACCACAATCACAGAACGCCCAGAATAGTCCACCCATTTACCCAACAGGTTTTGTTTAAACCATCCCTATTTTCCCTCAATAATATCCGACAAAGACTTCAGAGGACGGTTACTAGCACCCACCACTGTTCTCCCACGACGACCATGATTAATCAAAGCATCAACAGCTTCTTGTAGCATCCGTTTTTCATTACGGACAATAATTTCTGGTGCTAATATCTCTTGAATCTTAGACAAGCGATTATTACAATTAATTACCCGCAGATATAAATCATTTAAATTACTAGTAACAAATTTACCCTTATTTAATCGCACCATAGGGCGTAAATCCGGAGGAATCACCAGAATCACCTGTAAAACCATCCACTCCGGCTTAGAACCCGTAGCAATGAAATTATCAATCACCCGCAAACGTTTAATTAACTTAGCGCGTTTTTGTCCTTCAGCATTAGCAATTTCTTCCCGTAGAGCCTTCACCTCCTGCTCCAAATTAATATCCGATAAAAGCCGTAACAGTGCTTCCGCACCAATACCCACTTCTACACCTTCTAATTGAGAATCCTCACTATAAATAGCATCCTCAATTTCTAGCCGCTGATCTTCGCTTAGAAGTTGTTTATAAGTCAAAGTATCTGCATTACCCGGTCGTAACACACAGTAAGAATGGAAATAAACAATTTGCTCCACATCCCGTACAGGCATATCCAAGAGAATAGCAATATAACTAGGAATCCCCTTGAGATACCAAACATGAGCCACCGGAGCAGCTAACTTAATAAAGCCCATCCTGTGACGACGGACGCTGGATTCAGTAAATTCTACACCACAGTCCTTACAAAATATACCTCTAAACACAGCACGCTTATACTTACCACAGTGACATTCCCAGTCTTTAACCGGTCCAAAAATGCGCTCACAAAACAAACCATCCATTTCCGGCTTCAGAGTCCGGTAATTAATAGTTTTTGGCTGCGTTACCTCACCAACTATTTGTCCATTAGGTAAAGTCCGTTCACCCCGTTTACGAATGCGTTCTGGTGAAGCTATACCAATTTTTACGTAATCAAATTGATTAGATTGGGGGGGTTTCATAAATTTAGATTTTAGATTTTAGATTTTGGATTTTATCCCTCTTCTGGTAGAAACGGATTAAGAATAGACCTAATTTTAAGTATAGTGCGATCGCCAAGCGCTGCTGTAAGCAGATCGCCAACCACCGACAAATTAAAAATAATGTATAATAGACAATTTATATCATAATTCCTAACTGACTTAATTTTGTAACTAAGACCATGCACAATTTCACTGGATTTCCAGACGCTTATGATGTAATTGTTATGATATAATTGTCGTCCGTGCAGGTGACGCAGGTTGTGAAGCAGCGCTGGCTACTGCTCGCCTCCGTTGTCGAACTCTGCTATTGACCCTAAACTTAGATAAAATCCCTTGGCAACCCTGTAACCCCGCAGTCGGTGGACCAGCCAAATCCCAATTAACCCATGAAATAGACGCTTTAGGGGGGAAATTGGCAAAATGGCAGACCGGACATACTTACAAAAACGCATCCTCAACTCTTCACTAGATCCTGTGCGAAATGAATAAGATAAAGATCCCCAACTTCTTTAAGAAGTCAGGGATCTGAAGTTTTAGGTTAAAATCCCTACTAAAATTTGCATCAACATTTCTAAATCGGTAGGAACTCGATATAACATTAAATCCTGGGTTATTAGTTTATTTTCGCGTTGAAAACTGCCAAACTGCCAAATATCTCCAGTTGTTACAGCACCATATAATATTGGTTCATCTCCTTCAACCCATTGATCTAAAGCAATTAATTCCACTGCAAGTTGAGTAAATCCTCGTGTTAAATCTGCGTGTTTTGCTTCCACAACTAAAACCTGATGTTGAGATTGCAGGTAATAATCTAAGTCACCCCGCAAAAATTGATTTATTTCAATGGGATATTCAATATTAATTTTAGATTCGGTAATATGTGCAACTTCTAAGAGAATTGGTGCAATTAAAACTTCTCTTCTTGCAGCTTCGCTTGTTAAACTAACTCTTTGCATTGCCTCTTCTAATCGTTCTTTGAGATCAATTAATCGAGATATTTGATTATTACTTACCGGCCAATCAATTGTTCCTCTAGTTAAATTGACTCCTAATTCTTGTAAAATATCCGCAGGTGCAAACCTTAACTCAAAATACTTACGAAATGTGTATGTTTCATCAGGTTTAAGAATTGGAGGACGATGTGATTTAGTCATAGAGTTATTTATTAATTATGTTGTCAGTTTTTTATCTTTTGTATTCATATTATATATGATAATATAATATCTATTTGATGCGGTGATGTAAAAATATTGCCAAAAAACACAAGAGTATGGTATAAAAGTGAATATCTTGATTTTTTGACTTGTGAAAAATGACTATTCCTGACTTTCAAGCTATTATGCTTCCTTTATTGCAATATGCAAGTGATGGTAAAGAACATTCTTTAAGAGACGCTATTACATTTTTAGCTGATGTTTTTAATTTAAGTGATGACGAAAGAAAGGAATTATTATCTAGTGGACAACAAGCGGTTTTTGATAATAGAGTAGGTTGGGCTAGAACACATTTAAAAAAAGCCGGTTTAGTAGAATCTCTTAAAAGAGGATTTTTTCAAATTACCACAAGGGGAAAGGATATTTTAAATCAAAATATTGCAGCAATTAATGTGAAATTTTTAGGACAGTTTCCAGAGTATATTGAATTTAGAACTTCTAAAAAAGATCATGATAAATCAGAACCAGAAATTATAGAAATATCGGAAACTACACCCCAGGAATCCATAGAGTTTGGATATCAGAAAATTAGAAAAGAATTAGAATTAGAGTTACTTAACCGTGTGAAAAGTTGTTCACCTGATTTTTTTGAAAGATTAGTGGTAGATTTACTCGTAAAAATGGGTTATGGTGGCTCAAGACGTGATGCGGGGAGAGCGATCGGTAAAAGTGGAGATGGGGGAATTGATGGTATAATTAAAGAAGATAAATTAGGCTTAGATATTGTTTATGTTCAAGCTAAAAGATGGGATAATACTGTTGTTGGTAGACCAGAAATTCAAAAGTTTGTCGGGGCTTTACATGGACAAAGAGCAAGAAAAGGTGTTTTTATCACTACTTCCAGATTTTCCCAAGAAGCGAGAGAATATGTATCTATTATAGATAGTAAAATTGTGTTAATAGATGGAGAAGAATTAGCTCAGTTGATGATTGATAATCATGTGGGTGTTTCCACAGTCTCTATTTACGAAATTAAAAAGATAGATTCCGATTATTTTACAGATGAGTAATTATTAAATAGTAGACAATTAATATATGAAAACAGAGAATTTAAAAGCGGTACTGGTATTTGCTGGTATCGGATTAAGAATAGACCTAATTTTAAGTATAGTGCGATCGCCAAGCACTGCTGTAAGCAGATCGCCAATCACCAACAAATTAAAAATAATGTATAATAGGGAATTTATATCATAATTCCTAACTAACTTAATTTTGTAACTAAGACCATGCACAATTTCACTGAATTTCCAGACGCTTATGATGTAATTGTCGTCGGTGCAGGTCACGCAGGTTGTGAAGCAGCGCTGGCTACTGCTCGCCTCGGTTGTCGAACTCTGCTATTGACCCTAAACTTAGATAAAATCGCTTGGCAACCCTGTAACCCCGCAGTCGGTGGACCTGCTAAATCCCAATTAACCCATGAAATAGACGCTTTAGGGGGAGAAATTGGCAAAATGGCAGACCGGACATACTTACAAAAACGTATCCTCAATTCCTCACGAGGTCCTGCGGTCTGGGCATTACGAGCGCAAACTGATAAAAGAGAATATGCGGCGATAATGAAGGGAATTGTCGAAAATCAAGAGAATTTGACAATTAGAGAAGGGATGGTGACAGATTTAATCTTAAATGATCATAATCAAGTTATTGGTTTAGAAACTTATTTTGGCGTATCTTTTCACTGTAAAGCGGTAATTCTCACCACGGGGACGTTTTTAGGTGGGAAAATTTGGGTGGGAAATAAATCCATGGCCGCAGGCCGCGCGGGAGAGTTTGCAGCGGAAGGGTTAACACAAACTTTGAACCGCTTAGGATTTGAAACCGGTAGACTGAAAACCGGGACACCAGCACGGGTTGATAAACGTTCTGTTGATTACACTAAAATGGAAGTTCAACCCGGAGACGACGCTGTACGGTGGTTCAGTTTTGACCCTGAAGTCTGGGTAGAACGGGAACAAATGCCTTGTCACATGACTCGAACCACTAAAGAAACTCATCGTTTAATTCAGGAAAATTTACATCTGTCCCCTGTGTATGGTGGTTGGGTGGAAGCAACCGGTCCCCGCTATTGTCCGAGTATTGAAGATAAAATTGTCCGCTTTGTAGATAAAGAAAGTCACCAAATCTTTATTGAACCGGAAGGAAGAGATATTCCTGAATTATACATTCAGGGTTTTTCTACCGGTTTACCAGAAACTTTGCAAATTTTGATGTTGCGGAGTTTGACAGGTTTAGAAAATTGTGTGATGTTACGTCCTGCCTATGCAGTAGAGTATGATTATTTACCTGCAACCCAGTGTTTTCCTACCTTGATGACTAAGAAAGTGCCTGGATTATTTTGTGCCGGACAGGTAAATGGGACTACAGGTTATGAAGAGGCTGCTGCTCAAGGGATAGTAGCAGGAATCAATGCAGCGCGGTTTGTACGGGGTGAAGAAATGATTATTTTTCCCCGTGAACAAAGTTATATTGGCACTTTAATTGATGACCTGTGTACGAAGGATTTACGAGAACCTTATCGTATGCTTACAAGTCGTTCAGAGTATCGGTTATTACTACGTTCTGATAATGCTGATCTCCGCATGACACCCTTGGGACGGGAAATTGGTTTAATTGATGATAGGCGCTGGAATTTGTTTAGTGAAAAACAAGCACAAATTACGGCGGAGAAAGAACGGCTGCATTGTACTAGAATAAAGGAAAATGAGGCAGTAGGACAAGCGATCGCTCATGATACCCAACAGGCAATTAAAGGTTCTATTACCCTTGCTGACTTGCTGCGTCGTTCGGGTATCCATTACATTGACTTGGAGCGTTACGGACTCCATAACCCCAACCTCAAACAAGCGGAAAAAGAAGGAGCGGAAATTGATATCAAGTATGCTGGTTATTTAGCAAGACAGCAAAACCAAATTGACCAAGTTGCCCGTCAAGCAAATCGCCAACTACCTAGTAATTTGGACTACTCAACCATTGATACTTTATCAAAGGAAGCGAGAGAAAAGTTGAATAAAGTCCAACCCTTAACTATTGGACAAGCTGCGAGAATTGGTGGTGTTAACCCAGCGGATATCAACGCCCTTTTGATATACTTAGAAATAGCTAAAAATAACATCAATAAAGCCACCCCAACCCCAGTAATTCTGTCTTAATGAAAGTAGCGGTAATTGATGAATTACCGCTGCGTAATCATGATATCAGATCCTCAATTAGATTTAGTAATGTTACTTTTGCGAAAAATAGAAAAAATATCCCAGTTGACCAGAACAAAAACTATGAAATACAGGGAAAAAATAAAAAGGCTTGGAGGGTAAACCAAGCCCAACTTCACTCAGGGTAAAATATATTATCCATCCTATAGGTTATTCATATATTAATAATCCTTCCCAAGAGAGAAATTTCAAAAATATTCCGACAAACCTCCCTGACTCTCCGCGTCTGTGCGCCTCTGCGTGAAAAAAAATACACCCTTATTCAGCAACATTTAGCAGATATTTCTGACACAATTGGCGAAAGTCTTCACCCCGCATTTCAAAATTAGGATATTGATCAAAACTAGCGCAAGCAGGAGATAGTAATACTACTGAAGCTTGATGTTTTTTCGCTAGTTCCCCAGATAAGGATACGGCGTTTTCCATAGTTTCGACTATGTGATAATTACTATATCCCACCTCTTGCAGACGTTTAGAAAATGCCGGTGCTGCGTTACCTATGAGTAAGACAGCGGCGGCTTTAGCTTGAATTTGCCCTAACCAAGCGGTATCATCTCCCGCTTTAGCTTCTCCACCAGCGATTAAAATAGCGGGGCTTTGCACAGATGCTAAACCTACCGCCGCTGCGTCGTAATTAGTGGCTTTACTATCGTTAATAAAATCAACTCCTTGCCAATTACAGATATGTTCTAAGCGATGGGGAACACCAGGAAATTCACGGACAGCCTGGGAAATAGCGGTAATATCTATACCGGCTAATCTAGCAGCGGCGACGGACATGAGCAGATTTTGCTGGTTATGTTCCCCTACCATTCGCAATGCAGATACCTCGACAATGGCTTGGGGTGTAGCCGTGATTTTTTCCATTACCCAGCCATTTTCTATATAAAAGCCTTTTTCACCAATCAGAAATTCTCGACCTTTAACGCTTGTCCAATAGGCCTGAGGCCAATGATTTAATCCTAATTGACGCAAGTAAAGATCATCACCATTAAATATTTGTAACTGGGAATTGTGTAATAATTTGGCCTTGATATGATAGTAATTTTCTAATGTTTTGTGACGGGCTAAATGATCTGGTGTGAAAGTTGTCCAAATGCCAATGCGAGGTGCTAAAGTTACAGAAGATTCGATTTGATAACTGCTAATTTCGCCAATTATCCAATCAGGGCGATTGTGGATTTGAGATTTGAGACTTTGGATTGCTACCTCACAAGCAGCATAGCCGATATTACCACAGGCGGGAGCGTTTAATCCTGCCGTTTGGAAAATAGCCGCAATTAAGGCTGTGGTAGTGGTTTTACCATTTGTACCAGTAATTCCTACCCAGGGGATATCTTGTAAATGTCGCCAAGCTAGTTCCATTTCGCCGATAGTTTCCATTCCCAGTTCTCGCGCTTGGGCTAAAATAGGAATATCCCAAGGAACTCCGGGACTGACAATGATTAATTTGGATAAATCAGAATTGGTAAATTCTGGTGTGGTTTTTAATTTAACGGTAATGTGTTCGCTGGCGAGTTCCTGTTGTTGTTTGAGAAGGGTTGGGGAGGTGCTACTGTCATAAAGTTCTACCTCCCAGCCTTCCTGTTTCAACAATCTTGCCGCAGCAACACCGGACTTTCCTAATCCAATAATTAACGCTTCTGGCATTGACCGTGTATCATCCCTGGTTAAGCTCTACTATAGTAGCGTTAATTGGCAGCAATTACACAACTTTTTGTTGCTTTTGACTACAAATTTTTCACTATTGCACCAAAATCTGCTAAAATGCGACCATGATTTCGCAATAATCCCAGCAAATTTAAGCGATTTCGCTTAATATCGGGATTTGCGTCCATGACTAAAACGCTATCTTCACCATCAAAAAATGTACTAACGGTGGGGGCGATTTTTGTCAGTGCGGATACTAACAGTTGATAATCACGGTTTTGTTGTGCTGCTTGGGTTTGGGGAACTAGTTCAACCAAGGCGTTGTAAAATGCAGATTCAGATTTTTTCTGGAATAGTTCGGGGTTAATTAAGGTTTGTGGTGCTAGGGTTTCCAAGTCTAAATTTCCCTGGGCTGCTAACCGGGTAGAACGGTTGACGGTTTCGTAGATTTTATCTAATGTACCATCTTGACGGATTTTTTGTAAATAGATGGCGCGATCGCGGACATCTAATAAATCTACTAATGCACGTTCTGTATATTCAGGATCATTTTCTCCTAAAACCGCATTTACCAAATCATAATCGATCTGTTTTTCATCTTGTAATAAGGTGCGAATCCGTTGTAGGAAAAATTCGCGTAATGTGTTAATTAAGGATTTAGCATCTTTGTTAAAAGCTGCTGCAAAATCTGCGGTAATTTCTGCTAATAAGGCTGATAAATTAATTGGTAAATTTGCCAACCAGGTAATATTAATTATGGCATTAGCAGCGCGACGTAATGCAAAAGGATCGGAAGAACCTGTAGGAATTAAACCTAAACCAAAGATACTAGTTAATGTATCTAATCTATCAGCTAAACCGACAATTTGACCAGTAAGAGTTTGGGGGAAAATATCATCAGCATTTCTGGGTAAATAATGCTCAAAAATCGCTTTTGCCACTTCTGGGTCTTCACCACTAGCTAAGGCGTATTTTTCGCCCATAATTCCCTGTAATTCTGGAAATTCATAGACCATTTGCGTCACTAAATCGGCTTTACAGAGTAATGCAGCCCTTTGTATATTTTGGCTTTGAATTGGATTTAATTGTAGTTGATTACTAATTTTTTCTGCATTTTTAACTATTCTTTCGACCTTAGCACGAACAGAACCTAAATCTTCTTGGAATGTAACTTTTTCTAATTGAGGTAAAAAGCTTTCTAAAGGTTTAGATACATCAGCTTCATAGAAAAATCTGCCGTCTGCTAACCTTGCGCGAATTACCCTCGCATTCCCCACAGCAATAATATCAGATTTGGCGGGATCTCCGTTACTAATGGTGATAAAATTGGGCAATAATTGCTGACATTCTGCATTTTTGAAAACGGGAAAATACCGCTGGTGACTGACCATAACCTCGGTAATTACTTCTTTTGGTAACTTGAGAAATTCCTCCTCAAATTGTCCAATAACTGCTGTGGGATATTCCACTAAATTGACAACTTCCGCTAATAATTCCGGGTAAATTGGGGTATATCCGCCTAATTTTTCCGCTGCTGCTTTAACTTGATTTGTGATAATTTCCGCTCGGTTTTCTGGAGGGACATTTACATAACCAGAAGCCAATGTTTTGACATATTCTGTAGCGTGGGAAATGCTGACGGGTTCGGGGTGTAATACTCTATGGGTGCGAGAAATGCGATTGCTTTTGACAATTTTTGCCCCATTTTCTAATTGTAATGGTAAGATATCCCCATCTAATAATGTCACTAACCACCGAATTGGTCGGGAAAATCGTCCGTCACCATGTCCCCACCGCATTAACCGCTTGCCCTCCAAGTTCCAGACCCATTCAGGCACAAGTTCGGTTAAAATATCCGCAATGGGACGACCGGGAATTTGCTTATTCACAAAGACGAAATCCCCTTTTTCCGTGGGACGAATTTCTAAAGCAGAAATATCTACACCTTGCTTACTGGCAAAACCAATGGCAGCTTTAGTGGGTTGTCCATCTTTAAAGGCTGCTTGTGCGGGTGGTCCTTTGATTTCCTCTTCTCTGTCTGCTTGTTGGGAGGGTAAACCGGTAATGAGAACCGCTAACCGTCGCGGTGTTCCATAGACTTCAACCACAGCGTCGGGGAGATTATGAGTTGCTAGGCTGTGGGGAATGCGCGATTTCCATTGTACAATAGCATCACTCAAAAAACCGGCGGGTAATTCTTCTGTACCGACCTCTAATAAAAATGCTGGCATAAGATACTGTTTTTAACTTGACGGGGCTGAATATTAGTCAATTCCAATATTGTATGCCATAACCGATAATAGGTAATTGGCAATAGGTAACAGGTAATATGATTGTTTATTTTTATATCCTTGTTATTGACAAGTAGTGTATAATTAGGTAGCTTAGAGGAAAGATTCCATTTGTTCAAATTGTTCAAAATATACAACTTGAACAAGTGAAGCAGTTAAAAAACTGGTGTAAAGGAACAAACAAATTATGTCTCCAGAAAACAATGGTGGCGCTAAAATTGAGGCGCGTTCACCAAAACCTTCTATTGATTTAGTTACCCTTGTAGAGTTGCTGACTAAAGCAATTCCACCCAAAAACAATAGTGGAACTACTGATAAACTACACCCTGACTATAGACCAGCATTTGCTTTTGATGCTGACAAAAATCGTCTCAGAATATGTACGTCAGCAGTTATGAGAAGATTCTTTGGAAATAAGGATTTCAAAGCGGCTTTTGATCCTAATAAAGGTGCGGGTTTTGTTCAAGATTTACTAACTTCTGGTTATGGTTTGAGGATGCGAATTGGTGGTACTTTAAAAGAAGATAATAGAGACAGATTACCTAAAGCTTTAGATCAATTAATTCTAGCTATTGATGCAGCATTACCACCAGAAACTCAATTATCGGCTTTGTTGTTAAATGAACCAGGGGAACGGATTCAGGAATTAGCACAAAAAACTGGTGCTTCTTTCCAAAATAAAGCTCATAATGCGACTCTTGTTCCTATAGCATTTCCTAATCAAGATACTCAGAATAATCCTGAAAATAAACCGATAGCTAAAGTAATTTCTGCATCAGAAACAATAGATGCTGATAATTACTTTACACGGATGTCAAGTGCAGTTCAAGAATATTTAGAAAATCAGGAATTAGAAGCAGATGAAATTGAAACATCTCTTGATGCTTTGAAAGCAGAAAACACTAGATTAGGAAGTCAGTTAAATCGGTTTTTAACATTCTTAGATGATGAAGCATTAGCGCGGGTAAGATTGTTAATTACCTTGCGGATTATGGAAGCAATTTCCAAATTTAGTCCGACTAAATACGAACTAATTAGAAAATATGTTCAGCGGGTTAAGACTTTTTTTGATGCTGCAAAAGAAGATATTTTTGAGGTTGATTTATCCGCTGATTTTGGTACAGGTGGTCAGTTTAAATTATCAGAATCTTTGCAAACAGCAAATTTCTATTTCTGTCTACCGGTTTGGCCAGAATCTGAAGCTCAAATCTTTGAAGAAAAGACAATAAATCAAGAAAAAACTAGCTTTGGAGTTGTGCGAGAAGTTAGTTATCATTTTCGGATTAATGGACAAAACCCAACAGCAGGTAAATCTGCTTTTGAAGCAAGACTTGATAAAATTGAGAAAGAATTAGAACTAGATAATGAAGATTCATTTTTTGATCCAAAAACAGTTACCCGCTCTTTATCTCAGTTGATATTTTTAGCAGTTGTTGTTCCCTCTCAAATAATAGAATCTGTAACTGTGAAAAATTTCTCAAGTTCAGTACAGCAACTTCTCGAACATCTAAAAAATGGTGGTAAGAATGCTGTTAAAGAACTTATAGTTAAGTTGCGAGACTGTGCTAACACAATGAAAACGATTGCTTCAAATTTAATTGAGGTTATTAATACCAAAAGTGAAAAAATAATTTCTCAAGTTCAAAGTGAATCTTCTCAACAATTTATCTGTGTAAAAAGTGGTATTTTTGAATGGTCACGGTTAACAGCAGGAGCATCTGAAAATTTACTTGTTGGTTCAGAAAATCCTGGAAGAGAAACGGTGGAATGGTTTAAACATATTGAAGTTTGCGATACTCCAGAAACACCAGGACTTTTATTTTCTGTCGAGGTCAATACTCAACTTTCTGAACATAATTTAATCACCAAAGGTAATCCATATTCAATTCAAGTACAAAGGATTTTATCAGAACATCTTTTACAGATTATTTGGTGTCCTTTTTCTTTTTCCAAAGAAAACGATAAATGGACGTACAAACCTTCAGAAGATACGCCAAAAGCACAGGGATGGTCATTACCAGCAGTAATTTTTTTAGAGTATGATGTGAATAATTTAACTCGACAAGAAAAAGGGAAAAGAGGTGAAGAGAATAAACAATATCATGCTGCGGTTGTCGCTGCTTTTGAAGTATTAGTTTATTGTTGTTTATGGCATATTATTAACAAATTAAAACAAGAAGTCAATGATGATTTTACAACTTTAATGTTGAGGTTGCAAGAGCAAGGAAAGGAAAGTGATGATAAAGATGGTGATTCTTATGTTTATGCAGCCGCGCAAACTTTAGAAGCGATATTAGCAGAAGATACTAATATTAGAATGCAGGGAATTGTTCTTAAAAACCTAGATAAAGAAAACAAAAATACCCAATATGTAAAAAAGAATATTTTTAATGCTTTATTGAGTGCATTCCCTATCGTTACCAGTACACCAAAACCGCCAACAGTTCTGAAAATTGGTTTAATTTCCTACTCAACTCGTCCCTGTGATGAGTCTAGTTCATTAAATACAGATGAAAAGAGTTATCTTTTTCTGACTCAAAGTTATATTGCTACTGCGGTAAATCGGCCATTTTCCGGTTATCAAATCAAAGCAGAAAGGACACAATCTGATATTGTTGATACTCCTGAAAACCTCCGAAAACAAAGATTAGTTCAAGAAGAAATTCGTTATCTTGAAAATCAAGGATGTGAGCATATTATTTTACTTTCTCATGCTTATGGTAGCCGAAGATTTAACCGTGTTGCAGATTACAATGCTGGATTAACACCAAAAGAGTTTTTAGAAGATATTTCTCAGACTTTTCCTGATTTAACTATTTACACCTTATTACGTGATGTTTTTCCCGCAACGAGACTTTATAAACGGGAAAAAAATCAAGCTGGATTTGAGATTTTACAAGCTGGAGATTATACTAATTTCTTGAGTTCCGTAGAAAAAATATCAACTCGTCAACTAATTCCAGTTTATACTTTTGCAACGCTATATTCAATTCAAGAAAAACAGCGGCCACAAGCTCAAGAAAATCAGCGGCCACAATCGGGTTTCTGTGTATATTTCCTAATGTCAGATCAGCGTGTGAGTGATTTCAATTGGAGTGAACGCGCACGTCAAAATTTAACTGTTCCTGAACCAAATACATCTAATATTCATCCTTGTTTAATTTCTGTGTTGCGTGGTTTGCATTTTATTGAAGCAGAAAAAGGAGTACAAAACGGACAATTTCTCCCGATTTTAGATCCCTTTCCTTGGATATCTCCTAAAACCGTGGAAGCTGCGGGAGATGTGCGAATTTTACATAGTCGTCGCGGTGGTAAAGTATATCTGAGTTATCCAGCTTTACTAACTCATGTTTCCCAAGTTCTTCACCGCAGAAAATAATCCATATACCCGACTTATTGTATCATATTTGTTATTAATCAAGGAACTTAAACAAATGCAAATATCATTTTTAGATCAAGCATCTTTGTGGGGACAAGTATTTGAAATTGCTGTAAAACGCGGTGTTTTACAAAAATTGATTCATGAAAAATTACTTATTAATAATCATCCTATTGTTGAAGATTGGCAAAAATTTAAAAATGCTGATATTAAAAATCAATTAATCAAAACTCTGAAATTAACAGATCAAAATTACCAGGAATGGGTAGAAAGTATGGTACGTCATTTGTTAGTTTTAGGTTATGGTTTAGGTTGGACAACTACGCGGGAATGTCTCAAGAAAACTCCAGTTTCTAAATTAAAATTAGAAGCTATTTGGTGTCCGTTAGTCTTTCCAGGAGAAATACAAAAACCTGATATAGAACCGGAAAAAACGGCTAAAGAATTTAAACAGGCTTTTAACTTAACCGGAAATCCAGATTTAGGATTAGTTAAAAAGGGAAAACCAGCAAGAGCAGATTTTTTGTTATGGTTATCACCTGATGAAAATTCAACTACTAAAAAACGTGATCATTTTATTTTCTGTTTTGAATTTTCTTATAATGCACCCAATGAATTAGCCGATTTTAGCCATGAAAATGCTCACAGAGAAGAAGTGAGTCGTTATGCTCGTTATATTGATTCTAGGGGAGTTTTTTCTAGGGTTTGCGCGGAGGTAGAAGGTGAGGAATTTTCTATTTCTGAAAAAATTAAAAATCATTTATTACCTTTTAGTGGTTCTGACAAACCTTTGTACAAACTTTGTCAAGCATCCTCGTATACTGAACAGTTAATTCACTCATTAAAAACTAAAGGAAGATTAGAAGGTGCTTGTATTGCTCGCGCAATAGCTATAACATCAAATGGATGTGAAAGTATCGCTGCTAATTTTAATGATCAACCTGATACTAGAATTGAATTAATGAAATCTTTAGGTAAAGCATATCGTAATACCATAAAACTAGAAAATGATACACCTAATAAACTTAATGAAGAAATTATCACAGTATTTAAGAGATTAGTCCAATCACTTCCTGGTGATTTTAGTAAACAAGCAAAGCAACTTATTCCTGAACCTAATTTAGAAACAAATATTAGCTATAGATTCCAGGAAAATATAGAGGGATTTTATAATTCTAATCAAGAAGTTTCCAGAGAAAATATAATTTTAGCAGTTGAAGAAACAGAAGCGTTACATAAATTTTTTGATGGTAATCCTCAAGATCATTTGATAAAAGAACTTCCACAAACTGAAAAAATTCAATTAAGAAAAGTTCATGAATCAGCAGTTATAGCCAGTTTAAATTCTGCTCAAACCGGAAAAATTAATGTTATTGCTTTAGAAGGAAATCCCGGAATTGGTAAAACTACTGCGGTGGTGAAGTTTCTTGAAAAACAATCTGAAGGTTTTATGTTTTTATATATCAGTCCACGAGTTGTCATTAATCGAGATGTGACTGATAAACTAGCTAGAAAAAACGGAAATTATAGTGGTATTTCGACTCTAACAACAAATGCAAATTTGATTAATTTAGCTCCTAAATGGTACAAAGAAAAGTATAATTCACAACGTTTTATTGATAGTGCTGTAGTTTTTGATGGGGTTGAAAATCTTAATCTTCCTGATGGTAAAACCATCTTTATTACACCTACAGAAGAACATGAAATCGCTGCTAAAATTGTATCTGCTACTAAAGCTAAAAATGCCCTCAACGAACGAGATTATAAAATAGAATCAATCCGTCGTCCAGGAGTTTTAAAAACCCTTGCAACTTCCGCTAGAAAATTACTAGAACTTAACCCCAAAATCAATCAGTTAGTCATGACTGCTGCTACTCAAGGTTATCGTTCTCTTGATGAGAAAACCACAATTAATGCCCTAGAAGAGTTATTTAAAAATAAAGCTGATAGCAAACCGGGAATAAGAGAACGTTCGGAATTTTCCCAGCGTATTCCTACTATTATTGCCATGGTTGATGAGGTAACAGGTGATGGTGCAGGAGCGTTATTTGTGCATAAGTTAGAACAATGGTTACATAAACAATTTATTGAACATTTTGAAGAGAAAAAATCACCCTTTAAAGTTATCTTAATTATGGCTGATGCTTCTTTGAGTAATGAAGTAATTTTAAATAATTATCTAAGTCATAAAATTAAAGCTCCTGATAAAGTTTTATTAAGTAAAAGTAGAGGTAATGAACCTTTTAGAATGACAGGAACTAATGTGAAAGTTGGACTTAGAAAATATCCAACTGTACATATTATGACTAATAGTTATCCAGCTTCTCAACTTACGGTTGAATATAGTATGCAATTAGCAAAAGTTACACCTGGATTAACAAAAGATGGTAGAAAACAAACTATTCGTCAAGCAATTCGAGAAAAATTAGATACAGAAAATTTAAATAATGCTTATAAAGAAATTGCAAAAGGGTTAAAAGAAGGAGCAGAACAATTAATTTTCTTTGCTCAAGATAAAGCATTTCTCAGACAATTAAGAAGTAGGTTAACAGAAGGAAAAGATGCTCTTTGTAAAAAAGAAGATGTAGCAATTTTAGATCACAGTATACTTCCTCATGAACGATTAGAATTAGTCAAAGAAAATACACGGGATAAAAAACGAGTTTTCTTAATGACTTCTTCTGGTGCTAGAGGTGTTTCCTTTCCGAAAACTGACTGGATAATTGCCACAATTCCCCGATTTAATATTGAATCTGCTTTAATGGAAGTTGCACAACTTATTTATCGTGGTAGAGGAATGTACACAGATTCAGAAACAGGATTACAAGTTTCTGGAGATAATAAAAATAGACATTTGGTAATGCTGATTAATGATTGTATTATTGAAGATGATATTGAAGATAATATTGAGGATAAAAAAAGAGATTTTACTAGACGTTGGTTACGTCAATCTAGTGATTTATTAACCTTATTAATGATGTTACGTTCTACCATTCACACCCGCATTAAAGGTGATGCTGGATTGAAAAGACAAAAGATTGCATTTGTTCCCGTTGGTTCTATTGGAGATGAAGAATTATTACATTTAATGTCTGATGATGTGCAGAGTTTTTTACAAGAGGCACGAGTTTTTATTTATGATGATCACTCAGATGATCGTAAAGGTACAGTGAAAAAAACTCAGCAGTTAATAGAAGAAATATTTGCTAATTTTAAACTAACTGGTCGCGCACCAGATAGAAATACTAGATCTTATATTGAGTATCACACTTTAGAAGCATTTGTCCAAGTGGTTTCTAAAAATTCTAGTCAGTTATTACCATCTTTAGAGAATACAGATTTAATCATTCCTGAAAATTTAACTTGTATTGGTGATTTCTGGATAGAAGATTGGGGAAAAAGAAAAATAGAGGAAAAATTCAATTTTGAAGGATGGCGTAAAAATACTGGCAAAAAAATTGATGAACTTTTAAGCAAACTCTGGGTTATTTGTAATGAAAAATCTGAGTTTCCTCCTAAACTTAAACGTCCAGCACGAGAACTATATATAATTTTACAGCAAGAACAAGAGGCATTAACTCAAGAATATTCAACATTGCAAAATTTACAAACAGAAAATATTATTGTGAGTATTCCTTTAGACTATCCCCATTTTTGGAACAAACAAGAACTAGATACTCCAAAACAGAGACTAGAAGATCCAGAATTATGGCAGAAATCTCTAGGAAAAACTTTAACACCACAAGGTTTAGTAATGCCCGTAATAGCCGAATATGATGATATTCCTTGGGTAGCTGTAGCAGATAGAAGAGTTTTTGATCAATTGGAAACTACTTTTAGCGATCGCTATTTTATGATATCTAGTGAATTAAATTTACTCAATACTATCTTATTAGAAGATAATCTATAATCATCAGATATCCGACTTATTCAAAAAATCGGGTATTTGAATGATATCCTAATAAAAAATACGAGGTGAAGTCTCATGCTAACCATAGCACCCGCTCACTCCCACCGCGCTATACTCGCTAATATTTCTTGGCACACTTTTGAAACCATTTTAACAGAAATGGGCAATCATCGCGCTACCCGTCTAGCCTACAACCAGGGAACACTAGAAATTATGACTCCTTTAATGCCTCATGAACATAATAAAAGACTGATAGAAAAGCTCATTGATAATTTAGCAGAGGAACTTAATCTTAATATTAAAAGTACCGGTTCAGTGACCTGTAAACGTCAAGATTTAGCCAAAGGTGTAGAACCAGATTCTAGTTTTTACATCCAAAATGAACCGATAATGCGAAATAAACAAACTCTAGATTTGACTCAAGATCCTCCACCAGATTTAATTATAGAAGTTGATTATACCAGCGCTTCCCTGGATAGATTACCGATTTATTTGGCCTTAGGTGTTCCCGAAGTTTGGCGTTATGATCATCCAGTAATGCAGATTTATCAACTCAGTAATGGTGTTTATATTCCCTGTGACGTTTCTCCCACCTTTGCCAATTTACCCCTAACCACAGAAATTCCCCGCTTTTTAGCTCAAAGTCTGGAAATCGGCGAAATTTCTATGATTCGTTCCTTTCGTGCTTGGGTACAAAAATCAAAAATAGAACTCACACAGAAATGATGACATAGCGAATTAATATGGCTAAATATTGTGCTGTGGGCATCTTACCTGCTTTAATTGCTTATAATTATACTAAATATTGTGCTGTGGGCATATTACCTGCTATGATTGCTTATAATTATACTAAATATTGTGCTGTGGGCATCTTACCTGCTTTAATTGCTTATAATTATACTAAATCTTGTGCTATGGGCATCTTACCTGCTATGATTGCTTATAATTATACTAAATATTGTGCTGTGGGCATCTTACCTGCTATGATTGCTTATAATTATACTAAATATTGTGCTGTGGGCATCTTACCTGCTATGATTGCTTATAATTATACTAAATCTTGTGGTGCGGGCATCTTGCCCGCTATAATTGCTTATAATTATACTAAATCTTGTGGTGCGGGCATCTTGCCTGCTATAATTAGACAAATTCAATCCAGTACAGTTTAAGTAAAATACCCCTCTCCGTCCTGGAGAGGAGTTAAGGTGAGCTTTATCGCAGTAAGTCAAATTAAACCTATATCTGAATGTTGTGACTCGCTGGTTCAGGTTTAATAATAATGGGATTGGGAAGAGATGGTGGTTTAGATACCTTTGTTTCTGCTTGTGTTTGTCCTGTTTGATTCCAGAGAATCATTGAGAGTAAACCATCTACTAAACTGTTACTATTACCATTACCATTGCTGCTACTTACCGTAATGTCAGGTATAATACGGACATTGCGATCGCCTATAATTTGCATTAATTGCATCGCCGTATAACCTTGTTTTCCTAAAGCTTCCACACCGGCGAGGTAGGTTTCCGCTTTAGCGTTACCTGTGGCGCGAATACCTTCAGCCTCCGCGACAGCTTTCAGTTTAATGGCTTCCGCTTCACCGGTTGCTTGCTGAATTTGGGCGTTAGCTTGCAATTGGGCAATTGTCACACCTTGTTCTGATTGTACCAAATCTTGCTGAATATCAGCTAATGCTGTTTCCCTGACCAACATTTGTCGTTGGGTTTCGGCCATTTGCTGCACTTCGTAAGTTTTACGTTGTTCCTCCGCGATTTTCCGTTCTGTCAAAGTGTGCATTAATTCTTTCGGGGGCGTAATTAAACCAATTAAAGAATCCACAGCTTGCACATCATAGGCACGCAAAGCAGATTTAACGTATTCAGAAGCTTCTATTTGGCGCTCGCTACGGGCAATCAAGAAATCCAAAATGGTATATTCTTGAGCGGAATTACGGAAATAATTGCCCACAATGGGACGCAAAACTTGGTCAATGACATTTTGCATCGAACCTAAGCGAGAAATCACTTTTGGCGCGTCTGAAGCCCCAATGTGGATAATTTGAAATATCTCTAAATCAAAGCTAAAACCATCAAATGACAGCAGTTTTAACGCCTTCAAATTAGTATCATATCCGTGCTGTCCAGTGATTCTGTCAGTAAAGTTTAAAACAATATTCGTCGTCGGTACTAACTCAACTTTCATCACCTTAGTATTGAGCGGGTGTTTTCCTGGATACAATGGTTCAACCCAAACCCCCTTATGTCCTTGATTGACCAAGTTTCCGTGAGTAAAAGCCGCACCACTGACATCTTCCTGATCTTCACCAACAAAAGAAATCACCACACCGACATAACCAATGGGAATTTCCGTCATCCGTACTTGTTCGATATTTACCAACCAAGGGTTGAGATTCCACGAACCCGATAATAATACCTGTTCTTGTAAACCCCGTTGTCCCCCAGCATCAATAAATTTTTGACCATTTTGAAAGTTATCATGGCCACCAATCAAACGTCCAGCAATTTCACCTGCTGGAATTGGTGAACCATCTAACGTGGTGACAATACCAACTTTGTCTGCTGCTACTTCATAAATACGCAATTGTTCTGGACGCATACCATGGGTAGTGGCATTTGCAGTCGTAATAACTTTAAACAGAGCAGTGTTAATCCGGTAAGTACCAGCGGTAATAAAAGCAATTTGTCGTCCTTTTTCGCCACCTTTCGTCAAAAATTTGCGAGCATCTTGAAAATTATCACATTCGACAATTTTGCCCAAAATCCGCTCTGGAGGGTTAGAAGCCCCATCAGCGGCGACAACCAGAGCGATTTCTCCTTGGGGGACAATGATTACCGGCTCTTTTTTGACAGCATACTGCCAAGGCCAATAACCCCAGTGCCAACCAGGGGCCAGGGTATCTGCTTGTAAACCGGCTTCACCATTTAAAGCGATTAATCTATTAGGGGGTAATACTTTACCAGAAAAGGTAAATTTTCTCACAACAATGCCCACCTCGCGCTCACCGATAACTACCAGTCCACCGAAGAAAATACAACCACCAATAATGATCACAGGAACAATGATTAAAGGTTCAATTCCCATGGCTTGATAAGGAATTTGGCGAGTTACAGACTGGGTAATTACGGGCTGAGTTTGACTAGTTTTGGTTGATATTGATACAGAGGTTATTTCTTTTGCTGCTGGTGTTTCTCTGGAAGTGGCATGGGCAGCATTAACACCACCTATTAAAGATAGGGCAGCGATCGCAGATGTAGCCAATGTCACGATTTTATTGTACTTACTCTTACCCACGGAAAATGCAAAGCTTTTCATATATGTGTACCTCATTGGGGAAATAATTATCTAATTTGTGACTTCACTATGAATCAGCCTGTTTCCTTAAATCCTATCTAAATTTTTTACCAGATTGATTCATCCGTTTAAGAAGCGCTTATAAGCTGCTTTTTACAAAACTTATTTTATTTATGTAAGTATTTTGGGAAGTTAGTGGTAGAATAAAAACGGGGTTAACGCCAGACTCTAACATTACTTTAACTCTTTTCAAAATCACAAATTCTAAAAGGTGTATCTATTATGGCTAATAACTTCGTCTGGGTTAACGTAACTACCTTAAATGGCACTCTTTGGGATAATGGAACTCTATCATCGCTACAATAGGAAAAGAAATATTTATTAATGATAAAATTATTATTTATTTGATAATTTTTGGTAATTCAATATGATTAACAATAAAATTCAACCTAGACAAGCATTAAACAAAGGATTTCTGAGAATTAAACCAATTAGAAATGAGTTTGAGATATTTAAAAGGAATCTGATTACACTAATTAATCAAATTGATGAAAATGAAAGAGAGGAATTTCATAAAAATATTCTTACTGATTTTTTGAAAAATACCTATTATGGTGCTGATTACTTAATCAATATTAAAGCAAATAATGACCTAGTAATTTATAATGGCAAAGATACTAAAAGCAGTGTTGGTGTGATTTTAGAAGCTAAAAAGGTAAATAACAATGAAATGCTCAAGGTTGATAATTTAAATACTAAAGCATTACAACAATTAGTTTTATACTTTTTACGAGAACGGATTACAAATAAAAATCCAGAAATTAAATATTTAATTGCTACTAATGTTTATGAATGGTTTGTTTTTGATGCGACAATTTTTGAAAATTTGTTTGCTCAGAATACACAATTAGTCAAGCAATTTAATGATTTTGAAGAAAAACGTCTATCTAATTCTCGTACTGATTTTTTTTATCAAGAAATTGCTCAACCCGCAATAGATGAAATTCAAAATCAATTAGTTTTTACACATTTTGATATTAGGGATTATCAACAGTATTTAATTAATCAAAATCCGGAAAATGATCAGAAACTGATTCCTTTATTTAAGCTGTTTTCACCACAGCATTTATTGAAGCTACCTACTACTAATGATAGTAATAGTTTAAATAAAAACTTTTATAGTGAATTACTACACATTCTTGGTTTAACGGAAATTAAAGAAGGTAGTAAAAAATTAATTCAGCGTAAATCAATTCATGAAAGGGAACAGGGTTCATTAATTGAAAATACTATGACTCGATTGCAAGAATTACGCAAGATTGATAGATTAGAAAATTCAGAACAATTTGGAGAAAACAGCGAAGACAGACTTTTTAATATTAGTTTAGAATTAGCTATTACTTGGATTAATCGCATTCTCTTTTTAAAATTATTAGAATCTCAATTAATCAACTATCATCAAGGTAATAAGTCTTTTGCATTTCTCAATTTAGCAAAAATTCAAGATTTTAGTAATCTCAACCGTTTATTTTTTGGTGTTTTATCTCATAAACCAGAGGAAAGAGAAGAACATATAAAAAATCTTGTTGCTAATATTCCTTATTTGAATAGTTCTTTATTTGAAGTATCAGAAATTGAACATCAAACAATAGTTATTAGTAATTTAGTCAATGATGAGAAACTTTCTATTTTTAATCATACAGTTCTTAAAGATAATCATGATCATAAACGTACAGGAAAATTAAAAGCACTAGAATATATTTTTGAATTTCTTGATGCTTACGATTTTAGTAGTGAAGGTACAGAAGAAATCCAAGAAGAAAGTAAAACGTTGATTAATGCGTCTGTTTTAGGGTTGATTTTTGAAAAAATTAACGGTTATAAAGATGGTTCTTTCTTCACTCCTGGCTTTATTACTATGTATATGTGTCGGGAAACTATCCGCAGAGCAGTTTTACAGAAGTTCAGGGAAATTAAAGGTTGGAACTGTAAAAATATGGATGAATTATATGATAGAATTACAGATAAAAAAGAAGCTAATCAGATTATTAATAGTTTAAAAATTTGTGATCCAGCAGTCGGTTCTGGACATTTTTTAGTTTCAGCTTTAAATGAAATTATTACTATTAAAAGTGAGTTAAAAATTTTACTTGATAAACAAGGTAGAACTTTAAGAGATTATCATCTAGAAATCGAAAATGATGAGTTAATTATTACAGATGATGACGGAAAATTTTTCACATATAATCCTAAAAATCCAGAAAGTAGACGCATACAAGAAACACTTTTTTATGAAAAACAGACAATTATTGAAAATTGTTTATTTGGTGTAGATATAAATCCTAACTCAGTAAAAATTTGTCGGTTACGTTTGTGGATTGAACTTTTAAAGAATGCTTATTATAAGACCTCACCCCTAACCCCTCTCCTACAAGGAGAGGGGAATTTAGGAGAACTACAAACTTTACCAAATATTGATATTAATATTAAAACTGGTAATTCTTTAATTAGTCGTTTTCCTTTAAATTGGGATTTACGGACGATTTTGAAAAAAAGTGATTGGAATATTGAAAGTTATAGAAATGCTATAAAAACCTATCTCCACCCTGATAATAAAGATCAAAAACAGGAAATGGAACGATTAATTAATGATATTAAGGGTAATATAAGCACAGAAATTAGTAGCAATGATCCGAACATAGAGAAACGAAATCAAAAAATTGCAGAACTTCGTCATTTACGAGATCAAAAGTCATTATTTGTAGAAAGTAAAGCAGAAGCAAAAAGTCGTCAAAAAAAGCAAGAAAAGTTAGAACAAGAAATTAATCAACTCAATGCTGAAATTGAAGATAAAAAAAGCGGTAAATTTTATCAAAATGCTTTTGAATGGCGGTTTGAATTTCCTGAAGTTTTGAATGATGAAGGTGATTTTATCGGTTTTGATGTCGTAATTGGAAATCCTCCTTATATTTCACTATCTAAAATTAAAGAAAAAAATCAAACGGCTTATTTTGAAAATAATTATCAAACTTATACAAAGGGTGCAGATATTTATTGCTTGTTTTACGAGAAAGGAAGTTGTTTATTAAGAAAAGAAGGATTTTTAACTTACATTACTTCTAATTCTTGGTTAAAAACTATTTATGGTGATTTACTGAAAAAATATTTAATTGAAAATCTGCAACCTCAGACTTTATTAAATATCGAAGATATGCAAATTTTTGAGGAAGCTACTGTAGAATCAAATATTATCATCTTGAAAAAAGATCAAGTTAATGAATTTTTTGATGTTGCTAGTCTCAATAATAATTATCTTGTCGGTTCTTCATTAGATGAGTATTTCGATAAAAATTGTTTTCAATTTATAATACCTAATACATCAGAATGGATTATCGGTAATGAAGAAACCGTAAGTTTGAAACAAAAAATAGAGCAATCCTCTAAACTTTTAAAAGAATTTGATATTAATATTAATAGAGGTTTGCTTACTGGACTAAATGCAGCTTTTATTATCAATGAAGAAACTAAAAATCAATTAATTGCTGAAAGCTCTAATTCTGCTGAAATAATTCAGCCAATTTTAAGAGGTAGAGACTTAAAAAAATATAGTTATGAATTTTCTGGATTTTATCTAATTAATACACATAATGGAGTTGCAAAAAATAATATTGAGAGAATTAAAGTTAAAGAAAATTATCCATTTATCTATAATTATCTGCTTTCTTTTCTTCCTGAAATAAAACAACGACAAGATCAGGGTAAGCATTGGACAAATCTTAGAAATTGCGCTTATTTAGAAGATTTTCATAAACCTAAAATTGTTTGGGGTGAAATTTCTGATCAACCCAAATTTGCTTTTGATGACTCTAACTATTATGCTGAAGCTACTACATTTTTAATGACTGGTGAGAAACTTAAATATTTGTTAGCAATTTTAAATTCAAAACTATCAGAATGGTATTTTAACCAGATTTCAACTACTACAGGAATGGGTACAAATAGATGGAAAAAGTATAAAATTGAAATGTTACCCATTAAAGAACCTACGGAAACTGAAGAATTGTTATTAGAAAAAATAGTTAATCAAATCCTCTCCGCTAAAAAATCAGATGCAAAAGCAGATACAACTGCATTAGAAGCAGAAATAGATCAGTTAGTTTATCAACTTTACGAACTAACAGCAGAAGAGATAAAAATTATAGCAGGATAAACACCACAAATCTTACAGCAAGTAGCTTTGAGTGAGGTACACCTTGTGCGGGCAAGATGCCCGCACCACAAGAGTTTTATTATTAATATCTGTACTTCATAAACGGATAACTGCTGTATCTAAAAGATAAAGCAAGTTCGGCTTGAGTGAGGTACACTTTGTGCGGGCAAGATGCCCGCACCACAAGAGTTTTATTATTAATATCTGTACTTCATAAACGGATAACTGCTGTATCTAAAAGATAAAGCAAGTAGCTTTGAGTGAGGTACACTTTGTGCGGGCAAGATGCCCGCACCACAAGAGTTTTATTGTTAATATCTGTACTTCATAAACGGATAACTGCTGTATCTAAAAGATAAAGCAAGTAGCTTTGAGTGAGGTACACTTTGTGCGGGCAAGATGCCCGCACCACAAGAGTTTTATTATTAATATCTGTACTTCATAAGATCGGGAACTGCTGTAAAGCTAATGAAATTAAAATAAAATACCAATAAAATAGGGTGGACAAACAGCCCACCCTGAAAATCCAGCAGTTGTAATTAAATTTACACCAAACCACCAGCAGCTTGAAAACGAGCGCGAGCGCGTTTAAGTTCTTTTGTAGCCTGGATTTTTCCTTGAAGATCTTCTTGTGTAACTTGATTTAGGCGTGTTTGTGCATCATTAAAAGCAGTGCGGGCTTCTTCAAGTTTAATTGAGTCACCACGTTCCGCACCGTTGACTAGAATTGTCACTTCATCTTCATCAACTTCAGCAAACCCACCTAAAAGAGCGATCGCTTGCCAATTGGCATTTTTATTAGCCCGAACACGCATAACACCAATATCTAAAGCTGTTAACATGGGGGCGTGTCCACTCAGGACACCTAACTGACCAGTAGTGCTAGGTAAAACTACTTCATCAGCTTCAGCATCCCAAACGATTTTATCTGGGGAAATTACACGAACGGTCAGAGTCATATTCTTTAGTTTCTACTTATGGTTGGTAATTGGTAATTGGTAATTGGTAATTGGGAGGAACTTCTTACCCATTACCCATTACCCATTAGCCATTAGCCTTTGAGCTTTTCTGCTTTAGCTTTAGCTTCGTTGATATCACCTACCAAGTAGAAAGCTTGCTCAGGTAAAGCATCCAACTCACCAGAAAGAATTTGTTTAAATCCTTTAATGGTGTCTTCCAACTTCACATACTTACCAGGAGAACCAGTAAATACCTCAGCGACAAAGAAAGGCTGAGACAAGAACCGTTCAACTTTCCGCGCCCGTGCGACAATGAGACGGTCTTCTTCAGACAATTCATCTAAACCAAGAATGGCGATAATGTCTTGTAATTCTTTGTAACGTTGCAGAGTAGATTGTACAGCCCGTGCAGTATCATAATGATCGCTACCAACGATGCCAGGTTGCAACATAGTAGAAGTAGAACCCAGAGGATCAACCGCAGGATAGATACCTTTAGAAGCCAAACTGCGAGATAATACAGTTGTTCCGTCTAAGTGAGCAAAGGTAGTTGCCGGAGCAGGATCGGTCAAGTCATCGGCAGGTACATATACAGCTTGAATAGAAGTAATAGAACCTTCTGTAGTAGAGGTAATCCGTTCTTGCAAAGCACCCACATCTGTACCCAAAGTAGGCTGATATCCTACAGCGGAGGGCATCCGACCCAAGAGCGCCGATACTTCAGAACCAGCTTGGACAAAGCGGAAGATATTATCAACAAACAACAATACGTCTTGCTTGTTCACATCACGGAAATACTCAGCCATTGTCAAGCCAGATAAACCAACCCGCATTCTTGCTCCGGGTGGCTCATTCATTTGACCATAAACTAGAGCGATTTTGGATTCATTGAGATTATCCTTATTGATAACTCCAGATTCCATCATTTCGTTGTAAAGGTCATTACCTTCACGAGTGCGTTCACCCACACCAGCAAATACCGATACACCACCATGTTGGGTAGCGATATTGTTGATCAATTCCATCATGATCACGGTTTTACCCACACCAGCACCGCCGAACAGACCGATTTTACCGCCGCGTCTGTAGGGTGTTAGCAAATCCACAACCTTAATACCGGTTTCAAACACAGAAGGAGTGGTTTCCAACTCTGTGAATTTAGGAGCGTCCCGGTGAATAGCTAGAGATGCTTCAGCGTTTACCGGACCTTGATTGTCTACAGGTTCGCCCAAAACGTTGAAAATCCGTCCCAAGGTGGCTTTACCAACGGGTACAGTGATAGGAGCGCCAGTATCAATAACTTCTAAACCACGAACTAAACCATCTGTGGTACTCATAGCTACAGCCCGGACTTGGTTATCGCCCAGGAGTTGCTGTACTTCAACGGTTAATTTCAGTTGTTGTCCAGCTTCGTTTGTGCCAGTGATAGTTAAAGCGTTGTAGATTTGGGGTAATTTACCGCCGGGGAACTTAACGTCTACAACCGGACCAATGATTTGGGTAATGTACCCAATGTTTGTTTTTTCTGCGGTGGTGACCATGCTGCGCCTAAATGATTGAAGCTGTTTTTCACAAGTGGGTTCTTTAAGACCCCAGATCAAGCGATATCATCTCTTAGGTTAGCACCTAACGACTCCACCTTTGCCTTAAATTCATTATTAAGAACAGATTTCCCATTTCTTGCACAAGTTGAGTATCTCTGGTATCAAAAGTTATGAATTATTTTTCGCGCCCAGACGCAAAGGCGCAATGTTTGGGATTTTCAGTCATCCTACGAAATAAATTACACATTTAGAACCGACTTGTTTATACTGATGCTACTGACCACTGAAAGTTTCTTCATGGTTCATTATTCGGAGGTAGAACCTTTAGGACTGCATTCCCAGTCTGGAGACTGGGAACGAGAGACACCACACAAGCTATCAGCAAGCCCTAATTAACTTTTTTTAAGACAACACAGCTAACAGAAATATCTTTGAATAGCCATAAAGCATATTTTAGAGAATCAAACCAACGCAATGGTTGGTAAATGGGTAACATAAGTCGAATCAACATCGCTAGTGTATACAATATGGGAGTAGTAGTAGTTGATTTTACTAAATAACCCCCTGGGAGAATTTCCCCATTGACAATTTTGAAATCGGGAAACAGGCTACTTAATTCCTGGATACTGGGTCGAAACATTGTATCAATAGGATCGCAGTGATAAGGATATTTATAGGGAACTGTCACGAAAAGATAGCCATTTTTAGGGACAATAGAGCTAATAATTTTACTTATTTCTTCTCTGTTATTGATGTGTTCCAATAGGTTGGAGCAGATAACAGATTGAATATTCATTTCTGAAAGTTTCTTTAAAAAATCAAGGCTGCATAAGTCTCCGACGAGATCAACACCTATATCATTTTTTATGTCCGTATGAATTACTGAGTAGCCTTTTGTTCTGGCAGGTTTGAATAATAACTCATCAATCCAGGGTTGTTCTTCTTCTCTAAATTTTTTGTTAGAACTACCAATATTCAGCATAGGGAATACACTGTTAGGATTGAGAGAATAGATTATATTTGCTAACCACTTAGCTTCTTCCCTGAACATAATGATTTAATGTCATGTAATTTGACCATCTTAAACGAAAATCAGGATATTTTTTACTCATAAGATATATTCATAAATTTGAGATTAATTTGAGATTAATTTGAGATTAATTTGAGATTTTTTTTCTCAGTTTAACTTTGATCAATAATTCATCTTTAATACGGTTTAAAATCGAAGTTTCATTTAAAGTTGAGAGAATTTGATTAACTACTGCCTTTGGTCCATCTGGTCCCCAATTTGCACCATTTGCTAAATAGGCTTTAGTAACTTGTCCGATACCATAAGAAGAGACACCAGCTACTCCTGCTTGAGTAATAGCTATGGATAAATAGGGTCCAATTGTCATTCCTGCGGTTGCTGTTGTTGAGATTCCTAACAAAGTTTTTAAACCACTTAAACCAAGATTTGCGAATAGTTCACTAGCACCAATACCACCCATACTCACAGCGATTTTTTGGAGTAATTTGACAGCACCAGTTTCTGTCATAGGGATACCATAAAGTTTAGATAGACCTAAAATTAAGGAAATATCTATAATGACAGCACTTAATATATCAACTACTGTAACAGGATTGAGGGCGATCGCCAATGCTTTAGTAATTACTGCTTTCCAAATTAACTGATTAGCATTTTCTTCCCTAATGATCAGTTTACGCTGTACCAATTGCTCATTGACATGATCAGCATACAGCATAGTATTTAAAGCCACTAAAGCCTTACCTTCACGGTGGAGAACTTCCAAAATTTTTAATTTTAGTTCTTCAACTTGCGACTTACCTTTTTGTAATTTTACACTCCTAGTACCATCGGAATTTTGTACTGCAATTCTTACCAATGGAGCAGCGGAAGCCATGACAATTTCTGCTGGTGAAAGTAATTCTCGTACCCTATCATCTCGAATTTTTTCGTAAATTGTAATTCTGTCAGTTTCAGGATATTGATCAACTTTATTAAAGACCAAGATTATCGGTTTACCTACTTCTCGTAATTGAGATAAAGCTAGTTGTTCAATTTTAGTCATATCTCCTGCAATCACAAACAGAATTAAATCAGCTTGTTTAGCGATTTGTTCAGCCAAAGCGGCGCGAGTTTCACCGTCTACTTCATCTAATCCGGGAGTATCAATTAATTCCACTTGAGATTGGCCGTTGCTAGGTAATGTAGCTTTCAAAGTTCCCAAAACTTCTTCACTAATACTCCAATTTACCATTTGAGCATCACGAGTCACACCATGTAAAGGACCAGTAACAAAGACCTCTTCACCAACTAAAGCATTAAGAAGAGAAGATTTACCACGTCCTACCATCCCAAAAGCAGCAATTTGGACTACCATGCTTTCTAATTTATCTAGCATAGTTTCCAAATCGTGAATTTCAGCTTCTAAACCTAATTTTTCCCCAGGAGAAAGATCCAGATTATTCACTAAGTTTCGTAATGCGGTTTTGGCTTGTTTGTAATTAAGTTCCGCTTGAATATCGTCAAAGGTAAAAATGGCACTGTCTAGTTCTTCTTCCCAGTTGGGGATAGATTCGGGTCTAGTATTCATTTTGAGGAACACAAAATATTGGTCATAGACGTTCAATGGGTAGGGATTCTCGGCTCTACAATCTTTACCTATTTTGCCAAAATTTATTTTATCTTTGCCAAAATGGACTCTCCATTCTTAAAAATACCACACGGCCAAAATCTTCGGGAACATGAAATTGGGGGTCTGGAGTTTGGCCCGAAGACCATTGGCTATGCTGTGGATTTGTTTTACCACCTAAGCGGTTCAGGTTGAGATGCCAAATTTCTCCTGATTTGGGTGGTGTATTCTTGGCTACCTTAGCAAAATTGCTGAAGGGAATCGCCGCTTCTAAAATCCAATATTTATCTGTATCACTGTCGTCATTTAGCGTCCCGACAATTGAGGTAGCAATTTTTATGCCTTCACCATTCCATGCGGAGGTGAATGGCCGTACTGGACCTTGAGGATGAAATTGATCTAGAAATGCCCCCCGCACGTTCATTTCAATATTAAAATAGACCTGGGGTTTATCTACATTCGGTGCTGTAAACACTTCTACACAATCGTCCTCATAAACTGCACTATCACGCTGAGTTTGTTCTGCCCAAATATGTGCATCTTCAACAATAAAAGATACATATAAATTATCATTATCCCACAGCAATTTACTGACTGTTTGTTCTTGCTTCCCCGAATTCCACCAGGGAAATTTGAATTTCCCTACATCCGGCGCAGCCGTCCATCCTGGCTCATCTAATTTGCCATCAATGATTATTGGTGTACTTATGTAAAAAATAGTATAAAATAGTTGGCTACGTGCAAATGCTGTCAGGGATGAAAAAAGTATAAATAATATAACTAATAGGGATAAAAGAGCAGCATTGAGTATTTTTTTGTATTGAAAATTTTTCAATTGTTTCATAGTAATTAGGGCTTAGGACTTAAACACCGTAGAAATTAACCATAGTCTGTACTAACAAATAAAATCCCGTCATTTCAAACTGTTGGCAACTACCTTTGGATAGATAGTAATCTCTTGCTAATTGTGTAAGAATCAAGCCTGATTATTTGACAATCTCAAACCCAATTTTTCGTGATTTTTGTGAATGAGTGCGTCAATAGTTAGGTTTTGGCCTGAGTTCTGAGCTTTAACAAGAAGATCAATTTCCGGTGTTATGAGGTACAGATATTAATGATAAAACTCTTGTGGTGCGGGCATCTTGCCCGCTAATGGTGTATCTCAGTCAGGGAAATGTTGTAATTTCAAAAAACTACGTTTTTCAAGGTAGAAACCCTTTATTGCTAATCTTCGCTAGTTTCACCCCAATCAGATATCTGGTTTTTAAGGTATGAGTAACTTTTCTGATAACTTCTTAAACATTAACCGCCGTCAGCTTTTATTAGGAACACTCTCAGTAGGGGCGGGTAGTGTGATGGGAATATTCCACAAATTTTCTCTGGCAACAGCTACACCAGTAATTTCACGATTAGGTATCCCAGGTTCCTTCCCCGGACGGGTTGTGGAAGTCGGGCATATTGAATCTGTAGTTAATGGTGAATTTCGTCGTGAACCAGTTCGCCAGATGGTTGCCCGTGGCATGATGGAGTTAACAGGTGCAGCAGATAATGTCAGTTCCTGGCGTTCCATGTTTGAGCGTGGGGATGTAGTAGGAATTAAGGTTAACCCAGTGGGCGCACCGCTGGCTATCTCTAATCATGTCTTAATTTATGAAGTCGTTAATGGATTGAAGTCTGCTGGTGTTAAACCACAAGATATAATTATTTTTGATCGCTATGGCGATATGTGGGCTAAAGCTGGCTACCAAAAACATCTCCCGGATGGTGTGCGGGGTGGAGGTGCAGTAGAAAAGTATGACGATGTTCAACTTGATATTAAGGGATACGATCCAGAAGTTTACGCCTATATGGAACTTATTGATCCCAAACTTCACGACCCCAAAGATGATCGTACCCGGCGATCGCATCTTTGTAATATAGTCTCCAAGCAAATTAACAAATTAATTAATATTCCCGTACTCAAAGATCATGGTTCCGCTGGTATCACTGGTGCTTTGAAGAACCTCTCTCATGGACTAGTTAATAATGTCGCCCGCAGTCATGCAAAACCGGAAACTAACGCCTGTAATATTTTCATTCCTACTATCTGTTCCCTCCAGCCCATTCGAGAAAAGACTGTGCTTAACATTATGGATGGATTGGTAGGAGTGTATCAAAAGGGTCCTTTTGGTAAAAAGGATTCGCCCTATACTTGGCCTTATCGCTCCCTGCTCTTTGCTACAGATCCAGTAGCCATGGATCGCATTGAGTGGCAAATCATTGATGCCAAGCGTGCTGCAATGAATCTACCTCCTGTGGCCAAAACCGGGAGAATGGGAGTCCAATCTCCAGCCAAGCAAACAGGTATTACGGGAGGAACAACCTCGGAGGAAGAAGGATTTGATATGCGCCAGCCGCAGCATATAATGATTGCTGCGGCACTGGGTTTAGGGGTTGCAGATATTGAAAAGATTAACCACGTAAAGATTAGACTGGCTTGAACCCACTTCCTTAAAATTCTGAGAAAGCTATTCCTTTTTCTCAATACCTTCGCCATTTTTTGTAGGTTGGTTTAAGCGACAGCGCAACAAATACGCATTTGTCGGGTCATGGCTTCGCCACACTTTGTGAACGTGCTTCAACCCAACCTACGAATCAAGGATTTTTTCAATTAGCATTTTTAGCACGATGCCGCATTTTCCAAGACCTGCCCGGATGTTCCACTTGAAAGGTCTCTATATTGCCTTTATCGGCTATAGTCACAAAGCCAGTGCGTCCATCCTGGCCTCCAAAGTCAATATTGGTTGGTTGTTGACCAATGAGTCGGATGGTTTTGAGGATTTTTCCTTCGGGAGACATTTTGACAACTTCTCCTTTGCCCCAGCGGGTGATATACAGGTTTCCCATGATGTCGCTACGCATTCCATCTAAACCACCATCTGAAAATTGATGTAGTAGTCTTTTGTGACTTACTTCACCTTTTGAATTTAAGTCATATACCCAAACTCTAAGTTGCTTAGTTTCATTAACGTAAAGTCTGGTTTGATCTGGTGACACTTCAATGCCGTTGGTCGTTCCCATATTTTTTTCCAAGAGTTCAGTTTTACCATCTTTATTGATACGCCACAACTGACCCGTACCCTCTTTCCAATTGGGATCACTGGCAAAGAGAATATCATTGTCCATAATAGCCAAATCATTTGGTTGATTCATTTTGGGTTCATCAGCAAACACACTGATCTTTCCCTCTGGAGTGATTTTCAGCACCTTGTGTCCTGTATAGTCAGCGACAAACATCTCATCTCGACGGTTAAACCGAATACCATTAGCGGTACTACCCTTGGGCATATTAACAAATAAGCTGCTAACCCCATCTGGAGTAACCCGACCAATCGTTTCCTTTTGTCCAAAGCTCACAGCATATAAATTTCCATTTTTATCAACAGCAGCTCCCTCAATTTGGGGGGTAAATGTTCCCTCCTTAGTGAAGGCGCGACTTTGGTAGGGCCTGATCGCTAGGGAACTGGATAGGAAACATAACCAAGTCGTTCCCATAATCCAGGGGATAACTTTCCATCTTGCAATATTTAACCGCAATTAGAACCTTCCTCATCATATTAGACCTATCCAAAATATAATCCAGGGACAAAAAAATGGTAGAAGGTAAAACAGTATTGTTGATTAAGCAGATGAATTTTAGTCTTACGCAAAGGTCAGAGTTTTAAAAAAAGGTTCAATTCTAGAATTTCATATCTCAATTCAACAATACCAAAATTTAAGATATAACAACCTGATGTAATTCATTGGGAGTAAGATGAGAATGAACAACTTCACCATCACGAAACCAAACAATGCGCTTAGTTTGACGCGCAACTTCTGATTCATGGGTGACGATAACAACAGTAATCCCACTGCTATTAAGTTCACTAAATAAATCTAATACTTCTTGAGTTGTATGAGAATCAAGTGCGCCGGTGGGTTCGTCAGCCAGGAGAACAACGGGACGGTTGACAATGGCGCGAGCGATCGCTACTCTTTGTTGTTGTCCTCCTGATAATTGGGTAGGTTTATTATTGAGGCGTTTTTCTAAACCGACCTTGATTAATGCTTCTGTGGCTCGTTCTTTTCTTTCCCCAGGTTTAACACCAGCATATACCATTGGTAACATGACATTTTCTAAGGCTGTTAATTGGTTTAATAAATGGAATTGTTGAAAGACAAACCCTAATTTTTTATTACGAATATGCGCCAATTCTGTATCACTCATTTGCGCGACATTCAAATTATCTAAATAATAACTTCCCTGACTAGGACGATCTAAACAACCGATAATATTCATGGCTGTGGATTTCCCCGAACCAGAAGGACCCATTATCGAACAATATTCACCTTTTTCTATCACCAAATTCACTTGATTAAGTGCTTTAACTTCTATATCTCCAATTCCATAAACTTTAAAAATATCCTCTAAACAAATAATTGCTGATTCTGGTGCAGCTTGGGGAACATTCGTATTATTAAAAGTCAGAGTATTAGCCATAAAGATTTATCCTCATGTAGACTGTCATTGTAGCATAGAGATTGCTGTTTGTGTGAATTTTAATTAAAAATGCGATGACTAGAACACCGATTCTGTAATCCACAAAATGGCGATTTTATGTAGGGGCAAACCCCCCGTGGTTGCCCCGATAATTCATGGTTAAACCGATACTAAATCTGTAATTTTAATTATTTTTACGCCGTTCTTAGTGCTACCATGGGATCAAGTTGAGCCGCACGACGTGCCGGAACGACACCGAAGAATAAACCAATAGCACCAGAAACACTCGCAGTTAAAAGAACTGCTGCTGGGGAAATTGTAGATTGAAAAGGGCTAAATATTCCCACTAAAATGATGCTACCACCACCTAAAATAATGCCGATTAAACCACCAGTTACTGATAATATCACAGCTTCAATCATAAATTGCAAAAGGATGTCCTGTTGCGTTGCACCGATAGCTTTACGCAGTCCAATTTCTTGAGTACGTTCAGTCACAGAAACTAGCATAATATTCATAATCCCAATACCACCCACAAATAAGGAAATACTAGCTATTGCAGCCAACATTATTGTCAATCCTCCGGTAATTGAATTACTGATTTCTAAGAGGTTCTTTTGGGTTTGAATGGTAAAATCATCTTCGCGGATAATTTTGTGCCGACGACGCAGTAAATTTGTCATTTGAAACTCTGCTGCTGATATACTATTTTCATCATTCGCTGATACAGAAATCATGGCAATATTAATACCAAAAGGGGATGTTCTCCCCACTAAACGACTAAACATGGTATTAATGGGAATATAGACGGTATCATCATTGTTACTCCCAAAGGAAGAACCTTTGGCTACGGTTAAACCAATTACTTGAAAGGTAGTATTTTGAATGCGGATTTTCTGACCCAGAGGATTTTGATTATCAAATAGTTTATTGGCTAAATCTGGACCTAATATTGCTACTCTTTTACTCCGTTTAATATCGAATTCATTAAAAAACCTTCCTTCCTTAATTTCTAAACTACGAACTGTGGGATAATTAGGAGTAGTACCGATAACCGTACTTGTTGTATTTCGATTGCGATAAGTGATTGTAATTCGGTTATTAATCTCTGGAGCAACTTCTTTGACTGCACGGACTTGTTTAGCGATCGCTTTAGCATCTTGTAAAACCAAAGTTCTCGGTACTCCTGTTGCTCTACTGCGAGTTCCTGGACTACCGGGAATAACAAATAAAGTATTAGGTCCTAAGGATTGAAATTGTTTATTTGTAAATATTTTTGCCCCTTCTCCAATCCCAATCATAGCAATAACTGAGGCATTACCAATAATAATTCCCAACATGGTCAAACTACTCCGCAACTTATTAGCTAATAAGGTGGTAGTTGCCATTTTCACGCTTTCTAAAATGTCCATAATTTATGTTTTATGTTTAATGTTTAATGTTTAATTTTTATTTTCTTTACTCTGTTCTGTCTTCCCCTTTTCCTTGGTTTTAGGTAGGTCAATAAATATCCGATCTCCGGCTTTAAGACCATCTAAAACTTGAACTTCGTTATCAATATTCGCACCAATTTTGACTAGATTAAACTCAGGTTGATTTTTTTCACCTAATAACCATACTCCAGTTTTTCCCTTGCGAGTAACAATTAACTCTTGGGGAATTAACAGCGCGTTTTGGATGTTATTACCAAGAAATGTCACTTCACTCACATTCATTCCTGAACGCAATTTTTCAGACCCTTTATTAACAGTAACCCGCACCTGAAATGAGGTGACATTTTGCTCAACTACCGCTTCAGGAGCAATCAAACGCACTTGTCCGTGAAAGATTTCATCGGGATAAGCATCAACAGTAATTTCTACTTTTTGTCTTTGTTTAATTTGGGATATATCCACTTCAGGAACATTTGCTAAAACTTCTAATCCTTTGGCTAAAGCTACTATAGAAGTTGAGGTAGCAGAAGCACTACTGGAAGCAGAAACAGCAGGACTAACAAAACCCCCCACTGTCGCGTATCTTTGAGTAATAACGCCTGCAAAAGGAGCGCGGATAATTGTATCTTCTAATTGTACTTGTTGTTGTTTTAATTGAGCTTCTGCACTAGCTACTGCTGCTTTTAATCTGGCAATTTCTTCGGGACGACTACCATTTTCTAATTTTCTTAAAGCTTCCTTTTCCTGATTAACTATTGCTTGTTGCTTTTGAATATCTTGGTTACGGTTGCCAATTTTCAGTAAGGATAATCGTTTTTGTGCTTCTTCTAAATTGGCTTTTGCTTTTCTATTTTCACTGATGTATTGTTCTAAACTATCTTGAGAAATTGCCCCATTTTTTGCTAAATCTTGATAACGTTTTAACCGTGATTGAGTTAGTTCTACAGCAGCTTTTGCCGAGTCTACTTGAGCCTGTGCTTGTTGAATTTCCTGTAAACGATTCCCCTCACGGATAATCGCTAATTGAGCCTGTGCTTGGTCTACACGGGCTTTTCCTTGGGCAATTTCTTCGGGACGACTTCCCGCTAGGCTTTCGGCTAACTGCGCTTTTGCCTGTTCTAAATTAGCTTTGTATTGGATAATTCGCATTTTAATTTCCGAATTATCCATGCGAGCAATTATTTGTCCTTTCTTGACTGTTTGTCCCTGTTCAACATTTAAATCTGCCAACAGTCCAGAACTTTTAGGACTAATATTGACGCTTTGAATTGGTTGGACCTTACCACTAGCCGTAATGCGAACAGTTATATCTTTTGCCGCCACTGGGACAGTCAATTTAGTTATATCTGGTGGTTTATTTCCTTGCTGGATGGTTTTGATAGTGGCTGTTGTTCCTACAATTAAAACACCACTAGCAATTAAACCGATTAACCAACGTAATGGATATTTAACTTTTTTGCCAATTAAGGGAATTTCTATGTAAAAAATCATGATTAAAAAAGTTGAGGAACAAAAATTAGTGAGTCTATTTTATAGACAAAACCTGATGATAATCATTTGATTTATGTAATCTATCGTCTGATTGGGTGAATTTTTTATTTTTTGACTTTTTATCCTCCTGCTGACTATAGTATCATAGTTGTCTTTGATTAGTAAACATGACTTATTTCCTATTTTAGCACTTCATCTGCTAAATCTCATGATCATTGCCCTGGGGAACTATTTAAAGGATAGTGAATTTGTTCTATCATCTCAATTCCTTTTGCACCTGTAGTAATGGATAAACAGGTAAACAGGACGATATCAGAAGTCAAAACTGGGAATTTTTTACAATTGCTTAAATTCATGCTATGGCTTGATAGTAAATAGTCCTATTTTATAATAAATAGTTAATCAAGAAATTACGGCGGAAACTAAATTGAATTTTCGCTTAAATAAATAGCCCGAATATCAGCAGGTAATTCAGCTTCTAGCATTCGATAAATCTCTTCTAGGTAACTGGTAACTTCCATCATTTCAATTAACCAGTTTTGTAGGGTTAAGTCGTCCTGTGAGCTTAAATCTAGTTTACCTAATTGATAAAATAAAATATATGCCGCCCAGAGCAAACCAATAATCGGCTTGTACAGGCGATCGCGCCGAATGCCAACTTAAAGTATATAATTAATATCGAGCTATAACGGCAAAAAATCACTGTAAAATACTTGCCAGAATCTGGATATTGTCGAAACAGACTCAGTAATTCTTGCTCACTGTGATCAAATAGCGACTTTACCAATGGGTGATTAGTAGGGGGAAAGTAGGGAATTTTCACAATCTCTGGATTAGATAACTGTTAAAATATACCAATGAATGGTTAAGCGATCATTAATAATATGTGAAAGTCAGTTAAATAAACTAAGATCAGACTACTAGATTATTGATAAACTAGAAACAAGGACTTAATGTTAGTCTTAATAGACGCTATTAAAAGCGCCTCCTTTATACCAATATTTTGATAGTGTTTGTTCATGGTTATAGAAGCTAGTTCCATAATGTTCCTGCTAAGTCCACTAACTTTAGGCTCATTCTTGCCTTCCCTGCCCTTGGATAGCCTATTCTCCACCCAAGGGATTATGATTATGCTGCTGGCGGCTTACGCTGGTGCCATGTGGATGTTTCTGAGTAGCGCTCCTAAAGTTTATACTGTTATGGTATCAGATTTAGAAGTTGCCCGACAGTTGTATGAAGGATTGTTAGATTTACCCGTAGCGGAAGTCCCTTTGCACTATTATTACAATTATGAGCAAACCATTGGTGCAACAGGTATTGACCCGCTGTATATGTCTACTAGTCCCAGTTGGTCTAACAGTAACGTGAATCATGGTAATGACGGGCTATGGTATCAACTGAAAAAAAATACTCAATTACATATTATCACAGGTGCTAGTTTAGGGACAAAGGATCAGCAGCGTCATGTTTGTTTTGATCATGAGTGTCTAGAATTAATTTTAATGCGAGTGGAAGTCCGGGGTTTAAAGTTCAAAATTCGCAATCAAAAGCCTTTGAATTTTTTAGTTAAGGATTATGACGGACGGGTAATTGAAATGGCTGAAGTTGCTAATTAGTTATAGTTAGGTGGGTAATGCCCACCCTACACTATAAAATATTTCAAAATATTTCAAGTATTGAGTTTAATTATTAATTATTCCTATCCTGCTAATTCTTCCTCTTTTTTGCTAACTTATCAATTAAAGTCAATGATGCCGGACTAAAGAAGGATGGCGATTTAATAAAAGTGTTATAGTGGGGGAGGAGGAGTATAAGTGAATTCTGAATTTTTAGATAAATAACCCATACTAAAAACTGAAAAATGACCATTAACCGTGCAAATAATAGAAGTTTACTCCAAAAGTCTGATTGGCCTGTTAAAGATTTACCAGGATTAAGTGCAGAAGAGCAAGCCCAACTGAAGAATTGTGGTATCAATACCACAGAAGAACTAATTACAAGAGGAAAAACTCCAGAAGAAAGAATAATATTAGCGGGTAAATTGCAAGTAGATCTTCACTCTGTGAATAAATGGGTAGTTTTAGCAGGTTTAGCCCGTGTTCCCAGTGTGGGGACTCAATATTGCGGTATATTGCTTCACGCTGGTGTTATTTCCATAGCCCAATTAGCGCAAACTCCCACGCATAGATTACATAGACAAGTCATGCGCTTGCAAGTATCAACATTACACAGCCGCAATTTGTGTCCAGCAGTTGAATTAGTGCAACAGTGGAGTCATCAAGCGCAAGCGATGGGTAATTAGCTATTCCTTTGCTAAAACGCCATTAAGAAAGATATCCGCCAACCCTTCCGCCATTTTTTGCATTTCTTGGGGGGAGGCGTTGGGTTCTATGAGGGTATGATCAGCAAAACCGGCGATCGCAAATAAACCTAAAAATACCTTAGCGCCAAGTTTGGCATCTATCTGACGATAGATGCCTTGGTCTATTGCTGTTTGAAAAAATGCTTCAGCCACATCTGTCATTTTATCAATAACTTCGGTTTGAATGCGATCGCGCAAATCTGGATGAAATTGCACTTCCATAAAGCAAACACGCATAATATCGGTGTTTTTTTGTAAATTCCACATCCGACGACGCATAACTTGGGCTATAGCCTTATAACTACCCATTTCGCTGAGTTCTGTGAGTAAATCTGTGAGAATATCCACCCAGCCATTAGTGGCCACTTCCACCAAAATTGCTTTTTTATTGTCAAAATAACGAAAGAGGGTTCCTTCGGCTACCCCTGCGGTTTGTGCTAAATCACGGGTTGTAGTTCCCTCGAATCCCTTCGTAGCAAACAATCGTTGTGCTGCTTGCAAAATTCGTGTGCGTGTCTGGACTTCTGATGATGGCGGAGAATTAAAAATTCGCATAATATTTTGATATCTATTTTGATATCTCCAAAACAGGATTGGTAGTCTTATTGTGCAACGAGGGATGCAGAAATTACAAAAATCTTCATAGAAGGTTAACTCTTTTTGTGTTAATTATTCTATCTTTCAAGTAATGTTAACTTACTTTAACTTTTGCTTATGCACCAGACAATTTTAAATTTGCTGACCGGTGACGTTAAAAAGTCCCCATTCCGTCGTCTATTAGCAACTAGTTTAGCGTTGATAGTCTTAACTTGGGGGTGGATACCAGAAATGGCCATAGCCCTGCAACCGCCCCAAAATTCCATTCAGCCTTATCTAGAACAAGTAATTAATCGTTTAACAGAATTTCGCTTAGATAATGGATTAAAATTCATTGTTTTAGAAAGACATCAAGCCCCAGTAGTTTCCTTTTTGACTTATGCTGATGTGGGTGGTATTGATGAACCAGATGGACAAACGGGTGTAGCCCACTTTTTAGAGCATTTAGCCTTTAAAGGGACAAAGCGCATCGGTACTAAAGACTACAAAGCCGAGGCCCCGCTGCTGGAAAAATTAGAAAAGTTGGATAACCAAATTAAAATCGCCAAAGCCGACAATCAAAAAGATGAAATAGCGCGGTTAGAAACCGAGTTTAAATCAGTAGAATCCCAAGCCCTAAAATTAGTTAAACAGAACGAAATGGGGCAAATTGTCGAACAAGCTGGTGGTGTGGGTTTAAATGCTAATACATCCTCAGAAGCTACCCGCTATTTTTATAGTTTTCCTGCGAATAAATTAGAATTGTGGATGTCTTTAGAATCTGATCGATTTTTAGATCCTGTCTTTCGAGAATTTTATAAAGAAAAAGAAGTAATTTTGGAAGAAAGACGCTTACGAGTAGAAAATTCTCCTATCGGCCAAATGGTAGAAAAGTTCATAGATGCTGCTTTCAAAGTTCATCCTTACCGACGACCAGTAATTGGTTATGATCAAGACATTCGCAACTTAACACCGGAGAATGTGAGGAAGTTTTTCGATGCTTATTATGCTCCTAGTAATTTAACTATTGCTATTGTGGGAGATGTTAACCCCAATGAAGTGAAAAAACTGGCACAAACTTATTTTGGACGTTATCGAGCTAAACCTAAACCCCAACAAAAACTACCAATAGAACCCCAACAAACTGCGACTAGGGAAGTTACTTTAGAATTATCTACTCAACCTTGGTATTTGGAAGGTTATCATGTTCCAGCTATTACCGATCCTGATCATGCAGTTTATGAAATCATCGGTAGTTTAATGAGTGACGGGAGAACATCAAGACTTTATAAGTCCTTGGTGGAAAAACAAAACTTAGCTTTAAATGCTGAAGGTTATAGCGGATTTCCTGGGGATAAATATCCCAATTTAATGTTCTTTTATGCCCTAACATCTCCAGGAAAAACAGTAGATGAAGTAGCGATCGCTTTAAGGCAAGAAATTGATAAATTGAAAACTGAACCTGTATCTGCGGTGGAATTACAACGATTAAAAACCAAAGCTAGAGCGAATTTATTACGCAGTTTAGATTCTAATTCAGGTATGGCCGAACAGTTGTTAGAATATGAAGTAAAAACCGGTTCTTGGCGTAATTTGTTTTTGCAATTGGATAAAATTGCAGCAGTGACTCCTGAGGATATTCAAAGAGTAGCTCGTGCTACTTTTACGCCAGAAAATCGCATTGTTGGCAAGTTGTTGTCAAAACAACCAGGATGAAATTTGAGGTTTTATTTCACGCAGATTCGCAGAGTCGCAGAAAGGAAGAGTTTGAAAATGTCTCTTTGAGAAAAGCTAGGCTCAAAAAATTGAAAATAGAGAAGATAGGTATGTTGAGGTTTGATTTGAAAAACAAAAAATTCCAGTTTTCTAGGGGACAAAGATTTGTTTTTACTTTGGTAGTGGTTGTTGCTTGTTTCTTCGTAAATTTAAATTTTTCTTGGGCAGGAACGACAGCAAAGTATTACAATGAATTGAAGTTTCCCCCGGTTTCAGCGGTTAAGTTACCCAAGTATGAACGGTATGTACTAAAAAATGGTTTGGTAGTTTATTTGATGGAAGATCATGAGCTACCATTGGTCAGTGGTATGGCTTTGGTAAGAACAGGTAGTCGTTGGGAAGCAGCCCAAAAAGCTGGTTTAGCTGGTTTGGTGGGTTCTACTTTGCGGAGTGGTGGGACTCAAAAACATTCCGCAGATGAGTTAAATGAGATTTTAGAACAACGAGCCGCATCCGTGGAAACAGATATGGGGGAATCTGTTGGTAGTGTAGGTTTTGAAGCTCTCAAGGAAGATTTAGAAATGGCTTTTGGGCTATTTACTGAGGTATTACGAGAACCTGCGTTTGCTCAAGACAAGTTGGATTTGGAAAAAACTCAAATTCGTGGTGATATTTCTCGTCGCAATGATAGTCCTAATAGTATCGCCAGTCGAGAGTTTAAAAAGCTAATTTATGGCAAAAAAAGTCCTTATGCGCGTACAGTTGAATATGCAACTCTTGACCAAATTTCTCGTGATGATTTACTCAAGTTTTATCAGCAATATTTTCACCCCAATAATCTGATTTTAGGCATTGTTGGCGATTTTAATCCTGAAAAAATGCGATCGCTCATTCAATCCAAATTTGGTGACTGGAAACCAAGTCCTGAAATTACTAAAACCCAATTACCACAAGTCACCCAAGCTAATTTAGGTGGTGTATATTTTGTTAATCAACCCCAACTCACTCAAAGTAGTGTTTTAATTGGTCATTTGGGTGGAAAATTCAATAATCCTGATTATCCAGCTTTGGATGTCATGAATGGTATTCTAAATGGTTTTGGCGGACGTTTATTTAATGAGTTGCGATCGCGTCAAGGTTTAGCTTATTCTGTATATGGTCTCTGGAACCCCCGTTTTGACTATCCCGGAATGTTTATTGCTGGAGGACAAACTCGCACGGAAACTACAGTTCAATTCATCAAATCACTACAAACGGAAATCAAGCGGTTACAAACTGAAAATGTCACGACTAAGGAATTAAATAATGCTAAAGACTCTACGCTAAATTCCTTTGTTTTCAACTTTGAAAATCCTAGTCAAACCCTATCTCGGTTAATGCGATACGAATATTATGGTTATCCGGCTGATTTCTTATTTCGCTATCAAAAAGCCGTTAATTCTACTACAGTAGCAGATGTCAAACGGGTAGCACAGAAATACTTGAAACCGGAAAATTTAGTTACTTTAGTAGTAGGAAATCAAACTGGAATCAAACAACCATTAACTAACTTAGCCACGAAGGTAACAACCATAGATATTACCATCCCCGGTAGTTAGCCAGCAGCCCGTAAATAAAAAGATCCCCGACTTCTCAAAGAAGTCGGATATCTAATTTTTCTGATTGATAATTTCGCAACTACGGGTCAACTTGAGGATTTCTAGAGTATTTTTTTTACTCTTGTAGAAACTCCTCACTGTCATAAACATCAGGCCAAACAGTTGCACCGTGTTCATATTTATCAATCCCAATCTTATCAGCTTCAGGATTAACACGCAGCTTACCAATAAAATTAAGCCCACTGAACATGACAAAGGCAAAAGCAACAGTAAAAACTGATACTGCAACTACGCCCAAAATCTGCACACCCAACAAGTCAAAACCGCCACCCAAAAACAGACCAGCTTTTTTATCCCACATTCCGCACCCCAAACTGTCACAGAGGTAAATTACGTAGAGAAAAAATTAAAGAGAGCATCAAAACAAACATATAAAGTGAAAAAAGGCATTTGAGAAACAGTAAATCACCAAAAACGT
>NZ_BJCF01000025.1 GCF_005402965.1 Dolichospermum planctonicum
GCAGTAGAGCTTACCGACCTGACCTTTAGCCCTGACTACAAACCAACAAAAAATTACAGCAGTTCCCAGCATTATAAAGTACAGATATTAATGATAAAACTCTTGTGGTGCGGGCATCTTGCCCGCAGTAGAGCTTACCGACCTGACCTTTAGCCCTGACTACAAACCAACAAAAAATTACAGCAGTTCCCAGCATTATAAAGTACAGATATTAATGATAAAACTCTTGTAGTGCGGGCATCTTGCCCGCAGTAGAGCTTACCGACCTGACCTTTAGCCCTGACTACAAACCAACAAAAAATTACAGCAGTTCCCAGCATTATAAAGTACAGATATTAATGATAAAACTCTTGTGGTGCGGGCATCTTGCCCGCATAAGGTGTACCTCACTCAATCTGAACTTGCTGTATCAAAAAACTAGAATTTTTGGTGAGATTTGCGTCAGTCCTATGATTCCTTCTCGACCTTGGGGACAATGTTAGGACGTTCTTTACTCTCCCAACCTGGGGGACGTTTGGAATTGTACCAGGCAATTGAACCAATGGTAACAGCAGCGATAAAACCGACTACATACACCAAAGTAAAAGCTAAGGGAAAGTGATTTCCCGTCGCTTCGGCTTGAACTTGGAGCAATAAATAACTCATGAGGATATTCGCTTAATGTAGGTTACACTTCTTCATAAAGTATAAACTAAGCGGATCACCTACATCTGTCCTAGGAAAAATCTTTCCTATTCAAAGACATACAGCAGTTATCCGTTTATGAAGTACAGATATTAATGATAAAACTCTTGTGGTGCGGGCATCTTGCCCGCACAAAGTGTACCTCACTCAAAGCTACTTGCTGTAATATTAATTTATAATCCTGGTGAAGAATTGGGTTTAAGTCTTTCTCTCCAGGAAGGTTGTGGTGGTGAAGATGCTCCAGAATTATTCTCTGTTGAAGAAGATAAATTTTCAGAGCGTGATTCCTCGCTGCGATATCGTCTTTCTCTACGAGAGGAGGCAGATGTGTTATTTTCTTCCTGAGAATAGCGTCGTCTGCGTCTACTTCTACTATCTGTTGTATCTTCCGACTGAGAATAACGTCGTCTGCGTCTGGATGTACTATCTGTTGTATCTTCCGACTGAGAATAACGTCGTCTGCGTCTGGATGTACTATCTGTTGTATCTTCCGACTGAGAATAACGTCGTCTGCGTCTGGGGGTGTTTTCTGTTGTATCTTCCGACTGAGAATAGCGTCGTCTGCGTCTGGGGGTGTTTTCTGTTGTATCTTCCGACTGGTAATAGCGTCGTCTGCGTCTACTTCTACTCGATGAATCAGAATTTTCAGTATTATCCCGATCTGATTTTTGATCATTATCATTAATCACTCTACGGATAACTTTTTTAGGTTTGATAGGTTCAGCTTTAATACTACCTTTGCGGTTTTCTAGTTTGGGCAAGCTGGGAAATTTTTCTACAGACATTCCCTCTACTGCTTTCTCCATAAATTCATGCCAAGCATAAGCAGCACTACCACTACTACCATAGGTTGGGGTATTATCATCATTTCCTAACCATACTCCAGTGACAACTTGGGGAATATAACCAATAAACCATAAATCACGGGCTTCATCAGAAGTTCCTGTTTTTCCGGCCACTTGTCTATCATTTAATTCAGCCGCAGCCCCAGTTCCGTCTGTAACAACATTTTTTAACATCCAAGTCATGATGGTACTACTATCAGCATCTAAAACTTGCTTAGGTTCATATTTAGCAGACCAAATGACATTCCCTTCGCGGTTGAGGATGCGACGAATCCCGTGGGCTTCTATATAATTTCCTTGGGTAGCAAATGTACCATAAGCATTAGTTAGTTCTAATAAGTTGACTTCATTAGAACCAAGAGCTAAAGAATAGGTAGGTTTTAGTTCTGATTTAATTCCCATCTCATGGGCCAATTTAATGGTTGGTTGAAAACCCGCATCTATTAATACTTTCACAGCAATTGTATTTACGGATTTGGTGAGAGCATCCCTCATATTTAACCAGCCGGAGAAGTTGTCATGGTAGTTTTTTGGCTCATAACCATCTATTGATAAAGGTTCATCTAAATAGCTATCGTAAGGGTTTTTACCTGTTGCGATCGCTGTAGCATAGACAAATCCTTTAAAAGTTGATCCTGGTTGTCTTTGTGCCTGAGTAACGCGATTAAATTGGTTTTTACCAAAGTCTTTTCCTCCCACCATGGCCTGAATTTCCCCATTTCGAGGATCTATGGCCACCAGAGCCGCTTCTTTAAAGTTTTGCCACCGTCCTTCATTTTTCAAGATTTTTGTGACTGCTGCTTCTGCGGCTTTTTGCCAAGTTGGGTTTAAACTAGTTTCTACCACTAAACCACCACTAGCCAAGATATCAGGAGAAAGGTGCTTTGGTAATTCCTTTTGAATATAAGTAGTAAAGTAGGGAGAATCTACCTGCCACCGTTTGGGTAAGTTGCTGTTAACTATTAATGGTTCTTGAATAGCGGCTTGTTTTTGTACTGGTGTAATTATGCCATCTTCTTCCATCCGCTGCAACACCAGATTTCGCCGTTCTGTGGCTGCTTTTAGGTTTTTGTCTGGTGCATAGACGTTAGGTGCGGGAGCTAAACCAGCCAAAGTGGCCATTTCTGATAAGGTAAGTTTATCTACGGACTTACTAAAGTATACCCAAGCTGCATCGCCCACACCATAAGCACCAGAGCCTAAATAGACAAGATTTAGATAACGTTCGAGAATCTGATCTTTTGTTAATTGCTGCTCTATTTTTTGGGCTAACCGGATTTCTTTCAGTTTACGCCAGAAGGTTTTTTCTTGTTTGAGGAAGAGAATGCGGGCTACCTGTTGGGTAATGGTACTACCACCTTCTACCACATCTTGCGATCGCAAATTATTAATCACCGCTCTCATAATCCCTTGGATATCAACTCCATTGTGTTGATTAAATCTTCGGTCTTCTGAAGAAATAAAGGCCTTTTTGAGATGATCTGGTATTTGTTCTAGTTGCAACTGCTCTCTAGTTGCTTCACCTTGCTGTTGTAACACAGTACCATCAGCAGCTTTAATAGTCAGTGTTTGCTCTCGCACTACTGCTTTGAGTGCCGAATGATTTGGTAAGTTTTTATCTATTTCTAAGATTATGTAATGGAAAGCAATCATTCCACCACCTACACCTAAACCCGCCCAAAACCAAAAACGACGATAAAATGGTTTATCGCTACTCAAGATTCTAGATGATAGGGTTCTCACCTGGTTTAATAATTGCTTTGCCTTCACCTGCATTTTCAGTAGTAAGTTTTCATCTGCTGTAGTTAGCAGCAATAGTTCTTGTTTATTTTATCACAGTTAAGGCTATTGTTTAGTAACATAGGAAGTATTTTCTCTTCCTAGCCCCACAATTTTCACAAAAGTTAATACTCAGAACTTTTTTATACATTAACTTCATGTATATGCCAGTATTTATAGGCGTGATAACGTTAAATTTAGAAAGATGAAAATTCCTAAATTAGAGGATATTTGTACAGTATTAGACATCTGGTAAAAAAGAATGTAGAGCCGAAAATCCCTACATCAGGAACGTCTACATAAAGGTTCTTTTGTCAACTTTGCGACTTTTTTAAAATCCTCTGATTCGGGATATTGAAAATAATAATTTTAATTTTTTCTTTATAGTTACTCCTAACTATTGAAAATATGGATAAAATCAGACTTAGGATGGATGTATTGGTGGTAAAAGTAGTTTTTTTTACCTAGAAAATGCTAATTTTAATACTACAAATCAAAATCAAAAAATATATATTATTCATATCTAGCACAGTAGGAAACATCAAGGTAGAAAGAAGGTAAAGGTAAAAGGTAAATTTACTTCTTTTCACCCTCTAAATATTTCATCTTGATGTTTCTCTTTTTTTCAATTTCCCATTTCTAAATTAAACATAAATTAAATAAATTACTCTAAATAAATTATTCCCGCGCTCCAGCTTCTCTTAATATTTTGCTAATACCCCGATAATTATTAAATTCTGCAATCATTAAAGCTGTATAACCACCCTGGTTTTTTAAATTGACATCCGCCCCAAATTGTAGTAACATCTCCACAGCTTGACTATAACCTTCCGCTACAGCCCACATTAAAGCCGTTGCTCCTGAAGAGTTTTGTAAGTTTACATTTGCTGCTTTTGCTAGTAATAACTGAAATATTTCGGGATAATTTGCAGTTATGGCTTTAACTAAAGCAGTTTTACCATCATCTGCTAATTTATTTATATCTGCACCATAATCAAGTAATAATTTTACTGTTGGGAAATGTCCTTGAGACACTGCTAATGTCAGCGCAACTTCTCCAAAATTTTTCTTTTCCATATCTGCACCGGCAGCCAGCAAAACTGCTACTATATCACTATACCCCTGGAATGCTGCTATTAGTAAAGGTGTATCTCCCAAATGATTTCTAATTTGCACATCTGCCCCTCTTTGTAGTAAGATTTTGACTACATCAATATATTCTTCCACAACGGCTAAATGTAACGCTGTTTCCCCTTCTTGATCTTGGTGATTAATTTCTGCACCTGCATCTAATAAAGCAGTTATAATATCGGTATTTCCTGTTGCTGTAGCTGCTAATAATGCTGTTTGATGATCAACATTTTTGATATTAACATCAGCCCCAGATGATATCAATGCTTGTACTATTTCTAAGTAGCCTAAATCTGCGGACATCATTAATACTGTCTCACCTCCCCGATCTTGACTATTGACAATATTGTTATTTTGTGTTAATGCTTTGACCATGACCGGATGTTTGTGTTTGACTGCAAGCTTTAACGCGGTGTCATTATCTTTGTCAGTAATCTTTACATCAGCACCCGCACCTAATAAGATTTGTCCAATTTCAATATAACCCTTCAGTGATGCTATCATTAATGCTGTACTACCATCTTCATTAATAGCATTAACATTTGCTCCTCTAGAGATTAATAGCTTGACAACATCTATCTGATTAGCACTAGCAGCCAGCATTAATGCTGTTAAGTGATAGGTTTTTCTAAATAAGTTAATATTAGCACCAGCATCTAAGAGCGATCGCACAATTTCCGTATAACCTAAATTCGCAGCTAACATCAATACCGTATTTCCATGGTTATCGGTTGTATCCACATTAGCCCCATAAGCCAGCAGCGCGGACACATTTTTGATATCCCCACTTTTCACAGCCTTGAGCAATGTGGTATCTTTATTTCCTGTATTTTCTGTCATTGGTTATATCCTATTTGATCAGATGTATATGAATTATGTTTCACAGTCTAGACGTACAATCGCAGAGAGTAAGAGCTTATTAGCTAGAATGTTTCACTTTCATATCCTAATTCAGTAAGGCGGGAAAATTGCTGAGTCAAGAAAATAAATATCTGCTAAATATGCTAAGTTTTATGAAGATTTAATAAAGGGAAGTAAAAAATATGGCTCTTGAATTGACTCCAACAATAAAATTTTGGCTGAATTTTGCTCACCCAGCTACCATGTGGGTACTATTAGCGCTTTCCCTCTATGCTGCATATTTAGGGTTGCAAGTACAGCGTACCAGAAATGCTCAAGGTGAAGAAAAGAAAGAGCTAGTTAAAGGACGATATACTATCAAACACCACCAAATAGGTTCTATCATCTTAGCTTTGATGGTAGCAGGTTCTATTGGTGGTATGGCTGTTACTTACATTAATAATGGTAAATTATTTGTCGGACCTCATCTCCTAGCTGGATTAAGTATGACAGGTTTAATTGCTTTTTCTGCATCTCTGTCTCCTTTTATGCAAAAAGGAGCAAATTGGGCCAGGATGACGCATATATTGTTAAATTTCGCTATTTTAGGACTTTTTGCCTGGCAAGCTTTCTCTGGTATCGAAATCATCCAGAGAATTTTAACTAATGCTTAGATTATCATTAGTCATGGGTAATGGGTAATGGGTAATGGGTAATGGGTAATGGGTAATGGGTAATGGGTAATTGACTGATTTTCATTGCACCATGCACCATTTCCTATTCCACTGCGGTCAACTTCCCGATTCCTGTATCTGACTGAGATGGGAAATGGTATATTACTTGCATTTCCTTTATTTCCTTGGTGGAAACGGAATATTTAAAGATTTATAAAAGTCTTTTTTTACCTGGTGTGTGAGACGACGGGAAATTTGATGAACAATTTGATTTAGGATGCGATCGCCTGTAGACTGAATTAAAGCATGAGGTAATCGCTGAATAAATTTGGGAAAGTGTAACTCAACTACCAAATCTAATTCCCATTCCACCCGTGTAATTCCATCCACACCATCTATTAACCGTGTTAATGATTTATAATCTACCTCATAACCAGGATCTTGATAATCAGGTAAAGGAATAGTCCGAATGTGGTATTTTCGATCTTGAAGGGTTGATAACTCCAAACCAATCTTAGGTTCTACATCATAACCAAAAGCACCGAATTTACCCACAACTAAAGCATAACTATTTTCACTCAAAGGGTTTACCTTCATAGGTTCCGCACAACGGCTAAACCATGAAGCATGATTGTTAAAATACGCCTCTACCTGCTCCATGCTTGCATATACTTCCATGCAATTTTGATAACTCCCATAGAATCTAGTTTGACTTATGTTCTCTTGTATTAATACATTATCATTAGCTGATAAGTTTCCATTCATACTTGAAATAGCCTCTTGTACTTCCAAAGATTGATATTTCCTGTTGTTTGTCACCATAAATTTGTTTTTTGTATATTTTGAAGTTTGTTTATTTTTCTATATTAATGATTTTCAATATGGCTAATGCTATCTTAGCCTACTGAAAGTTTCTCAAATATCATTAATTCAAAGGAGTTAAATTCTGAAAAGCTTTGAACTAAAAGGTGTAGAAAAACTCATTGCTCCCATAGCCTCACTTTTGGGATTTGTGTACCTGTTTCAATGGTATATTTATGGGGATATCCAATCATCCCCCGAACCTGTATTTACTAGAAAACAGCCTCCTCTAGTTATGCGGGGTGGAGATCCTTATATCCGGGCATTAATGCGAACTATTTCTGCCAGTGAAGCCAATAGTAACCGTCCCTACTCTATTCTATATGGTGGTGAACAAGTCCATGATCTGAGTCGTCACCCAGAAAAATGTGTGACTATCGTTACTGGACCAAATACAGGTAACTGTTCCACTGCTGCTGGTCGCTATCAAATTATTAACACAACTTGGCATCAAATTGCCCCCCGCTATCACCCAAAACCTCAACATAAGATATTTTGGACTAACTATAGTTTTGAAGCAGAGTATCAAGATACGGTAGTTTACCGTTGGTTAAATGACTCACGAGTTTGGGGTGTGAATATTCCTGCACTATTACGTCAGCAAAAAATAAATGACGTTTTCCGAAAACTTTCCCCGACTTGGACAAGTTTAGGATATGGTATAGAAACTAATTCTGTTAGTCGTTCTCTACCTAAGATATATCAGCAAGTCTTAAAAGAAGAATTACAGCGAAATTGAGTAAAGGAAAATTGACATACTCACCGACCTGAAGGTGCGATGATTCTTGACACTTCACTGGAACACGCCACAAGTGGTCTTATCGTCCCTCCATGTCCGTTTAAAGTCTCCCAATGCCCTATGGCGACTATAACCAAATTTTAACATAAAGCCGTCCTAAAAGGACGGGGCTTGTATCCCAGATTTTTGGTCAAGGTTTTTGTGCCTTTTTACTCAAAACATTAAATTAATCTATAAGAACTTTGCTTTTCGCTTTTACTGATATGGGTGTAAAAACTTTGGCATTAATTGGTTTTAGCAATTGTAACCTATTTAAATTCTGTAAACAGTCTAAAGCTGCTTCCCGAATTATTACCTCTTGTTCTTGACTGAGGAAAATTTGCAAGCATTTTATAACATCTTCTTGCAATGCTGTGTCAAATCGCTGACGAGCAATAAACTTATTGAGTTTACCTACAGCAATTAACCGTTTTAAAGGATCTGTTTCTGTTAAATCGCTTAACAACTTATCAAAATAATCTTGCTGTTGACTTCCCTGAAAATTGAATATTTGCCACACCAACAAAATTAAAGTCAATAATGTACCTATACCCTGAATAATAGCACCAGCAGCCAACCAAGGACTAGGGGAATCAACCCAAATTGCTGAAGCCATGTAAGTGATCACAGTCGCAACACCACCACTAGCGATAGAATAAGCTAAACGAATGTTAGGACTACTAATTAACCTTCGTATTTCTAACCAGTGTAATTGCCAATTAAATTTCGGTATTAAGTAAGTAAATACCATCATACCAATACCAACAATCAGCGCTAACAATAATTGCCAATTCCATAACAACATAGCCACAATTATTGTTAATAAACCCAGGAAAAAACCCGGTTCAGAGAAATGTTTAAAAATGCGCCCTTCTCTGCTTCCTGTCTTGATTTCCGAAATTTGATTAATGAATTGTCTCCAAGAAGACGAAGCCTGTATCACAGTATTTACCCACTTGATTACAAAATTGTCGAAATTGTCAAATTCTCGCTTTTATACCTTGCTAAATCCGCCATTTTGCAAAGCCGTTTTTTACTAATTTTTTACTAATTATTACTAATTAATACTAATTATTGAGGATGAAATCGGGGAAATTTCACCTCTAACTATAATCTTTTTTATTTATCTTGTAACCGAATATCAATTACAGACGCATTGAAATTATAGTTAAAACCTTCTAATTCAAAAGTCATACCGATTTTCACCTTGTTATTACCTAAAACAGGTCCATCCTTAGTGACTGTAGCCTTATCTTGTAAAGTTAAGATAAAATCCGTGCTAAAATTATTCTTTCTAGGATCTGGTAATTCCTTCACAGAACCATCTGGTTGAGGAATGGTAAGCATTCTATCTAACTCTTTAATAGATTTAATCCCAATTTGACCATAGGGTTGATTGCGGATAATCACATTAGTTTTACCACCATTTGTGAATCCTTGTTTAAATAATTGTTCAGGGTCACGAACATTAAGGCCACGTACCACTAAATCTACCTCAATTGGTACTGTTTTCGCACCCACTTGAGCCACAGAACCGGAAGTACCAGGAAAAATAAAAATACCTACTACTACCAGCAAAATTACTAGTGCAGCGCCTAAGTCTAAGAGATTGATTTTACCAAACAAGCGACCTTTGGAATCTAAAATAGCCATAACCAGTTTTGGATAAGTTTTGGATAAGTTTTGGGTAAATTTCAGTTAAGTTTTCAGCTAAGTAATTGATTGTACTAAGAAGTTTTTTGCAAATGATCCACAATCTTGATCACTGAATCGAAATTGACAGCAGGTAAGGGTTATGGTCATGAAATAGTCTAACATGATAGTTTAACATGATTGTAGTAAGTTATTTCCACCTGATATTACAGCATCTTACATCTGTATCAGATCCAAAATTTTTCCACAAATCCATCCCAAATAAGGATTTTACCCCCAACCCCTGCTTAAAGTGGAAAATGCAACTTACTAATCTGAAAATCCGTCCTCTGATTTTAAGTTCTCGTACAAATCTCATTTGACTAGATTATGATTAACTACCAAGGGTTTCGGACAAACTACCGTTTATGGCAACGACGCTGTTTATATCCGTTAATTTCTGTAATTGTTTTTCTATCTGTCTGTTTGAGTACACCCTTACCAAGTAAAGCTATAGATTTATTACCGCTTTTATTTCAAGGGGTACAGATATTTAACTTATCTAATATATCCGATCGTCAGGAAGTTAATCTTGGTCAACAGATGAATCAGCAATTACAGCAAGAAGTCAAAATCTCTGATAACTCAGAATTAAATGACTATATTAACGAAGTAGGTAGACGGTTAGCGGCTAATAGCGATCGCCCAAATATCCCTTATACTTTTCAAGTAGTCGAAGACTCTGCTGTTAATGCTTTTGCGACTACTGGTGGTTTTATTTATGTGAATACAGGTTTATTAAAAGTCGCAGATAATGAAGCCGAGGTTGCTAGTGTATTAGCACATGAAATGGGTCACATTGAGGGTAAACATTTAATTAAACAAATCCGACAACAAGCGATTACCAGTGGTGTTGCTACCCTAGCGGGTTTAGATAAAAATAAAGCCGTAGGTATTGGTGTACAACTGGCACTAAATCTTCCCCGAAGTCGCAAAGACGAATTTGATGCCGATAAAAGAGGACTAGCAAACATTACCCGCACCGGTTATGCTCAATCAGCTATGGTTTCTTTTATGAAAAAGCTCCAGGGTAGTAGTTCAGTACCTGCATTTTTAAGTACCCATCCAGGTGCAAGCGATCGTGTTATTTCTCTTCAGCGTCAGATTAATAATCAACCAAGTAATCAAAATAACGGTTTGGATAATTTGGCCTATCAATCTAAAATTAGATCATTTTTGCACCCGTAAGAGCAATTATAATACTTCTGGCTTTGCTTAAAAACCCCCAACTTCTTTAAGAAGTCGGGGTTATATGGGTGTGTGTTTTCTTTTTCACAGCACTCGTAATACACTAGGAATACTGTCTATAGACTCCATAGCTTGAATTTCTGCTAAAGCTTGTCTAAAGTCCCCTTCCCGGACATCATGGGTGACAACCACAATTTCCGCTAGTTCTCCCTGAAAACCAGTTTGGACAACTGACTCCAAACTTACCCCATAATTGCCAAAACAAGTCCCTAATTTCCCAATAACTCCCGCTTGGTCTTTACTCAAAAAGCGGGTATAAAACCGCGTCACTAACTCAGAAATTGGCGTAATTTGAGAGTAATGTTGATGTCTACAAGCTAGGAGAGGATTTGGTTTATTGGTATTAGTTTTGAGAGTAGCCACCAGACTTAATATATCTGATGATACAGCACTCGCGGTAGCACCAGCACCAGCACCAGGACCGAATAACATCACCTGGCCAATGGGTTCTCCTTCCACAAGAATGGCGTTATAAACACCATTAATACTAGCTAAAGGATGGTTTTGCGGTACTAAAGTAGGATGAACCCTAACTGAAAGTTGGGAATTATCTGTATCTAAGTGTTGGGCTATCCCTAATAACTTAATCACAAATCCTAACTTAGCAGCATAAGTAATATCTGTTTTTGTGACTTGGCGAATTCCTTCACAATGGACATCTTCTCGATTAATTCGCCCGTCAAACCCTAAAGATGCTAAAATGGCAATTTTATCTCCCGCATCCAAACCATCAACATCAGCAGTGGGGTCAGCTTCAGCATAACCCAATCTTTGAGCATCTGCCAAGACATCATCAAAATCACTACCTTCTGTTTGCATCCTGGTGAGGATGTAATTGGTTGTGCCATTGACAATACCCATAATAGCATTAATCCGGTTAACGCTTAAAGACTGTTTTAAAGGTTGAACCACTGGAATACCACCACCAACAGCCGCTTCTAGCATGACATAGACACCAGCTTGATTCGCAGCCGTAAATATTTCCGCACCAAATCGAGAAATTACAGCTTTATTAGCGGTGACAACGTGCTTACCATTGTTAATAGCTGCGAGAATTAATGTTCTGGCTGGTTCTAATCCTCCCATTAACTCTACAACTATATCCACCGCTGGATCATTAACAATGGCCTCTAAATCCGTCGTGATTACACCTGGAGATAATTCTACAACACGAGGTTTAGTTAGCGATCGCACCCCCACCCGATATATTTCAATTTCCTGTAACAGTGGGTGACGGCCTACCTTGTCTTGTAACAGTTGTACTGTACCCGTTCCTACTGTACCTAATCCGAGTATTCCTAATTTAACAACCACAGATTTTGCACCCACAATGAACTTATATAGAAATATAGAATAAAACAATTGTAGGCAGAGCATAAGCCCTACCTACTAATTATCTTCTTTTAATTGTCCAATGACCAATGACTAATAACCAATGACCAATGACCAATGACTAAATTAGTATGTTTCCACGTGCCAGCGGTGAGCTTTTTTCATGTCTTTTTGGTAATCACTCCAGCTTACACCTTCTTTGGCCGCCGCAGCGCTTAAAGCGGCATCAATGCCATCTTCCATACCGCGCAAACCACAGATATAAGTGTGGGTTTTGGGATTTTTAATCAATTGCCACAATTCATCAGCGTGTTCCGCTACACGGTCTTGGATGTACATTCTACCACCTTGGGGGTTATTTTGTTCCCGGCTGATAGCATAAGTAAGACGGAAGTTTTGAGGATATTTCTCCTGCATTGCTTCCAATTCTTCTTTATAAAGAATATTGGGAGATGTTGGTACACCAAACAACAACCAGGAAAATCCTTTAAATTGATATTCTGGGTTAGCTTTTCTTTCTGCGTCCTTAAACATCCGCCACAAGTAAGTCCGCATAGGCGCAATACCTGTACCTGTTGCTAACATAATTATATTAGCTTCTGGATCTTCAGGCAACAACATTTCTTTACCAACAGGACCTGTGATTTTGACATCATCACCTGGTTTGATTTTAGTCAGATAGGTAGAACAAACACCATAAACTGTTTCACCAGTTTCGGGATGCTTGTACTCTAGCTGACGAACACACAAGGATATTGTTTTGTCATCTAGATTATCTCCGTGACGAGTCGAAGCAATCGAGTAAAGTCTTAGTTTTTCAGGCTTACCGTTTTTATCCAGACCAGGAGGGATAATCCCGATACTTTGACCTTCTAGATATCTTAAGTCACCAGTAGATATATCAAATTTGAGGTGCTGAACAATACCGATTCCGCCCTCTTTAACTAATGTTTCATTAGAGATACACTTACCAATAAACGGAGCGTTAGGACGATAAATGTTCACAGGAACGTCAGCATGGGCATCTTTTTTTGCTTTTGCTTGAGTCATGGTGTTGCTTTTTTTCTCCTTGGCCGATGATTTAGCAAAGCCTTTCGCCTCACTAGGATTAATCACAGGTGTGGCTTTACCATGTTCCTCGTTATTAGCATTCACCTCAGCTTTCACTTCTGTACTAACTTTAGTTTCGGCAGTTACCAATTCAGCTTTGTCATTGACTGTCTCTGAATCTGTACTAACTGCAACATCAGTTATACTAACCGCTACATCAGCCGTACTAACTGCAACATCATCTGTTACCAATTTAACTTGGCGATTGACTTGCTGTAAAGCTGTAACAGGTTGAATACTAACAATTTTACCACCTAAGCGAGTGATCCGTCGCATTTCTTGATTCATGCGGTTGTAAGGTACTCTGATGAATACACTGCCACTTTCACGAATTTGGTAGTTGGTTTGATCAGTTTCTTGACTCTGACGCAGACCTATCACTTCGTAAACGAAGACGCGGCTACCTGATTCTATATTGGCAGCACCCTCAACAGCACCTTGATTGTACATTCCTTCTACCACTCCGATATTTACTTAACCGTTTATCAAAAAATCATTCCCATCCTGATGCGAGCTTTAGTTTACCGGATTTTCGGATCACAAAACTGGCCATCTGGGAAAACGACATCATTATTAATTTTAATTAATTGTGATGCCGGCTCACACTCGCCCAAGACCAGTAGGCATGGCAAAAAACACACCTGTTCACCTTCTAAGTTAGAGGATAAGTCCGGGCGAGAATGTTAATAGTGAATCACTTTAATCTTTTTTTCTCGAACTATATAGTTTTAGGTTGATGAAAAAACATTTTACAGCATCTTGATACTGCAAAAACCCTGAACATGAGGACAAGCCCCTGCATTTGTTAAAATGTCCCTATGGCGTACATTATAACTTTGTCTGGATATTCCCCTAAAACCACTTATCCTATCCTACCATGACAGTGTTAACATACTTCATGATTATAAATTTCTAGAGATTTTTTCTAGAGATCTTTTGATTTCTGATTAAGTCTCGAAAAAATTGTATCATCTATGGCAGAATGTTAAGCAGACAACTGCTAAGGGAACTAGATTCTTTCTCAGGGTAAATCTTGTGAAAGTACACTCCCTTCTGTTAAAATCTAGTGCAACACTAAGATTAAATACTTACCAGCGATAAAACTAGGCTCATTCGGACGAGTAACTGCCATTAGCTTACACGTTATCCGTTGAAAGAAAGTCATCGTTATCCTGGATAGCCAGAACCTAAGGGTGTACCATAAGTGTAAGCCCCTGGATTCAAAATCTGTTGTGAGAAAAATTATTGATTGACATTTAGTATTTAGAGAGGATTTATGACAAGTAAGCCGGAACGTGTGGTACTAATTGGAGTAGCAGGAGACTCTGGGTGCGGTAAATCTACGTTTTTACGTCGCTTGATTGATTTATTTGGTGAAGAATTTATGACAGTTATCTGTTTAGATGACTATCATTGCCTAGATCGGAAACAGCGTAAACAAACAGGCATAACCGCCCTTGACCCAAGAGCAAACAATTTTGACTTGATGTATGAGCAAATTAAAGCTCTCAAAGAAGGTCAAACAATTAATAAACCGATTTATAATCACGAAACTGGCAATATCGACCCACCAGAAATAGTCAAGCCAAACCATATTATCGTAGTGGAAGGGCTGCATCCTTTATATGATGAAAGAGTTAGAGAACTCCTGGACTTCAGTGTTTACTTTGATATCAGTGATGAAGTCAAAATCGCCTGGAAAATTCAACGGGATATGGCCGAAAGAGGCCACCGCTATGAAGATGTTCTCGCACAAATCAATTCTCGGAAACCTGATTTTGAGAAATTTATCGAACCACAAAGAGAATTTGCAGACGTGGTTCTACAAGTATTACCCACCAACTTGATTAAAAACGATACAGAACGTAAAGTTTTACGGGTACGGATGTTACAACGGGAAGGAAAAGAAGGCTTTGAACCAAGTTACCTATTTGACGAAGGTTCAACAATTCAGTGGACTCCTTGCGGACGCAAACTAACCTGTTCTTACCCAGGTATGCAACTGTACTATGGTTTTGATGTTTACTATGGTCGTTACGTCTCAGTTCTAGAAGTAGACGGTCAATTTGACAACCTCGATGAAGTAATTTACATCGAAACCCATTTAAGTAAAACTTCTACCAAGTATCAAGGTGAGATGACTCATTTATTACTGCAACACCGCGAATACCCCGGTTCTAACAATGGTACTGGTTTATTCCAAGTATTGACAGGCTTGAAAATGCGTGCTGCTTATGAACGCTTAACAGCTAAAGAAGCAAAACTAGCTGTTGAAGTCTAAAGAAGTTTAAAATAGTAGTATTTGCGTGATAAATAGGGAGGGACATTTTAAATTGTTTCCTCCTTGATCAAACTTGATCAAACTTGATCAAAATCTTACCCTGGGCGCCTCTGCGTGAGAAAAAATCATACTTTAATTTACCAAAGTCCAAAGTCCCAAATACCTAAGTCGGGACTAATTCACCAGGACGCAATTTAGACCATTTACCTATTTCGGGTTGGAAACTAAGACAACCAACAACATCCCATTCCATTTCAATTATCTCTCCCTGTGTGCGAATATTAACATTAATGGTGGGTTCGTGAGGATCAAAATCTGGTGTCTCCGTCAAGTGTAACTGTTGGTGCTGGGTTTCTACGGCGTTGTAGGTAACACAGCGGTCTACATAGTGGCAATTCACACAAATACACATATTAGAACCAACTCTCAAAACCTTTATAGTTAATATATATAGTTAATATAGCTCAGTCCAAAATAATCAGCATTAGTTATAAGGTTGATTTTGATGACAATATCCGAATTAGTTGCTTCTCGTCTATCTCCTGAAAATTGGCCTTTTAGTTGGGAATATTTGCCACAACCCGTTTATATGGTTGGTGGTGCGGTTCGTGATGGGATTTTGGGTAGAATGCGGGAATATATGGATTTGGATTTCATTATCCCATTAAATGCGGTACAGGTGGCAAAAAAGATTGCTCAACGTTATCAAGCTGGTTTTGTGTTACTTGACGCTGAAAGACAAATTGCGCGTGTCGTGTTTCCCGAAGCTACCGTTGATTTTGCTCAACAGGAGGGGGAAAGTCTCATTAATGATTTATATAGGCGAGATTTTACTATTAATGCGATCGCTTTTAATCCCCATACACAAGAAATTATTGATCCTCTTACAGGTTATAAAGACATAGAATCTGGTATTTTACGCATGATATCACCTGTCAATCTGCAAAATGATCCTTTGCGGTTAATGCGGGCTTATCGTCAAGCTGCTCAACTGGATTTTACTATTGAACCAGTTACTCAAGATACTATTCGCAGTTTAGCAACAAGTATTAGTCAAGTAGCAGCGGAAAGAGTACGGGTAGAAATTGGTTATTTATTAGCCAGTGGTCAAAGCACATTTTGGTTAAATACGGCTTGGAAAGATGGTGTTTTAACTAATTTATTCAAAAATGCTACTGATAAAAGTTTTATTAAATTAAATGCGATTGATACAGCATTTGCTTTAATTAGTCAAAAATGGCAGAAACTAGGCCAAGAATTAACTAAATATGTCCGTAATACAGTCAAAACTTCTTGGTTAAGTATTGCTAAACTTGCTTGTCTTGTTCATTCCCACCCAGAAACCGCTGAAATAGAACTACAAAAACTTACCTACAGTCGCGCAGAAATTCGCGCGGTAACAACCGCATTAAGATTATTTCCAGAAATAAAAGCAGAAAATATGTCTTTGCGGAAACAGTATTTTCTCTTTCGGGAAATGGGAATTTTATTTCCGGCGGTGTTAGTATTAGCTTTGGCAAATGATATTATAGACAAAGGTACGTTTTCCGAAAGTATGTTTCTTACTTATGAACCTTTAATCAAACGTTATCTTAACCCGAATGACGCAGTTGCACATCCTATTCCTTTACTCACTGGTAAAGAAATTATGACAGAATTAAAAATTCCCGCTTCACCATTGGTAGGGGAATTATTAATGGAAATTGGTGTTGCTCAAGCTCAAGGGAAAATTTCTACAGTAGAAGCAGCTATAGAATTAGCCAAAAATTTAGTTTAATTTAGTTTAGTTCAGGTTTAAATTTGATTTGTTTAAGTTCGATGGGGTAAAAAATGGGTTTGATTTGGCAGGCTGATTTTTATCGTAGTCCGCTGAAAAATGCTGAAGGGCAGATACTATGGGAATTATTAGTTTGTGATCAAACTCGCAGTTTTGAGTATATAGCGAGTTGTCCCCAATCACAAGCTAATTCTACTTGGGTTACTCAACAATTACAATTAGCAGCTAAGGAAAATGTACCAGATATCATTCAAGTATTTCGTCCTCAGTCTTTAAGTTTAATAGAAACTGCGGGCAATAATTTAGGTATCAAGGTTGAAGCTACTCGGAGAACTTTGGCGTTAAAACAGTGGTTAGCATTCAAGCAATATCCTATAATTGTAGATAAACCACCTCCAGTACCATTACCAGAAAATCTCTGGGGGGAAAAATGGCGTTTTGCGACCATTCTAGCTGGTGATATTGTAGATGAGTTTATAGAACGGCCAATTCCTATTTTCCAAATACCAGAATTTATCAAACCGATAAATCTAGGTTTGGCTTCTACAGTTCCTATACCTGGTGTAATTATCTATGGTGGAAGACACTCCATGAGTTTAGCACGGTGGTTGCACAAAAGCAACCCTGTCTCATTAAACTACATGAATGGTACACCTGATGGTTTGATTTTAGAAGCTAGTTTAGTAGATAGATGGATTTTAGCGACTTTTGCAGATGAGGAGGCTAGTGCTGGGGGGAAGTTGTATGAAGAACGTAAACAGCTAAGTCAGGGCTTACATTTTTTGCTAGTGCAACCAGATGATTCGGGAATGACTTACACTGGTTTGTGGTTATTGCAGCAAGAGGAGTAAACAGTTAAAACTGTTTTCTCTGGGAAACTAGACCAACAAGAATGTAGTCAAAATAACCAGTTAATTTATTTAATTTATTTAGGCTAGAAACAGATGAGCGAAATTAGTCAGCGTAGGGTTATTATCGGTGATGTACATGGACACTATCAAGGTTTGATGTTATTGCTAAAGCAAATAGAACCCGCATCAGCAGATCAAATATATTTTTTAGGAGATTTAATTGATCGTGGTCCGCAAAGCGCGGAGGTAGTAGATTTTGTTAAAGAAAATAACTACCCTTGTTTACTAGGTAATCATGAGCAGATGTTATTAGAGATCATGACAGGTAAAAATACTCAGTCAACCAGTATGCAAGGATGGTTATATAATGGAGGACAGGCTACGGTTGCTAGTTATCGGTCTGGGAAAATTCCCCAAGGGGATTTAGATTGGTTTGAAAGTTTACCCACATATCTGGATTTGGGAGATTTTTGGTTAACTCATGCAGGTGTTAATCCTAACAAAACTGTAGCAGAACAAACACTTAACGAACTGTGTTGGATCAGAGGAGAGTTTCACAGTATGAATAAACCATATTTCCCAGATAAAATGATTATAGCCGGTCATACTATAACTTTTACCTTACCTGGTGTTGTTCCCGGTAATTTAGCCCAGGGACAGGGTTGGATAGATATTGATACTGGTGCTTATCATCCTCGTAGTGGTTGGTTAACTGGACTGGATATTACAAATAAATTAGTGTATCAGGCTAATGTATTTAGTCACGCAGTACGAACTCTACCATGGAAAGACGCAATTACAATGATTGAGCCAAAGGAATTAATAAGTAACCGTCGTCATAGGTAAAGGACTTTCCTGCTTTTCCTGCCTGGCGCCTAACCTTAGGTATCTATAAGAGAAATTGCGCGAAACAAAAACCGTCCTTCATTTACCGGCAAAATCGCTGTAATGTGTTTAATGGTGACTCACCAAACATTTCCTTATAATCTTTAGCAAAATATGCAGCATTCCCAAATCCCCACTCCTGAGCCACCTCCATCACTGTTTTTGTATTCGTGTTAGGATTCATTAAAGCGTGGCGTACCCCATTCAGCCGTTGAATTTTGATATAGGCCATGGGACTGATACCAAAAACTTCCTGAAACCCACAAGATAAGGCAGTACTGCTAGTTTCTAATTCGTTACATAGTTTTTGTAGTGTTAAAGGTTTATCTTTATAGGACTTAGAAATTTCTTCCGCTTTCTTAACCAGAGAATAACGACGAAAGGGTTTTAATATGCGTGGTTTTTTTTGGGCATTCCTACCGAAGGTATTAATTAGCAATGGCAAGAAATCCTCCCTTATTAATGATTGCATCTGTGATTGCATTAATAATGCTGGTTGATTATTGAATACATGAGTAATTTCTTGATAGAAAGCCTTGAGAGGTCGCAATGATGCAGGGTGTAGACGCATAGCATTTTGTTTGAGAGCTTTTTCCCCCTGTTGGTATCCCATTTGTTCGTATAAGGCATGAAAAGCCCGCGCATTCACACTAGCTATGACCAGATGAACATCTTTGCTAACAACTACATCTACTTCCCTAGTAGGGTCAAAACCAAATATATCATGGTTTTGAATAACGCAACCGTGAGCGCTTACTTGTGTCAACTTGGGTTGAAATGCCAACGAAAAGCCGATATCATCAACAGATTTCGTACCAGTAGCTTGAGTAGATTGATTTTGATGCAGGTGAGTAAACTTCAAATCTCCAAAATCCGCAAAATTAATAGTTCCTAGAAAACCTCCTGAGCTTAATTGACTACCTTCTTTGATACTCAGCGGTTTTATGGCTTGTGCAAATTTATATCCATCATCAAACTGGCGAGTAAAAACCAGCGAATTACCATGAAGATTCTGTTCAGACATAGATTTACATCTCTTACACCTCCCATAATACTATAACTCCCAGATCCCCGATTTTTTAGAGAAGTCGGGTTGGAAACGATTTGATTATTGCAAATTACCTCGCAACGTTTTTGATGGTAACTCACCAAACATATCCTTATAATCCTTAGCAAAATGTGAAGCATTCCAAAATCCCCACTCCTGAGCCACATTCATCACCGTTATTGTGTTCGGATGATCACTCATTAAAGCCCGGCGTACCCCATTCAGCCGTTGAATTTTGATATAAGCCATGGGACTGATACCAAAAACTTCCTGAAACCCACAAGATAAGGCACTACTGCTAGTTTCTAATTCCTCACATAGTTTTTGTAGTGTTAAAGGTTTATCTTTATAGGATCTAGAAATTTCTTCCGCTTTCCTGACCTGGGAATAACGACGGAATGGTCTTAATATGCGTTGTTTTTTTTGGGCGTTCCTACCGAAAGTATTAATTAGTAATGGTAAAAAATCTTTCCTTATTATTGATTGCATCTGTGATTGCATCAATAATGATGGTTGGGTACTCAATATATGAGTAATTTCTTGATAGTAAGCCTTGAGAGGTCGCAATGATGCAGGGTGTAAACTCAGAGCATTATGTTGGAAAACCTTTTGTTCCATTTCGTATCCCATTTGTTCACATAGGGTACGGAAAGCCAGTCCATTCACACTGGCCATGATCAGATGAACGTCTTTGCTAACAACTATATCTACTTCCCTAGTGGAATCGAAACCAAATATATCATATTTTCCAACAGCACAACCATGAGAGCTTATTTGTATCAACTTGGGGTGAAATGCCAACACAAAGGAGATATCATCAGTAGATTTCATGCCAGTGGCTTTAGCAACTTGATTTTGATGCAGGTGAGTAAACTTCAAATCTCCAAAGTCCGCAAAATTAATAGTTCCTAGAAAGCCTCCTGGGCTTAATTGATTACCTTCTTTGATATTCAGAGGTTTTATGGCTTGTGCAAACCTATCTAGGTCATTAAACTGGTGAGTCACTACCACAGAATTGCCATGGGAATTTTCTTCAGACATAGATTAAGGGATTAACGCTGAGTAATTTAACGTGAAATGTAGTTTGAGTGAGTATCAAGCAGATAAATTTAATTATACCACCAGTAATGGCGTTTTTTTTACATACAAAAAAGTGGGAATTTTGGAATATTCATTAACAATAAATAACTATATAGTTGTTATTGCTGAGTAAACAATACCAGAACTTACACAACTAGCACATTGGTAAAGTGTATCAAAGGGCAAAAATCTGGTAAATAAACGGATTATTGATATCTGATGCACCCTACAATAGATTTTTGGTGTGACACTTGCGTAAGTCCTAGTTTAATCTGGGCATATTTACCCATAAATTTGGCATCTAATTTCACAATAACTAAACTATGATATCAAACGGAATACTATGGTTAACATCCTTTACGGGTGGTACCGTCATGTTGACAGCTTTACCCATGGGGTTGGCATCCCCAACACAATTTACAGCTAATTTAGTCAAGGATCAGCATCAATTTTTTACCAATGCTCAACAACATAAAAATGCTTGGCAAAAAATCTTTATATCCAAAACTCGCTTCACTTTTGATTGGATAAATAAACAATTATCATCACATCGAGATACCGCCACTATCCCAGATTTGACAACATTCAAGGCCAAAGAAACAAAATTTTGTTCCCCTGTGCCAGAAAATATAGCTGCACAAACTCCCTGGAAAAATATTACTAACTCTGTACTAGTTAAATTCACCCAGTTTAGTGTTCCCAAACTCGATTTTTCACCTCCTACCCTTGTGCGATCGCTCCAAAGCTTCTTTAATGTCATTAACAATCCAGTAGAGCAAAATGGCAGTTACGATTATGCACCAGTATTAATTGTCAAGCGTAGTGTATCCAATTATGAAGTATGGGTTAATAACAACTTTGTTGCTAGACTCCCTGATCGCATTACAGCTAATGCTTTACAAAACCGCTTACAGCAATTAGTGAAATCACCAAAAGTAGAACCTACAGAAATACAACCCGGTTTAGTGGATAAAACTCCGTCCCTCATGGTAGGTACTCGCTTACTATTTGCAATTGAACGAAAACTGTCCGCTCAACTTGGTCGCAGTGGTGACATATTAGCCCTGGAATGGACTAACAATCTCCGCATAGCCCTGCATACCGAACCCTTGACGCTGATACAAGGACAAATGGCAATGTATGGATTAGAGTCTTCAACCACAAAACTTTCTGGATTAGCTTCTTGGTATGGCGGCTATTTTCATGGTCGCTTAACAGCAAATGGTGAAATATATAATCAAGATGATTTCACAGTTGCCCATCGTACCCTACCTTTTAATACATACTTAAAAGTCACAAACTTAGAAAATAATAAATCCGTAATTGTGCGTGTTAATGACCGTGGCCCCTACATTGCACCCAGAAGCCTAGATTTATCTCAAACAGCGGCTCGTTGTCTCGATAGTGAACATACTGGAGTCGTAGCTTATCAAGCTGTGGTTTTACAACAAAACGCGCCACAAATGACTTTAAAACCATTGTCACCAAAAACCCAAGATCTGGCTAATACAAAAAGCGAGATCTTGGTTTTTCAATTTTAGTAAAAATCATCCTCAGATCCCCAACTTATTGAAGATGTCGGGGATCTATTTGTTGATACAGCAGTTCCCGATCTTATGAAGTACAGATATTAACAATAAAACTCTTGTGGTGCGGGCATCTTGCCTGCACAAAGTGTACTTCACTCAAGCTCAACTTGCTGTATCTGATGTACCCGGCAATAGATTTTTGGTGTGACACTTGCGTAAGTCCTACTGATGAGGAAATATTTTAAGAAATATTTATAGCCAGACTTATAGCAAGACTGATAGCAAGGCATAGATTAGGGGATTAAAGCCGAGTAATTTAACGTGAGATGTAGTTTGAGTGAGTATCGAGCAGATAAATCTAATTATCCCACCAATAATAGCGTTTTTTTACCTACGAAAAAGTGGGAATTTTGGAATATTCATTGAAAGTACATAACTATATACTTCTAGATACTTAGCAAACAATAGATTTTAGGAGTTACGCATTGACAAAAAAACTAATCCATATCCTATGACGATGATTAATACCTTCTTTAGTAAAAGTATCAATTATTCTATTCTCACCCAAGCTAGTATGTACATAAGTAAGCATATTTTGGTGGATTTTCATGGCACTTGCAAAAAATTACGAATTTAAGGAAGTTAATGACATTTATGCCAAGTTAATTTTTTTTTTCACAAATGGCTACAACCAGTTCATAGCATGATTTCCAGAATTATTCTTGATGAACTTGACTTAACTTTGTTAAATACACACATACTGTGCAGAATTGGACTAATAATATAAGGACTATTTAAGTAGGTTGGCGTTAAAAATTGTCGTTATGACAAGGGAACTCTTAACTGGGAACAGGGAGCAGGGAAGAGGTTTTGGGCAACTTGACTTTTCGTTACTTATGTCGGTTTTTTTCCGTTCACCTACTTATAGTTGATACAGATGATGGTTAATTTGGGTAGTGCGTAACGTAAGTCATAGATTTTTTTATCACAAAGACAACTAAAATTATGGCTGACCAATTTGAATGGCAATTCCATTTTCATAACTTTAACGAACATAATCTGCACGTGCGAGTGCATCATGACTGTGGTACAAAAGATCCCTGGCATGATGGCCGTCCTGGTTGTTGGGAATATAATTTACCCTATTCTCCCACAGGTAGCCTTGAAGGAGTATTTAGACCCGGTAAATGGGTGAGAAACTTTCGTGACTGGTGGGATATAATCAAAGACGGGCTGAAGCTAAATTTAGATTTAGGAATATTGTTCACCGTACCTGAACCAAAAATTGATGATCTAGCTGATGTAGTATCCAATGTTTTTGGCATCGAAAGGGACATCATTGAGGCTTTGATTCGGGATATGAACGACGAAGAGATACAGCAAATACTAAATACTGCTTACCAATCCCTCGACCAAACCTGTAAAGATAATTACATGGATCCTGCTATTGTTCGACAAATGGCTAAAGACATGGATCTAGATCCCAACGCTTGGGGAATTATCGCAGGAACAACCTACAGACACTATATTTGGCATAACAGTAGTCCTCTAGTTAATCATCATGGTTGGAGTGTATTTCGTAGTTGGGGACAAAAAAACACAAACAAGAACAACTTGTTTATAGCTGAAGCCTGTTTTATTGATAAAGGACACCTCATTTATCCCTGTGATGTTTATCCTTGTGATGGAGGTGATCACCCTAAATACGGAAATACGTTCTGGCAATTTTGGAGTGGTTACTATAAACACTATAAAAATGTCTCTTTTGGAAATGTTATGGTAATTGAGGATTGCAAAACCATGACAACTTTTTCAGCAGACTCTAACTAGTTTGTTGAGTTTGTGTTTCTACTTTCTGTCCAATTTTCGGTTCTGTACCCGCAATTAATCGCTCAATATTACTGCGATGACGGATAATTATATATAAACCTCCAGCAAGACCGAGAATAATGTAGGCTAAAGGTTGATGAAAAATTACCATAAAAATAGAAACAGCCACAGCCCCAGAAATAGAACTTAAAGAAACAATTCTAGAAATAGCAATGACGAGAGCAAAAACTCCCAATGTTGATAATCCTACTTGCCAATTTATCGCTAATAAAATTCCCACACCAGTAGCCACAGATTTACCACCCGTAAAGCCGAGAAAGACTGATTTACTATGTCCTAAAAGGGCAGCTAACCCAGCCAAAGTGACTAAGTAAGGTTGCCAAATTTCGATATTTATAGTTGGTGGTATTGGTATTAAATTACGAACAGAAGCAATATTAAATAAAGCGTAAACTAGATTTATTGCTAATACTCCCTTCAAAGCATCAATTAATAAGACAAATGCCCCTGGACCTTTACCCAAAGTGCGTAAAACATTAGTTGCACCAGTTGAACCAGAACCAACTTCTCGAATATCAATACCTTTTAATAGCTTACCCGCTAAATATCCAGTTGGAAAAGAACCAAATAAGTAAGCTAATAAAACCACTACACCACACAAAGTTAACCACATAAACATAAAATAAATTTGTCCGTTGACAGTTGACAGTTGACAGTTGACAGTTGACAGGTGCTACGCCACGGGGACAGGGAACAGGTGACAGGGAACAGGTGACAGGGAACAGGTGCTACGCCACGGGGACAGTTGACAGACAATTTTATGAGAGGCTACAAAGAATTATAAAATCTATTAATTCATCCATATTTATCTGCGTTTATCTACGGTCAATAATTATTAAAATCTTATTCTATAACAGCTTCATCTTAATTTGGTATCAGTTATCAGGATGTTTGAAAACTTTTTGGCGAATATAATATGGCTTCGCTTACCGTCATGGATACGCTACTACACAAACAAAATCCTCCTGCGCAGACTAACAGAAAATCAAGCTTTTCAAACCTACGCAGGTGGGTTTTGCCTGTGTGCAAGGTGAACCACGATTTAGAATCGCCAGAGTTAGTATGAATTTAGACTTTTAAAACAACCTCTTACCACTGACCACTGACCAATAACTAACTAAAAATCATCATCAAGATCCCTATTTTTCATAGTTTTCGGGTCAGGAGCAAAAGCCAACCACAAGGGAAATTGTAGCAGACCTAAACTAATTTGTTCCTCAGAATCATCAATAATAATTAAAGGCATTTCATTGGCTTTAACTAATCTATCAGCTTTCTGAGCTAAGGCATTCGGTGCTTCAAATAATACCACACCTCTATCCGGTCCAAAATCAGAACGACCAATACCCAAACAATCTTGTAAACCCCTTCGCCATTCGCCTAAGCGTTCCGGTGTATTAGCTAAAATCAAAGTTCGTAAGCGATCGCCATATAGTTCATGTAATATGGAAATTGCCGAAGAAGCAATTAAAATATTTTGTAAGCGGCTACCCATTGTCCGCAAAGCACCCCGTCCCCCCAGGGTAAACAGCCAATTTGACAGTTTTTCCGCGTGAATTGGTTCAAAAGTGCGGCGTAACTGCCAAGGTGGTCCATAATAGTCTGGTTGGTTGCGATATTGGTCAAGTAAGCGGCGGATTTTTTTCGTACTATCCTGAAACTGCTGTTGTCCCAGTTGTGGAACTTCTAACTGTTCCTTCATAGATTTTACTTCCTTGGGTGCCGGCTTTTCCCGTTCCTTCACAGGTGGCAAAAGCTGCATTTGTTCCGCTGCTGCCGCCAAATCTTGTAAACTACCTGTAAGATAGTCCTTAAAACCCTGTACCCGAATTGCTATATCTTGAGATGTACCAGCAAAACTAGTCCGCATTTCCTTGCGAATTCGTTCTTGACGACGTTCTAATTGTTCTACAGAAATCTGTAAAACTTGTTTGCGTTGTTCCAACTGTGATAAAGATTCTTGGACAACCTGGGAAAGTGCGGTTTGAGTTACACTTATTTGCGTCTGAAGAGTTTTATATGTAACTTCCAATTGACCAATTTCTGCTTTTAAGTCCGATTTAACTTGCTGCAATTGGTTTACTTGTGCCGCCGCTTGTGTATTTAATAAATTTAAGTTTTCCGCTGTTAATGTTGTTGAGTCAATAGTATCTGAATTAAAAACAATTTCCTGTGTTGATACTTGAGCTTCTAATTCTAAATCAGCCAGTAGGGTTTCTGGTGGTTCATTTCCAGGAGGTTGAACTGGTATTTGTTCCAACCACTCGTCTATTGGCTCTGGAGTTTGGGATTCCTCTAAGTTCATAAAATAAATAATAATCTAAATTTTCAGTCTTGGCAAATGGAAACATATAATTCCGTCAAAAAAGTATTACCTTTGTGTCTTTGCTCCTTTGCGCCTTGGCGCGAAAAAAAATTAATATAATTAAAATATAATTAAATTGATTAGATTAATCAATTCGTGGACAACGTTGTTCCAAGCAAGATTTTAAGGTTTTAGGGTCAAATAAAATTGGTAAAAAGTGAATACTATTAATTTCCTTAAAATATAACAAAATAGGCACAGGATGCCAAAATATCCGCCAATTTTGCCATTCTTGGTAAGGAAAACGACGAATTAACTTTTCTCCTCTATACAGATCGAAATCAGTAGCAGTAAATTTAAACTTGAGTGTTACAGCTTGCAACATCAAAAACAAACCCAATAGCGTTAATATAGCCCCTATCCAGGGTTGTATTAACAGCATAGGAATAGCAACAATGACCAAGACAAGAGGAATATTGTAACTTGGTTGTAATTCTACCGTTGAAGTGGCGTTAGGCGTGAATGAACTGGTCAAAATCTGTTCTCCTTATTGACGTTAACCCTGCTCCCTGCAAATTATGCTGAACCCTGAAACATAATCCAAGAGAGAAAGAAGTTACTAATAAATATAACTAATAAAGCAGTGACAACAGCAGTTGTAGTTGATTGTCCCACACCTTTAGCGCCTCCGGTGGTTGTTAGACCCCAACTACAGCCGATAACAGCAATTAAGACCCCAAAACAAGAGGCTTTAATCATAGCATTGCCAATATCCCACATATCGAGAAAGTCACGGGCTGAGTCTAGGAATACCGTATCTGAAAGGTTGTAAATACGGGTAGCTATTAACAAACCTCCAGACATTCCTGTCACCAAGGATAGTAAAGTTAAAATAGGCAGCATAATGAAGCAAGCCAAAAGACGGGGAATGACGAGATAATCAATAGGATCTGTTTTTAACATTAACAGCGCGTCTATTTGTTCTGTAACTTTCATAGTTCCAATCTCAGCCGCAAAAGCCGAACCCACTCGTCCTGCTAAAATTACTGCTGTTAATACCGGAGTCAGTTCCCTAGTCAATGCTACCGCTAAAACGCCACCAACGAGGTTTCCCGCGCCAAAATTAATAAACTCCCTTGCTACTTGAATTGTAAATACAGCACCCACAAATATAGCTGTTAATAAGGCAATAAAGAAAGAGTCTGGCCCAACTATTGCTAATTGTTCTAAGGTATTGCGACGGTGAATTTTGCCTCGGAGGAGGTGAACCAAGACTTGTCCACCTAAAAAAATCGCGGCCAGCAATCGCTGACTCCATGATTCTAAACTGGATTTAGCCATATATATCTAAAATAGTAAATCCTGATATAGTGTAACGCATCCTTGTCAAGGATTCTGTGCGTTACGGATTTCATCAATCACGCACCGGTACAAAAAAGCTAACTAATGCTAACAATAGTCAGTTTTTTCTTCCTGCTTCATTCTAGAAGTGTCGGCACTATCTAGTCCACAGGCTAACACGGTCAACCTGACCGCTTCTTTTTCTAAATTAATCGCAGCATAGTAGAGATGTTCCATGGAACGTCTCTACAAGGGTTTGAAACTGGTTTTGGTTTTGGTTTTGGTTTTGGTTTCAGGTAACTTGTAGTACGTAAGTCATGAGATTATTAACTTAGTTTACAGCTTTTCTCATAAAATTAAGCAGGTTTTTACAGCGTTTTTACTTCTAGTCAACTGCACACTGAGATGTATTTCCTTGTGATTTCAGGGTTTTACAGATTTTCAACATCAAAAAATAGCCAATGCACTTGGGATAACTATTACCCGTGTAATTTAATGAAAACTTAAGATTCTTGACGAAATGAAGATTTAAGAGCGATCGCCAGTATTGTAGAAAGTAGCGGATAAAATTGTGGGCATTGCTCAATTGGAGTACGAAATTGAAAAATTTGCAATCTCCAACTTTGGGGCTTTGCTGTTTGCGATTCTGCGTGAAACATAATTCATGCGGCTATTACCATTACACAAAGCCAATTTTCGCCGCTGACTCCAGTTACACACTAACCTGGTCTGACAATGAACTTTTTCCGTTCCCTGGTCTTAACCACCATTTTTAGTTTTATTGCCCCCATATTCCTATTTGGTGGTATACTTTTGGTTTTATCAGTTTTTAGTTACATTCCTGGTCTACAGGGGATGATTACCGATATCTCAGTACAAGTAATACATTTTCTGGATACTTTTGGTAGTGGTAGTTCCCTCAACGGTCTATTGATAATTAGTTTAACTTGTGGTTTTGTCGGAGCGTTGTTTGATACTTACGTTTATTATCGTTCTCAAATTCTCCGTACTGACTCTTAAAACTCAAGACAGCATTGAGTTAAGTCTAAAAATGACACAATCACAAAATCAGTAATATGACTGGTGAAATGTGGCTAAATATTTCTATTTTTGTTAAAAGTTATTAGCCTTGTGCCGAGAACTGGTATTTTTAATGTCAATAATATTGACAATTAGCAAATTTTCGTTAAACTTTGCTTTTCGTACCTTTACGATACCAAATAAAACTACACACAAAATCTAAAAATTTCCTTAAGCTTTTCCAGAGTGGTTTATTTGGCGACTTTTATCAGAACTAGTTAACTAGTTAACTAGTTAATTATTTGCTAACTTTCCCCAACTTATGCTATACTTCTTTGATGGCATACATACCACTCCCAAAAGCGGTCGAATTTCTGGGATTGCATCCAAACACCTTGAGGCGATATGCAGATGAAGGGAAAATCAAAAGCATTAAAAACCCGGCAGGACAAAGATTGTATGATATTGTTTTGGATGGTTGGGAGAAAATGCTAACCTGAAAATTCAAAAACTTTGTTTTAAATTGGATAAATTAATTAGTAAAATATCCAAAGCAAAGAGCCAACAGAAGAAAAGATTAAAGAATGCAGCAACTCGACTACGGGGAAAAATCAAATATCTAGTAGATGAGTTGCACAAAAAAACAGCTAGATTTTTAGTTAATAATTTCGATGTGATTTTACTTCCTACTTTTGAGACATCTATTATGTCCAAAAAAGCCAAAAGAAGAATCAGGTCTAAATCAGTTCGACAGATGCTGACTTTAAGTCATTACAAATTCAAGCAATTCATTAAGCATAAAGCTAATGAGTTCAACAAAATAGTAATTGATGTTAATGAAGCATATACTTCAAAAACAGTAAGTTGGACTGGCGAAATTATCAGTAATCTAGAAGGATCTAAAATCATCAAATCTCGGATGGATAATAGAACTATGAACCGAGATTTGAATGGTGCGCGAGGAATTTATCTTCGTGTATTGGTTGATACGCCTTGGTTGAGAGACAATCTCAACTTATGTATTTGTTAGCATTAGTTAGCAAAAAAGTATCGGTAAAAAGAATATTTGTAAAAAGAATATTTATTGTTAGTTTTGCCTCCTGGTTTTCGATTGTTTGAGTAAGTCAAGCCCGTGAGGTTAAGGCTTTTTGGTTCTATATTAAAGATATTCAGAAAATTAGAAACTTATTTGATTGCTCATGATTTGGCCATTTAAGCCCAACTTTCGGAAACAAATTGCACGGATTGAAGTTAGCGGTGCGATCGCTGGTACAACCCGTAGACACGTACTAGAAGCATTAAAAACTGTAGAAGAAAGTAAATTTCCGGCCTTACTCCTACGCATTGATAGTCCTGGGGGTACAGTAGGGGACTCTCAAGAAATCTATAGTGCTTTGAAGAGATTGAGTAAAAAAACCAAAATTGTCGCCAGTTTTGGCAACATTTCCGCCTCTGGTGGTGTTTATATTGGTATGGGTGCAGAACATATTATGGCGAACCCAGGGACGATTACAGGGAGTATTGGCGTGATTTTGCGGGGTAATAACCTGGAGGTGTTACTGGAAAAAATTGGTGTTTCCTTTAAAGTGATTAAATCAGGACCATATAAAGATATATTAGCTTTTGATCGGGAACTAACAGAACCGGAGCAAACTATTTTGCAAGAATTGATTGATTATAGCTATCAACAATTTGTAGAAACGGTAGCAGAGGCGCGTTCACTGTCTGTAGAAAAAGTTAAAAGCTTTGCTGACGGTCGAATTTTCACCGGACAGCAGGCCTTAGAATTGGGTGTGGTAGACCGTTTAGGGACAGAAGAAGATGCAAGACGTTGGACAGCGGAATTAATAGGACTTGATCCGGAAAAAACTCTTTGCTATACGCTAGAGGAGCGAAAACCATTATTGAGTCGTGTATTATCGGGAAACAGTCAAGCTAAATCGGTTATTGGTGCGGGAATTGATTGGTTAGAATTTGAAATGTCTACAAGTGGTTTACCCATGTGGTTATACCGCCCATAGTCAATTTAATAGTCAGTGGTCAATTGACAACTGACAACTGACAAATAAGGAGGATTTTGGTAGTGAAATGGCAAATGCGAGCAATTCGTGGTGCAACAACTGTTGCAGAAAACAGCATCGAAGCAATTAGAGACTCAGTGACAGAATTATTAGATGAATTAGAACAAAGAAATAAATTGCAACCGGAGGATATGATTAGTGTGACTTTTTCCGTGACCAAGGATTTAGATGCTATTTTCCCAGCAGCGATCGCTCGCAGTCGGCCTTTGTGGGATAATGTAGTCATGTTAGATGTGCAACAAATGCACGTGGAGGGAAGTTTACCGCGTTGTATTCGCTTTCTCATTCACGCCAATTTACCAGTTTCTCAGCCAATTCACCATATTTATTTACGTCAAGCGGCTAAACTACGTCCAGATTGGAGTTTACCCCAAACGTTACAAACTACACAGCACGTCATGGAGACAAAAGTTTAAAATTAGCAAGTCAATAATATTATGTCAAAGTTAGCACTAAATGAGCTATTACAGTGGTGACGCGGCTGCTCAACCTGCTGCCATTGGTGGGAGTATTTTCACCTATCGAGGAACGGGTATATGTATAAAACTAGATACTTTTTTGAATATTCTTGCCAAAGGTGAAGAGCCGCTTGTCATTGTCACAAATGAAGGTTATTTCACAAAAATATATAAGTATGTGACAGCGTACAAGGGGTTTGTATTTTTTACAGAGTCCTTGGATAAGTTGGAGTTTGGTAGTAATATTGAGGTGATTTACGCCCAGAGTTTAAGTACGGATATTTGAAGTGACAATTGTTCTTAATTTGATGAATCCAACCATTTAAAAACTGGTTTATAACCTGTTATTACAGCACCCAATAGACCTAAAATATGCTTGAAAAAATCTCAGACAAAACTCTCTTAATTATGTCCGCATTATGTCCGCATTATGTCCACAATTTCTTCAATTTTTGATTATGAATTAAGCCTTGAGAGCTATTTACCTATAATAATCATCATTAATAAATACATTTTTTTCAGACATAAATACAGTAATTATGTCCTAACTCTTAGATCAAACCACTTGATTATCTAAAATTAATTAGTAAAAATATAAATAAGTCTAACATCTTGTAGGCTCTCTTGGTGACAACTTAACCTTATCCAATGTCCAGAGTCCGCGTGAGCGGACTTTTTTATTTATCCTGATATCCTTGAGATTTTTATCTGAGTTTTTAACCTTTCAATTTGTTTAGTAAAGTATGATTCTTGGTATTTAAGCTCTTGGGCTATTTCTAATCCTTTCTCAAATGCTGTTAATGCTTTTGCGTATTCTCGCTGTTCTAAATACAAATTACCAATTTGATCATAAGCCGACATTAAACCATAAAAATTGTTAGCTAATGTTTCTGTTTCAATAAGAATTTTGCTAGTTTCTAAAGCTGCGGTGATTTGTTTTTGGGAACGGTAAAGAGCAATTAATTTATTTAATGCTTCTCCAGCCCTAGCGTACTGTTCTAATTTCCATGCAATAGTATAAGCTTCTTGATAATTATCAAAAGCCTGTTGTCTGAAATTCGGGTTTTCTTTAGCTAAAAATTCATAATTTGCAGCTATCGCTAATTTCAAAGTTGGAATTTGAGTCAAATTCTGTTCATTAGTGGAAATTTCCACTAATTTATTCAATATATCTATTGCTGGTTGGTGTTGTTTTCCTTGAGTGTAGATATAAGCTAACTGTTGTAAATATGCTAATTCATTAGTTTTATTACCTTGATTAATTGCCAAATTTAACAACTTTTGGTAAACATTAGCAGCTTGATTATAATCAAACCAACTTAAATGTAATTCGCCAATATTCTTTAAAGTTTCTATTTCTGCAAATGAATCTTGTTGCTGTTTTCCTAAAATCAGAATTTGTTCATAAGCTGATATTGCTAATTTATAAAGACGAAGTTTTTGATAAGCATTAGCTAGGGATTTCCATAATTGTAAATCAGTGCTTTTTTGTTTGAGCATATCGCTTTGAATCACTTGCAATCGCTGACTAATATATTGCACCTCTTCCCGTTCATTTTCATTGACAGAAATTTCTCCTACCCGTGATAAAGCTTCCACTTCAGCCAATGGACCTAAAAACCGTCTTAATCTTAATTCACGGTTCCACATCTCAAAAGCTTTCTTATTATCTTCTCCTTGTAATATCTTCTGTGCTTCTTGATTTAACTCATCTAAATCCGTCTTTAATTTTTGTAATTCTACTGGTGTTAATTCCCGTTTATTTGCTAAATTTGGTAATAGTGGGTCTGGAGTAGTTATTTCCAAAGGACTGGGAGGAAATTTATCCAAATTTTCAAATTTTTTATCCTTTGCTAGGGTGCCAAAAATAGACAAATGCCAGAAAATAACAGTAGTAATGATTAAAATAAAACGTTGTAACATGATAAGTTTGCCTTTATTGGATTAATTTAAGCGTGGTACTGATGATATAGCCGATAAATAAAGAATACAACTTAGGTTATAATCAAATATAAAGTTTTACAAGTATTCTGACTCGGTAACTCTCGACTACTGATTCCTTTTTTCATGCACATGAGTAAAATAATTCCTGCCATTAGTGTCAAAAACTTTAGTTTTTACTACGACAAGAAAAAAATTCTTGACAATGTATCCATGGATATTCCGCAAAATAAAATCATTGCCATTATTGGACCTAGTGGTTGTGGTAAGTCTACCTTTTTAAAATCTCTTAATCGCATGAGTGACTTAGAGGGAGAAGTTAAAACGGAAGGAAGAATAGAATTTTTTGGACAAAATATTTATGAACGACGAATTAATGTTAATCGTCTGCGTCGTCAAATTAGTACAATCTACTCTACACCTAATCTCTTCCCTATTAGCATTTATGATAATATTGCTTATGGTGTAAAATTAACAGGATGGCGACCAAAATCAGAATTAGATGATATTGTTGAGTTAGCTCTAAAAGCTGCTGATATTTGGGAAGAGGTCAAAAATAAGCTGCATAAATCTGCTTTAGAACTAGGTTGTGGACAACAACAGCGTCTTTGTATTGCTCGCGCTTTAGCCGTCAAACCCCAAGTTATGCTCATGGATGAACTTTGTTGTGGACTTGATACCATGAACACCATGAAAATTCAAGAACTAATTGAGTGTTTGCGTTCTGAACTGACAATTATATTTATCTCTCACAATATGCAGCAAGTCTCTCGACTTGCAGATTTTACAGCCCTGTTTGAATATAATGAAAATCATATTGGCCAATTAAGAGAATTTGCACCCACCAAAAAAATCTTGACTCAATATATAGATTATCGAGTCCGTGATTATGTTGGCAGTTATTCAAGATATTAAGTCAATTTTTGAGAAATTTACAGCAGTTTCCAATATTATAACTTGCAGATATTAATGATAAAAATCTTGTGGTGCGGGCATCTTGCCCGCTAAAAGTGTACCTTGGATGACTACACCACGCGGGCTATCAGATAAAATCCGCTGTAAAATTAAGTTAAGACTTCAAAATTCCCGATTCTATTGGATTGTGATCTCAGAAGCTAAAAATGAACGCAACAAGAAAAAACTGGCAATAGATTTAGCATCTACAAATTCTCCTGTCAAAATGGCTGTTTCTAATTCTTGAGGAGTGAGTAATACCGTTTCGATATCTTCATCTTCATCTTTTGCTGGTGGTATTTCCAGCTTTTGTAAATCTCTAGCGATAAAAGCATAGATGACTTCATCGGAATAACCAGGAGCAAGAAAAAACTCCCCTAGTTTATCCCACTGACGAGCATGATAGCCGGTTTCTTCTTCAATTTCCCGTTTCACAGTCTCTAAAGGACTTTCATTGGGTTCTACAGTACCAGCAGGAAACTCTAACAATCTTCCCTGGACTGCAAAGCGATATTGACGCACAAGTACAAGCTTACCATCTGCGGTCATAGGTATAGCCAAAGCGCCGCCGGGATGACGAATACATTCCCATTCCCCTTCTGATTTGTTGGGTAAACGCAAACGATTAACTTCAAAGTTAAATTTGCGCCCTTTATAAAACAAGCGCTGCTTCAGCAACTGTGGTAATTCTCTACCTAATGGCATAGTCAGGTTCTATTAGTTGTCAATATAAAGAATTTATACGGGGCTTTTTTTTGTGATCAGTTCTTTTTAGACTAAAAAAATGGTAATTTTTTTACATCCTTACTTTCTGGAAGAGAGTAGGGAGTAATTATGAAAAATGAAAAAGCTCCCCGGTTTTTTCAACTGGGGGGCTAAAATTTTGTAGTTCACCACAACGCCGTTTTACCTAAGTTTATGACCTGGTTAAACCAGGTGGGAACCGAGGTTTCTCATTTAAAGTTTCCGGGTACAAGCCCGGTATACTGCCATGAGAAGTATTTAGCTCCCTTGTTGTTAAAGACATAGATCAAAAAACTTGATGGCAGTCACCAATCGTCGTAGTGGAACTAACTCATTATAGCCTTGAAAAATAGTTTGTGTGTTTATTCTAGAAAATTTTGACAAAGTTAGCCTGTGGATTAGATAGTGCCGACACTACTAGGGTGAAGCAGGAAGAAAAAGCCGACTTTTGTTAGCATTAGTTAGCTTTTTTGGATCGGATACCAGATGGATTCAATTTTGTGTATAATGTCGTTGATTGCACTGCGATTGTTTCGCGCTAATAAAACGGTGATATGTCCTAGTTTACGTCCCGGACGAGCTTCTGTTTTACCGTACCAGTGAACGGTAGCTTGGGGAATCTCTGCTAGTTGTTGACGTTGTTTTTGGTAGTCGCAATGGCTGGTTTCATATCCTAGTAAGTTAACCATCACAGCACTAGCACAATTTAATGTAGTATTGGTTAGTTGTAAACCACACACGGCTCTGAGGTGTTGTTCAAATTGAGAGGTTTCACAAGCGTCAAGGGAAAAATGTCCAGAGTTGTGGGTGCGTGGTGCTATTTCATTGACTAGGATTTTCCCCTCAGCGGTGAGAAATAGTTCTATACCGAAAACTCCTACATATTCCAGGCTATTTAATAGTTTATGGGCGATCGCTTCAATTTGTAAATTTTGTTCTTTAGTAATTGTAGCAGGTGCAATTACCCATCTACAAACCTGTTCTTTTTGGAGAGTCTCTACCGTTGGATAGATGACAATTTCCCCATTTACAGAACGTGCTGCAATGATAGCCAGTTCTTTTGTAAAAGGTATAAATTCTTCAACCAAAAACTGGGCGTTGCTGTGATTAATTATTTTTGATAAAGTTACAAAATCGGGAATGATAAAAGTTCCTTGACCATCATATCCATGTCTGCGGGTTTTGAGAACCAGGGGAAAACCCAAGTTTTCTACTTGTGATTCTACCTCTTTTTCCCTTGACAAGGCAAAAAACTGGGGAACTGGTAAACCTAAATCTTGTAAATAGCAACGTTGCTCATATTTATCTAATAAAGGTGCTAAAGCTGCTAAATTAGGGCGAAAGCAAACACCATTTTTTTCTAAAAGTGATAAAGCGGTGAGGTTAACAAACTCATTTTCAAAGGTAATAATATCACACTTTGTAGCTAAAATTTCTGTGGCGGCGGCTTCATCAACTGCGGCCAAAATGCTATCTTGGGCAATGGATACAGCTGGATCATTTTGACTAGGAGTTTGGACTATTAATTCTACTCCCAGCTTATTTGCTGCATCTCCCATCATCCAAGCCAGTTGTCCACCACCGATTATACCAAGTTTCATTGACATCCTAAGGAATCACGAGTTTCTACACCAGTCTGGGAATTTACACCACTGGCTTTTTGACATAGCTCTTTAATTTGCGCTTTATCTAGAATTGCGTCTGTAAAATCCGCACCTGTGATGTTAACATCCGTAAATATAGTACGGAGTAAAAGAGTTTCCTTTAAAACAGCATCAGTTAAATCAGCACCTATTAATTTTACCCCATCAACCATGGCATTTGTCAAATCTGCCCCATGTAAATTTGCTTTTGTCATTACTGAAGCACTTAAAACTGCTCCTCGCAAGTCAGCGCTCGTAAAGTTAGCCATTTCCAAGTTAGCGTTAGAAAATTCCGCTGCTTGTAAACTTTGTCTAGAAAAGTCTTGTCTTGACAATTCTGCATTACTAAAAGACAGAGGATGAGTCCAGTCTGCTAATGCGGGCTGTGAAAAGCACCAAATCATAAGTACCAAAATCAATCCTAAGCATTTTTGCCAAAACATATTTTATCAGTCCAAGTTACTATGATCTAGTTTAATCTGCTCCTGGGTAATTGGTAATGGCTAATTGGGTGAATTTTGGGCAGGGCTTAATATTTTGTCATAAATTTTTGAGCGATTACTATATTCTCTAAATTGGTGAAGATTGGATAATTAGGCGATTAGGACTTGAGTATTTACAATTGTTCATAAAGTTCGATGATAAGTAAAGTTTATTATCTTTTCAATTATCACAGGTCGAACAAGTGTTAGTCTGTTAATCATGGTCATAGCTGTAGGAGCGAAGTTGCCAATATGTACATAATGTTTAATAGATATGTAGAATGATGGACTTAAATTTAATGTTATTGCTAACAGTTATCTGACTAATACCAAATCAAGATGAAGCTGCATAGAATCAGGTTTAAAGAATAATTAACCGCAGCGGTGAGTTGGTATTTAGTTTTATGCAAATTTTCGAGTTATTGAAATTGACCTAAGACACATATTCACAAGGTGAAATTGGTATTTTTATGATGGATCGTTACTCTATTCAATGGATTGAAGCGTGGTGCTTAGAAAATGGCTGGACAGATTTATTTATGGAGAGACGTGGGAATTATTGGGCGTTTCCTCCGGGGGGGGTGATGCCAGAACCAATACCAATGAATGTGTTAAGAATAATTAAAGAGGAAAATGGCTTCACTAATCAAGAAATGTACTGGGCTTGTGCTGCTATATCCACCACAATTTTAGCAGTGATTTATACTTTTTGGTTTAAATGTCCGATTCCTCTGGTGTTATCTTTTGCGTTTAATGCTGTAACTGTAGCACAATTTGAACCAGAAGATGCCTAGAGCCTTGACCCAAGAATTACAGCAGTTTCCGATCTGATGAGGTACAGATATTCATGATAAAAATCCTGTGGTGCGGGCTTCTTGCCCGCCAAAATTTTACCTCACCATTAGGGTAATATGCTGTAAGTGTTGGGTTATGGCTTCGCCACACTTCGTGAACGTTCCTCAACCCAACCTACAAAACTATAAAACTGCTATTGTTGAGAGTTTTTACCTGATAACAAATAACTACTCTAAATTTTGCAACCCCATCGCTATTTTACTGTGTTTTTCGATTTGTGTCATTACCTGTTTTGCGCGTTGAATCACTACCGGGGGTAAACCGGCTAATCTTCCGGCTTCAATACCATAAGACTTATCAGCGCCACCGGGTTGAACTTGATGTAAAAAGATAATTTGGTCTGGTAACTCCTTAACCGTAACTTGATAATTGGCGACATTAGAAATAATAGTAGCCAATTCATTCAACTCATGATAATGAGTAGCAAAAATCGTCCGGGATTTAATATCAACAGCCAAATATTCAGCCACAGCCCAAGCGATTGATAACCCGTCAAAAGTTGCTGTGCCGCGACCAATTTCATCTAACAAAACCAAAGATTTCAAAGTTGCATGATTGAGGATATTAGCAGTTTCATTCATTTCCACCATAAAAGTAGATTGACCGGTAGCCAAATCATCCACCGCACCAACACGGGTAAAAATGCGATCGCATATTCCCAATCTAGCAGAACGAGCCGGGACAAAACTCCCCACCTGCGCCATTAATTGAATTAACCCAACTTGACGCAAATAACAACTTTTCCCACTTGCATTGGGACCTGTCAAAATCACCAAATCAGGATATAAAGACAAACCCTCCGTATCCTCCGTGGCTCTGTAGTTCGTTTCCTTATCCCCTAACCGAGTAGAATTAGGGACAAAAAACCCAGAAGGTAAAGACTGTTCCACCACCGGGTGACGACCATCAATCACCTCAATCTCTCTACCTGTCAGCATTTCCGGGCGACAATAACCCTGATGTGCAGCCAATTGTGCCAAACCAGATAATACATCAGCGGCGGCCACTGCGCGGGAAACGTTGCGAATAATTTCGGCTTGATTACCCACTTCATCTCGTAAGGCGTTAAAAATCTGATATTCCAGTTGATTCAAATCATCTCGCGCTGTGAGAATGCGTGCTTCTCGTTCTTTCAAATCGGGAGTAATGTAACGTTCCTCATTTGTCAGCGTTTGTTTGCGGATGTAATTATCGGGAACTTGGTCAGATTTACTGCGGGAAATACTGATATAATAGCCAAAAGTTTTATTAAATCCTACCTTTAATGTGGGTATTCCTGTTCTGGCTCTTTCGTCAACTTCTAAATTTGCAATCCATTGTTGATCACTTTCTACAGTAGCCTTTCTTTCGTCCAAAAGCGTATTAATACCTGCGCGAATTAAACCACCTTCTTTGAGATGTATAGGTGGTGATTCTACGATATGGGCCCGTATTTTTTCTGCTAGTTCTTCTAGCACCGGAGGAACTTTTTGCAAGGCCTTCAAGAAAGGGGATTTTGCATTGGCAACTAAGCGAGATAATTCAGGTAATCGTGAGAAAGAATCAGCTAAAGCGACTAAATCCCGTGCATTTGCTCTACCAGAAGCGGCTCTAACTGTTAAACGTTCTAAATCGTAAATTTGCTTTAATAATTGCCGGATATCTTGACGTAAAGGGGTATTTTCTATTAATTCCTGAATGGTATCTTGGCGTGATTTAATCCCTTTAATTTCCAGTAGCGGTTGTAACAACCATCTCCTTAAAGCCCTGCTACCCATAGCGGTGCTAGTTCTGTCTAAAGCCCATAATAGAGAACCATGAAATGTGCCATCGCGGACAGTTTGAGTAATTTCCAAGTTACGGCGTGTTTGATGGTCTACAATCAAATAATCCGTGAGTGTATAGGTGCGTAATAATTGCAGAGATACAGGATTGGCTTTTTGTGTATCTTCAATGTAGTCTATAAGACCACCAGCGGCGCGAACAGCGAGGGGAAGATGTTCACAACCCAAACCTTCGAGCGATCGCATTTTGAATTTCTGTAATAATTTACTCCTAGCTTCTGCTTGGGAAAAGGGAACTTGAGAACGTAAACTGTAACAAAATGATGGTGGTAAACACTGAGGAAGGGATGGGGAAGTTTCTCCTGGACGCAGTAAACTACCTAAATCCGGGGCATTAGTGGGAAATAGCACCTCAGCGGGTTGTAACCGCATTAATTCTTGGGTTAGGTGTTCTAAATTACTGCCTTGAGATGTGAGAAATTCCCCAGTTGATATATCTGCATAGGCTAAACCCCAATGATTGACAGCAATTACTACAGCAGCTATGTAGTTATTACGACTTGCCTTTAGCATTCCCTCTTCCAACAATGTCCCAGGTGTGAGAATGCGCGTTACTTCTCGCTTTACCAAACCAATAGCATCAGCGGAGTCTTCTACCTGGTCACAAATCACCACAGCGTAACCTTTTTCTACCAGTTGGGTTGTGTAGCGTTCCCAAGCGTGATGTGGTACACCTGTCATGGCAACGCGACCAACATCACCACCGTGCTTACTGGTTAAAACTAGTTCTAATTCTCTGGAGACGGTTACAGCGTCTTGAAAAAAGGTTTCAAAAAAATCACCGACTCTATATAACAGCAAAGCATGAGGGTATTTATCCTTCATGTCTACGTAATGCTGATACATTTTACTCAGCTTACTGCGGTCTTCTACCAGATTTGTATCAGTAAGTGGTGTGTTTGGTGAATTTGGTTCTGGTGTCGGATTCGTCATGGTAGATGCTGAGAGTTGATTTCCACTGTCTTTGATGATAGCGTGATGTGGGAACTTGGGAGCGATCGCTTAAAGTTTATTTATTTTTTATTTTTTTTGTATTTTAGAGTGAATATGGCTCAAGCAGAGGCACAAAGAGGAGGTCAATATCTGGATTATACATTAATAAATGGAAGTAAATTTTGTTTAATTGTTTAGTCATCCTAGCGTAAAGTCCGAAATATCACCCTTCCTGGATACTCTTGTTGATTGATTTTGGCATAGACTCGCAAACAAGTTAATACCTCTCCCGGAGTACCACCACAATCTAATTGCAAGTCATCTTTAGAAAACTCACAAACATCAGCATACAGTCCTGATAATTGTTTGATTCTCACTTCATTACCTGCTTTTATCGCTTTATCAGCGGCTTTTCTCAGGATACGACGGGATTCTTTTTGTAATTTTCCCCACCAGGAATAACTTTCAGCAGGAGGGATAAATACTAGAGAATTAATAGCTTCATCTATGTCAATCCAGGCACATAATTCTACAATTATATCAATATTTTCACTATATTTTTGGATACGGTAAAAGCGATCTTTTAAAGCGTCAATATATTGATGACGTTGTTCTAATTTGGAATTTAAAGAAACTACATCGAAGCTAAAAACACTTTTTAAAGCATGATGTAAGTCTGTATCTATTTCTATAAATTTAACATATAAAAGTAAAAATCCTGCAATTGAATATAAGTTTTCAGAAAGATGATTTTGGGTAATTTCTGAATTTAGTAAAGCCTTTTGAGATAAACATAGTCCTTTGGCTTTAACTGTACCATTCAACCCCGGATAAATAATTTCATCGCGGAAAAATGGTAATTCTTCAAGATTTTCATGATCTACAATTGCACCTAATTCTTGCGCTGTTTTCAAAGCAATTTCTCTCCAAAATATCGCTAGATCTTCGGGAACTCGCAGCAATTTTCTCTGAATTTCGTTCCATATTTCCCCATCATTTTGACTCTGAATTGGAGAAGTCCCTAAATAAAAATTTAATTCTGGATCGTTATTAAAAGCTGCTTTTAATTTGAATAATTTTAAGTCGTTTATTAATGGAGATTCTTTTAATTCCCCTAGATCCTCAACTTCTTCAATAAGTCGGGTATGTTGTAATAATTCATCAAGTTCTTGTAGAAGTTCTTCACTTAATCCTATTCCCGGGTCAATGGGATATTCTTGATTTGCTTGGGTTAAAATTGCGACTAATCCATATAAATTAAACCGCAATATTTTGGCTAATTCTGAGTTTTCTGTATTGAGTAGTTTATGTAAATTCTGCATAATTTGACGAGGATGAAAATAGAAAATGTAGGTTTTTTTAAGCCACAGCGTAACCCAGCAAAAAAACAACTAAATGATTAATAATGTTGGGTTTCCTTGCGTCAACCCAACCTACGGAATTAAAGCTAATGAATACCGCAAAATGGATCACGTTCTTTATCAACTTCGTTGGGTTGTAATTCCAATTCTGTCCGATAAACACATCCTTCTTGTTCGAGACATTGTTGATGATTAGATGTCCAATAAGGAACAGCACCAGCGTGTATTCTTAATATTCCTGCATGATCAAGAGTTACATGATATTGACAAGGATAATCTGTGATCATATCGGGTTTATGCAGTGTACCAATTCGCAGCCATTTTTTGGTATTTGTATGACTATCAATTTGATAAATATAAAAGGTATGTTGACCACTTTGGGGAAATGGTGGTAAAGGTTTACTGATTAATCCTGTTCCTGGTTCTTTGACACCATCTTGTAAATAATGAAATGTTTCCATTGATTTACTATTATTATCAACTGCAAATACTAAATGATAAGCATGAGGTTGATCAACTGTGGCTGCTTCTAAAACATTAACAGCAATATCACCATCATTTAAGTTATGCTGGGGGTTTTCTATGGCTATATTCCATTTTAAATTACCATCATTAAATAAAGTATTTTCCGGCGGAGATATAACTGAATTAATGTTAATACCAGGTACATCTATTAAGTAATGGGGATTACCTCGACATAGTAAAACACTAAATTGTAAAGCTTGATCAATCTCAAATTGGATTTTGATTTTTTTGAGAAATTCCTGTTCTTCCATGCCCAATTTATCCATTAATATTTTACCATCGAAACTTCCCCACAGGCGAAAAGTTCCGTTTTCATAATCTTGACGATGGATAATATTAGTTAATTGTATACCCTGCCAAGGTGTCCGCACTTTGGCAACAGTGTCTAAAGGTGCAAGTTGATATAGTTCTTGTCCAGCACTAAAAATGGCTAATGGTTCGTTACTTTGGGTTTTGCGTTTGAAGTTACAGGGAAGATAATAAAACAGGTTTTTAACATCAATTTCTAATTGATTTGCGCCCTTGCGTAACAGATTTTTAGATTCTTCAGGATCAAATCGAAAACGGCGCAATTTTTCGGCATAACAAGCACCTGCGGAGGTGGCAAGTTTTGTAAATTCTAAAACAAAAGTAATCCGTTCTGGGTTCCAAACAAAATATGGTGATTTACTAAATTCTTCGTAAATTTGTTGTTGAACTAAATCAAGATTACAAGTTTTTCCAGATAGAATTAACCAATCTACTTTTTGATTAGGTTCTGAATTGAGACGACTTTCTATTAAACCTTTAGCAATACCAATTGCTTCTTTAATAGATGAGATGATAGCCCGTTCAAATTGCTGATTATCTAAAGTTAAGGAAATAGATTCAGGGCTTCTGACTTGAAATTTAACTGAACTTTGGGCTAGAAGTTCGCCTATTTGTTGTTCATTTAAAGTGAAGGTTAATAAAGAACCATCCTTGGGTTGTTTTTGTCCTAATTTGAGTTTAGCAGCTTCAGCATGATCCCACAATGTGTAAAAGGTTTGCAGACGTTGGGGTGCTTGTTGCCAGCGAGTTGGTAATACTTTTTCGGCTGTATCTAGGGCATCTTTAAAAGCAACGTCACCTTCGGGATTTTCTTTATCTATACATTTTAATAAACTACCGGTTTGAAATTTTCCGTCTTCTAAAAAACGTTCGTTTAATTCGGAGTTAATTAAGTCTTCTAATTTATCACTTTCAATGTCACCTGTAGTGACTGCGGTGAGAAGAAAATCAGAAATTGCGACTTTTAATAGGCGGAAAATTCGCAATGTAATTAATTCACCACCTAGTTGTAAATGTCCTGAAGAACCTAATAATTTAGGAGTTAATTTATAGTAACGTCCTCCTAAACCTCTATCTTCATTATCTGCAAAAAATGGAGTTTTATCTTCTAGGGTAAGTTCAATTAAAGCTAAGTCTGTTGTACCACCACCAATATCTAAAACCAGAACATTTTGTGACCATTTATTCCCATTTTGACGACAACGAGTTTTGAAAGATTCAATGCCAATATTCAGATTACCGCCAAATTCTCGCCACAGAAAAAAGATAGCGACAGAAACCGCTTCATCATAAGCTGTTTGTACATCATCAATACCTAATTCTTGTACCAGTTGCTTAATTTCTTTGCGAACTATTGGCGGGGCTACGGTGGGATAAGTGACAACTGCTGTTAAAAAATCGCCTTCAGAAAACCTGCGTCTAGCCCGTTGACGATAATCTTCTGTTAACTCAATTAATTGCGCCCAAGCTGCTTGAATTAGGCGATTAACTTGAATATTCTCTTCTTCGTTTTCTAGGATAATTGGGAAAGATCGATCTTGTCCAAAATAGCGTTTGGGTGAATGATGAAATCTGCTAATAATTTCTTTGACTGAAACAGTTGTTCCCTGGGCTATTGCTTTTTTTCTGTTATCTCTTGCGTCTCTACCCATCTGTAGTTTTAATGGGATTAATTGCGATACTTCCATTTCACTGGGAATTTCTGTATTGCGTCGGTCAATATCTAAAATTACGGGAATTAAATTTTGTGATTCTAATGTAGGAACACGAAAAACTTCATGATATATAGCATAAAGTTTTTTACTAACAGCCCGACGAAATCTATCGCTTGTTCCTAAACATAATTCAATTTGTCGAATGGCTTCTAAAAATAATTCTTTGTGATCACTTTCAAAAATCTCACTTAATTGTTCTGGTTGTATTTGTAAGTTTTTGCTAATATCAACTAGGAACTTTTCCCACTCACTAGCACTAACATCTACTAAGGCTAAATCTGGAGGAGAATTTAACCATTCAGTCATGCGTTGTCTTAATCTCAGTTCTTGTTCTTTGGGTAAAATTTCCGCAATGGGGACTTCAATGGGATCAAAAAGTGTAACTGTGGAGTTAGAAGTACCAAAATCTAAAGCTAACCAACCAGGAAATCTTTTCTTTTGTTTTTCGTTGAGTTTTTCACTCAGTTGTTGACTTAAATTATTCAGATAGCTGTCAAACTGCGAATTGTTCATGGCTTGATGATTTCCTGTAAATGAATTTGGTGATTTTTGTAAGTTGGGTATAAACCAAAGATCACATTCGGCGGATATATGTTTAGATATAGACAAGTTTGGTTTTCCTGCACTGTCAGAGTCGAAATATTCAACAATTACCTTTAAGCTACAGTCAACTAATGTTATTAAAGGTGAATCTAATTGACATATATCTTGTCCTAATTGACAGATATTAATGATTTGTTTGGGTGTAGCTGAGTGAAATTGTCTATAGGTTCTTTGAATTTTTGCTGCTAATTGATTTGGTGTCCCCCTCACTATACAGTTAATTCGAGAAATGTACGGAATGTTGCTATTAACAGCAACAATTTGAATCGAAGGTAGATGCAACTGTGAGTTTTCTCTAACACCTAATTTAAAACTAGGTGGAATCTGAATTTCCACAGGCATTTTTAATGGTCCTTATTTAAGTTGATGGTTGATCACTGAATGCTGATAAATTAAATAAGGCAGAATTAATGAGGTCAGATCCCCGAATCCTAACATCAATTTATCATTTATTTACACAATTTGAAAAAGCAGTCGACGATCTTATGGGAGATTGCTATAAATAAATAATTCAGCTTCATTAATTGTAGCAATATCTGCTAAAATGTCTAACCAGGTGGGAATAGCTAGTTCCCCTTGTGAATCTCTAGCTGCAATATATCTTAGTAGTGCTTCTTGTTTGGAAAGGTTTTGCAAACTGGGAATTATTTGGTCTAAAATTCCATTGATTTCTATATTTACGTGCTGATTACTTTCACTGACATACTGTACTAAGTGGAGATTAGCACTAGCGGTAATTTCATCTCTTAGTCGCAAGACAAAAAGTTGATGATTAGCACTTCTGGATGAGGTTTGATTTTTCTCAGGAGACCAATCAAATATTTGTCCTACACTGTGTTTTTCATCTTGTCTGGCTAGGGGAAAAATACTGGCTGGGTTGATAGTTTGATCATGGTTATTGATTTCAGCAATAATGGCTTCTTTCCATTGACGAGGATCACATCCTAATAACAGTTTATAAAATAAATCAGCTTCTTCAGATCCAAATTTTTCTTCAATTTCTTGTTCCATTTCTGGCTGAAGAATGGTTTGTAGTTTTTCCCGTTCTAAGGTGATTTTATGCGCTAATGAGTTTAATAAGTCTATCACAGCTTGACGAATGCGATCGCCCGCAAAGTTTTCCAGTTCTTTAATTGTTTTCTCAAAGGCTGGATAAAAGTCATCACTCTTAGTTGGGAGGGAGGTATTCACCCGATTTCCTCGATCAAATAATTTTCCGGCTGCACCTTTAAATTCCGCTAGGGTAATTGTACCATTTTGGATTTTATTAAATAATAATGTCCACTGATTCCAATTCAAAATTCTTAAAGTTAGTTCATCTTTAATCACATCACTAACTACAATTCCCCTTCTATCTTTGAGTTGTTCTTTCCCTAAATCTTTTTGAAAGTTTCTGTAGGTTTTATCTAAACTTTCTATGGCTGATCTTAATTCTATTAAAGCCGGAGTATCGTTTGTAGGTATACCTTGTTCGTGAATTTCGGCAAGAATTTCTTGAAGATATTCTTGTTGTTGACGAATCGTATCAGCAGCCCGACGGGTATCTTCATATAATTGCTTTAATCCGTGATTAGCAACATGACTTTGAATCAATTCTCTTAATTTACTAATACCACCATCTTGAGCGAAATAACCTAATTGTCTTCCTAACTGATTACGACTATCTCCGGCAAGTAAACCCGCGCTTAAATTACCCCATTTTTCTTGTAATTTCCTCGATTTTTCCAAATAATCTGGATAATCTAAATTCGCTAGAAATTCCGCAGAACCAGCTTTAACTTGACTAGAACGTTTGGCTAATTCAGCTAACCCTAATAATGGCGATAATAAAACAATTCGGTCTTTTTGAGAAGTAAATGCTTCCGCGCCATCAATAATAGTTTTTAGAACTTTCAATTTTTGGAAAACTGTACTTATTTGTAATGGTTGATCATCAGATTGATTAGCAATTAATAAATCCAGTTCCCTTTCTCCTCCCTCACCTTCTAAAGGTAATTGATCAAAACGTCCCACTCCTACTATAATTAAATCCTTGAGGTCTTGTCCAGGGCGTTGTTGCTGCATCATGGTAAAGATTTTATTGGCGCGATCGCTCCCTGGTGATTTACCATTAAGTAAGACTAAAATTGTCTGTACCTGCGCCAATTCTCGCAATGATAAAAATGTATCCCTAGTTCCAGAATTAGCCGCACCCAAACCGGGAAAATCTAACAGCACAAATTCTTCCGCACCTGTGAGATCCCAAATTTCCCGTGATATTTTCACTTGAATATCAACACGACGAATTAAGAGAAAACTATTCCGTAGTAATTGAATAGTTAATTTTTGCGGCGCACTAGATAAGCGAATATGCGCTGGTGGTAAATCCTCAAATTTAAGAGATTGAATCGCTAGGGGCATTTCTGCCAGTTGTAAACCTTCACGGGCTGTAATACCATCAATTTGGTAAAAGCGACCGGATAAAGCCTCACCATAAGCCTGATAAGCCCGCAAAAATAGCACTAACTCCCGCAGCAAATAACGCAACTCTAAATTATTGGAACTTTTCCAAACTTCCTCACACCAAATACTAATATCTTTACCAGTCTTAATTTTATCTACCTGCAAAGGTGTAACACCAGCGGATATAGCGCGACGGTTTGCTTCTTTCAGCATGAAGTGTAAACACTCATTTACCCCTTCATGGGATAAATATTCTACAGTGTAATTATCTACTTGAGTAGTTGCAAAACCATCCTGGGCTTGAATATGAATAGCGGTGACATTACCAGTGGTGGGATTTTCACTCACAGGTAAAGCGTCTGCATAACCAATGAGACTCCCTAGCAGCAAACTTTTACCACTACTAAATTCCCCCATGACACCGATTTTCACCGGTGAGGTTGCCAGTTCTACCGTTTTCACAGCGGCTTCTCGCAGCCGCAGCAGACAATCATCAAGGCTAATGGGAACCCAATCTTCATCTTGGGAAGGATGTTGGGGTACGGAGTCAATTTTGCGGAGGATAAATTCACCGTACTCTTTTATTCGCGCCAGCTTATCTGGTTCCATAGAGTGGTCTTTCATTCGAGTTCATTTGCACAACAGGGTTATAACACAAAACCTAAAAATTACCACTACTAGTGTAACGAAAAGCAGGCGGATAATTGGCATACAGTAATATCTAAATGTGATAATTTTTACTAATTATTTTAATTATTTTTACTAATTATTAATGATAAAAATCTTGTGGGGTGGGCATCTTGCCCGCCCTAATGCCCTAATATAAGGCTTGCTGATAGCGTAGCGTGGCGTTAGCCATATAAACCTAAAACCATTTATTAACAAAGGGTTTCGCGGATTTTTACCACAAAAAAGTGCCAGGTTTTGGCTAATGGTGTCTCAAAATGAATTGCATTTTTCTTTGTCGGATTTGGAAAATTGAGGATATCCAGACAGTTAAAACTGTTCCCAGTTAAGAGTTAAGAGTTCCCTGCCCTCACAGACAACTTTTTCAGCAAGCCCTATATATTTTTAGACTATTTGTGGTATGTTTGTGATGTTTTTTCTGGAGTGATTGGCCAATGAGCGAATCAAGATTCAGAACAAAAACAAGATTCTTAGGTCATTTATCTGCAAAATGCTATATAATTGCCTATAAATAACAAATGTCAGGGTAATTCATGAATTACATCTACTTGTGAATCAAGGAATTTTAATATAGTTAATTTTCTTACCATATTCTCAAATTAAAATGAAAGTCAATTACCACAATTTTTTCCTCTATTTCCAACAGAAATTACTTAAACCGTTATTTCGGTCTTGGTTTTTAATTTCCTTAATCACAGTTTTTTGGGTAAACACTTTGACACCTGTTAACGCCCAAGTACCACGTCAAGAAATTCGTGGTGTGTGGATCACAAATAATGATTTAAATATTCTCAAAGATCGGGCTAAAGTTCAAGAAGCTGTAAGCCAACTCAGAGAACTCAATTTTAATACTGTCTATCCCGTGGTTTGGAATGCTGGATATGTGATGTATCCTAGTAAAGTAGCCAAGGATTTAGAAATTCAACCTTTTGTATTTAAAGGACTAGATGGACATGATATTCTCGCGGATTTAATTGATAAATCTCATCGTCAAAAATTACTGGTAATTCCTTGGTTTGAATTTGGATTTATGACTCCTGATACTTCTGAATTGGCATTAAATAAACCAGGATGGTTAACACAAAAACAAGATGGTGGTACAACATCTGTGAGTGCTGCTGGTGAAGTTTCATGGTTAAATCCATTTCACCCAGAAGTACAACAGTTTATTATTGATTTGCTGGTAGAACTTACTAATAAATATGATATTGATGGTATTCAATTTGATGATCATACCAGTTTACCCCATGAATTTGGCTATGATAAATATACAGTTGACTTGTATACTAAAGAAACTCAGAAAAGTCCACCCAAAGATTATAAAGATCCAGAATGGGTAAATTGGCGAGCAAATAAGATTACAGAATTTATGGTGAGACTGAACAATACAGTTAAGCAGATAAAACCAAAAATGATTTTTTCTATCTCTCCCAATTACTATGATTATGCCTACAAATTTCAACTGCAAGATTGGTTGAATTGGGCAAGATTAAACATAGTAGATGAGTTGGTCATGCAAGTTTATCGGGAGAATTTAGATAGTTTTACCTCCAAGCTTTCCCGTCCAGAAATAGAAGAAGTTAAACAAATAATTCCTACTGGAATCGGAATTATGGCAGGTTTAAGAACTAAGCCAGTCTCAATTCAACAGATTCAATCTCAAGTCCGCGCTGTCCAACAACGTGATCTGGGAGTAGCTTTTTTCTATTATGAAAGTCTTTGGAATATTGCACCAGAATCATTAGGAGAACGCTTGGCTGGATTTAAAAATTTATTTCCATATCCTGCATTGCGTATGGCTACACCAGACCAGCTATCAGAACTAGAGTGATTAAGTCGGTTTTATTGGGCTTACTTACTCAGGAATTAGTTTGTAAATAATCAATTGCTGCTGCTAATTTAGTAGGATAACCTTGAGCAAATCTCTCAAACCATAATCCTTCTGATGATAAAGGATCTAATTTAGCTAACCATTCTTGGGCGGGTTTTTCTAAAGCTTCTCTTTGTTTGGCTTTAAGTTTTTCTTGACGAATTTTCTCCTGTATTAATTCTTCTTGTTTTCGCAGTGCTTCGGCTGCGTCTTTTTCCAGAAAATCAGCTTGTACGTCTGATAATAAGTTATCTATAAATCCATCTGACTTAGGAGGAGGTGAATTTAATTGAATTTGCGGTAAGCTATTTCTAGAGTTAGATTGTGTATATTCGGTTTTAGCTGCCAAAAAATCAGCTTGTACGTCTGATAATAGTTTATCTATTAATACATCTGATTTCGTAGTAGGTAAAACCACTTTCACAGGGTTTAAATTAGCCTGTGGCGGCGTGTTTTTGGGTTCTGTATGTTCAGTTTTGACTTCAGCTAATAGCTTATCAATGGAATCCATATTTGTCATTCCTGGAGAATCTATTGTTAATCAGTGATAGCATTTAGTAAAACTTCTGATAAACTCATATCTTCCATATCATCCATGGTGACAGTGTCGCAAATATCAAATTTAGCACCTGCACTTTGCAGTTCATCATCCAAAATTTTCAAAAAGCGAGTAGCTTGAGGATCATTACCGACTTGAATAAAGGAAATAGCCAATTCTTCATCTTTATCCAAACAACGAGAAGCTTCAATAATTACCTTCATTACAGCTTTACGATCATCTGGTTCACCGTCAGTAACTACTAAAATTGTTTCTCCATTGAGTTTAGTTTGACCTGCTGCTTTGCGTTGCAAATAATCATCAGTAGCGTGTTTGAGAACCCCAGCTAAATCTGTTGTTCCTGAAGGATCATTTTCTTTGAAAATTTGTGAAACTTTGGCAGATGTCACATTCTCATAACGTTTAAATTTCCCAGAAAATAAGTAAATGGTAATACCATCTGGATCTAGTTGTTCACATTTACTTGCTAATGCTAAAGTTGATTCTTGTGCTGCGACCCATCTACTTCTTCCACCTTTTTGATCTGGGGTAGCCATGCTACCGCTTTTATCAATAATCAAGGTATAATCACGGTTTTCTAGCATGACTAAACTCTCCAGATATTAGATATTAGTAATTTTTGTTAATTAATCTGTGATGGCATTCATTAAAACATCAGTTAAACTCATGTCTTCTAAATCATCCAAGGTTATTGTATCACAAATATCAAATTTAGCTCCCACACCTTGTAATTGATCATCTAAGGCTTTGAGAAATTTGGTGGCTTGAGCATCTGAGCCGACTTGAATCATGGAAATTCCTAATTCTTCATCTTTTTCCATTTGTCGGGTAGCTTGTATAATAACCTCAAATACAGCTTTGCGATCATCTGGTTCACCGTCAGTAATCACTAAAATTGTTTCTCCATTGGGTTTAGTGTTACCTGCTGCTTTGCGTTGAAAGTAATTATTCAGGGCATCTTGCAATACACCAGCTAAGTTAGTTGTACCGGCTGGATCATTTTCCTGAAATATCTGGGAGACTTTAGCTGTTGTCACATCATCATAACGTTTAAATTTGCCGGAAAAAACGTAAACTGTAATCCCATCAGGATCAAACTGTTCACACTTTCTAGCTAAAGCAATGGTAGATTCTTGGGCTATTTCCCATCTAGTTCTACCGCCCACTTGGTCTGGTGTGGACATACTACCACTTTTGTCAATAATCAAGGTATAATCACGATCGCTCATCATAATCTTCCTTTTGTTATTTTCTGATCTTTAGTTTAACAGATACTTCAAGCCCGGACAGTTTCATCTTAATTACGAATCAGCAGCTTTTGACTTAGGATAAGCAATGCGTTTATGATGAAATTGTTGCCAAACATCCACAAATATTTGGGCAATTTTTGGCATTTCTTCCCTAGTTAATCCCGAAGCGATTAATTGTTCATCTTGCCATTTTGCCCGTAAAATATTATTTAGCATATTGAGTGCTTTATCTGGAGTGGCATTTTTCAGACTACGTAATGCAGCTTCACAAGAATCTGCTAACATGACGATGCCTGTTTCCCGTGATTGGGGTATGGGTCCATCGTAACAAAAATCGGCTTTATTGACTACAATCTGGGGATTTTCCTGGGCTATTTGTTGGGCTTGGTGATAAAAATAAGCAATGGCCATTGTTCCTTGATGTTCGGGAATAAAAGCCTGAATGGCGGTGGGTAAACTGTGTTTTTTGGCCATTACTAACCCTTCTGTGACGTGCTTTTTAATAATTTCCGCACTTTTCCAAGGATCTTTTATTTCTGTTTCATGTTTATTGGGACTACCAATTTGATTTTCAATAAATCCCAAGGGGTCGTGCATTTTCCCAATATCATGGTACAATGTCCCGGCTCTCACCAATTCGACATTACAGCCCAATTGTTTAGCGGCAGCTTCCGCCAGGGTGGCCACTAATAAAGTATGCTGGAAAGTCCCTGGGGCTTCCGTAGCCAGACGCTTTAATAATGGACGGTTGGGGTTAGCCAATTCTGCCAAACGGATAGGGGTAATGACATCAAAGAGCGTTTCCAAATAAGGACTTAAACCCAAAGCCACAATACTCCAAGCCCAACCAGATAAAGCAAATAAACCTGCTTCTTGGATGATATACCAACCTGAACCAAATACCCCACCTGTAAAGATTTTTAATAATAAATATATACCACCTTGGGTTAATGCCGTGACAACACCTAATAATGCTAGTTCTTCGCGCGATCGCAATCTATGAGCTACATAAGCACTTAACATTCCGCCCACAGCCCCCGCCAGCAGCACTAGAATATTTGTATCTACTGTAATTGGTAGTATTAACGCCAGTAACCCTGCTACCATTACACCTATAGTTGGTCCGTAGAAACTGCCTAGTAATAAACCAATGGCGCTCCAGGTGGTATAGGGTAAACCGAGAGCCAATACTCCGGGGACAGTGAGAGTAAGTAATAAAACTAATAAGCGATCGCGTTGTCGCAAATAGTTATGACTTTTTCTTTCTAACCAGACAAAAACCCAAATAGCTACGGTGACAACCGCTACTAAAACTGTTAAACCCAGCCAATTCACTTGATGACCAATCAAACGATAATGTGCTAATATCTCAAATTTTAATTGTGTAATTTTCTCTCCTTTCCTAACAATTATCTCGCCTTTTTTTACAGGAAACATTACAGATGGTATTTCTCTGGCTAGGATTTGAGCTTGTTTTTTAGTTTGCTCTATATCTTGTTTAAGATTTGGTTGCAGTACCGCCAATAATACTTTTTTTGCCAAGGATTCAGCCTCACTAGGCACAGATAATTGTACCTGTAAACTAACTGCATTATGTAAAATACTTTTGGGCAAGCCAGCGGCTATACCTTGGGTAATAATTCGTTCTGCACTTTTACGAATTCCCGTCTGTGTTTTTGCCCAATCATTATCAGATAAGGCTAAAAGCACAGGTGCTGTATAAACTTGTTTTACTTCCTCACCAGTTTCTATTTGTGATGCTTTCTCAATTCCTTGATTATATCTTTTTCTAACTTGCGATATTTGGGTAATCAGGGCAGAAAAATTACTTTCTGTTGTCATAAATTGATAAGCTTCTAGTTCTGATAATGCTTGCAAGAAAGCAGCCTCGTCACTCACGCCATTGGACAATGATAATTGCGGCTTGGAGTTTTGTTTTTTTGTGTTTTGTTGTCTGTTACTATCCAAAATTCCTATTAACTTTTGCCATTCTAATTCAGGAAAAGACCTCAGATAACTTTGAACATAAGGCGATAAAATTGAACTATTTAAAAAAGGGAAAATACCAACTATTGACCGAATTTCATTACTTATGCCTAATATCTTTTCCAACCGTGCATGAATTTGCTGATTGATCTGATTATCAATCATTAAAACTGGCGCAGAATTATCTATAGCTGCTTTCCGTTGCAGTTCAGTTTCTTCTTTATCTTCAATATTATCCGTATAGGGAGCAATAAATGTTTGTAAGGCAATACTACCAACTTTCATTCTTGGTTGGTTATAAAAATCACTTCCTATCACACTTGTGAGTAAGAATATTGCTAATACCAAAATTGTTGAGGAGCGTTTTTGATGTACCCACCTGAAAATAACTGTATCAATGCCACTCTCTCTAGTAACTAATTTAGCAGTTAATCTTTGTGTCTGTCTGTGTTTTCCCTGTTTTCCTTGATGATTATTTGCTGATAAATACAGAAGTATATTCTTGAAAAAATGCTTATGCAGTTTCTGGTGGTACTTTCCCTTACGAAATAGCGCTTTATACTGTCCCTGCCATTGCCTTAATTGCTGTCTCAAAGACTGCAAAAATCGCTGCGTTTTCATCTTTCCTTCCGCAAAATACCCCAGATATATCCTCCTTTCCCAAGCTAGATCATCAGCTGTACTGCATTTAATTTGTATAATTATAGCGGACAGGACTTGTACTGAGCTTGGCCGTTGTATGCCCCCACCACAATATCTAGCCATATTCTGATTATACAGTTTAGCTGCGTAACAGCTTAACTTAGGGAGGGATAGCAGTTTACATTTAACCGATACTTTTTTGCTAACTAATACTAACAAATACATAAGTTGAGATTGTCTCTCAACCAAGGCCTGAATGGGGTTAAATCATAATTTTGTTCAAAAATCAAATAGTAATCCTATATCATTTCCACGCCTACGTATAATCTTAGGAGCAGCAAAGATAGTATATCCTTTCTTTGTAAATTCGCCAAAATCACCACCAAAGTTATATGCTCCAGACCACACCGCCATCATTCTATCGGCTAATTCTAACATTTGGGAAAAATTATCAAGTCCCCATGGTGAGGAGTTAGTGAATGGAGGGGAAATTTGCCAATTTACTGGTATACCAACTATACTGTTATATGCCCCTGATAATGCTCCTGCCATTGCACCCGTAATATAGTCATGAGCAAAATCATGATTTTTCGTAGCGCGGAATACGGTCAAGGAAAAATCTTCTAGGGTACTCAGAAAACAGTAAAAAGCTAAACCAATATTGTTAATTAATGTTTCTGGACTGTTCAGTTCCTTTCTTGCTGTTTCTAGTCCCACTCCTTTTTTTAATAAATCATTGACTTTTATTAATTGTTGTGGTAAAGAACTTGATGTTTGATCTAAAAAATTAACTATTTCCGAAATCAGGTTGAGAGGGTCAATTTTTTCGTTCAGGGATTTAGCGATCGCATATCCTATGATTAAACTAGCATCTGTGATCAGTGGACTATGTTGTTGGTTCAATATGAATATTCTTTGTACTTCTAGGATATTTTCTCGCATTTTCATAAGATTTTCATGAAAAAACATCACCACTGGTAATGTAGCGAAGATTATTTGTCCCCAGGAGTGAATATTTGTTTCTAATTCAATCCCTGCTTGTTCTTGACGCTTTAACCAATCATCTACATCCAACCTCCCCAAACTAATTAAACTTTCCGTACCCAAAACGGCGATTTTACCCAAATTACAACAGTTCGGGTTAGCTAAACTCTCACCTAAAAAAGCTCCCAAAAAACTACCCTTAACCCGATTTACCAAAGAATAACGCATAATTTTGATCAGGCAATTAGTCCGTTGTCCGTTGTCCCTTGTTTCCTATTACCTATTACCTATTACCTATTACCTATTACCTATTACCTGTTACCTGTTACCTATTACCTGTTACCTATTACCTGTTACCTGTTACCTATTACCTGTTACCTATTACCTGTTACCTGTTACCTGTTACCTGTTACCTGTTACCTGTTACCTGTTACCTATTCCCCATTCCCCATGACCTCTTACTTCCTTAAATAAGACACCAGTGCTTGTAAGCCTAACAAATAGCTTTGAGCGCCAAAGCCACTAATTTGACCAATTACCACTGGTGCGATATAAGAATGATGACGGAAATCTTCCCGACCATAAATATTACTCAGATGTACTTCCACAGTAGGTAAATTAACAGCAGCGATCGCATCTCGTAGAGCTACACTAGTATGAGTGTAAGCTCCGGCATTAATGACAATCCCCTGATGATATCCTAATGCCCCGTGAATAGCATCTACTAAAACCCCTTCATGATTTGACTGCACGGGTAGTATTTGTGTTTGTAACTCCATAGCTTTGGAATTTAACAAACGATTAATTTCTGCCAGAGTCAAAGAACCATAAATTCCGGGTTCTCTAAGTCCTAGCAAATTTAGGTTTGGCCCGTGCAGTACAAGAATACTTAAAGCTGGTAAATTCAACTCTCACACCTACAGGACTTTAGCGACGGCGCATAGAACGTTCATGGACAGGAATCGGAACTAGTTCCGGTTCCGGTTCAGCCTCCGGACCTAGCAGGCTATCAATTAACTTCCGAGCTAATTCTTTCAGCTTTTCCAGTACCTTTTCTATATAATCCATTAAACTGACCGCTCCTGAGATACTACCTCAATTTTATTTAACAGGGTGGCAGAAACCGGCGTATGATCGCACTTTAGCCTTGCTTATGGTTGACAAATTCCCATAAGTATGGTATTTACTACCACGAGATTTCAATTTTGTGTTTTGCCTTACTTATTAGATTATCACATCCTTAATTAGTCATGGGGTAATTGGTGATAGGGAATAGTTATTGATCATTAGTCATGATCAAGAATTTATTCCGCCTAACTGCTGCTAAATCTAACTTGCTGCGTCTTTTTTTTTCCCTCTAGTAGTTGTTGATTTAGTGGTTTTGCGTGGAGATTTTGTAGATGCTTTAGCTGAAAGTAATTCAACAGCCGTAGACAACGTTATATTTTCTACTGATTCACCTTCAGGAATACTGGCATTAGTTTTCCCATGTTTAATATAAGGACCATAGGGACCATCATAGATACTAACTGGTGCATCATCTTCTGGATGTGTCCCCAACTCCCGTAAAGCTTCTTTAGACTTACTCTTAGTCGTAGAACGTCCTTTTTTTGGTTCTGCGAGTAATTCTAAGGCACGATTTAGGGAAATTGTCAAGACATCATCGGTAGATTTTAGGGAACGGTAATCTTTCCCTTCCTTCCCCTGGTCATGAACTACATAGGGTCCAAACCGTCCCAAACTAGCTTGGACTTTACCACCGGTTTCTGGGTGAGTTCCCAAAGCACGGGGTAGAGACAATAAACCGACAGCCATTTCTAGGGTGAGAGTTTCGGGGGTCACACCTTTGAGTAAAGAAGCTTGTTTGGGTTTAGGGTTTTCGTCGCTTTTATCGCCTAATTGAATGTAAGGACCATAAGTACCCAGTTTAATATAAATTGGTTCGCCAGTTTCCGGGTGACGACCAAATTGGTCAGGTCCTGCGGTTTTTTGTTTCAGCAGGATTTCCACCTGTTTAGGGTTAAGATCAGCCGGAGTCAGGTTTTTAGGGATAGAAGCGGTAAATACTTCCTCCCCATTGGTAACTTCAATATAAGGACCATATTTACCAATACGGACTTTAGCATCTAAATTTTCTAATTCTACAGTTCTAGCTTTACTAGCGTCAATTTCGCTTTCTTGTTCCTTAACCAAAGTTTCTAAACCCTGCTCACCAAGATAAAATTCCTTTAAGTAGGGTAGCCACTGAGCCTCACCCGTGGAAATTTCATCTAGAGTCTGCTCCATTTTAGAAGTAAAACTAGGATCAACAATATCTGGAAAATGTTTTTCCAGCAAATCAGTAACAGCAAAAGCCGTAAAAGTGGGAATTAGGGCATTATTCACCAATTGGGCATAATCTTTATCAATTATCGTACCAATAATGCTGGCGTAGGTACTAGGACGACCAATACCTTCACTTTCTAAAGTTTTCACTAGAGTTGCTTCTGTATACCGGGCTGGAGGTTGGGTTTCATGGCTGACGGTTTCCAGTTCATGACATTGGGGATGATCTCCAACTTTCAAAGCAGGTAAAATTACTTCTTGATCTTCTAAAGCAGCATCAGGATCATCCGACCCTTCAACGTAGGCGCGAAGGTAGCCCGGAAAGTCTATGCGCTTACCCGAAGAACGAAAACCAGCATCTTCAACTTGTATTTGTACAGTAATTTGAGTTTGGCGAGAATCAGCCATCTGTGAAGCAACGGTACGCTTCCAAATCAAATCATATACAGAAAATTCCCGTCCAGTCAAACCGGTTTCTTGGGGGGTGCGGAAACTGCTACCGGCGGGACGAATCGCTTCATGGGCTTCTTGTGCGCCCTTAGATTTAGTTGTGTATTGTCTAGGTTGGGGACTCAGATATTGTTTACCGTATTTTTGTTCTACACAAGCGCGGGCGGCAGATATCGCTTGATCAGATAAATGCACGGAATCCGTCCGCATATAGGTAATATACCCTTGCTCATACAAATTCTGAGCTACCCGCATTGTATCCCGTGCTGACAACCGCAATTTGCGGTTAGATTCTTGTTGTAATGTAGAAGTGGTAAACGGTGGCGCGGGTTTGCGGGTGACTGGACGTTCTTCTATATCGGTCACTGTCCAAGTTTTCGCTTCTAGGCGGGCTTTTAGGGCTTCCGCTTCCTCTTCATTGAGTAAGACCACATTGCGACCTGCGGTAATCCTACCAGTTGTGGGGTCAAAATCGCTGCCTGTGGCAACTTTCGTACCGCCAAGAGTCACCAGAACCGCGCTAAAAGGACTTTTTTCCTGCTCTAGACTAGCCTTTAAATCCCAATATGTCCCTTCATGAAAAGCTCGGCGTTGACGTTCCTTAGTTACTAATAAGCGTACTGCTACAGATTGCACTCTACCAGCGGATAATCCCCAAGCAATTTTTTTCCATAGTAGCGGAGATAGAGTATATCCTACTAATCGGTCTAAAATGCGCCGGGTTTCTTGAGCGCGGACTAACTGCTCATCAATGGTACGGCAGTCTTTCAAAGCTTTTTGAATTGCTTCCTGAGTGATTTCATGAAACACCATGCGCTTTGTCGGCACTTTGGGTTTGAGCAATTGGTATAAATGCCAACTAATGCTTTCTCCTTCTCGGTCTTCATCAGTGGCTAGAATCAGTTCAGTTACGCCCTTGAGAGCTTCTTTTAACTGAGTAACAATTTTCTTTTTATCTTTGGGGACTACATAAATCGGTTCAAAATCAGCTTCTACATTTACCCCAAGCTGCGCCCATTTTTCCCCTTTGACGGCTGCGGGAATTTCGCTGGCCGACTGGGGAAGGTCACGAACATGACCCATGGAAGCTTCTACCCGATAATCATTTGGTAGGTAGTTGCGAATAGTGCGAGCTTTTGTGGGAGATTCGACAATAACGAGAGTTGACATGGAAATTTAAAATAAATAATAGCTATGCAGCTAAATAGTCAAGTTGGGTTAATTTTTGCGAAATGTCAAGACGAAATATCACGCCCAAGTAGTGATTGTATACTTACACAAACTGCCCAACAGCGGGAGAATTTTCTCAAATTCAAGTCTGGTGATTGTTTTGAGCATGAGAAAAGCAACCTTTGAGAGTCAATTGTCAGTTATTTCCATCTTTAACTTATCTAGCGCATAGTTGGCGACTATAGTTTGTAAAATACCCCAGAAATTTAATAGTACAGGATTCACAGTTGTTGAAAATTGGGGAATATAAACAATTTAAAATTACCTTAATTTTGTTAATTTGCCATTTTTTTAGGGATAATGTATTATAATTAACTTACATAAACTAAGTGTTAAACTAGGCTGGGTTTCAATTTAAAGTATTAGTTATCAAGATTTTAACTATTTTAGGATGATAAACTTGACCTGCATAGTAGCTTACAACTTGATTATAATTTGTAGTATGAATGTAGAGATTGACAGTTGTAAGTATTTGTGTCACATTATTTCCATAGGAATAAATCATCAAATCCATGAATACCGTACTCAACTCTGCCCTGACGCTGACATATAACCAACTCAGCACCTTTGCCGATTTAGACAACTTCTGGAATTTATTTGATACCGCTTTTGGTACACAATACAACCGTAGCGGTGCGGAAATTCTGCGTTTACAGTGGCTATCTGGTGATTTTAGTCAACTTCCGCAAATTGAGATTTTAGATAGTAGCATTCTTGGCAATGCCAATGGGGCTTATGCCAGTAGCAATAATCAGATTTATTTATCAGCTAATTTTCTCACCACTTCTACAGCAGAAGCTATTAGTGCAGTTTTGTTAGAGGAAATTGGGCATTATGTGGATGCTCAAATCAATCTCAGTGATAGTGCTGGTGATGAAGGGGCGATTTTTGCCGCTTTAGTACAGGGTAACAGTCTGGATACTACAACTTTACAAGCTTTGAAGGCTGAGGATGATCACGCCACGATTACGGTAAATGGGCAACTTATTCAGGTAGAGCAGCAGAATTTTGACGGAACTGCTGGGAATGACACCATTACAGGAACTTCTGGGGATGACACTATTAGTCCCTTACGAGGAAATGATACAGTAGATGGAGCAGCAGGGGATGACCTATTAATCCTAGATTACTCCAGTAATACCTATACAGGAACAGATTATCCTCAACCGGGGATTTATAGCGAGGCTAATAACAATGGCAATGGTGGTTTTAATGGTTATTACCGTGCTTACTACAACACCAATTGGAACCGTGACCAAGTAAATTTCAGTAATATAGAACGGTTCCAAATTACCGGAACAAGTGCTAACGACACCATCGTTACCGGGGATGGTAATGATACAATTAATGGTGGTGCAGGGAACGATAGCATTACGGCACGTGGTGGTAATGATACGATTAATAGCGGTGCTGGGAATGATAGCATTAATGCAGATACTGGGAACGATACCATTAATACTGAAGATGGGAACGATAGCATTAATGCGGGTGATGGTAATGACACTATTGATGCAGGTAATGGAGATGACGTAATTACCGGGGGGGCAGGAATCAATGTTATTGATGGTGGTGCAGGAATTGATACCATTACCGATGGTAATCTCAGTTCAGTTACCACAGCCATAACCATAGATGAAAGTAATACGACTAAAAACTTTACCCTAGCAGATGGAACAACTTACACCAACATTGAAAGGTTTACTAGTGCAACAACAGGTAGTGGTAACGATATCATTAACCTCAGTCAACGGATTAATAACAGCTTTAATACAGGTAGTGGAGATGACACCATCAATACCGGGTTAGGATCTGACACAGTAGATGGAGCAGCAGGGGATGATGTATTAGTTGTAGATTACTCCAGTAATACCTACAGTGGAATTTCTAGCGAGGCTAATAACAATGGCAATGGTGGTTTTAATGGTTATTACTTTGCTTACTACAACACCAATTGGAACAGTGACCAAGTAAATTTCAGTAATATAGAACGGTTCCAAATTACCGGAACAAGTGCTAACGACACCATCGTTACCGGGGATGGTAATGATACAATTAATGGTGGTGCAGGGAACGATAGCATTACGGCACGTGGTGGTAATGATACGATTAATAGCGGTGCTGGGAATGATAGCATTAATGCAGGTACTGGGAACGATACCATTAATACTGAAGATGGGAACGATAGCATTAATGCGGGTGATGGTAATGACACTATTGATGCAGGTAATGGAGATGACGTAATTACCGGGGGGGCAGGAATCAATGTTATTGATGGTGGTGCAGGAATTGATACCATTACCGATGGTAATCTCAGTTTAGTTACCACAGCGATAACCATAGATGAAAGTAATACGATTAAAAACTTTACCCTAGCAGATGGAACAACTT
>NZ_BJCF01000026.1 GCF_005402965.1 Dolichospermum planctonicum
TCACACCACCCCCCTTTTAATGATATGTATTCTCATTAAGCTTATTTCTCTTTAATTGATCGTTAGTTATTATGTACTACTATCTCTGCTTTTTTGATCTGTGACAGTTCAGGGTGCGGAATGTGGGATTCAATGGAACGGTTATTCTTTTGAAACTTTGGATATCCTTTCTTTCCAGGAGTTTTAGCTTGACAATTATCAAAAAATCTTTTAATTGCGAATGCGGCTCTTTCGGCTGCTGCTTGTCTAGCCATAGAATTTAATTTATCCGCAAAATCAAATTCATTAGCCAAAACAGCAGTATATTTGTTTAAGTCGTAAGGTTTCACACCTTGATTGTCCATCCAAAACCGTAGACACTTATTCCGAATGAATTGGGTTATTCGTATACCTTCGTTAATATTTTGAAACTGTTGTTTCGTGCCTTTGGCTTTAAATTCTAAAACAATCATAAGAATACCCGGCAAGTGGGAAACTCAGTGGCTTTAGCCCTGAGAGGGAAACGGCACGAGCGGTTTTAACCGCTGTGAATCTTAAAATTGAAACCAGATTTTTGATTGGAATCTGGAAACCAACTCCCTTGCGGGGTAATGTTAGCTTCGACCTGTTATAAGAGCTTGTTAGGCTGGCAACACTGTTTCTGTTACCTTAAAACTGTTTAATTGCCAGCGACAGAGCAGGGAACTAGCTACGCATTCCAGGGTGTCGTGACTCAAATAACGGCTACCATGAGAGTAAACTCAGGGTGGTCTGGTCAGTACGGCTTGCTTGATTACTCTTGCAAGCCCAGTCCCTTTAGGGCTGGGTTACTGACGGTATTTTTCCTTTTCGACTTGATACCAATTTAATCTAACTTAGGGAATTAGTAAACCCTAATTAACAAAAATCAAACTACACTCTGCATGATTAAGTTATACTTAATATCACTTAGAGTCTGTTTAATTTTTGTCTCGCCTTATATCCCCGTCTTATGAAGAACGGGGTATTACGGCGATTTTTGATAAATTGGCAAAGGTATTAATATGAGGTATTAATATGAAAATATTCATTCTCTTCCCTTACGTAACTGTTTTGTAAGATGTTACTCTCAGTGAACTTGCTACAACGAATACTATATTTATTTTTTCCAATAAGTATGATCACTAGTTCCGGTATTAAGTCTGTATCTGCTGCTCCTATTCAACTAGATGAAAATTGGGGTTCAGTCTCACTTGTGATAGAACCCGTTCCTGTGGTTGATAATGTACCAAATTCACGCCAAAATAACGGGGATATTACAGAAACAGATTCCTCTATTTTTTTCCCACTACATAAAAACTTGAACTCATTTCCAGAATTAACCGCACAAATTACAAATTTTGGTATTTTAGAAAACTTAAACATAGTTTTTGACAGCAGCTTTCTTCCTCAGAATTTGCAGTCAATACCAATATTAATTGCTGCACCTGAAAACTTCAATCCTCAGCTAAGGTTAACTTCCCAACAAGTATCTCCTCCGCAAAGACAACCAACTCCTACAGTACAACCAACTTCACAACCAACTCCTACAGTACAATCAACTTCACAACCAACTCCTACTACACCTGTGCAGCCAGCGTTTGTTTTGGAAAGTATCCAAACAGGGTTTCGTACGGACATGAATAGTTCCCAGCAGAAGAATCAAATTATTGAACCAGTCTTTCAATTCCGGTTATTCAATGGAGAGAAAATTAAATTGAAAACTGCCTTTAATAAGTTGAGTCAAACGAAATTTACATCTCTTACTAATATTCCCCTTCAGTTCGGATGGGAAGGCAAAACAGGTAAATATACTCTAAAATTAGGAGCAGGAATTGATCTATTTAATCGCTTACCAATGGCTCTCAATTTCAATGCTCAGATAGATAGACCAATTGCTGTTAAACTCAATCCAGATTATAGCCTCAAGTCAGGTTTATTTTTATCAGCAGTCGTAGAACAAGGTCTTTATAAAACTAGTGTGAAAACACTGGAAAATCAAATTACAGCTATACGCTCTGGTTTCAATACTTTTTGGCAAATTGACCCTAATACTAGCTTTTTTGGCTCCTATCGTGTGGGTTTATATAATGATGGTAATTTTGAGCAACAGATTTTTAATCGCTTGGAACATAAGTGGGGTGAATTTTGGTTTGCTGGTAATGTTTTCGCTTGGAAGTATACAAGCGATCGCCAAGAAAGTAGTGGCTATTTTTCTCCAGAATCTTCTCTAGTTTATAACGGTGAAATCGGATGGGGAAAAAACATTTTTCCTTTTTTAAATTGTCGCTTAAATACCACCTTGGGAAGACAAAGAGTTAATGGTAGTAAAAGTGGAGGTACTGGCTATCAAACTCGCTGTACAGTCAAAATATCACCAAATATAGCTTTAGATTTAGGTTATAGTTTAGGTAAGTCTCACAATCTCATGACTGGGGAAAGTCTGTATAATAATCAGACATTAACAGGCCAATTACAGATAAAATTTTGACCTGTTTTTTTACTGACAACCCAAGATTTTAAAAGTTTAAAAAAGTAAAAGCAGGGAAATCGAAATCATAAATTATCGAATTTCACAGCATCAAAATAAACTTTTACTTTACTCTTTTATTCCAGCCCAAACCGTGAGAGGTTTACCAACTTTTTTATACAGCAAGCTTTCTAAAATTACACCATTATTATTGGCAGTAAGAGCTTTATTTGGCTGATTTAAAGACTCATAAAACCCGTTGTACCAACCTTGATCAGATTTGAGTTGAGTTTGCACAAAATTAAATAATTTGTCTGTGTAAGCAGTATTATAAAGGACGTGCCAACCTACGGCGGCTTTAGCACTGAGAAAACGTAGATCATCATATTTTTTCCCTGTTGCTGTGATGGTTGCCCAAGGTTCTCCATTCACAAATAAGCTACTATAAACAAAGTAAGGAGCGCGATCTAAATTATCTTCCGTGACAGCAGTTAAAAATTTAGTTGTTTGATAACGAGCTTCTTGAGCGGCTAAAATTCGGTCTGAGAATGCTTTAGGTAAAGCTTGAAATCCGGTTTCAATGCCATCTAAAATATAAGGTTCGCTGAGAACATAATTATTTGCACCTGAATTTTGATAATCCCGTCGATCATAAGGAACACCCTGCCCGTAGAGGTCTACAAAGTCTGTATTGGATGTATAATCTAAGGCTTTTTTGACATCTAAACCCCAGAGTTTTAACCCATAAGCTCCGTAATTTTCATAACCTAAACGCCCTTCCTGGGTATACTGTTCTTGACCAGCAATAACAGAAGTACCGTACATTTGCCCGTTTTTAACCAAGCGCTTAATTTGCCAATGTTTCCAGACAGCTTCCGTTGGCGATCGCATTTTGGGATATTTTGTACCAACAATATTCAGCCATATAGCTAAACGTCCTAAATCCAAAGCAGACCAACCAATTTCTTCTCGTTTATCTAATTGACCATAATTTACAGGTATCAATGTTTTTGAATTATAGACTTTATTCGGTAATTCTCCTTTATACAAAGGCATAGACGCTAGAGTTTTTAACATCTGACTCATTTTGCTCTCAAACTCTTCTACGGTAATGATATTAAGTTCTTTAGCACTGACCAAAGCAGCCATAGCAGCGGCTTGGTCCCACATAGTAACAGAGGGAAAATTATTTACAGAATTAACTAAACCAGTTTGATCGTTCCAATTACGTTGGAAGTATAACCAAGCTTGACGCGCCATTGCAGTTTCCTCTGTAGTTAATGTCCCACTTCCTGGCGCAATATAGGGTCTTTTGGCGGTTGTCAATTCCGCAGCGGCAATGGGTTTACCTGCTACAATTGTTAATTTAGTATTCAGCTTGCTAATATTATCAGTATTTATAGTTAAATACTTTGACAAAGAATTGAAACCTATAATTGCAATTACAGCGGTTATAACTCCGCCAAAGGTAGCAAGAAAAGATAGTTTTTTTGATGGTGGCTCAAAATCAGAATTCATCATGGAATTGGTAATTGGTAATTGGTAATTTGTAATATAATTGAAAGTTTTTTCTTGTCTAGTTTTTTTAAGTCAGGACTTACGCAAAATATCTCTCCCTAAGCCCCCATTTCTGTTCCTTGTTCCCTGTTCCCTGTTCCCTGTTCCCTGTTCCCTGTTCCCTGCCCTCACAGGCAACTTTTATGGCTACGCCACGCAGGCTATCAGCAAGCCCTATCCGATGATTAGGGTTGTTTTTCTTTAGCCCAAACTGTCAAGGGTTTGCCCACACGACGATATAGTATTGCTTCTAACACTATACCGTTAGTATTCACAGTCAAAGCTCGATTTGGTTCTTGAGTTTCCTCATAAAAACCTGCAAAAACGCCACGAGTTGGGTCAGCCAGCCAGCGCATACCCTTATAAAGTCTTTCTGTATAGGGAGTTTGAAACAGCATATTCCAGCCTATTGCGGCTTTAACACTACTACCCCGATAAACAAAAGCATCTTTACCAGATGAGTCTATACTTTTCCAAGGTTGACCATTGACAAAAATACAATTGTAGACAAACCAAGGCTCCCGATCTAAATTATCCTCAGACCAAGCGGTGAGTTGATTGGTAGCTTGATAGCGACGTTGTTGAACTTGGAGTAACTTGGCTGCATATTCCGCAGGTAAAGCCTGAAAACCACTTTCCAACCCATCCAAAATATAGGGTTCACTAGTGACATAATTATGATAGGTGCTGCGTTTATCCGCTGGTAGTTCCACACCCATAACATTGACAAACTGAGTTTCGGCTTTGGTATCGAGTGCTTTGGGGGCTACAATCCCAATTTTTTGTAATCTATAGGCTGCATATTGTTCATAACCTAGCCGTCCTTCTTGGTTCCAGGTTTCTTTACCATTTTTAATACTTGTCCCCATTAGCTGTCCATTCTTGAGTAACCGCTTTAACTGCCAACGAGCCGTGACGGCTTTACTGGCCGCAGCGTGTTTAGGGTATCGAGTTTCGATGATATCTAGCCATTGCACTAGTCGTGCTAAATCAATGGCCGAAAACCCAATTTCTTCAGGTTCTGCCAACTTGCCGTAGTTAACCGGGATTAAAGTTTTCGCGTTATAGGCTTTGTTTGGTAACTCATTCCGGTACAAAGGTATTTTGGCTAAGGTGGCCAATATTTCCTCTATCCATTTATCAAATTCTGCTGGCTTGAGCAAGCCTAATTCCCGTGCTGCCACCATACCAGCTAACTGACTACCCACGTCCCACATTGTTGTACTGGGAAAGTCCGCAGCAGAAGAAACTAAACCCGTGGATAACCGATTTTTCTCGAAATAGCGCCAAGCTGTACGGGCTAATTGTATATCTTCTGCATTCAGCCGATTTTGACCAACGGAAGTCACTGGAATTGGGAGAATGTTAGTCTCACGCCATTGTATTCCTTTATGCAATCCAAAACCAACTAAAGCGATCGCCGCAGCGATAATAGTTTGTTTTAATAAACTAGGTTGGATCGGAGTAGGATTGATAGTTGTATCTTGTGTCATGGTTAGCGGGGGATAATATTAAACAACACTTCTTTTTTCACCAGCCACCAGAAGCAGCCCACAGCTACAGCCTGAGCAATAGTAGTGACTATGGGATTACCATCAACTAAAGCCGGAATTAAAAACCAAATCACTGTGACTGGAACGTGAACAATATAGACGTACAAGGAGTTTTGACCCAAACTAATCAACAGTTTCCCCAGAATTTTATGCAACGGTTGCCAAAATGTATCCACAATCATGTACAGCAAAGGGAAGAAACCGATGTGATTAATTAAACGTAAAAAACCCACCCGACTGCGGTCTGTCCATGCTAACCAAGCAACTCTATCTGAGAATTTGGCTGGCCAAACACCAAGCTGAATATCATAATGTGCGGTTATAATTGAGCCAATGACGATTAATACTAAGCATAAGACTAGGGGGATTTTCGGTATTTTTCCCCATAATTGTTGTAGTTTTTGACGATAATAACCTGCTAATACCCCATGCACGTATAAAATTTGCCAACCAGCTAAGGCAAAGTAAGGATGTTCTCTGTCTAAAGGATGGAAACTCAAGGCATAAGGATGTAATTGTTGGATACTCCAAAATGTCCAGGAAATAGCCAAAACAGGCAACCAAAAGCCCTTCCTTAACATCCAGAAAATGGCGGGGGAAAACAGCAACAGCAATACATACAGTTGCAAAATGTCAATGACAGGTGGTGCTAAATGGAATGTAGCTGCCGCTAGTAAGATTTGCCACCAAGTCCCAGGCGCAAAATCAAAGGCAGGACGGGTCCAACCGGGGGCAATTATACTTAATAAACCCAGGACAGACATTAAAATGAGACTGGTGAGATAAAGTTTTCCAGAACGCTCTAACAGTTTTTTCATGGCTTCAGAAAAGCCAACTTTATTGATACGCCCCAATGTCACCATTCCTAATACTAGCCCAGAGAGAAATACGAATCCTTCGGCCGCACTGGCGTAAATATGTCCCCTGTTGATAGCACTGAAATAAGAAGAACTTTCTAAATGATTGAATACCATGGAAACAATGGCAATGCCCCGGAGAAAATCAATCCTTAGATCTCGGTTTCCGTAGAGCGTGGGATCATAGCGCCAGGATACAGGAGGATTGTTTGTTGTAATTGTATTGTTATGCACAGTATATGGTTACTTTCGGTTATTTAACTACTTGGTTCTAGAACAGAAACTAGATATTTCTTTGTAGGGTTTAAACTCTTCTCTGTAATGGAGTACGTGAGGCATTGAGTTTATTCAGAGGGGCAATTTCCCCGCCCCACACTTTTCCTGGAGTCCTGACTTGGTTTACAAGGCTGAACATATACCGATAATCTTAGGCATACCTACTCAGTCTAAATCATAATGTATTTTAGGATCAGAGTTGAAAATTTTTCTTAATATTCAGCACTTTTGCTATTTTGCCTATAATATAATACCCAGAAGCAAGAAATAAAGTATAAAAATCCTGAATTTTCTTGATCTGCTTGCAGCAGCGCTTCGCTATCAGTAGGTAAGTGGTGAATAAGTAAAATAACGCATCAGCCAAATTTACGTAGATATTGTTAGACATTTTGGTGTTTTTACGTCTACATACTCAAAATAGCCAAAATCACAACACTTTTAACTAGGGGTAAATTTTAAATATGAAAGCATTATTACGCAATGACGAAGCTGGAAGAATTGAAGCACTTTTACAGTACAGAATTCTTGATACTCAGTCCGAACGGGAGTTTGATGATATTACCCGTTTAGCTTCTTTTATTTGTGCAACTCCCATGGCCGTAATGACCTTAGTTGATACAGACCGCCAATGGTTTAAATCTAAAATTGGGCTAGAAGCATCAGAAACACCCCGTAGTATTGGTTTTTGCAATCATGCTATCCAGCAACCAGATCCCATGATCATTCCCGATGCTACTTTAGATCCAAGATTTGTGAATAACCCTTTGGTGACATCAGATCCCAATATCCGTTTTTATGCGGGCATACCCCTAATTAATGATGAAGGTTATGGCTTAGGAGCGCTGTGTGTTCTCGATGACATACCAAGAGAACTCGCACCACAACAGATAGAGGCATTAAATATTTTAGGTCGCCAAGTCATGCAACAATTAGAATGGCGGCGTAATTTAGATAGTTTGCTTCTCTCAACGGTATTAGATACAGTTAATGCTTTAGTGATAGTTCTTAACCCAGAAGGGGAAATTATTGGATTTAATCGAGCTTGTGAAGAAACCACGGGTTATTCTTACAATGAAGTTAGAAATCAATGCTTTTGGAACGTATTTACAGAACCGAAACGCCGTCGAACGGCACAATCTATTTTTGAAAAAATTAAATCAAGTAAAGGGTTAAAAGAATATGAAAACTATTGGCGCATAAAAGACGGAAATCTGCGGCTAATTAATTGGTCAAATAGAACGGTTTCAAATGAAAATGGTGAAATTGAATTTATTGTTTGTACCGGCATAGATATCACTGAACGCAAACAAGCTGAAGAGTCTCTAAAACGGCAATTAGCAGCAGTAGAAGCGACCAGTGATGGCATTAGTATTGTTGATAAACAGGGTAATTATCTTTATCTCAATAGCTCTTACGTGAATATATTTGGCTATAGTCATGCCACGGAATTGCTAGGAAAAAATTGGCAACAAGTTTATGAACAAGAGCAGGTTAAATTGTTTGAAAAAAAGATATTTCCTGAACTAATGAAACAAGGTTACTGGCATGGAGAAACAATTGCTCAGAGAAAAGATAGCAGTAACTTTGCCGCAGAAATGTCTCTGACAAAGTTGAAAGATGGAGGATTCATTTGTGTAGGCCGTGATATCAGTAAACGCAAAGAAGCCGAGGAAGAACTAAAATACTTCAACTTGCGATCGCAATTATTAGCTGATATTACTTTAAAAATTCGCGGTTCTTTGCAGATAGATGATATTCTGCAAACGAGTGTTACAGAAGTACAAAAACTGTTGAAAACTGACCGTGTAGTAATTCTAGAGTTGTTGGCCGATGGCTCTTTAACAGCGCGGAAAGAAGCATTAATTCCCGGTATTCCAGTTGTTATGGGGACAAATATTGTTGAGCCTTGCTTGACAAAAAATTACATCGAGAAATATACTCAAGGATGGATTGGTGTGATTAATGATATTGAGAAAGCTAACATTCGGTCTTGTCACGTCGAACTATTACAAAAGTTTAATGTCAAAGCTAACCTGGTTGTTCCTATTTTTCTCAAAGATGAATTTTGGGGTTTACTAATTGCTCATCATTGCACCCAACCCCGTCAATGGACTAACTGGGAAACAGAATTTCTCAAGTCTTTATCTGATCAAATAGGTATTGCTTTAGCTCAAGCTAAATTGCTGCAAGCGGAAATTCTGCAAAGACGAGAACTGGAAATTGCTCGTCATCAAGCTGAGTTAGCATCTCTGTCCAAAAGTAGTTTTTTAGCGAATATGAGTCATGAAATTCGCACCCCCATGAATGGCATTTTGGGCATGACTGGTTTATTATTAGAAACTCCTCTCAACCCAGAACAAAAAGATTTTTTAGAAATAGTTCGCGTGAGTGGGGATGCTCTTTTATCTCTGATTAACGAGATTTTAGACTTATCCAAACTTGAAGCTGGAGAAATGATCATCGAAAGCATAGATTTCGATCTTTGTAATTGTCTGGAAGAAGTGCTAGATTTATTAGCTCCTCAAGCACATCAAAAGGGACTAGAAATTGCCACACTGGTACAACAGAATGTCTATAAATATCTGACGGGAGATGTTGGCCGCTTACGACAAATTATCATGAATTTAATTGGTAATGCTATTAAATTTACCAAAGAAGGAGAGGTATTATTAGAAGTAGAATTGAAGTCAGAAACTCAGGATCTAGTCATTCTCAACTTTACTATTATAGATACAGGAATTGGTATTAGTCTTCAAGATCAAAACAAACTTTTTCAAGCATTTAGCCAAGTTGATGCTTCTATTACCCGTCAATATGGTGGCACAGGTTTGGGATTGGCAATTTGTCAACAATTGGTAAGTTTAATGGGTGGAAAAATTGGCGTAAAAAGTCAGATGGGTAAAGGATCTCAGTTTTGGTTTGAGCTACCTTTTATGAAGCAAAACCAGCCTTCTTGTCAGATTTTGGAGCTTGATATATTGACTAACAAGCGGTTGTTGGTAATAGATGACAATGGCACTAACCGGAGAATTATTTATCATCAAGCTACTCATTGGGGAATGTTGGTAGATGAAGCGGCTTGTGCAAATACTGGTCTTGCAGCTTTACAAAAGGCTGCTACCGAAAATCACCCCTATGATATTGTTCTCATTGATATGCAAATGCCAGTGATAGATGGTCTAACGCTGGGATCACAAATTAAGGCTAATTCTGCCATTAGCAATATTCCTTTAGTTCTATTGACTTCTAGTAATCAAAAGGATGAATCGAAAAAAGCAATCAACATAGGATTTATTAGTTATTTAGTTAAACCAATAAAGCCTTCTCGCTTGCTAGATACTATCATGGATATTTTAGGAAACCAAGCAAAATTAGATAATTTCCAATCTTCTAAAATTGAGCAATCTTCTATAACTGTGTTGGATGAAAAGATACCTGATTCGACAAAATCAAAGTTAAAATTGCTCGTAGCAGAAGATAATCCAGTTAATCAAAAAGTTATCCTCAAGCAACTCCACAGTTTAGGCTATAAAGCTGATATCGTTGCCAATGGCCAAGAAGTTTTGGAAATGTTGGATAACATTGCCTATGATTTAATTTTGATGGACTGTCAAATGCCAATTCTCGATGGTTTAAAAACTACAAAAGTAATTCGTTCTCGGCCAATAAGTTCATTTGTTAATCACCGACAACCTATAGTTATTGCTATTACTGCTAATGCTATGAAGGAGGATCAACAGAGTTGTTTAGATGCTGGTATGGATGACTATTTTAGCAAACCAATTACTAAGGATAAATTAGCAACATTATTAGAGCTTTGGAGTTCCAGAATTATGGCAGGACGACTAGTGACTATTCCTGACCCTGAGCCAGCAGTTTTAATAACAAATAATCCGTTAACAGATTTACCAATTGATTGGGAACATCTACATCAAATCTCAGACAATGATCCAGAATTTGAGTTAGAAATATTAAAAGTTTTTGTGGAAGATAGCCTATTTCATGTAGAGGGAATTAAAGCCGCAATTACCGTTAATGACTTTCCTCAACTGGCCAGGGAAGCTCATCATCTTAAAGGTTCTAGTGGTAATGTTGGTGCTACAGCCATGCGGAAAATTGCAGAAGAACTAGAACAACTTAGTCGCAAACAGAGTTTTGTCGGTGCTTATGAATTGGTACTAGGATTAGTTGATTTTATAAACAAGATTCAAGCATTTTTAATTAAGGCTTGCTGAAATAGTGCTGAAATAGTGCTGAAATAAGTGCTGAAAAAGTTTTTTCGTTCCCTGACAAGGTTATCCATGAAGTCAAGTTGACCGTGGTAGAGACGTTCCATGGAACGTCTTTACATAGAGCCGACTCTTGTTAGCATCCTTTAGCTTTTTTGGTTCGGCCAACGACCGACCGCTTGACCAATTACCGCCAATTCTGACATTAATTGATCAAAAGCGTCCGGTGTTAAAGATTGGGGTCCATCGGATAACGCTTTGGCTGGGTTGGGGTGAACTTCAATCATAAGCGCGTCCGTACCCGCAGCGATCGCCGCCATGGCCATAGCAGGGACAAATTCGGACCAACCCACACCATGACTAGGATCAATCATAATTGGTAAATGGGTGAGTTTCCGCAACACCGGCACAACCGATAAATCTAGAGTATTGCGGGTATATTGACGGTCAAAAGTTCTAATTCCCCGTTCACACAAAATTACATGAGGATTACCCGCTGCTAAAATATACTCAGCCGCCATTAACCAATCCTCAATGGTTGCAGCCATACCGCGTTTTAACAGCACGGGTTTAGGTTGCGCTCCCACTTTTTTGAGCATGGAGAAATTCTGCATATTTCTCGCCCCCACCTGAATCACATCTGCGACTTGGCCAATTTTCTCCAAATCTTCCGTATCCATAACCTCGGTAATAATCCCCAAACCGCTAACTTTCCGGGCTGTAGCTAACAATTCCAAAGCGCTTTCACCATGACCTTGAAAAGCATAGGGTGACGTGCGGGGTTTATAGGCTCCACCTCGCAAAAACTTAGCCCCCGCAGCCTTTACCCGCAGCGCCGTTTCCACAATCATCTCCTCATTTTCCACCGAACACGGTCCAGCCACAACCACCAAAGGATGATGTTCACCAAACACCACATCTCCTTGAGGAGTATTTACCACCACCTCAGAAGCTTCTCCATGACGGAATTGACGACTAGCCCGTTTATAGGGTACTTCCACTCGTAATACTTGTTCAATCCATTGACTCAATTCTTGAATACGGGGGGGGTCTAAATCAGCGGTTTCCCCAACTAAAGCAATGACCACCTTATGTTGACCAATAATTTTTTCTGGAGTTAGTCCCCAGCTAGATAATTCTGTAGTAATGCGATTTATTTCTTCCTGGGGGGAACCAACCTTCATGACAATAATCATTTACGAGTTCCTTTTTTAGTAAATTTTTGATTAACTAACTTGAGATTAACAAGCAAAACCTATGAAAAAAAGCGTTACCCGCAAAGGATAATGGGTGATAATGTATACATTTGTACTATAAGTGGGACAGACATTTAGACCATTACACTGATTTTAGCATTTCGGTAGCTGATATTTAATCATCATCTTCTTCTAGTTCTTTACCCAGGCGATATTTTATATCATAGTTGATGATAAAGTCTAATTCTGCTTCTGTAAATCCATAATGTTCTGCTAATATCTTATCTATTTCATCTATGATAGGTTTGGATAATTTGGGAGAAAAGAACTGAACTTTTAATATACCTTGCTTGACATAATTAATATCTTTCATGATTGAGTTTTTTTGTAAATCTAACATTAATTGTTGAGCAAGTTCTGATAATGAAAGTTTAATACTATTACTCACTTTGTTTAAATTAAACAAAAATCCGTTGACTTCCCGTTTATTAACATTTCTACAATCTGATAAAGATAAAAAATACCAGAAAAATAACGAGGATAAATAAACAGATAAAACAGCATTACAATTAATTTCTAAATCAAAATTTATTGTTTTTAACTCAGAAGTTGTTTGTGTTTTCCCTAGAGAATTTATGATTGTTGGTGGTTGATTAAGGAATTGTAAAAAATATCTTAATTTTCTAGTATGATATAAAGAATACTTACCATTTTGACTTGTTTGTTCACCTAATGTTTTTTGTTCTTTAATAACTTTCTCAAAAACGCTAATCTCTAAAATTGTTCCAAATTTTGGAATAGAGGTTAAGTAAAATAAATGTTCTGGAATAATAACATATTTCAAGAGTTGAAAAAGATAATTTCTTTCTTCATGATACCACCGATAATATTTACTAGAATATACCAAATTATTGCTTATACTTTTTTGTAAACTTATTAAACTTTTTTTTCCAATACAAATACATAAATGTTTATCTACATTTTCAAATAGCTTAGATGGACGCATTGCATAAGTGCTTATCCAAGTTTTTACATAATTTATTTGTACTAAATTACGCAGTAAATCAAATCCATTTGTACTAACAAAAGATATTGGAATAATCATTCCTAACCAGCTTTTTTGATGAGAAATATAAATACTTCTTTCTATTAAGAATGAATATAAATCATTACATTTTTCTGTTTGATAACCTTTAATTTCATAATCCTTTTTGACCTTACTATATTCCACATAAGGAGGATTACCAATAATCACATCAAAACCCCCACGACTAATAATACCATAAAACTCCACAAACCAATGAAAAGGACAATGAGATAATTTCCACTTTTCCCACTCCTGCTTCTTCTTAACATCTATCCCATATTCCCGCGCTAAATACTCATTCAAATCCTCATTTAAAATATTTAAAGTTTCTTGTATCATTTGTTTATTTTTATAAGTTTGATTACAAGTTTGCATTATTTTAAAAGTTTCATAAACTTCTATAAATTGTTGAGAACCTTCAACGGCTTTTTTAACCTGATCATAATTAGCAAAACCCACCAAACTATTACCCGCACGAATATTAAAATCAATATCTGGTAAAGGTTCAATCCCATAATTAGGTAAACTATGATTAGGAGTTACCTGTGCTACTAGTTTTAAAAATAAACGTAATTTACAAATTTCCGTCGCTTCCTCCATAATATCCACCCCATAGAGATTATTTAACATAATCTTTTTGAGAATAAAATAACGTTGGTTATGATGAAATTTCACATCATTTAAAATTTGTTGAAATTGCTTGATAGTCTTATTCTTATTATTGTTATCATTATCCTCTAGAAAACTGGTCATTTTTTCTAAACAAGCATCATAAAGAGGTTCAAGAATATTCAAAGCAGCAAATAAAAAAGCCCCACTCCCACAAGTAGGGTCAAGAATTGACATTTTACCTAATTGGTCATAGATACTATATAAAAATTGCGGATCTTGACAATTATTAATGACATCTTCTGCAAATTGACGAATATTCAAGTTATAAGTAATTAAATCATTGATATTCTTAACCTCTCCATTAACTAGCTTTTCTCTGATTTCTAAATAACGGGTTTTTCTGGTAATATATTCTCTCCAAATTTCCGTAGGTAAACCATAATTATCATCTGCTGGTTGATTCCAATTCTGTCTTTGAGAAACATCATTTAAACCTCTAGCAATATGTTCTGGTAATGGTAAATCTACTCCGGTTTTCACTGCTTCATAAATATAGCGTTCTGGGTAATCTTTTAATAAGTTCCAAAAATCGTAATTTTCACTTTTGACAGCATCAAATAAATAGGGAATAATACAATTTTTACTAATATATTCTGTGATATCTTCTTTAGTATAATATGCTCCCATTTGTTTTTGGTTAATGTACTTTTCAAAGATATAACCTAAAACATCAGGGTTAATTTCATGATCATTTTTTAGTGGTCTTTCATCTAAATACCAATTATACTGATCAAAGAAGTTGAATATTTGAGTAAAAGCGGTATCGGGAATTGTAATTTGAGGATAGGTTTGTTCTAAATAATGGACTGTGAATAAACCCCCGTTTAAATAGGGAACTTTTCCTAAAAGTGCTTCTAATTCGGTATTTCTGTTCTGATTTCCTAAACCTTGATGAAATAATTTTAGCAGGAAATAACGATAAAATGAGTAAAACTGATTATTTTCTTTGTGTTCTTGACATTGATTTAATTTGGTTCTCAAATAATCTAAATCATTGTTTAAAAAACCTTTACGTTGAATAAAGTAAATGAACATTAAACGGTTCAGCATTAAGGAAGCGTACCATTCTTGATCAAATTTCACGGGAATACCATCAATAAAATCTAAAAATGTTTTATATTCTTTCTTGAAGTTTTCATAAAATTTCTTAGTGATTTTATCTATTAATATTTTATTATTTTTTGTGTTAATTATCTCTTTAATTGTCATCACTTTTAATTATGCTGAGATGTTTTAAAAACTTTATTCGCTATTATAGTCCTAAATAAAATCTGCTAAACAACTACCTAATTTTAAATTTTCTATATGTTGAAAATCACTATCATAAGTAAATAAGATTAAATCATGTTGAATTGCTGTAGCTGCGATCCAAATATCATTAGTAGGTATAGGTTTACCTTTTTTTCTTAATTGATGGTAAATTATAGCATAATATTCTGATGTTTTTTCATCTATAGGAAATATTTTTATTCTACTAGATTCTAAAAATTTTTCTAATTCATAACGGTTAGTTTCTTGTTTATTTCCTAAAGCAAAACCTCCTAATAATTCTCCTATAATGATTGTATTTATGGCAATAATATCTACATTTTCAATTATTTCAACTGCTTCATTTTGATGACGTTTAAAAGCAGTATAAGCATTTGTATCTATTAAAATTGATTTTATAGCCATAATTTTTGATCTATTTCATTAAATTGTTTAGTATTAAGTAAAAATTCAATTTCATCTTCTTCACTCCATGTTCCCGCAAGATAATCTAAATCATGATAAGGGTAAGAATTAGAGAGATGTTTTTCTGGGGATGATATAATTCCTTTTTTTACATGATTTATTTTATCTGTAAATTCTTTTATCCACTGATAAAGGTTATTCAGTTCTTCTTCTGGTATTTTGTCAATTTCTGCTTGAATAAGTTCTTTTACAGTCATAAAGTTTACTCCTGTTGTTAATTTACATATTATAACACTTTTATCAATTGTTAATTATCTTTATCTCCTAATTGTTTGTAAATTACTTGACTAGTAATTTTATATAAGTATGAATTGAACGCAGATAAACGCAGATAAACGCAGATAGTTTTGTACTTCATTATACTAGGAAAAGTTATATTAATTATCAATTATCGTCTTCTTCTAGTTCTTTACCCATGCGATATTTTATATCATAGTTGATAATAAAGTCTAATTCTGCTTCTGTAAGTCCATAATGTTCTGCTAATATTTTATCTATTTCATCTATGATAGGTTTGGATAATTTGGGATAATACTCATCATAAATTACCTTACCAGTGGTTTTGTATGATGCTTCTTTGCGAAATGAATTTTTCTGGAAATCTTTCATTAATTTATCTGTTAATGTTATCAGTTGGTTTTTAATATCTGTAGACATTTTATCTAAACCTACAGGGAAATTTTCTATTTCTCTCATGTTTAAATGACGACAATCAGATAAAATAATAAACCACCAATAAAATAAAGAACTATTTAAGATAGCTACTACAGTTAAACTATCTAATTCTGTTTTTAAATATATTGGTTTAACCTGTGATGATATTTTATTTCCTTCCTTTTCATTCCAAAAATAAGGGATAAAATTTATAGTTCTTATCCAATATTGAGGAGCATTATGAAAATAAGCTATATAATCAGAATTTTTGAGAAAATTTAAACTTATTTTTTGATAATTACTAATTTTATTGAAAATGGATAAACCCAAACCATCATTAATTTTAGGAATAGAACCTTTTAGCAAATAATTAGTAATATTTTGATAGCTTATATTATGAAATAAAATATTTCTAGTTTCTGAATACCAACGAATGTAATTAGTTGAATATACTTTTTTATCTTGACAATTAATATTTTGTTGACTAATTACAATTGTAGCTCTAATATGTTCTAAACCATCAAACAGTTTACCAGGACGATCATCAAAATTAGCAAAATACAAATAATCCGAATATTGCATTAAATAAGCTTGTAAAGATATCATTCTATCGGTACAAACTATTGGTAATTGTACAATCATTCCCATATAACTTTTATTAATGGCAATATTACCACTTCTTTCGATAGTTAAACCATACAAATTACCACATTTTTCTGTTTGATAACCTTTAATTTCATAATCCTTTTTGACCTTACTATATTCTACATAAGGAGGATTACCAATAATCACATCAAAACCCCCACGACTAATAATACCATAAAACTCCACAAACCAATGAAAAGGACGATGAGATAATTTCCACTTTTCCAACTCCTGCTTCTTCTGAACATCTATCCCATATTCCCGCGCTAAATACTCATTCAACTCCTCATTTAAACTATCCAATGACTCTTGTAAAAGTTGCTTAGTACCAGTAAAATCACTACCATTAACCGTAGAAGTTTGAATATCTCTAAAAGTTTGATAAACCTGACTAACTCGCTTTGCTTTCTCATCAATTCTTGTCATATCACTAAACAAGTCTAACTTCAATTGTTGAGAACCTTCAACGGCTTTTTTAACCTGATCATAATTAGCAAAACCCACCAAACTATTACCCGCACGAATATTAAAATCAATATCTGGTAAAGGTTCAATCCCATAATTAGGTAAACTATGATTAGGAGTTACCTGTGCTACTAGTTTTAAAAATAAACGTAATTTACAAATTTCTGTCGCTTCCTCCATAATATCCACCCCATAGAGATTATTTAACATAATCTTTTTGAGAATGAAATAACGTTGGTTATGATGAAATTTCACATCATTTAAAATTTGTCGAAATTGCTTGATAGTCTTATTCTTATTATTGTTATCATTATCCTCTAGAAAACTGGTCATTTTTTCTAAACAAGCATCATAAAGAGGTTCAAGAATATTCAAAGCAGCAAATAAAAAAGCTCCACTCCCACAAGTAGGGTCAAGAATTGACATTTTACCTAATTGGTCATAGATACTATATAAAAATTGCGGATCTTGACAATTATTAATTACATCTTCTGCAAATTGACGAATATTCAAGTTATAAGTAATTAAATCATTGATATGATTAATTTCTCCATTAACTAGCTTTTCTCTGATTTCTAAATAACGGGTTTTTCTAGTAATATATTCTCTCCAAATTTCCGTAGGTAAACCATAATTATCATCTGCTGGTTGATTCCAATTCTGTCTTTGAGAAACATCATTTAAACCTTTAGCAATATGTTCTGGTAATGGTAAATTTACTCCGGTTTTGACTGCTTCATAAATATACCGTTCTGGGTAATCTTTTAATAAGTTCCAAAAATCGTAATTTTCACTTTTGACAGCATCAAATAAATAGGGAATAATGCAATTTTTACTAATATATTCTGTGATATCTTCTTTAGTGTAATATGCTCCCATTTGTTTTTGGTTAATGTACTTTTCAAAGATATAACCTAAAACATCAGGGTTAATTTCATGATCATTTTTTAGTGGTCTTTCATCTAAATACCAATTATACTGATCAAAGAAGTTGAATATTTGAGTAAAAGCGGTATCGGGAATTGTAATTTGAGGATAGGTTTGTTCTAAATAATGGACTGTGAATAAACCCCCGTTTAAATAGGGAACTTTTCCTAGTAGTGCTTCTAATTCGGTATTTCTGTTTTGATTTCCTAAACCTTGATGAAATAATTTTAGCAGGAAATAACGATAAAATGAGTAAAACTGATTATTTTCTTTGTGTTCTTGACATTGATTTAATTTGGTTCTCAAATAATCTAAATCATTATTTAAAAAACCTTTACGTTGAATAAAGTAAATGAACATTAAACGGTTCAGCATTAAGGAAGCGTACCATTCTTGATCAAATTTCACGGGAATACCATCAATAAAATCTAAAAATGTTTTATATTCCTTTTTGAATTGATCATAAAATTTCTTGGTAACTTTATCAACATCAAAGGCTTTTTTAGTCTTCTTAGTAACTTCTAATAAAGTTAAATTTTCTTCCTCTTTAATACTAATATAAATTGTTTCTAACTTTTGAATTAAACCCTCCCCCGACTGATGAATATAATAATGATTTTCTCGACTAGTGACGGGTTTTCCTGGTTCGCGTCTTACCCATTGCCAAATTTGTTTTTCTTGACCTTTATCGGTATAAATAATTAAATGTTCTTGACTATAACTAGTAACTTCTATATCAATCTTTTTTCTAATTTGAGAGTTGGGTAAAATCCCATTTTCAGGTAAACAATGATAAACCATTAAACCACGTTTTTGGGAAATAGCTTTTATGGTATAATTCTCCCCATTTACAGATAGATAAATAGGAGAAATATCAGCATAATCCCAACCTAATTCCTCAATAAACAGCGATGTAAAATCCGCTAATTGCAGGTATTTTTTAACTTGACTACGATTGAATTTCATAAAATGCACTCCTGGTATAAATAACTACAGCTTAACCCACCATTTTCAGTGATTTAAGTGATTTATATAGCGATAAAATACCTGTCTTCATCCTGTACATCCTGATTCTGACAGTGGATACTCAACATCATAGCATAGCGAGCCACATTATAGCTACATGATAGCTACATTGATAACATCCTCATATATATCTGTCATTTCTAAAATTAATCCAACAGAATCTAAATGTAATTTATCATCACGATTAATCAAGGTTTGTATAGTCCAATTTCTTTTTTCATCTTGACGATAAACCTCTACCTTAACTTGATCCTGAGAAATCAAAATATATTCTTTCAAACTTGCTAAACTGCGGTAATTAAGAAGTTTTTCCCGTCTATCTATAGTTTCTGTACTTGGTGATAGGACTTCGATAATTAAACAAGGATAATTCAAAAAATAACGGTCTTGATCTTCCGTGTCGCAACTGACGATGACATCAGGATAGTAAAATATAGTTTGATTCTCATTAGCTAAATTTATTCTTACCTTCATGTCTGACATGAAAACATTACAGGAACTACCCCGTAACTGAGAACGCAAACGCGAATAAACATTTCCAGAGATTATATTATGTTCTTTACTACCTCCAGCCATAGCAAAGACCTCACCGGCAAAATATTCATGACGAATATCGCTAGTTTGTTCTAATTCCAGATATTCTTCAACAGTGAAAAAGTAAAGAGGGGACTGCATAATTATAATTTTTTCGGGTATAATTTTTTCGGGTATAATTTTTTCGGGTATAATTTTTTCGGGCTTGATAATTCTCAAATTATGATCAAATCCTTTACCAATTTAACAATATAGCGCCAGGTATTTTTGGCTGCATATTGGGTATAAACCAGAAAAAACTTATTTTCCAACTTACCCCAGATGACAGTTATGACCTGGACGCTGATTATTAGATGATTATGAGACGTTCTTTTTCCGGGTATCACGCCAAACTTCGGCCATCCTTCCCCAGTTAGTGCTAAATTCAGCTAAACCGATCATATTTCCCGGTCTTTCCTCGTCCCAAGAAGCGGAAAGAACACCATAGGTAATTCCTACTACTCCTAAACCAAATAATCCCATATTCACCAATAAAACGGCGATAGGCGGAAGTTGGATATGAGCTAGAGTAACTAGCAGATAGCTAACTACCAAACTAGCAATACCTAAAAATGTAGGAATACCGCAAAAAGCAGCCACTCTGCGAATCATGCGCTGGCTCACCACTTCAGGAATAGCCATTTCTTGTTTAGAATAACGACGTTGCTGTTGCGGTTTTTCCTGGGTTTCTTGGGTCTTAAGGACGGGCTGAGTTATAGCCTTAGCGGGTTTTTGACGCTTTTTGTTTGGTTCAAAAGGTAATTTACTACGTTCTGATTCTTCAGCAGCCATAAGAATTAGTTCCTAACCGCGAATACCGAGACGAGTAATTAAAGCTTGATATTTTTCCCGGCTACCTGCTTGGATGTAGGCTAAAAGACGCTTTCTTTGACCAATCATCTTCAATAATCCTCTGCGGGAGGAATGGTCTTTCTTATTAACTTGCAAATGTTTACTGAGTTGGTTAATCCGGTCAGTGAGCATTGCTACTTGAACATCAGCCGAACCAGTGTCGGTTTCATGAACTTGGTAGCCAGAAATGATTTCTTGTTTGCGCTGTTGCGTCAGAGCCATGATAGATTAGATCTTTATTGTTTGTAAATTTGTGTAGCAGTTTCCTATAATATCACACCCATCCATTCCTGTGGCAACTTCCTGATCAGGAGTCAGGAATGCAGCAATCACCCATTACCGTCAACCATTACCGCTTACTCTGGTGATTTAAGAGCTTGATCTAAAATTTGTCTAGCTTGTTCGGCTTTTGATTTTGCTTCCTGGTAACGGAGATTGGCCTGAGCAAAATTTTTGAGAACCTTAAAACCTTCTTTGAGATTGGTTATTTCTTCCTCGGTGACGGATTTATCAGTAAATAGCACATCAATGGCTTTGCGAATTTCTAAGGCTTCTGTGCGTGATTCTTGGACTTTTAACTTTAAAGAAGCTAAATTACTGAGAATTTGCACCGCTTGGGTAATTTCATCTTCACGACTAGAAGTATCTGTAGTTGGTTCTTTGATTTCAATTAACTGTTGGGGACTAAATCCTGCTTCTAGTTCGGTTGGTAGTTCCCCTGCTTCCATAAGTTCCATTAGCTGATCCATTGCTTTGTCACGGGCTTTAGCGGAATCCTTACCAGGAACAATCAGGATAATTTCTGGACTTTGAGGAATAGTGTATTGAACCATAGGTGTATATATAAATTTCAGCTAATTGGTGATAGGTACGGAATAATGAATTAACCGCAGTCCAGAAACCACTATAAGGTATTATTGTATTTCCGAACCGCAAAGACAAGAAATATTAGTTCAATTATACTTAATAAAGGTAAACCAAAATATAACAAAATGACAAATTTATGACTCCCAATTCCGCCATTATGCGTTCTGTGGAACAACTGGGCTACCGCGTCACCGTTGGTGATGTGGCCACCCAGATAGGATTAAATATAGCTGAAGTCAATCAAGGTTTATTAGCCCTAGCTGCTGACGCTGGGGGACATTTACAGGTTGCAGAATCAGGTGATGTTGTTTACCAATTTCCCCGCAATTTTCGAGATATTTTACGCAATAAATACTTGCAAATACGGTTGAAAGAATGGTGGCAAAAAATCTGGTCTGTGCTATTTTACCTAATTCGGATTTCTTTTGGTATTCTTTTAGTTGCTTCTATCATTTTGATTACTGTGACTATTTTCATTATTATCACTGCTAGTTCAAATCGGGATGATGATAATCGCAGTGGTAGTGGTTCTAGAAGTAATAATTTCTTCTTTTTCCCTGATTTATTTTGGTATTTTAGCCCAAATTATGGCGATAATTACCAAGAACGACGGAGAGAAAAGGGCGAAAATAGTGAAATGAATTTTTTGGAAGCGGTGTTTTCATTTCTCTTTGGTGATGGTGATCCTAATGCTAATTTGGAAGAACGCCGCTGGGAAGACATTGGGGCTGTGATTAGCAATAATCAAGGTGCAGTAGTAGCAGAACAAATTGCTCCTTATTTAGATGATATTGGCGAAAAATATCAACAAGAATATGAGGATTATATGTTGCCTGTGCTGGTAAGATTTAATGGATTTCCCCAGGTAAGTTCAGAGGGTCAAATGGTATATTATTTCCCAGAATTACAGGTAAGAGCTAGTAAAAAACAGCGGCGTTCAATATCTGAATATCTCCATGAATTTTCCTGGAAGTTTAGTGCAGCTAGTTCTGGACAAATTCTCCTCAGTGCGGGTTTAGGCGGAGTGAATTTTGTTGGGGCTTTGATTTTGGGAAATTTATTGAGAGATGGCACAATTGCGGCTCAAATCGGCGGATTAGTTGCTTTTGTGCAAGGTATTTATGGATTGTTATTGGCCTATGGTACAGGGTTTTTAGCCATTCCCTTAATTCGATATTTCTGGATTAAACGGCGTAATGATAAAATTACTACTCGCAATTATCAACGCCAAGAACGAGCTAGATTATTAGCAGGTGCGGATACTTCTTTGCAGAAGAAAATCGCCTTTGCTCGTGAATTTGCAACGGAAAAAATCATTAGTAAAGAAGATTCTGTTTATTCCACAGAAACAGATTTATTAGAACAGGAATTTCAGAATAAGCAAATAGGGGATAGGGGATAGGTGCTAAGCCACGGGGACAGGTGCTACGCCACGGGGACAGGTAATTGGTCACTAACAAATATTTCCCTGCTCCCTATTGCCTATTTCCTCTTGTAAGAGTGCCTATTTTGCTTGAATGGGTGTCAAGGCTACACCTTGATAGTAGTATCCTAAAATTTGTAGATGGTTTGCACCACGTTTTGCTAATTCATAAGCCCCCCATTGGCTCATTCCTAAACCATGACCAAAACCTAATCCCTGGAGGATAAAACTACCATTTGCGTCTTTATTCACAATGAACCGCGTACTTTTAATTTTTAGTGCGGTTCTCACTTCTTCACCTTGGAGAATTTTAGTGCCTTTATTACCGATGATTTTCAGAGTTTTGACACTTCTAAAAGGTGAAACATTTTCGATAATCATCTCTTTGACATTACCAATACCGAAAATTCTCGCACTAATTTCTCTGGGAGTGAAGGTCTTTGTCCAGTTACATTCTTTGATCTTTTGGTCAAAATCGGGAACGGCACGCAAATAAGGTACTCTGGTACTCCAGACATCTTCTACGTTTTCAGTGTGTCCACCAGAACAAGCATGAAAGACGGAAAGAATAATTTGATTATTGTAAGTTAATATCTGGCCTGCTGTCTGGTCTGCTGCGTTGTAGGTTTTGGGAGATTCACTGCTTACACCTTTATAAATTTGCCAACGATCTGGACTATCCCCTAAATCATACACCGGATTTCTTCTCTGTCTTTCGCGCTCATAAAGGGCATAGGTACGGGCTGCTATGGCTTGGGCTTTGAGGGCTTCCTCCGGCCAGCTAGAATTCATTTCTCCACCAATGACGCTGTAGAGATATTCTTCTAAATCTACCCAGTTCACAGCAGTTAAGCCGTTACCTGTGGGTACTACTAAGGTTCTACCACGAAACCAGCGATCGCCAATATAAACATACCCCTTATTTGTCGGTTCAATCCAAAATAACCCTGATTGCCATCTATCTAAAGCCACTCCTCCCGCAACCGCTTGAGCGGGAAAGGGTTTCATTCCTGGTAATTCTCCTAGTGTCTTACCCCTACTATCTTTAACAATAGCGGTTGTGGAAGCACCGACTTTTACCTGTTTAACTTCTCTTGCAATTGCCACACGCAGAATTACAGACGCTTGAGCAGGAGCAAGCAAGACAAACCAGAGCAGTATACCTATCCACCAATGTCTACCTTTAAGTTCAGAAAAAAAACTGCTTAATAATAGTTGAAATTTCATTTTAATTGTTTAATCATAAGCGTCTACTGTTCACCTTCTATATACTTTTATATATTTGTACTTTTATATATTTGTATATATTTGGTTCTTATATAACTGGGGCGCTAGGATTCGAACCTAGGGATGGCGGGACCAAAACCCGCTGCCTTACCACTTGGCTACGCCCCAAGGAATTAACTTTAGATAATATAGCAGTCCTTGTAGGATAATGTCAAGTGTTTTGGAAAAAAATTTTTTTTGCTGATGGGGAATGGGCAGTTAGGGGGTTTTTGAGAAAAAAAATATTTATTTATTACTGATTGCCAAAAAATCGGGAGTTTGTACAATGTGACATTTTCTAAAAAATTGTATTGATAGTAACAGAATTTTCCATGTCAAGATCACTCAGATAGAAATATAAAAAAAGATCAAATTTTTAGTAAAATTTTAGTTAAGCTGATGTTAAGCTGACTAGAAAATTAGAATTTAAGTAACTTTTAAGACAGAAAAAAGTAGCGAAAAATACGAATTGTATTGAATCAGGATCAACATCGTAGACGCAGAGGAAAGAACACAAGTGTTGAAGAAATTAGTTATTACTGGGTGTTTAACTTTATTGATGCTGGGGGGGTTGTTAACAGGGAATGCTTGGGCTGCGGAGTCAACGGCTGCACCACCTCCCGATACGGGAGATACAACATTTATGTTGATCTCATCAGCCCTGGTATTGCTGATGACACCCGGATTAGCGTTCTTTTATGGTGGGTTTGTGCGATCGCGCAATATCCTAAATACGTTAATGATGAGTTTTGTATTGATGGCCATTGTTGGAGTCACTTGGGTTCTGTGGGGTTATAGTCTTTCCTTTGCCCCTGGTTTACCTTTCATTGGTGGTTTACAGTGGTTAGGTTTAAACGGTGTTGGCTTAGAAACAACAGGTTATCTGCAAGGTTCAGCCCCAGCAGAAGTGGTATCCTACGCGCCAACAATTCCCCATCAGGCATTCATGATCTATCAAGCCATGTTTGCTATTATCACTCCAGCATTAATATCAGGTGCGATCGCTGAACGGATGAGTTTCCGTGCCTATTGCCTATTTGTAGTGCTGTGGTCAACGTTAATTTACACACCCTTAGCACACATGGTGTGGGCAAAGGGGGGATTTTTAGGTTTATATGGCGGTATAGGCGCTTTAGACTTTGCTGGTGGGACAGTAGTACATATTAGTTCTGCTGTTTCGGCACTAGTAGCAGCAATTGTCCTCGGTCCGAGAAAAAACTATCCAGATCGTCTGAGTCCTCCCCACAATGTCCCCTTTATTTTGTTGGGTGCCGGCTTGCTTTGGTTTGGTTGGTTTGGCTTTAACGCTGGTAGTGCCTTATCCGCTGGCACGGTGGCCACAGTAGCCTTTGTTGCTACTAATACATCTGCCGCCGCAGGGTCGTTAATGTGGTTGATTCTAGAAGCTACATTACGGGGAAAACCCACCGCTGTAGGGGCAGTCACTGGTGCGGTCGCTGGTTTAGTTGGAATCACCCCAGCGGCAGGATTTGTCACCCCTCTAGCGGCACTTTTAATCGGTTTTATTACTTCCTTCGTCTGCTTCTATGCTGTCAGTTTCAAGCACAAGTTACAGGTTGATGATGCCCTAGATACCTATCCTGTCCATGGTGTTGGCGGTACTATCGGGGCGATTTTAACGGCTTTCTTTGCCACAACTGAAGTTAATTCTGGCGGTAAGGACGGGGTACTCCGTGGTAACTTGAGTGAATTATTTGTGGAATTGGGGGCAATTGCTCTAGCCTATATCATTGCTGGGGTGGGGACTTGGATCATTCTGAAAATTATTGCGGCTACAGTTGGTTTAAGAGTCCCAGATCAAACAGAAAATCAAGGCTTGGATATCCATGAACACGGGGAAGAAGGTTATAACTCCGAGTTCGCAGACCGAATCTCTAATAAGTAATTTAATTTATTAGGGATATTTTAGGGATATTAATGTAGGTAAGAGGTAAGAGGTAGGAAAAATCTAATATCCTACCTATTCCTCTTCCCTGACTGGTGTTGTGAATATTTATGAAAAGAAATATGATTTTGATAAATTAAAATTTCCCATCTCAATTGCCTCCAGGCGCGAGAAAATTAAAAATAGTCATTTTAGTCACCAAGTCCAAATGGATACAAAAGCTTTTAAACGCAACCTGCAACATTCAGCCAATTACAATCGTAAGGGCTTTGGTCATCAAGAGGAAGTTGCTACCCAGTTACAATCGGAATATCAGAGTAACTTGATTCAGGAAATCCGGGATTCTCACTACACGCTCAAGCGCGGTGATGTGACGATTCAATTAGCACAAGCATTTGGTTTTTGTTGGGGTGTGGAACGTGCTGTAGCAATGGCTTATGAAACCCGCCAGCATTTCCCCGCAGAAAGGATTTGGATTACCAACGAAATTATTCACAATCCATCAGTTAACAAACGGATGCAGGAAATGCGGGTAGAATTTATTCCCGTCATTGACAAAGTCAAAGATTTTTCTGTTGTTGGTAGCGGTGATGTGGTGATTTTACCAGCTTTCGGTGCAAGTGTTCAAGAAATGCAAATTCTGAATGATAAAGGTTGTCAAATTGTTGATACTACTTGTCCTTGGGTATCTAAAGTTTGGAACACTGTAGAAAAGCACAAAAAAGGTGATTACACATCAATTATTCACGGAAAATACAAACATGAAGAAACCGTTGCTACTAGTTCCTTTGCTGGGAAATATTTGATTGTTTTGAATTTAAAAGAAGCAGAATATGTAATTAACTATATTCTCAATGGTGGCGATCGTCAAGAATTTTTAACTAAGTTTGCTAAAGCTTGTTCTGCCGGATTTGATCCTGATCAAGATTTACAACGGGTAGGAATTGCTAACCAAACAACCATGCTCAAAGATGAAACCGAAAAGATCGGTAAAATGCTAGAGCGAACGATGATGCAGAAATATGGACCGGCAGAGTTAAATCAGCATTTTCAAAATTTTAATACTATCTGTGATGCCACTCAAGAACGTCAAGATGCGATGTTGGAACTGGTGAAAGAAAATCTGGATTTAATGATAGTAATTGGTGGATTTAATTCATCAAATACTACCCAATTACAACAGATTGCTTTTGATCGGAATATTCCTTCTTATCACATTGATAGTGTTGAATGTATTCAATCAATTAACAAGATTGAACATCGAGAATTAACGGGAGATTTGGTAATTACAGAAAACTGGCTACCAGCAGGGGAAATTAAAGTTGGTATTACCTCTGGTGCTTCTACACCAGATAAGGTGGTTGAAGATGTAATTGAGAAAATTTTTGCACTGAAAACGACAGCAGCTTTAGTTTAAGTCTTGGTGGTAATACTAACCTGCTATATAAAATCTAGACAAAGCTAGACTTTATTTTCTACTTCAATGGGAGCATGGGAGCGGTTATCCCTCAGTAGACTTTCACGCCAAAGCCTGACGCGATAAATTAATTGCGGGATTTAGATCCCTATCCATCTCAAAACCGCAGTTCTCACAATGAAAAGTTCTTTCCGATCAAGAAAGAACTTCTTTTTTGTGTCCGCAGTGAGAACAAGTTTTACTTGATGGATTAATATTTCTTGGGTTTTATTTAACTTGAGTTTTGTCTTGATGGATAAAAGCATTGGCCGATTTCAACACTGTATTTGATCATTTAATTCTGACACATTTTGCCTAGTTTTTTAGCTAACTCATGAGAGTTATACATCAAGTAATGGGAGGCTTTGTCTATATTTGTATGGGTTTATCCATTAAATAAATTGTCAACTTAGGACAAGCTCTAGTATAAAAAAGAGGTTAGTATGGTAAATCATCATGGGCTAAAGTTTGTGCCATCACAATTGGTAATTGTTTACATCCCCCATTAGTATGATTACTGCCAGCTAATTTTATGAAAAACATACTCCTGATGACAGATGACTACTGATATTATTCCGTAGTTAAATTTTAAATACAGAGAATTTACTGAAATCAGGTAAAAAACTCACAGTTTACTTATTTATCAAATCTCACGAACCAAAAATACTCAAAAATACTCAAAAAGATTAATTGACAATATTGCCTTTTTATGCTTATAAGTTCAAATCTCAGGGTAGCTCGATTGGAAAGCAATAAAAAAAACAATTATTTGTTTCATGCAACTAAATGGAAAGTATTTATTTTTTGTTGTTAAAATCAAGTTTATTCAAACTTAAATGTCAAGCCGCCAAAAACTAATTACTAATTGAGATTATAGCAATTATTAAGATTGTATGAACTCTTTACTCTAATTTTGTATTAATTATTGCTGACATTATATCTAGATTTGTAAGTGATTTATTCCAGAGTTTAGTAATAGTTAAACACCCGAAAATTTAGTGATTGGAATAATTAATTATGTACGAAGAATCAAAAAAAATTATCGTCATTGATAATGATGTTTTTAGTCGCAATTTTATATTAGACTGTCTTCAATCTGAGGGTTATGATACCATAAGTGCAGAAAATGGGATGATGGGACTAGAGTTAATAAAACAATATTTACCTGACTTGGTAATTTGTGATGTGGTCATGCCAGATATGGATGGTTATACTGTATTAAGTAACCTGCGGGAAGATTCATTGACAGCAATTATTCCTTTCATTTTTTTGACTGCTATTAATACAAAGGAGTCTTTACGAAAAGCCATGGAATTGGGAGCAGATGATTATTTAACTAAACCTGTAACAAGGAATGAGTTACTGCGGGCTATTGCTGTTAGATTACAAAAACAAGCTCTTTTTAGATATTGGTATGCTACAAATTCCCATCAATTAGCACCAGCGCAATTCTTGACTACATCAGTAAATTGTCAGTCAATTTTTCCAATTATTCCCCGTCTGAAAAATGTTTTTGATTATATTGAAGCTAATTACCAAGAAGGAATTACTTCCTCTGATGTTGCAGAAGCTGTGGGCTATTCTTCTGCATATTTAACTAATCAAGTTGCGAAACAAACAGGAAAAGCAATAACTGCTTGGATTATCGAACGACGAATGGTAGCAGCACGGGCTTTATTAAAAAATACGCATCAGACAATTGAAGAAATTGCTGCTAAATTAGGTTATCAAAATACTTCTCATTTCTCCCGACAGTTTAGCCAACATCATGGTTTATCTCCCGCCCATTGGCGGAAAAAACATCAGTTAACTTCAACTTCAAAAAATACCAAGTTGCAATTTATCAAAAATGAAAATAATTCACCATTAGCTAAACCTGTACCTGTAGTTAGTGGGAGAGGGACAAGTTTTAAATAAAATTAAAATTAACTACTTTTAGGATTAGTTAATTGCTGAATAATCAGTTGAATTGCTAAGGCTAATAAGCCCAAAGCAACTAATCCAAATATTCCCATTCCCAAGGCGACTACACCTACTACCAAGGTACGCACAGCCGAACCAATGTTAATTACCATTTGGTTATCGGAATGGATGGGTTTACGGGCAAAAGTAGTGGCGATTGATATCATCAGAGAATAAGCCGCAAATGCAAATCCTCCTGACATAATTGCCCCGGTTAGACAGCGTAAAGGGGTGGGTGGTACTTGAGTGGAAATATCTGCTGATGGTGTTTCTTTTGGTTCATTCATAACAATTTAAAATCGAAGCTGAATAGGTTTTAAGCTGTGAGACGACTGGAAGCCGCTACTAAACTGTACTGCATTGAATTTGTATAATTATAGCGGGCAAGATACCCGCACCACAAGATTTAGCCATATTAATGATCCAATTAACCTATTTTAATTCCATGTTTAATTGTCCGCGTTACAAACAATTCTAAATCTTGATCAGGAATAGCTTCACGTATTCGCTGCTTGACTATTTCTCCTTGATTTTGAGATTCGACAATAGCAAACACTGAAGGGCCAGAACCGGACATCATTGTCCCTAAAACTTCTTTTTGATTGGCGAATAATTCTCGTAATTGCAATACTTGGGGGTAAGCTGGTAGTACAACTTTCTCTAAATCATTATGTATTTTTTGGGCAATCTCTTCTGTATTTCGATGTAAAATGGCCTTGACCATGGCTTCTGAATGAAATGCACTAGCACGAGTCGCAAAAGTATCTGCATCTTGCACATAGTTAATGCCAAATTGTTGCCGATAGGTTTTATATGCCCAAGGTGTGGAAACTTCTAAACTGCGATATTTTGCTAATACTATATGTAGATTATCTAAACTTTGCAGGGGTGAAAGTTTTTCACCTCTACCAGTGGCAATAGCTGTTCCTCCACCAATACAAAATGGTACATCTGAACCGAGATTCGCGCCTAATTCTTCTAATTCTGATTGGGTTAATCCCAAATCCCAAAGTAAATCTATTCCCACTAATACGGCTGCGGCATTGGTAGAACCTCCAGCTAAACCAGCAGCAACCGGAATCTTTTTTTTGATGGTAATATCAACACCGCCAAAATTACTAAAAGCCTGGGGAAATTCCTTGGCCATTAATTCCGCTGCTTTGTAAACTAGATTGGTTTGATCTGTGGGTACTTGGGGGTGATTACAGTAGATACGAATATTTTCAGTGCTGGCAGTCTGGATATCAATTTGGTCGGATAAATCTATGCTTTGGAGTATCATTGCTAATTCATGATATCCGTCAGTACGACTGCCGATAATTTCCAAATACAGGTTGATTTTGGCCGGTGCAATTAAACTATAAGAACGCATAATGTTTATTGATGTCTATTTGAACATTCATCATATTTGTGAGGGCTGGTAATGGGTAATTGGTAATGGATAATTGGTAATTGGGAAAATTCCAGAGTTAAGACCAGTATTTTGATGATCTCTCCGGCTATTGATTCCCTATGGTATTTACCAGTGATACCCATTGTATAACGCTGAGGTCTTCAGCGCGAACTTGGGGATTTATTTCTAATTCTTCCAGAAATTGTGTCAAGCGATCGCGGTCAATGACTGATTGTAAATTATTTCTTAACATTTTCCGTTTTGATCCAAATCCCAATTTAACTAAATTTTCTAATTTTTGGGGGTCATGGGCTGGAATTGCTATTTTTTTAGGAGTCAAGCGCACTACAGCCGAATCTACCTTTGGTGGTGGTACAAATGCAGCAGCGGGAACTGTACAAATTAACTCACAATCTGCCAAATATTGCACCCGTACGGACAAGGCGCCAAAAGTTCGAGAACCCGGTTTAGCATATAATCTTTCTGCTACTTCTTTTTGCACTAATAAAACAATAGAATCAAAAGGTTTTGGGTTAGGATGAGAAATAGTGCCAAGTAACTTTTCAATAATTGGACCAGTGATATTATAGGGAATATTCGCAACAACTTTATTCTGGTTTTGGAAATTAGCAAATGCTGTTAATTGCGACGGTAAATCAAGAGTCAGAAAATCACCTTGTAAGAGTAAGAAATTTTCTTTTTCACCTATTTGTTTGACAAGTAATTTACACAAATCCCGATCAATTTCTACCGCGAGTAAAGATCTCACCAGTGGTAATAAACGACGGGTTAAAATTCCTGTACCAGGTCCAATTTCCAGAATTTTATCACTTTCTTGACAATTAGCGGCTTGGACAATTGCGTTAAGTGCTTTATCACTTTTTAACCAATGTTGAGCAAACTGTTTACGGGGTTGAATCATGTTGTTAAAAGGGAACAGGGAACAGGGAACAGGGAACAGGGAACAGGGAACACAGGAAGAAAGACAGAATTGATACCTACTGAGTCTTGTATGGCTACGCCACCCAAGCTATCAAAAATCAAATAGGAGTCCTATACTGTAATACTGTTAAAATATTCTCTAATAATCAATCATTTTTAATTTACCATCTTTAACTAATTTAAACTTTGTTCCTCGCCATTCAATAGTATTACCAAAAAAGCCACAACACCAAATTATAAACCTCACTATATCCGCAAAGGGAATTAACCAGAAAAACTTTTTAGTTACTGGGTCATTTAGGACTTTTACTCCTACCACCCAAGCCATAATTAATCGCATTACCAAAGTTATGGCTAAAACCAACCAAGAGAAAATAGCAGCACTACTTGTTACCAACAATAGTAAACTGGAAATTGTCCCAAAAGTAAATACTAATCCCCGATAACCCCAAGGACGAGAAACGCGAATACAACGGGCCCAGCGAATTTGACGATTAATAGAACCTAATAAACTACTATGTCCTAGTGCGTGTTCTACGATATAGTGAGATAATGCAATTTTATCACCTGCTTGGGTTGGTAAATAACCGAGTTGATAATCATCTGCTAAATAATCGGCCACTGCTGCAAAACCGCCAATTTTTGCTAATGTTGTTTTACGGATAACAATGGTTGATCCCAAAGCAAATTTTATCCCCTCTAATTGTTTGCTGACTAAAATACTGGGTTGAAAATCTGTAGCTGTACAAATAGCTTCTAAAATGGTAGCTATTCCCTGGGCTGTGGAACGATATAAACAGGTAACAACACCAATTTTTTCATCTTGTAATGGTTGAATGACTGTTTTTAAATATTCCGAACAGACACGAATATCACTATCAGCAATTAATAAAATATCATATTTAGCAATGGTGACAGCATTAGCTAAATTACTAATTTTCAAATTTGCGCCCAGAACATAATCATTTATGACTAAAGTAATATCTATTTCTGGAAATTGTTGTTTGAGTTTGTCAACTAATTCTATACTAGGATCTGTAGAACTGCGAACACAAAAAATAATTTGATATTGGGGGTAATCTTGTTGACAAAATGAGGCTAAGTTAGTGTAAGTCCCTTGATCAACACCACAAAGGGGTTTGAGAATGGTGACAGGGGGATGAAATTCCGGGTTTATGGGGGGAGATTTACGCAAAAAAGCGATCGCTGTATAAACCCCATAGATGTAAAATAAAATAGCAGATAAACAGAAGATCAACATAAGCAGGGGAAATTGTTTTCCTAATGACTAATAACCAATGAATCTAATTTACTTTCTTTTACGTTCTGCTTGGAAAATGGTAGCAATAGCCATTATTACAGGTTTTTTGAGTGGTGGTAGTAGTGCGGGATTAATTGCTTTAATTAGTAGTGCTGCGAGTCAAAGCAATACTTCACCCCTGACAACTATAGCCTGGGGTTTCGTTGCTTTAGTTCTCGTTGCTTTAATTACCGGCGTAATTTCCCAAATCATGTTAATTCGCTTATCTCAAAATGCTGTTTTGCAATTAAGAATGCGGTTAAGTCGGCAAATATTAGCATCGGAATTAAGTCATTTAGAACAACTAGGAAATCCGCGCTTATTAGCAACTTTAACAGAAGATGTTCAAGCGGTAGCCAATGCTGTCTATGTGATTCCCTTTTTATGTATTGATATGTCCATGGCTTTAGGATGTTTACTATATATAACTTGGCTATCTTGGTTAGTGTTTATCATGGTTTTGGTTTTAATGCTATTAGCTATTACTAGTTGTAAATGGTTATTAGATAGAGGAGAAAAATTATTAGCTTTAGCGCGGGAAGATCAAGACATTTTATTTAAAAATTTTAGCACGATTACGGCAGGAATCAAAGAACTCAAACTGCATTATCAACGGCGGCAATTTTTCTTAACTCATCGTCTAGAATCCACAGCTAGTAGATTTAGAAATCATAATGTACAAGGTTTAACTTTATTTGCCACAACTACCAGTTGGGGAAAATTAATATTTTTCTTTGCCATTGGTTTTGTCCTTTTCATTTTACCATATTTATTCGCCATTGATGCCGAAACTCTATCTGGTTACATTCTCACATTTACTTATTTAATGTTACCTATGGATAATATTTCCAATAATTTACCATTAATTAGTAAGGCCAGCGTAGCGTTACAAAAAATTGAATCTTTAGGTTTATCTTTAGCTAGTCGGGCTGAAGTTGCCACTACACCTCCTAATTCTCTCACAAATTGGCACAGTTTACAACTCAAAAATGTTACTCATGCTTACTACACAGATCAAGAAGATAATAGCTTTATTCTTGGTCCAATTAATCTTACTCTTTATCCCCAGGAGTTAGTTTTTATTGTTGGTGGAAATGGTAGCGGTAAATCATCTTTAGCTAAACTAATTACTGGGTTATATATTCCTGACAATGGGGAAATTATCTTAGATCAAAATCCGATTACCGAAGCCAACCGCGAATGGTATCGCCAACATTTTTCTGTAGTATTTTCGGATTTTTACTTATTTGAAGAACTGCTAGGATTAGCAAATCATAACTTAGATATTCAAGCCCAAAAATATTTACAGAAATTGCAACTGGATCATAAAGTCAAAATCGAAAATGGGCAACTTTCCACCACAGCCCTTTCCCAAGGACAACGAAAACGCCTCGCATTATTAACAGCATATTTAGAAAATCGCCCAATTTATCTATTTGATGAATGGGCTGCTGATCAAGATCCATTATTCAAAGATATATTCTATACTCAATTATTACCAGAATTAAAAGCACAGGGAAAAACAATTTTAGTCATTAGTCATGATGATCATTATTTTCATTTAGCTGATAGAATTATTAAATTAAACTATGGCAAAATTGAATTTGATAAACTCCCACAAACTTAGGAATCATAACCAAGAATACCTTAATGGTACAAGTGACCGTGAAATCAATCTAAAATCTAAAATCTAAAATCTAAAATCAAATGACAGAACCTAAAAACGTACTGGGAACAAAATTAGAAATTTGCTGTACTTCTCCCATGACTGGCTTTTACCGCGACGGATTTTGTACTACCGGTGGTCAAGATGTGGGAATGCACGTCGTTTGCGCTCAAGTGACAGAGGAATTTTTACAATATACTAAATCCCAGGGTAATGATTTGAGTACACCTGCACCTTATTTTAGCTTTCCTGGCTTAAAACCCGGTGATTGTTGGTGTTTATGCGCTGCCAGATGGCAAGAAGCCCTAGAAGCTGGTGTTGCACCGACCGTAGTTTTAGAAGCTACTCATGCTAGGGCGTTAGAAGTTTGTAATTTAGCAGATTTGCAAAAACATCGAGTAATTCGTAATGAGAAAAATGGTTAATTAATAATTATTAGCAAATACAGCAGTTCCCGATATTATGAAGTACAGATATTAATAATAAAACTTTTGTGGTGCGGGCATCTTGCCCGCACAAGGTGTACCTCACTCAAGCTGAACTTGCTGTATTTTAGCAAATCTGAAAATTATTTGCTAACTAAAATTCATCATCTCCCCAAATTCTTCCATCATTTTTTCCAGTAGGTCTTCCATCATATCCTCCCGATTAGAACGGAGACTTTCTGGACCTGCGAGAAATTCTTTAATGGTTATTTTCTGCTCTTTAAAGTCTTGAACAAAATCACGAATCCCCGCAACCAACTTAATTTGAGCTTGCATGGTTTCTAGCATTAATGCAATACAATCAACACCTTGTTTGGTTGCTTTTTTGTAATCAGCAACCATTGTTCCTTCTGGGGTATTTTTTGCTAACCGGAGTTCTTGCTTCAATTTATCGTACTGATTTTTGAGAATTTCATTTTGTTGTGCTATGGTTTTGCATTTACGATTTAAATCATTTTCGCTATTATTATCAATTATTTCTCCTACTTCATACTTTCTTTCAATTTCTAAAAGTCTCGCTAAATCCCCCTCTTGGTAAGCTTTATTAATTTCTTTCATAATTTCTGTGTGAGTCATTTGGGTTTCATTGTCTTTAACCTTATCAGGGTGAAATATCTCCGCTAACCGCAAAAATATCTGTCGTACCTTTCTAGATTCATCTGTTTTACCCACAGGGGATTCTGAATTTATTTCTGCTTCCCAATATTGACGACTTTGATGATTTTCTTGAAAGTTATCATTTTCAGATAATTCCTCTAATTCTTGATCTTCTTCAGTGGCTTTATAACTAATAATTCCTCCCATTTGCAAACTTCTGTACAAAGATTCTATCCTTTTCTGAGTTTGTTTTCCCAGTTTTCTTGTAGTGAAAATTTCCGCAAATAAAGCATGAATTTCCTCATCTAATTCTGCCATTTTTTTCATATTAGGACTGGCTTTATGAAATACCTCTTTTGTTAAAGAACGCATTTTTTCAATAAAGTTATTTAATTCTGCACGCTTTCTTTTAATTTGCTTTAATAGAGATTGGTGTTCTTTTTCTAAACCCTCTAACTGAAGATGTAAGTCAGATAGTGCTAGGGGAGTTACTGTAGTTGAGGATGCTGTTTTTGTTTTGCGTGGCATGGCAGATACAATTAAGCTTAGGGTTGATAAACGAACACAAATAATATTATATTTATTATATTTTATATATTTATGTTTATACAAGGTTTATACAAGATTTTTAATTAAATTAACTGGTGATAATTACTCAACTCAAACCCCTTCACAGTCAGCAATTCCCGCACTTTATGACTTAACAAAGCTTTTAATTCTATTTCACCACAGTTATTTGTATCAGTATTCACCAAAGCAGGATGAGCATAAATCTCTACTAACTCGGCTTCAATTTGCGGTATCAAACTCAGTAAATATTCTTCACTTATGTTACCAGTTTGTAACAATCCATAAACCCTATCAGCAAAGTTAATATGATGGGCTTTTAATAAACCTTCTCCATAGTGTCGTAATTGTCCAAAGACAATAGACCAAATTATTTTAGTGAGTAAATTACGTCTATCAATTTTGAGATTTTTGGTCAATTCTTCTGAAGGTAAACGAATGAATTTAATCTTAAATTCTGCTGCAAATTCTGTTAAAATATTCAAAATTACAGGATGTACATGAAGGTGTAAATGTCCATCAACATGAGCCAGATTTAAACCAGAATCACGGAATTTTTCTAATTGAGCAGATATTTCTAACCGCAATTCTGCACGGGTAGCTTGATTAAATTGATAATTTAATCCGGCTTGGGTGGGGTTATGGGAAAAATTACCCTGAGAGTCTACTAAATGGGGAATTTGTGCTGGTGGTAAAACAGATTTACCGCAAACTAAAACCAGATGTAAACCAACCGCTAAATGAGGATGATTTTTTGCTAAAGCGATCGCCTCTTGTGCAGCATCACCAGTTACCATTAAACTAGTGCTAGTTAAAATACCTTCTTCGTGAGCTTGAATAATCGCTGCATTCACATCATGAGAAAATCCGAAATCATCAGCATTAATAATTAAATAAGACATTGGTATATACATAATTAGGATTAAAAATGTCAGAATCAGGATAACCAGGATTAAAGGATTAACAGGATTATTAAATCAAATCCTGAACATCCTTAAATCTTGTAAATCCTGATATGGCTACCTCACGCTACGCTATCAGACGATTTACCTAGCTAAAGCTTGAGTCCGACGTTCACTTAAATAAGCAAAGAACTCCTTACCTTCCCGCAAACGACGCACTAACATTTGTCTATCTCCCAGCATTTCCCGCACTATGGGAATAATCGCTTTGGGACGGAAGTAAAACTTACGATACATTCTTTCTACTGCGTCTTCAATTTCCCCACTAGAAAGGCTTGGATATTGCAAAGTTGAAGTTTGAATACCGGAAGTTGCTACTAAAGATTCATTCGCAAACCAACCATTTTCTCGCGCTTGGTCATACAATTCTGTACCTGGATAAGGTGCAGCAATAGAAACTTGAATTGTATGGGGACTCAATTCACAAGCAAAGCGAATTGTTTCTTCTACAGTTTCCTTTGTTTCTATTGGTAAGCCAATAATAAATGTCCCATGGACAGTAATACCCAATTTGTGGCAATTTTTCATAAATTCTCGCGCCACTTCCAACTTAATACCCTTCTTAATATTATTCAGAACTTGTTGATTACCAGATTCAAAACCTACTAATAACAACCTTAAACCATTATCTCGCAAGGTTTTGAGGGTATCATAATCTAAATTAGCACGGGCATTGCAACTCCAAGTTAAATTCAGTCGCTTCAGATGTTGACTAATTGCGATCGCTCGATGTTTATCAATGGTAAAAGTATCATCATCAAACATATACTCCCGCACGTTGTCCCCAAACAAAACCTTGGCTTCCTCCATTTCTCGTCCTACCGCATCCGGGCTTTTATGACGGTATAAATGTCCGCCAATGGTTTGTGGCCACAAACAAAAAGTACATTTTGCTGGACAACCCCGCCCAGTATAAAAAGATATGTAAGGATGTTGCAAATAACCAATGAAATATTTACTAATATCCAAATCACGGGCGTAAACTGGTAATACACTGGGCATAGCATCCCAATCATGAATTAAAGCACGTTCCTCCATGTGGTGAATATTACCCAACTTATCCCGATAACTCAAACCCTTGATTTCATCCCAAGGTTTCCCCTCTGCTAATTCTTTGCAGGTATAATCAAATTCATTGCGACAAACAAAATCAATGACCGGATTTTCCTGTAAAGTTTCCCCTGGTAAAACAGCAACGTGCGCTCCTACAAAGCCAATTTGCACACTCGGATTTTGTGCTTTTATCGTCTCCGCACACTTAACATCATTCGCTAAGGACGGTGTACTAGTGTGCATAATTACCAGTTCATAATCCTTGGCAATTTTCAGCACATCATCCACCGTTTGCCCATGGGGAGGTGCATCAACTAACCTACTACCAGGCACTAAAGCCGCAGGTTGTGCTAACCAAGTCGGATACCAAAAGGAGGTAATTTCTCGTTTTGCTTGATACCGCGCTCCTGCACCACCATCAAAACCATCAAAAGACGGTGGACTCAAAAATAAAGTAGTTTTCATGAATATCTCTCACACGCAAATTTTTTACTTTGGTCAATTTTTACCTAACTAGCCTTAGCATTTACACTCATCAAGTTTTCAATCAGTGAAACAACATCACTACGACTGAGCTTTTCCTTGCCATTTGCTAAAGCATCAAGAGTACCATGAGCTAAAGCCAGAGGAATTTGGCAAAATTGCAAGGCCGGTCCTTTTGGCAAGGATTTGGTATAAGCATCTGCTAAGATCAAATTGCGACGAGCATATTTTTGGAGATTGTCCTTATTCCAACCCGCTGGGAAAAAATTTACCCCACGAGTTAAATCCTCAGAATTGTTACGGAGAATATTTACCGCTTGTAAACCCCTACCAAATCCTATGGCTTGAGTCCGGTTGCTTTGGGTTCCATCATACCAGTTCCATAAATCTGAGAGTAACAACCCTACCGCACCCGCTACTCCAAATGTATAACGGTCTAATTCCGCTTCAGTTTCTATTTTCCAATTTCTATCTGCCCAATAAGCCATTCTATCGGCCATTGCGGCCGTTGCATCCCAAATCCGTGGAGCAATACTTTCCGGTGCTAATATTGACCATTCTCTAATGCGTAAACTGACTTCTTCCAAAGAATTTTCTTGTCCCTTAAACACCATAGAAAAGGCATCAAGCGGAAAACCATCTACTCCAGATTGTAATGTCAGGCTAATATTTTGCAACAAGCGTTTTTTGGTCTTATGATCCAGAATTGGATCATCTTCGATTTGGTCAATGGCTCGCATACACAGGTATGCCGATGCCACTGCTTCTTGCAATCCTGATGGTAAAATACTAATTGGGATATAAAAAGTTCGACTAGTCTCTTTGAGGATTTGCAACGCATCTCCACGTAAATCCATTTTGTTCACTCCTTGATTTTCACACCACACACAATTTTTGATTTTTCTTTGATTTTTCAATGATACTGGATTTAGTTTTTACTAAACCTTAAAAACCATAAATATCCTAGTATTTAATCTAGGAACTAATAGTTTATCGTGTCTTACTTAACACAAATCTGAAGTTTATCAAAGTTTAGTCTAGTATATAAGGTTTTGGTGACAAGAATTTTTGCTACAGGAGTAGATATCAACAAACCTAATTTCTGAGTATCACAGTAAACTCTTACTACTTAACACTAACTAATGTTAATTCACTGCTAATACCCTGGGAAAAAATTATCGGAAATATTGGGTAAGTTTACTACCATAAATTTATGTCTTTTTAAAGACTAAGTTTAATAACAATCCTACATAAATCCCATCTGATCTTAATTTTTTGTAATAACGGCCTGCATATCTACTTTCCTCTTGCAGCCTCGCTGATTCCCTGGTACATAATATATAAAATATTTAATAAATAGTAAATTAATAGTAAATTTTTCCCAAAAGCGTGCATTTTGTGTAAAATAAATGCAGGTAAATCGCAAAATATATATTTACTTGCAAAAAATTGCCTAAAATATACCTGATAACTGTTAATTTAACTAGGGCAGTGTCAATAAATTAGTCAAGATTGTACTACTTTCGATTTACTCCTAACATCCCTATAATAACATCTAGAGGTATCAATGCAGTTTAATCATCTTAGCAAAAAAAACAACGAATATAAAGAACTTAAAGAAAAACCTCAAAGGTATTGTCCAACTACTAAAGGCACTATTAAAGGGAAAGAATCTAATCCAGTCAATACAGTCAACAATACTGCATTAAATGATGATGAAAATCGTGGTCGCGTTGCAATTTTCATTGATGGATTAAATCTATTTCAGACCGCGTTGCAATTGGGAATTGAAATTGACTATGTAAAATTGCTTTGTAGTTTAACTAAAACCTCTCGTCTATTACGGGCATTCTTTTATACAGGATTGGATATTGGCAACGAAAGGCAACAGGGATTTCTATTATGGATGCGTCGAAATGGCTATCGTGTAGTTACTAAAGATATGAGTGTAGTTGTAGATAATTACAAAAAACCAAATCTGAATGTGGAAATTGCCGTTGATATGATTACTTTAGCACCTTATTATGATACGGCTATCTTGGTCAGTGGAGATGGAGATCTATCCTATGCTGTCAATGCAGTTAGCGGTATGGGAGCTAGGGTAGAGGTAATTGGTTTACAAACAACAACTAGTGACTATCTTATTGATGTAGCTGATGAATTTACTGATTTTGACAGTATTAAACAACATCTTAAAAAGGATTCTTGTATCAGCTGTAGTTATCGAAGTTCTTCTAATTACCAGTTTTAAATTCCCAATAATTTGTGAATTATCGTTTCTAAATAATTAGACATTTATTATACTAACTTTGAATTTTTAACTTGGAGGGTATCTAATTTTTCATTTTATTTGCCACTTTTTTAATATCTATGCTATACCAGTCTAGAAACGGCTAATTAACATTAATAAGCATAATCACCATACTCTAAAATGCAGCTTTAAATCAAGTATGATTGCTGATTAATGTGTTTTTAGCACTCAGTCAAAATGTATCTTAAATAGATATATTTATGAGAACTTAACTTATATTATTAAAGGAGTAAGTGCTGTGAATCAAATCCAGTTAACTTTATTTATTAGCTATTTGCTAATGACTGCATATTTTTTTACTAATTGGTTAACTTTTTCCCTCCGTTCCCCTACATCTTCTCCAGAGGATAAATTTTTATCATTTATGATGTTCATCATTACTACAATCTTCTGGCCTGTAGCTATTGTTATCTCTTGCTTAGAAGTAGTTAAAAAAGGCAAATTAGAATTTACTGTTCTATTTCCCGTACTTTTAGCAATATTCGCTGTTGGTATTTCCTACTATTTAAGTTCAGTACATGAAGATTGGCTGTGTTATCATGATTTATTTTGTCATATTTAAATTCTCAGCGGCAACAATCTAGGAATTTGAATTTTAAGACCTATTCCCTCAATAGATAATTTAACCTAAATTTATACTGATGTTAACTCAATCTTTGTTCTCTGGTTATGCCGTTAGTGATAAAATCACAAAGATAAAATAAAAAAATATAGTATATCTATCAGCTTATAGATGTATACAGGATATCAAATGATTGAGGCTATTGCTGTCTCTTGGCTACTACTGATTTTGGGGGATTTCCTTTCCACCTTTTTCTATCATGTACCTGAACACGTTTTTGGTAGCCTCCACCTGACAACTCACCACTCCTCGAAAAAGAATTTCCGCCACTATGCCATTTTAACATTTAATCCCCACGTGGTTTTAGATGGGATTTTGGGAGCTTTACCTTATTTACTGATAGCATTCTGGTTATGGGGTTTATCTCCCATTGGCGTAATTTGTGGTTTATTGTTTGGTCAGTTCCATGTGTGGTGGAGACACGTAACTTCCTTAGGGAGGCAAACACCTCAAGCTGTAATTGTTTTGTGTAGGTTATTGTTTATTACTACACCAGAACAACATTGGTTACATCACCAAAAAACTAACTTGGGCTTTGGCGATATTTTCACGTTTTTTGACCAACCTGCGAGAATTTGGATGGGTTGGTTACGTCTATTAAGAATTAATTGGCGTTCTCACACAGAAACTCACATTTCTGGATAAACTAGATTTTGACTAAAATTATCAACTTGAAATTTTCAGTGTGTCAAAAGTATGGTTAATTTATGGATGTCACCATTTAAACCATACGAGTTTGACAACCAATGGTTAATTCTAGTCTTATTGCTACAATTTATGTGAATCCTGCTACAGGAAAGGATAGTAATACTGGTTCTCGTCTCAATCCCTTGAAAAGTATTACCTGCGCCCTAAAACAGGCAAAAACATCAACAATTATTCAGTTGGCCAATGGAACTTATGGAACAGCAAATGGAGAGGTATTTCCCCTCATCATTCCACAGGGGGTATTGGTAGTAGGTAATGAAGCCAATAAAGGCCAGGAAATTATCATTTCTGGCAGTGGGGAATATCAAAGCTCTAGTTTCGGGTTACAGAATATCACTTTACTATTACGAGGTGATGCCAGTCTCTTAGGTGTAACCGTGATTAATACCATAGCCAAAGGTACTGGTGTTTGGATTGAATCATCAGTTCCTACGGTAGCCAATAGTACATTTAAGAACTGTGCTAGAGAAGGAATCTTTACTACTGGCAATGCTAAACCGGGTATTATGGATAATTTATTTATTAATAATCAATTCAGTGGGTTAGTCATGGCTAGGAATAGCAAAGGGGAAGTGCTGCGGAATTTATTTCAAAACAACGCTTTAGGTATAGCCATTAGTGACTTTGCAGCCCCTTTAGTGGCAAATAATAAACTTTCAGCAAATGGGACAGCGATCGCCCTTGCTCGTGATGCTAGACCCGTATTACGACGAAATCTGATTGTCGGTAATACCCAAGGAGGTTTGTTAGTCAATGGTAATGCCGTTCCCGATTTAGGAAATCCCCAAGATCCTGCCGACAACATTTTTCGGGAACAGGGGAAATTCGATTTACAAAATGTTACAAATCAAAAAATCATCTCCGTTGGTAATCAGTTAAATCCTGCCCGGGTGATTGGATTAATAGACTTCATAACTGCTACTGTTGATACCCCCAGTCAAATAGGAGTTAGTAGCAGATTTGCCGATTTAGAAGGACATTGGTCCGTTGCTTTTGTGGAATCCCTGGTTAGCAAAGGTTTTATTAGCGGTTTTCCCGACGGGACTTTTCAACCAGCCACACCGATTAACCGCGCTCAATATGCGGCTGTGATTACTAAGACATTCCAACTTCCTGAGAGTAAGCAACTAGATAGATTCAAAGATGTTAAATCGAACTTTTGGGCGGCCAAAGCCATAGCCAGTGCTGCTGAGAACGGCTTTTTGACAGGGTTTCCCGATGGGACATTTCGACCAGAAAATAATTTAACAAAAATTCAAGCTTTAGTCTCCATTGTCAACGGTTTAAAATTGAGTGGTGGTAATCCTAACATCTTAATGGTATACCGCGATCGCGCCCAAATTCCCAGTTATGCCACCAAGATCGCTACCGTAGCTACCCAAAAATTATTAGTGGTGAATTATCCCCAACCAGATCAATTAGAACCGCTGCGGGAAATTACCCGCGCCGAAGTAGCCGCCCTAATTTACCAGGCATTACTAGCCATAGGCCAAGAAAATCCCCTCCCTTGTTCCTATATTGTCAAACCAGAGACAGAGATTCCCTCCTTCTGTGATATTGTCGGACATTGGGCAGAACCATTTATTCGGGCATTAGTTAGTATGAACTTAAGTCAAGGTTTTGCTGATGGGACTTACCAACCAGATCAAGCCATGACCCGCGCCCAATACACGGCTTTAATTGCCACGGCCTTTAACCCCCCTGCTAAACGCCCTAGCCCCGAATTTACGGACATACCCAAGGATTTTTGGGCGGCTAAGGCCATTGAAATAGCCGCCAGGGGTGGTTTTGTGGGCGGATTTAGCGATCGCACCTTCCGTCCCCAGCAAAAGGTTCAACGGCTACAAATTATCGTCTCCTTGGTCAATGGACTGGGACTCTCAGCCACTAATCAAAAGACTTTAATCTACAAAGACCAGAATAAAATTCCTGAATATGCTCAAACAGCAGTTACTATCGCTACCCAACAAAAAATTATTGTTAATTATCCAGATCCCAATTTGCTTGCACCTACTAGGGAGGCCACTCGTGCTGAAGTGGCGGCCATGGTCTATCAAGCATTAGTAGCTACTCGACGGACAAAAATTATTAACTCACCTTATATTGTTTTGCAGATCAGCAATTGACAAGTAGAATAAAAAACATTGCCTATCAATTTTGCCGCTGGTGAAAAACCACTCATGTAGCTAAAAGTACGCTAGGCTAGATGCGATGGGTGAAATGTTTATGCCTATTGCCTGCAATTTATAGCCCATGTTAACAACATCCCCCGTTACTCAAACTTTTGCGGCTCCTGCCGAATTAGCAGCTAAATTATTAACTCACTATAGCTTTGATCTAAATGGATATAATGCTAGTGAGTTAATTGACCGCTGGCAAGTAGAATATCCCATTCATTGGTTACACCTGGCGGTAATCGAGGCTTTGTATCAAGGTCGTTATAAAGCTATATCTGTACAGCAAATCTTGACCTTTTGGCGGCGAAAGGGAGAGACAACGTATCATTTTAACATGGAATTTGAGCGCATGATTTGTAGCAAATTTCCTGAACGCCTCACGTCCCTCTCCTTACCAGTTTTACCACCTGCTAAACAGGAGATCAGGACTGAACAATATCAACATCCTCAATTTCCTCAAATATTACCAGCTAACGTTAGTTATAATTACCAAATAAATCATGATTTACCACCAGCAGCAGAAAACTGGGATACTGAGGCAGAAAATACAGAAGTAAGTCAACCAGCAATTATTGCGGACATTTCACCTCAACCAGCACAACAGTTGCCCCCACAACAAACTGCCAATAATCCCCCTATTGGACAGTTTACCCCCCAAAAGAGCGATCGCACTGAATCCTTGACATCCAAACTCAAAGCCCTCACTGGTGAAAACTTGGAGTTGGCATTTTAGTCTGTTCTCTGTTCTCTGTTCTCTGTTCTCTGTTCTCTGTATTTCTGCTTTTACAAATCATCAATCAACCACTACCCATTACTTTACTTCTCAGAGTCAATAACTGCTTTTAAACCTTTGCTATTGAAGATGTTAACCACTTCAGAAGCACTTTCTTGACTACTAAATACTCCCACTTGCATTACCCTTCGTCCTTGCCAAACTTTATAAAAAGCACCAGTAGTCAAAGAAGTGACTAAATCCTCTTGCTGCTGATTTGCAACAAATACAAGCACCCGATAACTGACATTTTTCTCAGTAACTGTATAACTTTGCGAGACTGAATTACGAATATTTCCCCCCCTTACGGCTTGAGGGGCAACAAATTCAATAGCACCTGAGTCAAGTCTCACAGAATTAAATTGGGGTGAATTAGAGTTATTTGGTGATTCTGGCAATTTATTGGAATTAGGGGCAGTTGTCACCCTTAAAGGTGTTATATTTCTCTGATGAGGAGAATTGGAAACAGTGGGCGCGGAAAAAGTGATTGGTGTCTCCCCTGAAGTTGCTGTTGGTAAAGGATTAGAAGGAGAATTTCCGTCCGTAGGTGCGCTTGTACCTTGAAGATCTACTTTACCGCTAATACGATTACTAACCAGATTGTTCCCAGCGGCAGAAATTACCAATTTAGCAGTTTTGGCATTGATATCATAACGACCATTATTCCGAAATACATTTTTCCCTGGATCATAATTACTACCTAAATCTGGTCTACCTTGGGCAATAACTACTAGACCATCTTCTTTGTTACCTTGAATAAAATTATTCCTGAATAGTGGTGTAGCATTTGCTTGGACAATAATACCCGATCTATTGTCCTGAATTTGGTTAGCTACTACTACCGGAGCAGCATTTTGGGCAATGTTAATCCCAAAACCAGTTTGTTGAAAGACATTTTCCCTGATTTCCGGGCGAGCATTCCCAGAAATAGTTATACCATTAGCACCATTGGCAACAAAATAATTTTTGCTAATACTAGCTGTACCATCACCTGTGACAGCAATTCCATCTTGAATATTATTAGTAAAGGTATTTTCCCGAACTATAATATTACTCGATTCAATCCATAACCCATAACCACGACTATTGGAGTTAGTAACAGTGACACCACTTAAACTAGCTTGGTTAGCACCGACAATGGACACATTTTGACCGCCAAAACTGCGACTGAGGTATTCACCACCTCCAATAATTGTCACAGTTTTGCCTTTATTGCTAATATCCCCTTGAATGGCTACACCAGGTTTTAACATTAAAGGAAATATTTCGCCAGTTTTGGTACTATATGTACCAGGAGTGAGGATAATTAAAGTGTTAGCCTTTGATTTTTCTAAGGCTTGACTAATTGTTTGCCAAGGTGCGCTTTCACTACCATTACCTGTCTTGTCATTTCCTATACTTGGGTTGACAAAAAACTGGTTAACCTGAGATATTGTTTTCTCGTCTGGCAGCTTTTGTTCTAATCCTGTGGGTATTTGAGCAAAGGCGCTATGGAAACTGGTAGTTAAGAGTGTTAGACTTGTAAATCCTAAACTAACTGTTAAACTGAAAATTGAGAAACTCACGGAATTATTAGGGGTGTTAACAGATTTTTCTGGAATTATCATTTCTATAAGACTCCTGTAAAACACATACTAAGCATAGTATATCAACTGCTACTGCTATACAATCAATTTTTATACTATTAATTCATAGTAGTATATCCACGATGTTACTTGTACCTTGACCGAAAAAAATCGGATACAAGCCCCGTCCTTCTAGGACGACTTTATGGTAGACTAAGTATAGTCGCCACAGGGCATTGGGAGACTATAAACGGACACTCCAGACCGGATAAGACTACTTTTCGGTAGCACCAGTCAGTGAAGTGTCAAGGAATCCTCGCTCATGAAAGGACGAGGGGTATGTCAAAATAATTAGTTAGCAAATATTTAATCATCAAACATAATGAATCAGGCCGGCTATTACGATGAATAGCAATAAAAATGAGGTTGCTGTAATGGTTTCAGCCCACAGCCACACGCAGCAAACTGTTTATCGCATTTTAGATGCTAATTTAGATCGCGCTCGTGAGGGTTTGCGAATTATTGAAGAATGGTGTCGCTTTGGTTTAAATAATTCCCAGTTTTCAAGTATATGTAAACACTTACGTCAAGAATTGGGGACTTGGCATACGGCGGAAATACGAGCAGCAAGAGATACACCTGGAGATCCGGGAACTGATTTAAGCCACCCCCAAGAGGAAGAAAGGGCTGATATTACATCTCTATTACAGGCTAATTTTTGCCGTGTGCAAGAAGCACTCAGAGTCCTGGAGGAATATGGTAAGCTTTATAACCCTCAAAAGGATATGCAAATGGGAACGGTCTGTAAGCAAATGCGTTATCAGGTTTATACCCTGGAAAGTAATTTGATGGGTTATCAGCGTCATCGTTTATTATGGCAATCGCATTTATATCTGGTAACATCTCCTATAGACAACTTATTGGCAATTGTGGAAGCGTCTCTTCAAGGTGGACTAACTCTGTTACAATATCGAGAAAAGACCGCTGATGATTCGGTGCGTTTAGAACGGGCTATACAGTTACGGGAGCTATGTCACCATTACGGAGCTTTATTCATTATTAATGATCGGGTGGATTTAGCATTGGCTGTAGATGCTGATGGTGTACATTTGGGACAACAGGATATACCCATTGCTGTGGCTCGTCAATTACTGGGAAATCAGCGCATTATCGGCCGCTCTACCACAAATCCGCAAGAAATGCAAATGGCAATTACTCAAGGTGCAGATTATATTGGTGTGGGACCTGTGTATGAAACACCAACTAAAGCAGGTAAAGCCGCAGCGGGTTTAGAATATGTTAAGTATGTTTCCCAAAATTGTCAAATTCCCTGGTTTGCAATTGGGGGTATAGATGGGAGTAATCTGAATGATGTCATGAATGCGGGAGCGCAGCGGGTAGCGATAGTGCGATCGCTCATGCAATCGGATCAACCTACTTTAGTAACACAGTATTTTCTCTCTCAACTCCATCGAGTCAAATAAAAACGGTTTTATGTCTGATCAAATTAGTCTCCAAGTCAATGGAGAAACTCGCAATTGTTTATCCCCAACTCCTTTACCAGAATTACTTCAACAACTAGGTTTTAATCCTCGTTTAGTTGCGGTAGAATACAATGGTGAAATATTACATCGTCAATTTTGGTCAGAAACTGAAGTTAAAAATGGTGATTGTTTGGAAATAGTCACCATAGTTGGTGGTGGTTAATTCAACAAACAAGAGGAAGAAGATTCAGGAGTATATAACCAGCGATGATAGTTTTTCCGTTTTGCTAATTCCTTACCTTGACGGCCAAGTTTTTCTCGTAATTGTGAATCTCGACACAAACGATTAAAAGTTTGCAGAACTTCATAGCCAGAATTAGGATTTACTAATAAACCATTTTCTTCATGATGAACTGCATCTAAAACACTTCCCAAACGAGGAGCAATTACAGGTTTACCAAAATAACCTGCTTCTAAATAAACTAAACCAAAGTTATCTATAGTGTTATCATCATGATCATCTGAATTTAACATAGCGAAAATATCACAAGCTGCATAATAACCGGCTAAATCTCGTTCTGGTACATAGCCAGCAAAATGAACCTGTTTAGTGATTCTTAGTCTTTGGGCTTGCGATTTTAGCTGGTTTTCACAAGATCCTGCACCGCAAATAATACAATGAACATCGAAACCAATAGTTAGCAATACAGGAATATTATCTATCACCCGATCAAAGTTTTGATATTTAACCAAATTACCAACAGAAAGAATAACAATTGCTGTTTCTGAGATATTGTAAGTTTGACGAATGCGGTTACGTAAATCATCAATATGACTAAAACTAGTAGGAGTACCAAATCTTTCTGGCCTGACTACTGGATTAATCACATGAGTTGGAGTATCTAGACGAAAAGTATTTCTTAAAGAATTGCGAATATGAGAACTATTACAAACAATTCCATCAGCCCGTTTGAGAGTTAATTTTAATAGCCATCTCCATAAAGGATTAGTAGCTATACGAAGTAAATCATGACCATGTAAATAGATAAAAAAGCGAATTGGTAAAATATAACTGAGTACCAACAAAGCTGGGAAATCATAACCATGACACCATTCAATGTAGCGGTAATGATAGCGAAAATATAATTTAATAGCTAGTAAAAAAGCAGCAGTAATATTCAAGCCAGATTGGAGAATATTTCCTAACCAGTTATCGCACCAAGCAGGAAAATAAAACCAACGATAAACCGGAAATTGCTGGGATTTATCAAATTTTTTATCCCCAGCACAACCACCAGCTAAGACAATTACCCGGTCTGGATCTTGTAAACAACGATTATAGACATATTCACCAATTACAGCTTCTTGTGGCCGGAATATTCGGGAAATAACTAGGATATCTGGATAAGCTGTTTTATCTCTAACTTGTAACCCTAGTTGCGATATATTTTCCATAATTAAGCCTCATAAATTAACTAGAATTAAGGCGTTATCTTGAATTAAATTCACCAAGATTCATTACTTACTGCTCAATAGCCATCTGAATAAATTGCTAAAACTATCTAACTGGTAATTTCCACAGATTAGTGATTACAGAAATTGAGATTGAGATAATCATTTTTGAGAAATTTAACAACAGAAAGGAGGTAGAAATAGGGATTTTTTAATGCTGGATATGAGCAAAAAATTTGCGATATTAAAATTAGGTATTGACATTTTTGCTGATAAGTAAAACTCTCACTTTCTAATTAATACACAAGATCAAGATGAATTTATATTATGAAACACCTTCCTGACAAAACTATAAATTTATTACCTATTTTGTTGCCAATTATTATTGAATTTGCTCAATGTTATCAATGCTGGACAAGTTATCTGCATCATCAAAGATAGCTATGATTTATCATTGACACTTCCAAGAGATTACTCAGAAACTACTTGGAAAATTGTTCAATCTAACTATTTCCCCTATAATACCCTAAATATTGGCTATTTTCGTGCCAGATCGCCAGAAAATAGCCAGCAATTTTGTAATCTGCATGATAGCATTTACTGCCAAATAATGATTTAATAATGCCCATTATTTTTACCTTTGTTGCTTACATGATTTTCATCAAAATTCAGGGTATCAATCATTGCATTTACCCGCCATTAATTTGAAAATATTTAGGCGTTAATCATAGCTAGATTTGCTACATTACAACCTATATATGAACAAATTTTTCAACTTGCCCCTATACTTAATAGGTAGTAAATGTAAAATTTTAATTGTTACTATGCTTACATCATTCATTAAAAGTCAAACCCCCTGGACTATAGGTGCTACATATTCCGTCTCTATCCGGAAAAAATTAGTTAGTAGCAAAATTATGAATAGAAAAAAATCCAATCATTTAAAACACTTTTGCAGAGCGGTAGCAAGATTCACACTTAATCAATAAGTGCTAAAATACTAAATTAGAATTATTAGTGATACTAATGAATTTTTTAGCACTAAGATTATTGAATATGGCATTGCTGGGAAATAGAAATAATTAATTAATTCCAAAGTTTTTTGGGAGAGAGGAGATTTCACGGTACGGTTATCAACGTCAGAAATCCCCCCTAATTTCCTGGCTAACCAACATCAGAAGCGTTAGATTGAAGGTAGTGCTATAGATTGCGCTGCTTTTCCCAGAAGAGCCAGTGTAAAAATACAGTTGTCGTCATCCATGAGTTATGAATAAAAAATTACAAGGATTTCTCAAGCCCCTATTTAAAACCGTCTTTATTCTTAGCTTAGTGCTAACTTTAGCCTTTAGTCATACCAGTGATGCCCTAGCAGCCCGTTCTGGTGGTAGAATTGGTGGTGGTTCTTTTAGAATGCCTTCTAGCCGTACTTATGCACCCCGTCCCAATATGCCGAGTAGTGGCGGTTACTACGCCCCTTATGGCGGTGGTTTTGGCTTTCCCTTTCTTTTACCCTTGTGGGGTTTTGGAGGCGGTTTTGGTGGGTTGTTTGGAATTTTAATCTTGTTCGCTATGGCGAATTTTTTAGTCCAAACCTTCCGCCGTGTTACCAGTGGGGAAACGGAAGAAGTAAGTTATAATAGTAACGCTTCCGTGTCTGTGACTCGTTTACAAGTTGGGTTATTAGCTCAAGCCAGAGATTTACAAACTGAACTGAATCACATTGCGGAAACTGCTGATACCAATACTCCAGAAGGAAGAAGCGAAATTTTACAAGAGGCTAGTTTAGCTTTACTGCGTCATCCTGAATACTGGGTATATGCGGGTAGTGGAACTCAACAAGCAAAGTTAAATGCCGCCGAATCCCAATTTAATCGTTTATCTTTGGCTGAACGGAGTAAGTTTAGCGAAGAAACTCTCTCTAATGTGAATAATCAACTAAAAGCTGTTTTGAGCAAACAAGCTTTATCAGGGGAAGATAACCCCACCCGCTTAATTAGCGAAGGTCCAGGGGAATATATTATTGTCACCTTGTTAGCAGCGACTTTAGGTAAATGTCAAATTCCCGCTATTAATACTGCTGATGATTTGCGTCAAGCTTTGCGTCAAATTGGTAGTCTTCCCAGTGAACAACTGTTAGCAATTGAAGTTTTGTGGACTCCCCAAGCACCAGGGGATACACTGACATCAGATGATTTGTTTGCGGAATATCCTGATTTGAAATTGGTTTAATTGGGGATTAGGGCTGAAAACAGTTAGAAGTGACTGGTAATGGAAAATTGCGACATTAGTTTTAAGATTATTGATGTCATAATTGAGGAAACTACCATTTTTAATCCTACTGCTGTACAAGCCCTAACCTGTCTCAGGGTTTGCCAGATGGTCTCTAACAGCTTTCTAGACATCCACTTAATTCGGTTTAATGAAATTAAGGGATATGTATACATTCTGGCAGGTGATGAAATGGAAATTTTAATCTTTCCTGAAGGAAATTGGAGGTTTATTGATGAAACCTAATTTTGATCAAATGCCAACAGATGATTTGAGAGCTTATGTACGGAGAAACCATGATGACTGGGAGGCTTTAGATATTCTGGTTAGTCGTCGTACTCCTGATTCAGAAGCTACATGGTATGCGCCAATGGTAACAGCAGAAGGTGTACCAATAGAAGAAAATATCCGGTTAGGGGAACAAGCTATTCAGGAACGAATTGCCTTAGAGCGCGAAAAGCAGTTAATTAGGACTGACATAGAAAGGGAGACGGAATATAAACGTTTGATTGAATATATGATTATTGCAGCAGAAAAATATATGAAACTTCCTTTGATAGAAGAAAAAAACAAAATCAATCAAGAATCTCAGAATCAATAGCCTTTCATAAAGCTATTCTTCCTAGAATATTAACTATTTAGGAAACTCTCCTTCTCGCACTTCCACAGCGTAATCTTGTACAGCTTTGGTAATTGTTTCTCGTAAGTTAGTATAAACTTTGGCAAATGGTGGTTGTTTTTCCGAAAGTCCCAAAATGTCAGAAGTGACTAATACTTGACCATCACAGCTAGAACCTGCACCAATACCGATAGTGGGAATACGGATTTTTTGAGTGATTTCCATTGCTAGTTTGGTGGGAATATGTTCCAATACTATAGCAAAAACACCGGCCTTTTCGAGAGCGATCGCTTCATTAAAAATTCTCTCTCCTGCTTCCTGGGTTTTTCCTTGTTGTCGTAACCCTAATTGATGAATTGATTGGGGTGTTAAACCGACATGACCCATAACGGGAATCCCCGCTTGAACTAGTCTAGTAATGGTGGAAACCATTGCGGGATAGCCACCTTCTAACTTTACCGCTTGCGCTCCTGTTTCTTTCAAGACCCTACCAGCAGAGTGCATAGCTTGGGAAATACTTTCTTGATAAGTCAAAAATGGTAAATCAACCACGACCAAAGCGTTTTTAACACCACGACGGACGGACTTAGCGTGATGTATCATTTCATCCAAGGTAATTGGTAACGTAGTTTCATAACCCAAGATTACCGCAAGAGAATCACCAACCAGGATCAAGTCTACACCAGATATATCTAAAAGTTGAGCGATCGCATAATCCCAGGCAGTTAACGCAACAATCGTCCGTCCCTGTTGTTTCCACTGAGTTAATTGTTGAGTAGTAACTGACATAAATAATTGTTTAATTGTTAATTATCACCTAAATATTCCATTTCTCACATTTTACAAAAAATATACTGGAGATAAAGATTGTAGAGTCGAGAATCCCTAGATGAGCAACGTCACTACAAAAGTTTCAAGTCGTGGCGAAGCCGTATTATACTAGTCATCAAATTTTAAAACATACTCTAAAATGTAGACATCTGCTAACTCTCTTCCTCTGTGTTCTCTGTGCCTCTGCGGTTCGATAAAAAAATATATCTACTTATGCGTAAAATAGCTAATACAGCCACAGGGGTTAAAGACCTTGCAGACACAGCAATACTCAGATATGCACATTTGTAAAGTAGATTTAACAAAATGTTAAATCTTTCTATAATAGGAAAATTAAATAAGTTAGTTAACAAAACTTCAGAAATAACTTATTGAATTTTGATCTATTGTGGGGTAAGCTACAAATTCAGTGATGTGCAGTTTTTTCTCCCTTGCTCATCCCATGACTAAATCGGTCTTCAGAGAAAATGCTTCATGACCAATCTTTACCCGCTTGAGGTGGATAGATCAGGAAAAAAGAGAATTGCAGCAAACCAGGTTAATATCTGGAATGTAATTTTCCGGTAAAGTTCCGCAGAAGACCAATAAAGGCCAGTTAATCTTAATCAAATCGGTTGAGTGGGATATGCTTTCCTCAAGATGAAAAGATTTTGTATTGCTGGGACGAAAAACAACAGCGTCAAAAGAGTACGTCTGAACCATGGTAAAAAATGAGTTATGGTAATTGTGACTATAACTTAATTTATGCAGCCGCACTGCCACCATAGAAACTAATCGCCCCAAAATATAAGCAAAACTTATGATCTTATTAAGAATGAATAAAGAGTAAGAATGAGAAGAAGTTGCACATAACGTGATTTGATAGTAATAAAGAAAGACTTCTTGGAAGAAAAATATGTCTTACGCGCAAACTAAGACTCAGGCTAAGTCTGGGTATCAAGCTGGGGTTAAAGATTACAGACTAACTTATTACACACCGGATTACACACCCAAAGATACAGATTTACTAGCAGCATTTCGGATGACTCCCCAACCTGGAGTTCCCCCCGAAGAAGCTGGTGCGGCTGTAGCTGCTGAGTCTTCCACTGGTACTTGGACAACAGTTTGGACAGACTTGCTCACCGACCTAGATCGCTACAAAGGTCGTTGTTATGATATCGAACCAGTTCCCGGTGAAGATAACCAATACATCTGTTACGTTGCTTATCCTTTGGACTTGTTTGAAGAAGGTTCTATCACCAACGTATTGACATCTATTGTCGGTAACGTATTTGGTTTTAAAGCTTTGCGGGCTTTACGTTTGGAAGACATTCGTTTTCCAGTAGCTTACATCAAAACCTTCCAAGGACCTCCTCACGGTATTCAAGTTGAGCGCGACAAATTGAACAAATATGGTCGTCCTCTGTTGGGTTGTACAATTAAACCCAAATTAGGTCTTTCCGCTAAAAACTACGGACGTGCTGTATACGAATGTTTACGTGGTGGTTTGGACTTCACCAAAGACGACGAAAACATCAACTCAGCACCATTCCAAAGATGGCGCGATCGCTTCTTGTTCGTAGCTGAAGCTATCAACAAAGCCCAAGCAGAAACCGGCGAAATCAAAGGTCACTACCTGAACGTTACCGCTCCTACCTGCGAAGAAATGTTGAAACGGGCTGAGTACGCTAAAGAACTCAAACAGCCCATCATCATGCACGACTACCTAACCGCAGGTTTCACCGCTAACACCACATTGGCTCGTTGGTGTCGTGATAACGGTATTCTGTTGCACATTCACCGTGCTATGCACGCTGTAATTGACCGTCAGAAAAACCACGGTATCCACTTCCGCGTATTAGCTAAAGCCCTCCGCTTGTCTGGTGGTGATCACATCCACACCGGTACAGTTGTTGGTAAATTAGAAGGTGAACGCGGTATCACCATGGGCTTCGTTGACCTATTACGTGAAAACTACGTTGAGCAAGACAAGTCTCGCGGTATTTACTTTACCCAAGACTGGGCTTCTCTACCTGGTGTAATGGCCGTTGCTTCCGGTGGTATCCACGTATGGCATATGCCCGCGTTGGTGGAAATCTTCGGTGATGACTCCGTACTGCAATTCGGTGGTGGTACTCTTGGACACCCATGGGGTAACGCTCCCGGTGCTACAGCTAACCGCGTAGCTCTAGAAGCTTGTATCCAAGCTCGTAACGAAGGACGTAACATGGCTCGTGAAGGTAACGACATTATCCGCGAAGCTGCTAAGTGGTCTCCTGAGTTGGCTGTTGCTTGCGAACTGTGGAAAGAAATTAAGTTCGAGTTTGAAGCAATGGATACCGTCTGATCATTTAAGATTTGGGATTTTGGATTCATAAACAATCCAAAATCTAAAAATCTCAAGGGCTGGGTCAAGCATGGATTTAAAGCAAATTGCGAAAGAAACAGCCAAAACTCTCCAAAGTTACCTGACTTATCAGGCATTAAGGACTGTATTGGCGCAGTTAGGCGAAACAAATCCACCTTTAGCACATTGGTTGCAAAACTTTTCCGCCGGCAAAATCCAGGATGGAGAAGCTTATATTGAGGAACTGTTTCTAGAAAAGTCAGATTTGGCTTTGCGGATTATGACTGTCAGGGAACACATAGCGGCGGAAGTGACAGAGTTTTTACCAGAAATGGTGATCACTGGTATTCAGCAGGCCAATATGGAACAGCGTCGCCAGCATCTCGAACGTATTACGCAATTAAATTTATCAAGTCCCAGCCTCGAAACTGAAAGACAAACAATATCTGATTCTGATTTAGATAATTTATCTAATTAGTCAGTCAACCAAGTAATAAAAAATCTCCCCCACTTATCAAAAACTATGCAAACTTTACCTAAAGAGCGTCGTTACGAAACCCTTTCTTACCTTCCCCCTCTGTCTGACGCGCAAATTGCCAAGCAAGTTCAATATATTTTGAACCAAGGTTACATCCCCGCCATTGAATTTAACGAAACTTCTGAACCTACAGAACTTTACTGGACAATGTGGAAGTTACCTTTGTTCGGCGCTAAATCTACTCAAGAAGTATTGAGCGAAGTTCAAGGTTGCCGTTCTCAGTATAGCAACTGCTACATCCGTGTTGTTGGTTTTGACAACATTAAGCAGTGTCAAGTTCTTAGCTTCATCGTTCACAAACCCAGCAGATACTAAAATCTGATTTGGTTTAATTAAGCTTATTTATACCCTGGTGAGAGGTAGAGTTTTCTATCTCTCTTTTTTAGTTTTTAGTACAGAATATCCTTGCAGAATCGCCATAGCTAGACTAGACTTAGTTCACAAACCTAGTCCATTAAAATCATGGCAACTGTAAATATTCATCAGGCTAAGACAAACCTTTCTCGACTACTTTCCCGTGTGGAGCTTGGAGAGGAAATTATTATTTCCAACCGAGGTGTTCCAGTTGCTAAACTAGTTCCATTTCGGACATCGTTAGATCGTCGTTCTAGCTTAGGTCAAGATCGAGGAAAATTTATTGTTCCAGATGATTTTAATGCTCCTCTACCCGAAGATATTTTAGTTGCATTTGAAGGCGGTGCAGAGTGAGGCTTTTATTAGATACTCAATGCTGGTTATGGTGGTTTTCTCAACCAGAAAAGTTGAATGAGAAGGTAATTGAGCAAATTGCGGATGAAACCAATGAAGTATGGTTCTCAGTTGCTAGTGTTTGGGAGATAGGAATTAAGGTTTCCATCGGTAAGTTGCCACTACCGGAACAAATAGAAGATTATATTTCCACTCGCATGAACCAACTAGGAGCTAGATCTTTAGAGATTACTACTTCTCATGCTTTGCGGGTAGCTGCACTACCTTTACATCATCGTGATCCTTTTGACAGAATGCTGATTGCACAAGCTCAAGTAGAAGAAATGACGCTTGTAAGTGCAGATTCAACATTTAATCAATATGAAGTCTCCTTAATCTGGGCATCTAGTCAAACCTAAATTTAATAACTGGATAAATTTTGATAGCGATCGCCTCCGGTGGACGGAATGCGATCGCTCATAATATCTTAAGAAACTGCTGTATTAGGGTGATTTGGGTTAAAATAGCTCCCCAATTACAGAAAGAGAGCTTAGGCACTTAGATAAAGAAGCTACTAACAGCAATAGTACCCAAAGCTGGTAATATACCACTGTATCCTGTGATATTCACCAATAGGTCATTACTAGATTGGAAACCAGCCACACCATCATTAATCACTAAATAAGTTCCGGCAATACCAAAAGTGGTGACACTGACTAAAGCTGCACTATTTACCCCTAAAGCCTGATTACCAGTTAACGCTCCATCAGCATCAGTAAATACATTATTGACCACATCTGTTAAGGTAGTGGCTGTACTATTAGCAGCACGAGTGAAAGCAGTGGGAGCATTCATAGCTACACCCAGGGAGGTCAACAGGTCAATTTTATCAGTGCCAATGGCAAAGTCGGTAATTCGGTCTGCTCCTGATACTGGGGATTGTCCAAATTGGAAAACCAAGGTATCGCTTCCTATTCCACCTGTGAGGGTGTCTGCACCAGCACCACCGTTAAGAAGATCGTTACCAGTACCACCGTTAAGAGTATCGTTACCAGCATTTCCTGTGAGGGTATTATTGCCACCATTACCTGTTAATGAATTGTTACCTGCATTCCCAGTACCATTAATAACAGCTGTTCCTGTTAAGGTCAGATTTTCGATGTTGGGGAAAACCGCTAAATCAAAGGTAACAGAAGATTGAATGATATCTGTTCCTTCTCCTGAGTTTTCAGTAATGGTATCAGTAGTGCTATCTACGACATAAAGATCATTACCTAAACCACCAATTAAGGTATCAATGCCAGCGCCACCGTTAAGAGTATCGTTACCAGCATTTCCTGTGAGGATATTATTGCCTGTGTTGCCAGTGAGGCTATTGTTGAGGTTATTGCCTGTACCATTGAGGTTAGCACTTCCCGTAAGCGTAAGATTTTCAAAGTTATCGGTAAGGGTGTAGGAAATAGATGCGTTAACTAAATCAGTTCCCTGACTGGGGTTTTCTACTACCACATCACCCGCATTATTCACAGTATAGGTGTCGTTGCCCGCTAAACCTATAAGACAATCAACATTTATAGTACCACTGAGAGTATCATTACCAGAAGTGCCGAACACTGGGAGAGTCGGTTGACTACCATCATCATTTAAAATGATGCCTGTGGCACTGCGAGTACCGATAGTAGCTCGGGAGGGAGTAGACAAATAAACCGTAAAGGTTTCGTTGGATTCAATGGTGCTGTCTCCTCTGACCCGCACTCTTATTTCCTTGCTGGTTTCTCCTGGTAAAAAGGTGAGGCTTTCTCCTGGTGGCATTGCTCCACCAAAAAAATCGGTGGAGTTAACGGGGTTATTACCAGACGGGGTAATAAACCAATCTACTGTGCTTGTACCACTAGTGTCTCCTGACCGAGTGACAGTAAACACAAATGGCTTCTGATCTGAGTTGCCCTCCGTTTGTATGCTAGATGTACCAGTGATGTTTAGGACAGCATTACTGGCGATATAATTGAAATAGCTACCACTGAGGTTAAATTGCAATGGGTTGATTAAACCCTGGGTATTTTCTAAAACAGCAATCAGTTCATCAGGTTCGCTATCAGGTTTATTGATGTAGAGGTTAATGTTATTACCTGAAACTGTGGTCGTATAATCACTACTGGAACCCAAAAGCTGAATGATATCTTCCAGGGGATTAAAGTCTTTGATGATCAGGTAGTCACTTGTACCAGCAGTGGTACGATTATAGTCATCATAACCAATCCATGTGACATCGCCGAGAATAAAAGTGTCCTCTCCTGTTCCCCCAGTGACTGTATCTACAGTACCTAACCCTGGTTTGGCGACATTGGGATTTACTGATATGATAGTATCACTTCCATCTCCACCCGCGATATCATCATTTCCTTCACCCCCGATGAGCTTGTCATCTCCACTGTAACCTCTGAGGTAGTCTGCGTAAGCTGTCCCGGTAATCTCAAATGTCTCTATATTGCTAAAGGACAATAGTGGGCTATTAGCATAATTAGTACCTTGCCAATTAAATGAGCCTCTATAGTCATGAAAGGCACTATTTGACCAATATCCATTGGACACTCCTAACCCATTTGTACCTAATCCACTAAAGGTTGCACTGCTATAATCCACAATTAATCTGTCAGTGCCACCCCCAGCGTTAATGCTGCCATTGCTGACCAATAAATTACCAGTGGCAATAGTGGTGTCATAACCACTGCCTAGAGTCACAGAGGAGATATTCTCAAAATTGTTAATGCGGGTATTATTATCCCCACTTACCTGTTCTGTAACTCTTAAATTCAGAACTAAATCTACATCTAAACTGCTCAGGTCTAGGCTTTGTAGCGTATCTGTTCCTTCTCCCCCGTCAATGCTGTCCCCAGCTTTGGCACTGACTACTGTGTCATTCCCTGTTCCTCCACGGATAACATGACGACCTGTGCCACCATCAATAGTATCATTGCCATCACCACCCTCGATTTCGTCATTTCCACCTTCCCCTTTTAGGGTGTCGTTGCCATCACCACCTTTGATGATGTCACTTCCATCTCCACCCGCGATATCATCATTCCCCTCACCCCCGATGAGCTTGTCATCTCCACTGTAACCTCTGAGGTGGTCTGCGTAAGCCGTCCCAGTAATTTCAAATGTCTCTATATTGCTAAAGGACAATAGTGGGCTATTAGCATAATTAGTACCTTGCCAATTAAATGAGCCTCTATAGTCATGAAAGGCACTATTTGACCAATATCCATTGGACACTCCTAACC
>NZ_BJCF01000027.1 GCF_005402965.1 Dolichospermum planctonicum
CCAACTACCACTGAAATAGTTGATAAAGTTATTTCTGTTGCTCTCGATTTGATGAATCCTCAACATTTAAAAAATTGGTTCACTAATTGTTGTTACTGTACCTCATAACACCGGGAAGTGCTGTAACAGTTTCTTCTTTATCTCCCAATGCAAAGTGATAGCAATGGATTTGTGGATACATCGAAGTATTTTTCTTAAGGGTTATAAAGTTTTTAGAAACTGGCTCAAACGAATAAATTTGCGCTGAAGGAAATTTATTTTTAAAGTCAATGGCAGTTTCACCATTGTGTGCGCCACAATCAAATATTGTTCTTAAGTCAACTATTCCTAGCCTGTTAGAAATATCATAGGAAATATCCAATCCTGATGATAGTCCGTGAAGTTGCTTTACAATCCATCCTTGACTAAAAATTTGTTTTTTAATTTCTTCTTTCAGAAGTTTTAGGAAATCAATCATGACTAGTTTACTTTTTAATTAAGTTGGTGTTAAAAATTGTCGTTATGAGAAGGGTATGAGCAAAAGGGTATGGACAACTTTACTTTTCGTTACATATTTCGGGTTTTTGCAGTTTACCTACTTATATCTATATAATAGATAGTACAACTTTTGCAACTGCATTGCTATTTTCCACCCCAAAACCTCACGCATAACTTTAAACATAATTCCTCCTTCCGGTTTTAAGTCACACCCTCCTAAAGAACGAACATTTTTTTCAGCCTTTTGGATTAAATCCTTAGCTTGTGGGTATGCCATAAAAACAAAACATTGCCAATAACAAGCACAAGCATAACGAGTCCGATCGCTATTTTCAACAGATAATAAATTATTTGTACATAACTCTGCTGATAAAAAAGCAGATTCCCATGCCTTCCGAGATTTTGAACCGCTTAAACTACCAGAAATACCTGACCGATAGTAAGATTTAGCACCTGTACAAAACTTAACGCCTTGACTAGCGAGAATAACGCGACAAAAGTATTCACCATCATCATTCAATGATACGTTCTCATTCCACATACCAGCGGAGTCAGAAATATTTCGCGGTACAAGCCAAGCCGCAGGGTGCATCATCAAATTCTTTTCCCAAGCAGCAATAAGCCAATCAATGGGTGACATATCCGTCCATAAAGTTTGTGGGGTAAATATAGCTTCAGATGGGTTTTGGAAAAATCTAGCCCATTCTCCTGATGCCACATAATCTGAGTTACGATCAAATTCTGAAAGCTTTAACTGACGTTCAATTTTATCCGGTGCAAGCAAATCATCAGCATCTAAATATTGAATAAAGTCTCCTTGGGCTGCTTTTAAAGCTCTATTCCTAGCTGTACTAGCACCTTTATTTTCTTGACTAATTACCTTGACTCTCTTTGATTCGTAGATTTTGGCGATCGCTAAAGTATTATCTGTTGAGCCATCATCAACAACTACAATTTCTATATTCTGCCAAGTCTGTGCCAGAGCCGAATCCAATGTTTCTGCTATGTATGGTGCAGCGTTGTAAGCTGGAATTAAGATTGATACTAAAGGCTTCATAAGTTATTAAATACTTGCGACTTCAACTATGGTTCTCATCGCAGAATATGCTTCCAGCCATAGCGAAAATACCAAGGTTTAGAGTCTGCAACATAATGATGTAAAACAGCTTTAGGTGCTATCACCTCATCTCGTTCTGGCATCACAATATACTCTGAGGCAGGGGCAACTGTACAAGATTTACCAGCCATAAGCATAGCCACAAGAGCTTGTTCTTGAAAGTAATGTGTACCTTCTTTTTCGATCATGGTTTTACACCAATATTCTAATTGCTCCCAATCAATATCATCACTTTTTAATCCACAAATTCCGACATTGACTCGCTCAGGCATTTCTGCTTGTGCTAAGGAAGTCATTAAATCTGGCGAATAACCATAAGATGTTTCCACATCTATCATGTGACATAGGTTTTGTGGGCATTTTAGCCAGTTCAACAAAAGCTCTGGAGTGCGAAAAAACAGCATATCAGAATCAAGAACTAGCTTCCAACCTTGAGAATTAAGATGAATATCGGTTAATTTTCGCATATTAGGATAATTAAGCCGACGTTCTCTTAGATAGGGGAACTTATTTTCTGGTAAATATTTATCTATGTATTCATCAATTTCTGGTTTAAGAATAAGTTTTGCATTGGGAAAAATTCTAACAATCTCATCTTGATACTGCTTTTCTAAAGATCCATCATCATAAATAACTGGACGTAATCTAAAATCATGAATATACTGTGACATGGAATAAGCACAAAAACAGGTCTGATACCAAAATCTTTTGCCAGTTAGAAAATGAATATCTAATGTTTCGGTAACTCCTTGGTCGAGTTGTAATGGTGGGAGCAAATAAGTAGCTTTCTCCATTTCTATTTGTGCTTGCAAGTCCACAGCCATATTTACTGCACCCTTACGAGTTAATCTTTGGATAAAACTCTTAGGAAGATGATAAAGCTTATAAACTAGCACTCCAAGCTTTAACTGCTTGATAAGTTGGCGTGTTTTTGTGATTTTTTGAGCCATTATTAATTACACAATACTTTTTTATACAAGAATATTTAGATTTTTCGGTTGAGCTAGTCAGAGCTATAAACCAGTTTTGTTTCCATGTAAAGCCGCTAGTCCTTCAAACATTCCACAATTTCCTCTCCACTGGATAAAAGCAGAGGAACTTTTCCATGCTTGACAGCTAAAAAATGCTTTTAACTGTCTTGGTAAAACACTCCATTGAGGAATCTTTTTCCAAGGTCTAATCTTATGACAATCTAGCACCTGAATCCAAGAACGAGATGAGGCATAGTTTAACCGAGCAAGATAATCTTTTGTCAATCGGTTTGCAGAAATTAGGTGGGTTAATTGCAGTTGAGGGAAATAACCGACTCCCCAACCAGCTTCTAGTAATGTCAAGTTGATATCACAATCACCACCCGACTGAAGACTTTTACCTGTGCGATCTAAAGACATTCGATTAGAGTCTTTAGCAAGACTATCTACATAAAAAATTGCCGCTTCTTTTAGTAAAGCCATCCCCGCTCCAATGGGAGCAAAAAATGGGTACTGTTTTTCAGTATTACTGGAATTGTAATATGAATAATTTTGAATTTCTTCACCTAAGTCTCTAAGGGCTAAACAGATCCAAAAGTCTTTAACCCAAGATTCTGGTTCAACCTCAAACTCTGGCAATGATTTCCCCCCAATTGCACCTAATTTGGGGTCTTCATAGAATATATTTACCGTATTTTCTAGATAACTAGAATCAAGAACATTATCATCGTCAACAAATATAATATATTTCCCACGACTAGCTTTAATTCCCGCGACCCTTGCTTTTGTTAAACCTAGCTGATTTTCAACAACGATTTTTGATGATTTATGCCAAGATAAATCAAAACTTGAAACATACTGAGGATCTGGGGTAGCATTATCAATGATGATCAGTTCCCATTGATTGTTTGGTAATGTTTGTTTACTTAACCCACTAAGTGTTCTTTGTAAACGCAGTTGATTAGGGTTATGAGTAGGGATGATAACAGAAATAAGGGGATTCATAATCGAGTTCTTACCACTTTTGCAGGAACACCAACAGCGATCGAATATGGAGGCAGATCTTTAGTAACAACTGCACCAGCGCCAACTATACACCCATCTCCAATAGTTACGCCGCCTAAAACCGTAACTCCAGCCCCCAACCACACATCTTCACCAATAGTTACTGGTAAAAGTACATCAGGTTGTGATCTAATTCTCAGATCACGGCTGGGAATTGTATGATTTGATGACAGGATTCGACAATGCATGGCAATTAATGTATCTTTACCAATCGTTACTCCTCCATGACCATAAATTACGACATACGGACCTATGAAAACATTTTCTGCGATGTGAATCGAGCCGCCCCAGCAATCAAGAATTACACCGGGAGAAATTTCAGATTTGGCAAGTATACTGATTTTTCCTTTGTGTCCGTAAGACAAACCCAAATTGGCAGTAAAATTTTTACCTACAAAACAAGAATAATCAATTTCTACATTGCCCCAATTGAATATTGCAATTACGAAGAAATTACGAAATAATTTTAGCTTGTTAACAATAAATCTGTATATAGGCATCCGGTTTGATTCCTGATAGCGTTCACGTAGTGTGCCCTTCGCGGTAGCGTGCCGGAGGCATCAGGCATAGCGTGGCGTTAGCCATATTTTCCTACGTAGGAAGGCAAGAGGCAAAGGGCAAGAGGATTCGAGAATATAAAGGTGTACTGAGTTTATAATTAGATTTTTAAACAAATTGCAAAAAAATACTTGAAATTACTTGCTGAACTAGTAGTCTGTCAAGCTTGAAATTGTGAGTTATTAAATTTTACAACCGTCTGTTAGCAATACTTTCAAACTTCGTTAACACACAAAATTAATATTGACAGACTACTAGGGAAGTAAATACTGCTAAAGTGATTGTCGGCGGATAAAATCCTGAATCTGAATTAACCAAAAAGCAGGCATTATTGATTTCAATGATTGAAGTAAAATATTTTGGGTCTTTGGAGGATTACCTCCTAGAAATTGACAAAACTTCAGGGATTCAAATGCCAGTTCTTTATCATTTAAGCCTAAAAAAGCTCTTGTCACAACTTCCAATTGCTCAATAACAACCTCATTAATTGAAGAGTCAAATTCATTAGCATATTTTTTTAAAAACTGAAAACGGCAATGCCAACATTTGTGTTGATTTTGGCTCAGTCCATGTGAGTGTCGTAAAGAAAAGGCAAGTACTTCTTCAACAACTAAGAATTTAGCCCCCGATCCAGCTAGACAAACGTGTAAATCTGCATCTTCCCAGCAGGAATAATTCTCATTAAAGCCTTTAACCATTAAAAACTTATCTTTTCTGTAAAGACCACTAATTACACCTATGGGATTAGCGATCGCTGCAATCAGAGGATTGTTCTTAAAATCTTGATTTTGGTACTTCCGTGCAATCACAAGTTGCCTTGTTTCTTCGTCAACCCAATCTGCATTACAGATAATTACATCTATGCTTGAATCTATTTTGGCTTTAGTTTTCTCTAGGTATTCTGGGTGAAGAATATCATCGGCATCATGGAAGTGAATCCAATCACAATTGCTTGCTTTTGCTAATTGATTGCGAGCGTGTGAAACACCTATATTTTTATTCCCTACAATCACTTTTGCCCCAAGAGATTTAGCTACTTCGACGGTATTGTCTTGACTTCCATCGTCGTAACATATAACTTCATCAAAAGGAACAGTTTGAGCTTCAACTGTTTCCCAGAGTCGGGGCAGGTATTTTTCTGCGTTATAGCATGGAATAAGTAAGCTGCAAGAAATCATAATTTACTAGTTTTAAATCAAGAAACTTCTATTTCAGCTTTGCGGGTAAAGTAACAATCTAACTCAATTAGTTCTAATGTGTCAGGAATATAACTAATTGGGAACATTCCACCATACACAAAACCCATCGATAAAAGTTGTTTACTTAAATCTTCAAATGTAGCACACTCGTCATAAAGTGGCTTGACAGTAGCTTCAGTAAGAATACCAAGAACATAGTTTAAAGTCTGCTGACCTCCCCTAAGAACTTCAGCATCATGCCCTTGAGTATCTGTTTTTAAGAAAACACGTCGATTTGACGTAATCCCTAATGATTCGGCGACTTCATCAATAGTATGTATTTTTACAAGCTCGACATGATCTAGCTCAACCATATTCCCAAAGCTGTTTTGTGCGAGTTCATTAACTGCATAAAATGAACTAAAGGAGTCATCTTTGTATACATTTAACATGAGTTCTGAACATTTTTCGCCTAAAGCATAAGGGAGGATTTTCCATTTGTTATCCTTAGCTGCGAGAATATTCAAATATTCTTGATGTGCAGCAATAGGTTCAAACGAAATTATTTCTCCTTTATAACCTGTTCGTCTAGCATCAAGGGCGAATTGACCACGGTTAGCGCCGACATCGATGAGTAAATCAATTTTGTTTAATTGAAGTGATTGCTTTAAATGGTAGAGAGAAGCAATATGGAGTAGTGATAGAGAATAATGCTGTTTCTTGTCTGGACTCAGACGTAGCTCGTTATATGTCTTTAGTATTGCCTGTAAAAATTCGTCATCTGTATAGTGTAATGGCTCAAAGCCCAGACGATGAATGAGAGAACGTAGTAGTTGTTTCATAATTAAAATTTAAACTATTTTAAGCCAAAAGCTGCAACCAGGAAATTCCTTGATTGCAAATGATTCCGCAAAAAGCTCTTTAGCTATTTGGTTAGAGGCTAAATGAGCGCATGGTAGTAATACTTGCAAATGCTTTGATCCACCTAAAAGATAAGCTGCAAGTAAATAGTGCTCAGACCAAAGCCGATTTTGTAATTCAGGTGGATAGTCATTGGGCAAATAAATGTCATGAATATGAACAATGCAACCTTTAGGCAGATTTGGTAAAAGGGTTAGAAAAAATACAGTTACATCACTACTTGGAAATACACGGTGACTGCCATCAAAAAAAATCAGAGTGTCGGGAGTAACAAGACTTAAAAATTCATCACAATTAAAATCTTCAAGACGAACTCGATATACTTGATCACACAATTGTGCAATGGAAAGGCGAGGTTCAGGATCAATGGATATCATTTCCATTGGGATATTACCTTTAGACTTTGCTAAGCAAGCGACTCTAGTAGACATCCCTGAGCCAATTTCTATATATTTTTTCGGGCGTAAATACTGAATAATTCCATACAAAGAAACGGCATCAAATGGTAGTAAAAACTCATTGATACGCCATGGGAGATTTGGGTTTTCTTCGTCCTCTTTTTCAGACCACTGCGTATAGTCTTTAGTAAGTTCAACAATAGATTTTAAAAGTTGAATCTGATCAGAAATATCTGCATTTAATAGGTCGTACAAAGCACGATTAGGTTGAGATTCATATCCCCAAAGAGGTTGAGGATTTTTTTTAGGAAGAAAGTCAATTCTCAATAAATCAGTTCCAAAGCCGTATATACCTAAATTATCTAATGCATACCACTGCTGCGGATGATTACTCAATAAAAGTCTACGAGCGACAAGAATTTTCCAACGTAAGATCAAACTTTTCGGATAAAACGATACTCTTTTAAAGAAATTTAAAACAGACATAAATATATAGATAAATTGGCTCAACTACAAATTACTCCAAGTTCCTCGTGTTGTAGAGTATCCACAACGTCCATCAAAATTCCCACCATAGAACATTTCCTCTCTTACCTGAATTTCGTAGTGAGTTTCAACCCAAAGTTGACATTCTCCAAACTTGTTAAAAAGACCTGCTTCAATGTAAAACTTTCCTGGTAAAAATGTGTGAAAATTCAACTTGCAACTGACATTCAATTTAGAAGTCTCATTAAATCTAAAAAAAATGGACTCATCTTTAGAAAAGATTGACGAGTAATAACTTTTACTAGAATCCGTGAAACAAAAGAAAACACTATACTCGCTTGCCATATCTAATGAGTCTGTTGAGAATAATGCATCGATCTGTAGTTCTTCAAGCACAGATATTATATTGGAAGATACTTTGATGTCTTCTAATTGAAAATTTTTACTTTTGACAACAAAAGATGCTTGCTTATTTCGACAAGTAATTGGGCTTCTTGATATATCTTTGTAAGCAGTCAGTATATCTTTAATTGTTCCAGAATCAACTATCTTGCCAGAGTTAAGTAGAACTCCTGAATTACAGAGACGAGAAATTGAACTGAGATTATGACTAACAAATAATACAGTTCTTCCCTCTTGGCTAACATCTTCCATTTTGTACAGACACTTTTCCTGAAACTGAGCATCTCCAACAGCCAAAACCTCATCCACAATCAAAATCTCGGGTTCTAAATGCGCCGCCACCGCAAACGCCAACCGCACATACATTCCCGAAGAATACCGCTTTACGGGCGTATCCAAAAACTTCTCAACCTCCGCAAAAGCCACAATCTCATCAAACTTCCGCTTAATCTCCTCCTTACCCATACCCAGAATAGCACCATTGAGAAATATATTCTCTCTCCCTGTCAACTCTGGATGAAACCCAGTTCCCACCTCCAATAAACTCGCCACCCTACCCTTAATTTTAATACTCCCTTTTGTCGGTTCAGTAATGCGGCTTAAAATTTTCAATAGTGTTGATTTTCCCGCCCCATTGCGCCCAATAATCCCAACTCTATCACCTGGTTTAATATCAAAGGATACATCCTTTAAAGCCCAAAATTCCTCAAAAGCCGGATTTTCATTCTTAGCTTGCGGATTTAGTAAACTACCAATAGATTTAACCTTATTAGTAATGACATCTCGCAGTGCTGTGTAGCGTTCCTGCTTTTGATGGCCAATAATATATTTTTTGCCTAGATTTTCAACGCGAATAACTGTATCTGACATAGGTATTAATTTATCAATTTGAAAATTATTGATTTGACGGCTTATATATCTCAAGATTAAGCTAAATTTAGCATTTAATTATAGAAGTAGCCAGATTACTTACCCATAGTATATTACTAACTAGCTCACTTATAACACACTTTTTTTATAAGTCACCAGTAGTTATCCTCTATATTTGAATAGGATTTTCTCCTCAGCTTGTTTAAATTCAATATCAAATAAATCAAACACAACTTCCCTACCTAATAAAACTTCCTGGCAATCCTCATTTTGTAACCAGGCCACAGGAGCAGAAAAGGTATAATCATCAATCTGCATTTCAACTTGTCGGAGTACATATTGTACACTCCCCCCTACTCCTTCTCCATTACTCAGAACTTCTCCTTGAGAGAGGGCATATCCTAAGTCTGTGCCTAAATAAAATGTAATTAGGCTAATATCCGAACCAGAATCTACAAGCATTTCCAGGAGTTTAGAATTTTGAAAAGTTAGACAGACTTCGTATTTTGGCTGCCAATCATGTTTTTTGACTGTTCTAAAACGCACTGGGAAAAACTTCACTGGCTCAACAAATTCGTTCTCGTAGATCCGCTCAGTGATGTAGTCAGAAGATTTTAAGTTCTGAAGGTCAATTTGCTGTGTCATGATTCTATAATCTTGGTGATGAGCTATTACACCATCCTTAGTGTAAATAATCCATTCTCCACGATATTGTTTTAGTTTTCGGTAATTTGCTTTACGCCATTCTTTGGCACTATTGTATTTTTCGTTCATATTTAGCTATAGGAAAGTCAGGAGACAATTGAAATTCATGAATAACTGTATCTGATGCCCAAATTTCATCACCTAAAGGTTTGTTAAAATCATCACTCATCCAAATTTTTCCTCCTTGAAGTCCAGCAATTCGTTTTTGGGGTTTTTGAGTTGGATCAACTTTTTCCGGTTGATATTTATTAGCAATAAATTCGACATAATCCAATATTTGTTGTTGATTTTTTAGGGGTAAATTTTGGATTTTTTGAATTATATTTTCAGTAATTTCTTCTGTTTGTGTAAACAGAACTACCATCCTAAATTATTTAAGTTCAATGTTATTTCTACTGGTCAATTCAGAATCAAGACATATTCCTACCTTCAATAAACTAGCAACTCGACCTTTTATAAATATTTTACCACAGGTTGGTTCTGTCATGCAATGCAACTTAATTTTTTTTTAAAATTAGATTTCCCTGCGCTATTACGGCCAATAATTCCTATTCTATCCCCTTGTTTAATATCCAATTACACATCCTTTAACTATCAATTTGAAAAATATTAACTCGATGAGTTATAGATTCTCATATTAGGAGAAATGATGATAAATTTATCCATAATGTTATTATGCTAAAATACCTAATAAAACTTTACCTAAATCCAGCAAATCATCAGGAATTTTAAAAAGGTTTAGATCTTGATAGATAGTTTTTTCAACTTTATCTAATTTACCAAATTGCCACAAAGTACCAATAGTTACAGCACCATAAAATATATCTTGCTCCGTAACTTGAGATAAAGCAATTAATTCCACTGCGAGTTGAGTAAAACCTTTTGTTAAATCATCTTTTTTTGCTTCAATCACTAATAAATCATGTCTAGACTGTAATAAATAATCTAAAGTTCCTTTTAAGCGATCGCTCACTCTTAACGGATATTCAATTTTTAGCTGACAGTTACAGATAGCAATAATTTCTATTAAAATCGGAGCTACTAAAGTTTCTCGTCTAGCAGTTTCACTACTTAAACTAATCAAAGGTAAAATTTTTCTCATCTTTTCTTTGACGAGTAACAGTTCATCTATAGGTTGATCTGTTTGTGGTAAAGATAACTCTGTTTTAATAAATGAATAATCAAATTCTCTTAAAATATCATCGGTTTCATAGGGTAAATCAAAGTAGGAACTAAAAGTATAAGATTGATCCTCTTGTAAGATTTTGATTTTAGGTATCATCATTTTTTGCTGATAATTTAATTATCATTGTTTTCTTAGATTATAGAATTGCTTGATACAAGCATTTACCCTGGTTTTACCAACTACACATACATCAGTATAATTATACGATATTTGGTTGCCAATTTTCATCTATAGCTTGCTCAGGAGTACAAAATACTTCTCTAGGAAAAACCTCAGCATCCAATCCAGTTTTGACTATAGTAATGTCTCTAGCATCTAGATATGTTTCTGAAAATATCTCTAACCAGAAAGGTTTAAGACTAGGATTTCTTTTTAAAAGTTTCTGAATTTGTTTTCGTTGTTCTATAATTGTACCCTTCCATCCGCGACTATTATATTCTCTTTCTTCTTGCCAATATGCTAATTTTAATAAATGCTCAAATAATACTAGCAATCGGCTTTCTAATTCATACTTTTGAGAGTTGCCCAAATCTTCTAACTCTAGGATTAAGTTTTCCCAATCTAATTGGTCTAAATTCTGATGCTGAATTTTATGAATAGTAGTTTCTATCCATTGATATAAATCTTGATGGTATAAGGTATTTAACTCTTGTTGAGAATCTAACATAATTGATTATTTAGATTGCTTGTGATCATGGCAACCATTCAGGATTGAGAATTTCTGTTAAGGAATAAGGACAATTTTCAGGGAATATTTCTGGAGATAGTTCAGATTTACGAATGGCATTGTTTCTAGCTTTGATGTATATCTTGTCTAGGATTTTTGTACAATGGTTATAAAGAACTTTAGACTCCAATAATAAATCTAATTCCAGCCTAAAGTTATCAATTTCTTTTTCCCAACCTCTCCCTGACCAATGTTTTTCTGAACTCCAATAATTATACAATAGTAGATGAATTAAAAGTCTCAATAAATAACTTTCTACTTTAAGCCTTTGTTCGTTTCCCAATGCAGCAATTTCCTCAATTAAATGTTCCCAGTCAATATTTTCTAAATCCCGATTTTGTAGTTGGTTAAGGGTAATCCCTAACCATTCAGGATAATCTTGTTCATAAATCTGGTAATTTGCTTGTGTGGGTTGCATTTTACTTACTCAGCTACATCAGCTACAATTTAAATATTGATCGTTAACAGGAATCTCTATAAATTATAAATTAATTTATATAAATTAATTTCTTGTTCTGCTAGTAACTATCTTAGTTTAGCTAATTCTACTGATTTGTTTGAGATTCAACTCTAACTCTGACTTAATTAGACTCACAAATACACTAATAATTTTTTCTGGTTGATTGATATAATACTCATCTAAATCAACTACCACTAGATTACCAGTTAATTGCAAGAACACCCATTGATTACCATTGGTAACACAACCATAAATATTTTCAATATTATTTCCCTCCGATTGATTTAATTGAGCAGCAGCAATCATTTCAGCAATACATTGAGCGAATCCTTGTTTCAGATTATCATTTTTTGCCTCCACCAAAGCAATCACCGGAGATGTTACATATAACTGTTGAGATGATAGACCGATTAAGAAATCGCAAAATCCATTTAAACCTTGCTCAATATTAACATTAAAATCAATTCCTGAGAATAAACTAATTTTATTATCTAATAATCTTCTTACTTCAATTAAAACAGGTGCAATAATCATTTCTGATTTGGCTTTTTCTGTACTAATTGCTTGAGCTAAGGGAATATTATTTTGTAAGTATTTGATAAAAAAAGCATCAACTGTTAACTCGTCGAAAGCAGGGAAAACATTTGTTCTTTCTTCAATATTAATGCCAAAGATTTTAGTGATTCTTTCTAGAGTAAAGTCACTATAAGCCATTTCTTATAACCTTAATTTTGCTTATAAATTAATTCCTTGTTCTGCTATTAACTGTCTTAGTTTAGCTAATTCTGCTTCAGCTAAATCTGCCCGTTGTTTTTCTCTTTCTTCTGGTGTAGGCAACCAGTTATTATCTTGATCATACCAACGTAACCACTGTCTGGTTAATCCTTGATATTCTCCTTCCCATAATCCTAGACCTAATTCTGCTTCTTCTAACCATACCCCTAGTCCATTAATAGATAGCGGTTGATAACGGTTCATTACTAACCCAAAGCAGTGGAACTCGTTGGTATAGCGGTTGTAGACAAAATAATAGGGGATTCTCAGAATTTGCTCATATACTGTCCATTTATTGGGAGGTTGATTAATTTCCCGTAAGTTTTTACCTAAGTTTTTACCTAAGTCTTCGTTTTCTGTTCCTGGTGATATTAGTTCTACTACTACAAAGGGATATGTTCCTTCACACCAGGTAACATAACTTAATCTCAGTTCTGTTTGTTCAGAAAAACGAGATACTCCTAATACTGCAAACCAATCTGGTCTTTTATACCATTGTGTATGCTTAATATCATAGTATAAGTTTAGGTCGCTGGCTGTAAATACATTATCTTCTGCATAAGAAGGTGGACGAAAGGTACTACGCAATAATTCTGGTTGTAAAAGGTGAAATTCGTCTGGCAACCCTGGCTCCTCTGGATCTTCGCTAGGTAAATCATACATCGTTGGCAGTGTTTGTTGAGGAGGTAATGGCTCATAGCTAGGTTTGCTATACACATCACTTTGATACATTGTTAATTATCTCCTGTATTTAATCGCTGTTGCCAAGATTCAACTATCTGCTTAATTGTCTCTTCTAAGGAAATTGTCATATCCCAGTGAGGATAATGATCACGCATTTTTGTTAAATCAGAATAATAACAAATATGATCTCCAATCATAAAATCTTTCAGGTTATATTTTTTGATTTGAATAGTATATCTATCTACTTGAGAATTTGATCTTAAATCACATCTGCAAAAGTTCGTTCCATCTTGCGGAAATACCAAATCCCACTTACTAATAATAAAAACACTAATCCCATGGAGAGAATAAAACCTGGCAAATACAACTGGGAGTTCCCACCCAAAATTGCCCAGCGGAAACCATCAATTACTCCTACCATTGGATTCAAGGAATATATAAACCGCCACTGCTCAGGAACAATGCTACTACTAAATCCTACTGGTGAAATATATAAACCAAATTGGACAATAAATGGCACAATAAACCGAAAATCTCGATATTGGACATTTAAGGAAGCTAACCACAAACCTGCCCCCATGGAAGCAGCAAAGGCAACAGCAATAAACAATGGTAAAGTTAAAATCCGCCAACTAGGAACAAAGTTATACCATGCCATTAAAGCCAATAAAATCATTCCAGAAATCATAAAGTCTACAAAGCTCACTACTACCGCACTTGTAGGAACTACTAATCTAGGAAAATAGACTTTAGATAGTAAGTTAGAATTTGTAATTAAACTATTACTACACTCTGAGAGTGAGTTGGAAAAGAATTGCCAAGGTAACATAGCAGAAAATACAAGAATTGGATAGGGCGCACCTTCTGAGGGTAATTTTGCCAATTGTCCAAATACTACTGTAAATACTACCATTGTCAAAAAAGGACGAATTAATGCCCATGCAATACCAATGGCTGTTTGTTTATATCTAACTAATATATCTCGCCAAGCTAGGAAATAAAATAATTCCCTATATCGCCATAAGTCTTGCCAATATTGCTTTTCTGTGCGCCCTGCTTCTATGATTAGTTCTGGCTGAGAAGTTGTTTGTTTCATGATTTTGACTTAGCTAACCTCGCTTTTACCATCATTTGAGCCAGATAAGCTCCATCTTGTCCAGATCCTCCACAAATGAGTGCTTTTTTCATATCAATTCATATTTGAAAAATCTTTCACACTGTTACCATTAAGTGTGCGGGATTGCCTGTAGGTAAACTCTCCCACGGAGGGATTACGATGGGGATCAATCACACCTGTGGCTTGTTGCCACATTTCCGCTGAAGCAAGACATAACTCATATTTGGATTTAAGTTTGTGTACATGATACCATCTTGTTTCCTGGCACTCTTGACACCAGAAAGCCTCTAACCACTCACCTTCTAAGGAAACTGTGGTTTTAGCCGCCACTAAAATCATCGCTTCTCGTCGGGCTATACCCCGCGCCTGTAGTTGTCCGGGTTTTTCGGCAAATAGTCCGTATTTTTGGCTAACACTATCCATATAGCAGTTATGGATTGGACAGTATATGGCTCTACGCTGAGAACGCTTCCGATTTTTGTCACACCTTTTTTGCACTTTGGCCCCCTGATCAATAACTAAACAATAGATCGCAAGAAGGTTGCATGGGAGGGACTGAGATCAACATGACCATCGAAGCCCAACTCCTGATTCTAGTCTCAGATATTTAATTTTTTTAGAGCGGTTAGATTGTAGTTATATATACTCTTGGAAAATCAGGTTAATTGCTGTGGGAGCAATTTCCATCCCTAGAATAGTTTAGCACGTTGATGTATTGTTTGGCTATAATTTCTGGCGTAAAATTTGATTGCAAATATTCGCGGGCGGACTGACCCATTTTTTCTGCAATTTGGGGATGGCTACTTAATTGGAGAATAAATTCAGATAAAGCATTACTATCTCCGTTCTCAATGGCAATACCAAATTTACCATCTGCTATTAGCTCTGGCAAGTAGCAAGTTTTTGGACAAACAACTGCTATGGGTCTTCCGGCTGCTAAAGCTGGGTAGAGTTTGCTGGGAGCAACTAAACTTTCTAAACCCTCTTCTACACTGACTAATGCCAAGTCACAAGCTGTCAGGGAATATGGTAATACGTTCTTTTCTTGATAGGGGAGAAAGAGAAAGTTTTTTAGTCCTAAACGAGCTACGTCTTGAATAAAGCTTTCCCTTTTGGGGCCACCACCTATACAAACAAACTGAATAGGCTGGTTTTGCAGTTGTTGAGCAGTTGCTAAAATGGTGTCTAGATCATGACACCTGCCCATATTACCAGAATAAAGAACTGTAAATTTGTTGACTAAATTATGTTTTTTGGCAAACCAGTTGTTTTCTTTGGCTATGGGGACAATGAGTTTGGGATCTCCCCAACTGTGAATCACCGAAACTTTGTCAGCTACTTCTGGACAGATGGCTATCACTCGCTCTTTCATAGCAGGACTTAGGACAATAATGCCTTGAGAACTTTGCCAAACCTTGCGGTTGATTGCTCGCCAAAATTTTACTAACCAGTGATTTTTGGCAACCACTCTCAGAGCGATCGCAATATCTGGATATAGGTCATAAATTAAACATACATAAGGAAATTTCCATAATAAATGACTAAAATATCCTGCTACTGGTAAGAATGGAGGTGCTGAAGTTAATAAGAATACATCTGATTTGCCATAGTTCCTAAGAATATGCAGAAAAGCCCGCAGTGTAAATAAAACTCCTCCCACAGCTTTACCACGAATTCTGCCACTCCACATCTGGGTAGACCGGGATCTACGCACGAGAACATTACCTCTTTGTTCTGATGCTGGTGCTTCAGATGTAGTAAACGCGTACCCCGGTTGTCCTGTGAATACTTTAATGGTTACTCCTTGTTTCTCTAGCTCATTCACTAATTCCTCAATCAACTGTCCTGTGGCCGCATAGTCGGGCGGGAAAAACTCTGTGATCACAGATACACTCATCCAATTACTGCCAAATTCAGATAATTGAGACCCATGAACTTGATTCAATCTATTAAAGGAAGATCTTAATGGCATCTTACTGATTAAGTTATTTGCTACCATAAACACTTTACCATATAAAACCTGATGATACACATAACTATAACATAACTATATTATTTATACACATAAATATTTTCCCGGTCTAGTGATTGTTAAATTGAGAATCTTTGTCAAAGTTTTTGGCATATACAACACTGCTTTTATTTAAAAACTACACCCAAACTCCTACAAAATTTACAGTCAAAAAACTTACAGTAAAAAAGGTTATAGGGTTTAACTTTTTTATTCTACCGTTAACCAAAGTTCTGTAAAGGTACTTGAAGCTTGAAGCTTATTTTACGTTTTTGTTCCCGAACTCCGATACAAAAAAGCTAACAGCCGACGGAACTCATAAAAACCCATATCAGCTATAGCTTTAGCTAACTTACCATTTGTTAATATTCCAGATACATTCAAATCTTCTATCCCTATCACCGCTTGGTTTTTGCTGATATAAACTGTATATTTGCTTGCTCAAGCTGATTTTTATTTTTACATAGGTGATTGTAAATTACGTTAATTAACCTTATGTATACACCTAACACTATCACGAAAACAATGCAAGTTAACTTAAAAAAAGTTAATATTTTTTGGATACTTTGATTATTCAGTATAATGTACTACCTTTTAAGACAAAATAAACCCCGTAATAAATAAGAGATAAAAATCCGCTTTTCTCCGACCTCTTTATTGTCTGCGATTTGTTAAAAAAATATTTACCAAATGATGATTCCCTCCCATTTGGCTAAGGTTTTATCACTAATTCCTGGTATTTTGCCAACATCTTTGAAAGAAGTAAATTTTTGTTGTTGTCGGGCTATAATTATTTTTTGGGCTAACTTTTTACCAACTCCGGGAAGAGTTTCTAATTCTGCTTGAGTTGCGGTATTGAGGTTAATTTTAGTCGGAGTGGAAATTCTCGAAGATGATGGTTTTTGTATTTGGGGACATTGTTTAACTTCTGCGTCTATTTTAGATTGGATATTTGCTGGTAAACCTGTTTTTATTTTACCATAGAGCCGATTAAATTCGCGCTGAAAATGATTTGCTACCGTAGGATTTTCAATGACAATTAATATTTCATCATTGCCATGATTAGCAGCTTCAGACCAATTATGTGAACCTGTAATTACAGTTTGATGGTCAATAACTGCAAATTTATGATGTAATAAATCACCTTGGGGTAAAATGGGAACTCCCACGGTAGAAATCGGATTTTTCCAAGGATGATTATCTACTTCATCTTGACAGTTATCACTTAAAGAAAATCCCATCATATCTAAAGCTTCACTGTAGGGACGATAAGCAAATTCTGGTTCAATTAAAGCCCGAATTTGGACTTTTTGATCATGCAGGTTTTCGAGGGTATTAGCAAGTTGTTGATCTGAAAATACGAATAATGCTAAATCAATGGTTTTTCTACTTGCGGATAAAGTTTGATTAATTAAACCATTACTGCTAATATTCCAGGGTTGAGTGGGAGAAATTGGGGAAAAATTAACTGTGATTTTGCTATTACCTACGATGATTGTTTTGGGTTGACGGGGAGGTTTTTGAAGTCCGAATTTACTATCTAGTTTTCCTCCTATACCGTCACCCCACATAATATTAAACTCCTGGGTGAGTAAAGTTGCTAATTCAGGACTATCAATTTTGAGTAAATTATTATTATTTCCTAAACTACTAGGATTTGTAAAATCTCCAGAGGTATCACTCAGGGTAAAATTTGCAGAAGTAATAATCACAAAACGATGATCAACAACCACAAATTTATGGTGCATTAAATTACTACCTTTTGAACCATCCGCAGTATCATCTATTGCAGGAATTTGGGCATTTTTAATAATTACTAAAGCATCTCGTTGACTAATTTCTTCTGATGTGATTTGATGATCTTGATTGAGATCAACAAATTTCTGAAAATCTTGATATTGTTCTTTTTCTCTTTTTCCTAATTTGGCTATTTCTGCGGAAGTGAAACTACTCCAAGGACGAGAATAATTACTTTCTAAAATCAACCTAATTTTTACGCCGTCTTTTTGTTTTTGTGCTAATATCTGGGCAACTTTTGGTAACCGCAACTGTTGTACAGCTATATCAATAGTAGATTTAGCTTGAGAAATAGTATCCACAATTTGCTTTTCTAAATCGTCCCCTAAGCGAGTTTTTTGACGATAGATTTCCCGATATTCGGAGGATTGAGAATTATTGAAGTAAACTTGAATTAAAGGATCTTGTGGTAATGGTGCTAAAAGCTGATTTCCTGATTTAACTCGTTCACAAATAGTCAGGGTGAATAGCAACAAAAATATACAGGAAAAATAGCGGATTTGTGGGAAAATAGACACAGCAATCTAATTAAAGTAAATTACAGGGATTTGAATACGATTTTAATATAATAATTAAATCACAATTGGCGACTTGGTGCGAAACTTTTACCTAAAAAAGACAATGAGTAAATTATTACTCCCACTCAATGATTAATTTTTATGCAAGTATATCTAGACTATAGTGCAACTACTCCCACTCGTCCAGAAGCGATCGCTATGATCCAGACAGTCTTAACTCAACAGTGGGGTAATCCTTCTAGTTTACATGAATGGGGCAACCGTGGCGCATTGGTTTTAGAAACAGCGAGAATGCAAGTTGCGGGGTTAATTAACGCTGTTCCTCAAGGGATTATTTTTACTTCTGGGGGAACGGAAGCGGACAATTTAGCGATGATGGGGGTGGCGGGATGTTATCATGTTCCCCAGCATATAATTATTTCCAGTGTAGAACATTCGGCTATTTCTGAACCGGCGAAAATCTTAGAAAATTGGGGTTGGGAAATTACCCGTTTGGGTGTAAATCATCAAGGAAGAGTCAACCCCGAAGAGCTAAAAGCAGTATTGCGAGATAATACAGTATTGGTATCTGTGATTTATGGACAAAGTGAGGTAGGAACAGTCCAACCTATTGCTGAATTAAGTAAAATAACTGAAATCCACGGTGCTTTATTTCACACTGACGCGGTGCAAGTTGCTGGACGTTTACCGATAGATGTACAGGATTTACCAATAGATTTACTAAGTATATCTAGTCATAAATTATATGGTTGTTTGGGAGCAGGGGCTTTATATGTACGTCCGGGGGTGAAATTAAAACCGTTGTTGGTTGGGGGTGGACAGGAGGCCGGACTGCGTTCAGGGACGCAAGCAACCCCAGCTATTGCTGGGTTTGGGGTAGCTGCGGAGTTAGCAGCACGGGAATTAGAGACGGAAAGGGTGAGATTAATGGAATTACGCGATCGCTTATTTGCTATTTTAGCAGATATTCCCAGTTTAATACCCACAGGAGACAGAACTAACCGATTACCCCACCATCTTAGTTTTTATTTAGCAACTGCGGACGGGGAAAAAATCAGCGGAAAAACTTTGGTACGTCAGTTAAATTTAGCAGGTATTGGTATTAGTGCTGGTGCTGCTTGTCATAGCGGAAAATTAAGCCCCAGTCCGATTTTATTAGCAATGGGATATTCTGAAAAAGCGGCTTTGGGAGGAATTAGATTAACTTTAGGAAAACAAACAACAGCAGCGGATATTGACTGGACAGCAATGGTTTTAAAACAGGTTTTACAGAGGTTGAATTAAGAATAACCAGGAAAAGTCAAAACTCTATTGCTCAAAATGTTATTCTTTGCGTGATATACATTCATAATATTCAGCAATGCAGTCAAGTCAGTTATTACCTACCCTTACCAGAACGACGCGGTGCTGAAGAACCAGAACCAGAACCAGAACCAGAACCAGAACCAGACTTTTTACCTCCTGCTGTTGTCCGTGACGAAGGCTGTTGAGGGGATTTTTGGGAAACAGAACGAGGACTGCGCGAAGTACCACCAGCAGGGGCTTTACGTCCGTTAGGAATGGGTTCAGCTTTAATTTCCGGGTTGACAGCAAAACCAGCGACGACTTCTTTCGGTAAACGCTGCTGAATTAGTTCCTCAATATCCGCTAATAAATGATGTTCATCAACACAGACGAAGGAAATCGCTTCACCTTCTGCTCCAGCGCGTCCAGTCCTTCCAATGCGATGTACATAATCTTCTGGTACATTCGGTAAATCATAGTTAATGACATAAGGTAATTCGCTAATATCAAGACCACGGGCGGCAATATCCGTTGCTACTAATACCTGTAATGTCCCTGCTTTGAACTTACCTAGGGCGTGGGTTCGCGCTCCTTGACTCTTATTACCGTGAATAGCCAGTGCTTGAATGCGGTCTTCACCCAACTGCTTCACTAACCTATCAGCACCATATTTAGTGCGGCTAAACACTAATACCTGATACCATTTATTTTCTCGAATTAAATGGGAAAGTAATTGTCGTTTCCGCTCCCGGTCTACATGATAAACTTTCTGTGATACTGTGGCTGCGGTGACATTCCGACGTGCTACTTCAATCATTGTCGGGTTATTTAGTAACCCCGCTGCGAGAGTTTTAATTTTATCAGAGAATGTGGCAAAAAATAACAAATTTTGCCGCTGTTTGGGTAAAAGCGAGAGAATGCGCCGGATATCATTAATAAAACCCATATCTAGCATTCGGTCCGCTTCATCTAATACCAACACTTCCACACGAGATAAATTCACAGTTCCCTGTTGAACATGATCTAGTAGTCGTCCGGGGGTTGATACTAAAATATCTACACGGGTTCTCAATTTCTGTTTTTGGGGACCAATACTGACTCCCCCAAACATGACCATGGAATTGAGATTTAAGTATTTACCATAGTCGCGGACGCTTTCTTGTACTTGTGCTGCAAGTTCTCGCGTAGGGGTAAGAATTAATGCCCGAATTGTTGAAAATCCGTTAGTATTGTTTTGAACCTTGTGAGTAGATAACTTATGTAGCAGCGGTAGAGTAAAGCTGGCGGTTTTACCAGTACCCGTTTGCGCTCCAGCTAAAATATCACCACCGGATAATACTACAGGGATAGCCTGTTTTTGAATTGGTGTAGGCTGATTATATCCTCGCTCAGTGACAGCACGGACAATTTCAGGGGACAAGCCGAGATCAGAAAAAGACATATAACTCCAGAAATAACATCGGCCTGTCGCCGGTCACGGCTTCAGTCTTAGGCGGACGAATGGTTTAAAATACTCAATGGGCAGCAAGCACCAAGACTAGGGGCAAATGCCATAATCCCCTATGATAGCAGAATTCAATAACTATAGTGAGAGAATTAAATATTCACCCAGCGACTTTGTAAGACTTTGTAAACTATGGCTGAACTACCTAAAACCCTAGAAGATGCGATCGCTCAGTCCTGTGAAGCGGTAAAATCAGCTGTAGCTGATGGTATAATGCGGATTCAAGTTGAGTTATTATTTCCAGAACTCAAATTCATGACAGTTGCAGAACAATTTCTCCCTTTATTTACTGAATATGAATCCGGTCTAAAAGTCTTCTTTGCTGACGCGGGTGCGGCTGCTTTAGCTCGTCGTGACTGGACATCAGCAGAGTCTAACTTAGGCATTAATCTTGTACGCGAGAAAATTTTAGATATCGGTACAGGTAGGGCTGCTTCCTTAGCAGCGAAAATTCAGCCAGAAGATGAAATTTTCCTGTTTATTGCCCCAACATCGGTAGAAGTACCACAATTAGAAAAGCTGTGTGAAATTATAGGGGAACGCCCCGTAATTATGTTAACTCCCCGGTTGGAAGATTCTAGTATTGTAGGTATTGGTTACACAGCCAGGGAAACCCGTCGTCGCTTTATTAGTACCATTGAATCTTCTTACTATATCCGTGCTGTAGATGATCAATCTGCCCTATTTCGTTGCTATCCTGGACAATGGGAAGTATGGTTAGAAACAGAGGGAGAATATCAAAAAGTTGCGGAACTCCCTAAAAAACCATCTGGTGACGAATTAGACGCGATTCTTATGGGGGGACAAAAGGAAAACACCAGCGACGGGACACCTACTAAAAAACCCAGTCTATTTAAGAGTTTACAGCGGTTCATTAAAGCTTTAAGCAATTAGAATCACGTAGTGATGGGAAAATTGGTGAATACCTAATTACCCATTACCAATTACAACAACCAATTCCTCCATTATTGAATTTAAAGATGAAATTAATTTGTTCCCAAAGTGATCTCAGTAGTAATCTTTCCCTTGTCAGTCGTGCAGTTCCATCTCGACCAACCCACCCGGTACTTGCTAATATATTATTACAGGCCGATGCCCAAACTAATCAAGTTAGTTTAACAGCCTTTGATTTGAGTTTAGGTATTCGTACTAGTTTTAGTGCTGAGGTATTAGAAAGTGGGGAAATTGCTCTCCCGGCCAAACTACTTGTAGATATCACCTCTCGTTTACCAGAAGGGGAAATCACCCTTGATGATCAATCAGGGGACAGCAGTGGAGAAGGTATACTTGTAACACTAAAACCCAGAAGTGGACGTTATCAAGTGCGGGCTATGGGTGCGGAAGAATTTCCCGAATTACCCGTAATTGAAAACGCTGAAGCAATTACCCTTACCACTGCGGCACTTATTGAAGGCTTAAAAGGTTCTTTATTTGCTACTAGTTCAGATGAAACTAAGCAAGTTCTCACAGGTGTACATTTAACATTAAAACAGGATACATTAGAATTTGCTGCTACCGATGGACACCGTTTAGCAGTCCTAGAAACCACAAATGAGCGTTCTGTTGAGGGTAGCGAACAAGTAGAAGTGACAGTACCAGCGAAAGCATTACGGGAACTACAAAGGATGTTAGGGCATAATTCCGCATCTGAAGAAACAGTAGATGTATATCTTGATCACGGTCAAGTTGTATTTGCTTGGGCATTTCAACGTTTAACAAGCCGGACATTAGAAGGACAATACCCCGCTTATCGGCAATTAATCCCCCGACAATTTGAACGACAAGTAACATTAGAAAGAAAGCAATTTATCAGCACTTTAGAACGAATTGCTGTGTTAGCAGACCAGAAAAATAATATTGTCAAAGTTAGCATTGATAATGCTAATCAAGAAATTACTTTATCTTGTGAAGCGCAAGATGTAGGTAGTGGAACAGAATCAATACCGGCGCAAATTTCGGGAGAAAATATAGACATTGCTTTTAATGTTAAATATCTCATGGAAGGCTTGAAAGAACTACCATCTTCAGAAATTCAAATGCACCTAAATCAAAGTTTAACTCCAGTTATTTTCACTCCCTTGGGTGGTTTAAAAATGACTTATTTAGCTATGCCCGTACAACTGAGAAATTAGATTTTATTTGTTAGAGAACGTATGTTTATCCGTTCCCTAACTTTTTTCTAATTCCCCTTGATAATATCTACTCTTGACGAGAAAAATTTTATTGCTTTTTCACCTTGGTACTAAAAATAATCCATGGTGCCATTGTCATTATATGATAATTATCAGTCTATTAGTCCCAAAAAATACTTAGCTTGTGCTGAAGAAACAATTATAGTTACAATAACCCTGTTCGGTGCAAATACCTTTTTGGAGTTGATAATGACATTAATAACCACAACCTCACCTCAGCCGTTGACAGACACAGAAATCAGCAAAATTAATGCATATTGGCGTGCCGCTAACTACCTTTCTGTTGGACAAATATACCTGCTTGATAATCCCTTACTGAAAGAAACCCTCAAACAAGAACACGTCAAACCCCGACTATTGGGACATTGGGGAACTACTCCAGGACTAAATTTGATTTATGCCCATTTGAACCGAGTTATAAAAAAATACGACCTCAACGCCATTTATATCGCTGGACCAGGACATGGTGGACCGGGACTTGTCGCCAATACATACTTAGAAGGAACATATAGCGAATATTACCCTAATATCTCTCAAGATGCTGAAGGAATGCAAAAATTATTTAAGCAATTTTCCTTTCCTGGTGGTATTCCTAGTCATGTCGCTCCTGAAACCCCCGGTTCTATCCACGAAGGGGGAGAATTAGGCTATGCTTTAGTTCACGCTTATGGTGCAGTATTTGACAACCCTGATTTAATTGTAGCTGCGGTTGTGGGTGACGGAGAAGCGGAAACTGGACCTTTAGCTACTAGTTGGCATTCTAACAAATTTATTAACCCTGTTACTGATGGTGCGGTGTTACCAATTCTGCATTTGAATGGTTATAAAATTGCCAACCCTACAGTATTAGCACGGATACCTGATGCAGAGTTAGAAAGTCTATTTATCGGCTATGGTTATAAACCATACTTTGTCGAAGGTGCAGATCCTACGGAAGTTCACAAACAAATGGCGGCGGTGTTAGATACAATCATTCCTGAAATCCAGGGTATTCAACTAGAAGCGCGAGTACATGGGGTTCAACAAAGACCACAATGGCCAATGATTATCCTCCGCACTCCTAAAGGTTGGACAGGTCCCAAGGAAGTAGACGGGAAGAAAACAGAAGGTTATTGGCGATCGCACCAAGTCCCTTTTAGTGATATAGCTGGTAAACCGGAACATCTGCAACTATTAGAAGATTGGCTCAAAAGCTACAAACCAGAAGAACTATTTGATACCAATGGTCAACTGATTCCCGAACTCGCAGAATTAGCTCCCCAAGGTCAGCGTCGCATGGGAGACAACCCCCACGCAAATGGCGGAATTTTGCTGCGTGATTTGAAAATGCCTGATTTTACCAACTATGCCGTAGAAGTACCTAAACCAGGAACAATTAACGCTGAAGCAACAAAAGTTACTGGTAAGTTTCTCCGCGACATCATGAAACTAAACGACGAGAGCCGTAACTTCCGCGTTTTTGGTCCTGACGAAACGGCATCAAATCGTCTAGACCCTTTATTTGAAGTGACAAATCGCGCTTGGGATGCGGAAACTCTCCCCGAAGATGACCATTTAGCTCCCGACGGTCGAGTTATGGAAATCCTCAGCGAAACCAACTGTCAAGGGTGGTTAGAGGGATATTTGTTAACAGGTCGTCATGGTTTCTTCTCCTGCTATGAAGCCTTTATTCACATCATTGATTCAATGTTCAACCAACACGCTAAATGGTTGAAAACAACCCGTCACATTACCTGGAGAAGACCAATTGCATCTTTAAATTATCTTCTCACTTCTCATGTTTGGCGGCAAGATCATAACGGTTTTTCTCACCAAGATCCGGGTTTTATTGATCATGTAATTAATAAAAAATCCGAGATCATTCGTGTTTATCTTCCCCCAGATGCGAACACCTTGCTATCAGTAACCGACCATTGTTTAAAAAGTCGTAACTATGTCAATGTCATTGTGGCAGGTAAACAACCCGCATTACAATATTTAGATATAGATTCAGCTATTAAACACACTACTAAAGGTTTAGGAATTTGGGAATGGGCTAGTAATGACCAAAACAGTGAACCAGATGTAGTTATGGCTTGTGCTGGGGATATTCCCACCTTGGAAACCTTAGCAGCAGTGGATATTTTACGTCAAAATTTCCCAGATTTAAAAGTGCGAGTTGTGAATGTTGTTGATTTAATGACACTACAACCAAAAAGCGAACATCCTCACGGTTTAAGTAATAAAGACTTTGATATAATTTTCACAACTGACAAACCAGTTATCTTTGCATTTCATGGTTATCCTTGGTTAATTCATCGTCTCACTTATCGGCATACAAATCATCAAAATATTCATGTCCGTGGTTATAAAGAAGAGGGAACAACAACCACACCTTTTGATATGGTGGTCATGAATGATCTAGATAGATTCCACTTAGTTATGGATGTCATTGACCGTGTACCAAAGTTAGGTTATCAAGCAGCTTATGTTAAGCAAAAATTGCAAGATAAGTTGATTTCACATCAGCATTATATCCAGAAACACGGTGAAGATATGCCAGAAATCCGTGATTGGACTTGGCCATATTAATAATTGAGTCATTCTGATTTTATTGGTAAGGGTTTAGCACTGCTAAACCCCTACACATCTAGGGCTTGTGTAATCTTGTAAAAGATTATTGCTCTTGATGCTAGAATGTAAAGACCAGGGTTATAAAAATATCTTTCTATGATTCAAAACACCTCAACAAACTATTGATTTAATTTACCAGCGATTACAAACAGCAATCCAAATTTCACAAACTAGACAATCATGAGATCAAGATTATGTTAGATTATACAATCAGTTTTGGCAACATATTTCAAGATTTAGGATTTGCTAATGCAGAAGAAAAACTAGCCAAAGTTAAATTAGCTTCGGTTATTACAGATATTTTAGAACAACAACAAATCACACCTCAACAAGCCGCACAAATTTTAGGATTAGAACTTGAACAAATAAATAATTTAACTAACGGTATTCTCAAAGAATTTACAATTGAAAATTTATTAAGTTATTTAATTAAATTAGGTCAAAATGTAGAAATAATGGTAACAAATAAACAGCCAGATAAATCTCAACCCAAAATTAATGTTGTCTATCAAAAAATTGCTTAATGCTAGTTGATGTTTAATTTTTGAAAAAATCTGATATAATTAGATCAAGCCTTTAGTTATAGGTTGAGATGATCATGGAAACAATCACTAAAAAAATATAAAAAAATATATTTATTGGCAAGACGAGGATATGTTTATCGGTTACTTAGAAGAATCTCCTGATTATTGGACTCAAGGAAATTCCTTAGAAGAACTCCAAGAGAATTTATTGGACTTATATCACGAATTTGACCATAATAATATTTAAAAATGTTACAAAACTCTTAATTTTTCTTTATTGAGATTAGTAAATTTCCAAGTTGAGGTAAATCAAATATGACACAGGAATTAATAGACCTCAGAAATAGTATTTTAGAACAACGTTACAGCGATGCTTTGGCTATTGTTGATGAATTAGAGGGGATGAGTAAACAAGCCATTTTACGGAATATTCAAGCATTTTTGAGAATTTTGTTAATTCATTTGATTAAAAACAAAATAGAAGACCGATTAACTAATTCTTGGGTTGCTTCTATTCGCAATTCATTGATAGAAATTAAAAAAATAAATCTCAAAGAAAATAAAAAATCCTATTATATCAATCAAAATGAATGGGATAGTTGGTTAGAGGATGAAATTGAATTAGCAATAGCTGACGCTAGTTTAGAAGTCATGAGTGGAAAATTCAAGCGTCAGCAACTTTCCCAAATGTTAAATAAACCACAACTAATATTAACTGCAACTGAGTTAATTAACTTTACCTATAATTATCAAATTAGAGAATTACCAGATATTATTGATGATTATTTAGGTAATTTACCCGGTGGTGAAGATTGGAAGTTAGGGAAAAGGTAATCAATATGACCCAGGAATTAATAGACCTCAGAAATAGTATCTTAGAACAACGTTATACCGACGCTTTGGCTATTGTTGATGAATTAGAGGGGATGAGTAAAAAAGCCATATTACGACAAATTAAGTCTTTTTTAAAAGTGTTGTTAATTCATTTGATTAAAAATCAAATTGAGAAAAGATTAACAAATTATTGGGTTGCTTCTATTCGCAATTCATTAATAGAAATTCAAGATATTAATCTCAAAGAAAATCAAAAATCCTATTATATCAATCAAGATGAATGGGATAGTTGGTTAGAAGATGAAATTGAATTAGCTATAGCTGATGCTAGTTTAGATGTTTTCGGTGGGATGTATAATGAATTTCAATTAGCGGAAATGGTCAATAGAGCAGAGGTAATTTCTATCGCTAGGAAATTTTTAGAATTGACTTATGTATATTCTGTTAAAGATTTACCAAAAGCTATTGCTGAACTTTTAGTTCAGTTACCCGGTGGTGAAAATTGGAAGTTAGGGAAAATGTGAAATATTAATTTAATATACATACAGCAGTTACCGCTATTATAAAGTACAAATATCAGTGATAAAACTCTTGTGGTGCGGGCATCTTGCCCGCATAATATGTACCTCACTCAAGCTAAACTTGCTGTAAGACTTACTCACAATTCAGGAAGGAATTAACCACGAAGGAACGAAAAAAACGAAGATCAGAGGGTTTTAGAAATATTTTCGGTAAGTCATAACAAATATACAGATATTTCAATAATGTATCGGATCATGCAAATAACCAATGACTAATAATTAAACCTTAAAATATGCCAGTTAAATCAACTTTATGCCTTTTGTAACTGTAAGAATTAACTAAGTCGGACTAGAATTAACCCGGCCAGTTATTGCTGAAGTTCCTAATACGGGAGGTTTAATTTTGACTAAGTTGAAAGTTGGTATTAATGGATTTGGTCGTATTGGTAGACTTGTGCTACGCGCTGGTTTGAATAATCCTCATATTGAGTTTGTAGGAATTAATGATTTAGTTCCTCCCGATAATCTTGCGTATCTTCTTAAGTATGATTCTACTCACGGTAGATTAAAAAGTCAGATTGAAGCTAAAGAAGACGGTATTATTATTGACGGTCATTTTATCCCTTGTGTATCTATGCGAAATCCTGCGGAACTACCTTGGGGTAAATTTGGTGTAGATTATGTTGTTGAATCTACGGGACTTTTTACTGATTATGCTGGGGCTGAAAATCATCTTAAAGCTGGTGCAAAACGGGTTGTAATTTCTGCACCAACAAAAGAACCGGAAAAAGTAAAAACTATGGTGATGGGTGTAAATCATCACTTGTTTGACCCCGTTAAAGATTTAATTGTCTCCAATGCTAGTTGTACTACAAATTGTTTAGCCCCTATTGCTAAGGTCATTAATGATAATTTTGGTTTAGCTGAAGGTTTAATGACTACGGTTCATGCTATGACTGCAACTCAACCTACAGTAGATGGTCCTAGTCGTAAAGATTGGCGTGGTGGACGAGGTGCGTCTCAAAATATTATTCCTTCGGCTACGGGAGCTGCTAAAGCGGTGGCTTTGGTATTACCAGAATTAAAGGGTAAATTAACTGGTATGGCTTTTAGAGTTCCTACTCCTGATGTTTCTGTAGTTGATTTAACTTTTAAAACTACTAAAGCTACTTCTTACAAAGAAATTTGTCTAGCAATGAAAAAAGCTGCGGAAGGTAATTTAATTGGTGTGTTAGGTTACACAGATGAAGAAGTAGTATCTACAGACTTTCAGGGTAATTGTCATTCTAGCATTTTTGATGCAGGAGCGGGAATTGAACTTAATTCTAATTTCTTTAAGGTTGTGTCTTGGTATGATAACGAATGGGGTTATTCTAACCGTGTTGTTGATTTAATCTTATCAATGGCGAAAAAAGAACAATTAATTTAGATAATTATTCATTGTTAATTGTTGACAATCAATTAGCATTGTTTGCCTATCCATAGTTAATTGTTGTAAATAAGGGCTTAATGGGGTGTGCTACTTTACCATTATTCCTTACACAATTATGCGTCGCACTAAAATTGTTTGTACTATCGGACCTGCTACATCTTCACCTGAAAAATTAGAAGCTATAGTCAGAGCGGGAATGAATATGGCGCGGTTAAATTTTTCTCATGGTGCTTATGATGCTCACGCTCAGGTTTTTCAAAATTTACGGCGTATTGGTAATGACTTAAACAAACCTATTGCTATAATGCAAGATTTGTGTGGTCCAAAAATTCGTTTAGGAAAATTACCACCAGAAGGGTTAATGTTAGAGCCTGGTAGTGAGGTGACATTTCTTTTACAAGAAAAGGGTGAAAGTGTTGATGAGTTACCCTTACCGCTACCAACTTTATTCGCTATGATGCGATGTGGTGAACCAATTTTAATTAATGATGGTCGAGTAAAATTAACCGTTACTAGTCGTGACGCTGATAAAATTCGCGCTCATGTTAATATTGGCGGTTTGGTTTCTTCTCATAAAGGTGTAAATTTACCCGCAACTCCTTTACCTCTAAGTTCGATTACCGAAAAAGATTTAATGGATTTGCGCTTTGGGATACAATTAGGTGTAGACTGGGTGGCGGTTTCTTTTGTACGCTCTCCTCAAGACCTCGAACCTGCACGGAGAATGATTGAGGGTGCTGGTTCAAAAATTCGTCTAATTGCTAAAATTGAGAGAGCAGAAGCAGTAGAACAGTTAGATGCTATTCTAGAAGTTGCTGACGGAATTATGATTGCTCGTGGTGATTTAGGGGTAGAAGTACCTATTTATCAAGTTCCGCTAATTCAAAAAGAAATTGCGCGTCGTTGTAATCAAGCTGGTAAACCGGTAATTACAGCTACGCAAATGCTAGAATCAATGATTAGTGCGCCAGATCCTACTCGCGCTGAAGCTACAGATGTTGCTAATTCTATTTTAGATGGCACAGATGCGGTTATGTTATCTGGAGAGACAGCCATGGGTGAATATCCTATTGCAGCAGTGCAAACGATGCACAATATTGCACTACAAACAGAAACAGCATTACAAGAGGGAAATAGACATTCTTGGGTACCGAAAGCCGGTAGTTTGACAGTGACAGAATCAGTGTCTCAAGCGGTATGTCGCATTGCTTATGAAACTGGTGCTAAAGCAATTTTGTGTAATACCACGTCGGGAAGTACAGCCAAACTGGTTTCTAAATACCGTCCCAGCACACCAATTATTGCCCTTACCTCTGATTGTACCGCCTACCGTCAATTGGCTTTATCCTGGGGTGTAGAACCCCTACTCATTCAACCTGTTCGCAATGCGGAAGAAATGTTTATTAATGTGGTAGACACAGTTGTCAATAGTGGTTTAGTTAAGGAGGGAGATAAGGTTGTGATTACCTCTGGTGTCCCCATTGGTACACCTGGAACAACCAATTTAATTAAAGTGCATTCTATTGGACAGCCAATTATGCCTTGACACCTCTAAAATGGGTAGTTGATAATTCCTAATTGGGAAATCCTAATTCCCTAATTCTCTGTTTCCTGTTCCTTGTTCCTTGACCACTGACCACTGACCACTGACTACTGACCACTGACATTGGAGTATGTTATGCCTAAGAACTTACTAGAAGCACTACGGGCAGTAACCGTTGTGGTAGCGGATACCGGAGACATTCAAGCGATTGAAAAGTTTACACCTCAAGATGCTACTACCAATCCCTCACTGATTACTGCTGCGGCGCAAATGCCGGAATATCAGGATATAGTTGACCAAACGCTGCTTAAAGCTAAAAAAGATGCTGGTGTAGGTGCTAGTCAAGCACAGGTGGTATCTCTGGCTTTTGACCGTTTGGCGGTATCCTTTGGATTAAAGATTTTGCAAATTATCCCCGGTCGTGTGTCTACAGAGGTAGATGCGCGGTTATCTTATGATACAGATGCAACTGTAGCAAAAGCCCGGAATTTGATTGGTCAGTATCAAGCCGCTGGTGTTGCCAAAGAGCGGGTTTTGATTAAGATTGCAGCTACTTGGGAAGGTATAAAAGCTGCGGAAATTTTGGAAAAAGAAGGTATTCACTGTAACTTAACTTTACTGTTTGGTCTGCATCAAGCGATCGCCTGTGCGGAAGCTGGTGTAACGTTGATTTCTCCTTTCGTTGGTCGGATTCTTGACTGGTATAAGAAGGATACAGGCCGGGATAGCTACCCGCCAGCGGAAGATCCAGGTGTATTATCTGTCACCACCATTTATAACTACTTTAAGAAGTTTGGTTATCAAACTGAGGTGATGGGTGCTAGTTTCCGTAATATGGGCGAGATTACTGAATTGGCTGGTTGCGATTTGTTAACTATTTCTCCCGGTTTGTTGGCAGAATTGCAAAATACTGTAGGGGAATTACCCAGGAAACTTGATCCGGCAAAGGTAGCGGATTTATCAATTGAGAAAATTTCCATTGATCAAGCGACTTTTGAGCAAATGCACAATGGCGATCACATGGCTTCTGATAAACTAGCAGAAGGTATTGATGGTTTTACCAAGGCTTTGATTTCCTTGGAACAACTATTAGCTGAAAGATTGACTCGTTTGGAAAGTCAGAAAGTCACCGCTTAATCAATGTCGGTGCTTTGAAACCCCTGTAGAGATGTTCTATGGAACGTCTCTACATCTGTTTTTAGTTTTTGATGATAGTGTAATAAATTGTGGTCGTTGTCAGCACGGGAAAAAGGGGAGGTTCTCGGCGGCGTTTTCTCAATGATGCGGGAGTGATTATTACGTTGCATAAACCCCATCCTCAAAATATTCTCAAACGATATCAGATTCAACAGATTATCGAGATTCTCCAAGGGGAAGAATTGCTATGAATAACATGATGCAATACAAGGATTATTTCGGGTCTATTCACTATAGTGATGACGATAAAATCTTCTACGGACAGGTGGAATATATCCGCAGTTTAATTAGTTTTGAAAGGGAAGATGTAGTTAGTCTCAGGGCTAGTTTTCAGGAAGCAGTTGATGATTATTTGGCTCTATGTGAAGAAAAAAGTATTGAGCCTGAGAAGCCGTTTAAGGGTAGTTTTAATGTGCGTGTAGGTAGCCAACTTCATCGTCAAGCGGCCTTATTTGCTCAACAACGGGGGGTGAATCTGAATAATTTGGTGACTGATGCACTGGAACGTTATTTGAAGGGGGAATCGTTGGAAAATGCTTCAGGAATTACGGATATGAGATACACTGTTAAAACATCCTCTAAGCAATTTACACAGGGAGCAGCACAGGATAATCTCAGTCAATCTAAATTACTTTGACAAAATTTCCAGTTTCCAATGATGCGGAATGTGGGTTTAATCACCAATTATGGCTAAATTATAACTTGTGAATTTTGGCTAGATCAAAATAGTTTAAATCATTAAATATGGGGAAAATTGGAAAAAATTATAAATCAAGCTCTTGAATACAAGCGTATACTCAATATTCTTAAACTTGACTTTATCTCAACCTAGTGTAATACTGTCACTATATTTTTAGTGGGTAGCTTAATTCAAATTCATCAAAACTGAATTTGGAGCGGAGGAACCAAGTATTTGGGGCTAATCTTATGAGAGACACCTTCCAGTCTTAGCCCGTCAGCTAACTCCGTCAGCAATGGAAGGAACTCCCAAAATCTTGGCTGTAATACCAGTTATGATTGGGTCTTCCTTAATAAATTCTAGATTTTAGATTACAGATAAATCTAAAATTTAAAATTGTCATCCCCGCTTCTCATTGGTCAATTGTTTCAAGGGAGAGAAGTTAAAACTGTGAAAATTAAACCAATATTGGCACGTTTACAAAGTGCTATCGGTCGTGATGACCTAATTGAACAAATGGTTTTACTGCCAGGAACTCAAAAATCATGTTCTAAAAAAGGTTCAAAGGCGAAATCAGCTAATCTAATTGTTGCTTATAATGGTTCTCCTCAAAGTCATACAGCCTTAGATATTGCTTTTTGGATTGCCCACCAAACGACTTTAGCTACTAACTATCAAGTTACAGTTCAAGCTGTTTATGTAGTAGAAGAAAACTTGAATCATCAGTCTCTTGATATCTTCAAAGTTCCTGAAAATCAAGCTCAATTAGAATATCAATTGGGGAATATATCAAAGTCAGTTGCATTGGGATTAAATCGCTCAAAAGGAACAGCAATTTTACCGCAGTTAGCAAGAGAATCTAGAACTTCTCTCCAGGAAGCAGATAGAATTATTTGGCAAGCAAAAACTCTTGCTGAAGAATGGCAAGGTTCATTTAGTTCTCATCTGCGCTTTGGTAATGTTGCTAAAGAACTTAAAAAAGTTGTCCAATTAGAAACCGCTGATATTCTGTTTTTAGGCTGCAAATCTACGGATCATCCCATGATTGAAACATTAGGTAAAAATTTCCCTTGTGCAGTGTTAGGTATTCCCCATTGTCTTGATAAATAAGTAGGTTGGCGTTAAAAATTTTCGTTATGACAAGGGAACTGGGAACTCTTAACTGGGAACTCTTAACTGGGAACTCTTAACTGGGCAACTTTACTTTTCGTTACTTATGTCGGTTTTTTTCCGTTCACCTACTTAATCTCTTTTTTCAATGACTGGGAATTAAATTGAAATTATGAAAAAGTCACTTATACTTTAAGTGGCTTTTTTATCAATTCCTAACTTAAATTTGTCGCGGTAAATCAGTACAGGGCGTAAATCTGAATTTATGAAAATACTTGTCCTCAATGCCGGTTCTAGCAGCCAAAAGAGTTGTCTGTATGACATGACAACCACAATTCCTCCTCTAGCACCCCAACCCCTCTGGGAAGGGAAAATCAACTGGACTCAAGACAAAAATCAGGCGGAAATTACAGTTAAAACGGCTATCGGTGCAACTCTACAAGAAACTATTGTCAGTGATTCCCCGCAGGTACAATTTGCTTATTTGTTGTCTACTCTCATACATGGTGCAACTCAGGTAATTGATGATTTATCAGTGATTGATGTGGTAGGACATCGGGTAGTACATGGTGGTCAAGAGTACAAAAAAGCTGTAATAATTACTGAAGATGTCAAACAGGCGATCGCTCGTTTATGTAATCTAGCACCAGCACACAATCCAGCCGCTTTGGCAGGTATTGAAGCTATGGAAAAAAGTTTGGGCAATATTCCTCAAGTGGCAGTTTTTGATACTGGATTTCATAGCACCTTACCAGATGCAGCCGCCATCTATCCAATCCCATATAATTTCGCAGAAAAAGGTATTCGCCGTTACGGCTTTCATGGCATTAGTCATCAGTATTGTGCTAATCGGGCTGCGGAAATTATTGGTCAAGATTTACCATCTCTGCGGATAATTACTTGTCATTTAGGTAATGGTTGTTCTTTAGCTGCCATCAAAAATGGTTGCAGTATTGATACAACCATGGGATTTACCCCCCTAGATGGTTTAATGATGGGTAGCCGCAGTGGTTCAATTGATCCAGGTATTTTAATTTATTTATGGCAACAGTATAATTACTCCAGTGAAGAATTAGATAATATGTTAAATAAACTTTCAGGATTACGAGGTATTTCTGGAATATCAAGTGATTTAAGGGATGTGATAGCCGCCAAAGAACAAGGTAATAAACGCGCCCAATTGGCTTGGGATATGTACGTACATCGCCTCCGGTCTGGTATCGGCGCGATGCTGGCTAGTTTAGCAGGACTAGATGTATTAGTTTTTACTGCTGGAGTAGGAGAAAAATCCGCAGAAATACGTTTAGCTGCTTGTGAACCCTGGGGATTTTTGGGACTGAAAATTGATTTAGAGAAAAATCAACAACAACCTATTGATATTGATATTGCTACATTTGACTCAACGGTGCGCGTTTTAGTTATAGAAACTCAAGAAGATTGGGCAATAGCGCAACAATGTTACAAATTGCTGCAATAAGCTGCAATAATATGACAATGGCACTAAGCCAGACCGTACAAACAGAATTAGATTACCAGAAAAAAATTGATGGGTTAGTGGTCAGTGGTGATTGGCCTTTCTTTGTCTGGTGGAGAATGATTACAATAGAAGTCCCACTATTCTGAAATTTTAGACTTGTGGAGGATAGAAGATCATTTGTAGCATGACAAAAGGACTATTTTGAGATATCTTAAGATAAGTTAACATAATTATCATAATGTCCTCTTCCTTAGAGAAGCTACGTATAAGCAGCAAACAAGTACAGGAGAAACAACATCGGTGAATAATAAAAAATGGAGAAATACGGGGCTGTACGCGCTCCTTTTTATAGTTGTCATTGCGCTAGGAACAGCATTTTTTGACAAACAACCTCAAAACAGAGAGACATGGCGCTACAGTCAGTTTATCCAAGAAGTTCAACGGGGTAGGGTTGAGAGAGTTAGTTTGAGTTCCGACCGCTCTACAGCCCTGGTAACACCCAAATATGACGAAAAGAAAAAGATCGTTACTTTAGTTAATGACCCTGATTTAATCAATACCCTCACAGCTAAAGGTGTTGATATTTCCGTACTACCTCAAGCAGACGAGGGATTTTGGTTTAAGGCTCTCAGCAGTTTATTCTTCCCTGTGTTGCTGCTAGTTGGTCTATTTTTCCTCCTCCGTCGCGCTCAAGGCGGTCCTGGTAGCCAGGCCATGAACTTTGGTAAATCTAAAGCCAGAGTGCAAATGGAACCCCAAACTCAAGTTACCTTTGGAGACGTGGCGGGTATTGACCAAGCCAAATTAGAACTAAACGAAGTTGTAGACTTTTTAAAGAATGCTGATCGCTTTACCGCCATTGGTGCGAAAATCCCCAAAGGTGTACTTTTAGTTGGACCTCCTGGTACTGGTAAAACCCTGCTTGCACGGGCTGTAGCTGGAGAAGCTGGTGTTCCTTTCTTCTCAATTTCCGGTTCGGAATTTGTGGAAATGTTTGTGGGTGTGGGTGCTTCCCGTGTCCGTGATTTATTTGAACAAGCGAAAACTAATGCTCCTTGTATCGTCTTTATTGATGAAATTGACGCGGTAGGTCGTCAACGGGGCGCTGGTTTAGGTGGTGGTAATGACGAACGGGAACAAACCCTCAACCAGTTACTAACGGAAATGGATGGTTTTGAAGGTAACACTGGCATTATTATTATTGCTGCTACCAACCGTCCTGACGTATTAGACGCAGCTTTATTACGTCCCGGTCGTTTTGACCGTCAAGTAGTCGTAGACCGTCCTGACTACGCGGGAAGAAGCGAAATATTGAGAGTTCATGCCCGTGGTAAAACTTTATCTAAAGATGTAGACTTGGATAAAATCGCCCGTCGGACTCCTGGTTTTACTGGTGCTGATTTATCTAATTTACTTAATGAAGCCGCAATTTTAGCCGCTCGTCGGAATTTAACTGAAATTTCGATGGATGAAATTAATGATGCAATTGATCGTGTATTAGCAGGTCCTGAAAAGAAAGACCGGGTAATGAGCGAAAAGCGCAAAACTTTAGTAGCATACCATGAAGCAGGTCACGCTTTAGTTGGGGCTTTAATGCCTGACTATGACCCTGTCCAAAAGATTAGCATTATCCCTCGTGGTCGTGCTGGTGGTTTGACTTGGTTTACTCCTAGTGAAGACCGCATGGACACTGGTTTATATAGCCGTGCGTATCTGGAAAATCAAATGGCCGTGGCTTTAGGTGGTCGTCTCGCTGAAGAAATTATCTTTGGTGAGGAGGAAGTGACGACAGGTGCTTCTAATGATTTACAGCAAGTGGCCAGAGTAGCTAAACAAATGATAACTCGCTTTGGCATGAGCGATCGCTTGGGTCCAGTAGCCCTTGGTCGTCAACAAGGAAATATGTTCCTGGGTCGAGATATTATGTCTGAGCGTGATTTCTCCGAAGAAACTGCTGCTGCTATTGATGAAGAAGTGCGGAAGTTAGTTGATACTGCTTACAGTCGAGCTAAGGAAGTTTTACTCGATAACCGCAAGGTTTTAGATGAAATTGCTCAAATGCTGATTGAAAAGGAAACCGTAGACGCTGAGGAATTACAAGCAATTCTTGGTAATAACGATGTGAAAATGGCTGCTTTTGCGTAATTTTTCCTAAACTTTTTAAAAGGGTAATTCTGGTTTTTCTGGAATTACTCTTTTTCTTGTTCTCTTTTGCGAATTGCTAATCTATAGAACTCATATTTGATTCTTGAAAAAAATTAGGTATTGTAGGGTGCGTCATACTGCATAAATTCTCTCAATCAACAGATTTGTAATATCTGACGCACCCTAAGTATCTTTTCATAAATCAAATATTATTCCTATAGCATAATAAGTACCTAACAGCCGTTTTTGTTACCTTAATTCAACGTAATCAGTAAAACTATATGAAATTAGACTTTATAGAATATTGTCAAGATAAAGATTTGCCAAGTGAGTGGTGTTTAAATGGTTGTCAATTAGGTAATGTAAACTTGATTGTTGGCAAAAATGCTTCTGGCAAATCGAGAATGCTTAGAAGTATTAAATTTTTATCAGATTTTCTATCTGGTGAAGAAAAGCTCAGTAGACTTGATGGTAGGTTAAGAGAGTGGAAACTAACTTTTGATTCTCATAACGGAGACAATAAAAAAGTCTACATATTGAAAGTTGAGAATAGTCTAGTAATTGAAGAAAGTTACACTATTGGATCTAAATTTTATCTCATGAGAGATAAATCAGGTGAAGGCAAAATTTGGGCTAAACAATTAGAAAAAGAAATTGATTTTCAAACACCTACTAATGAAGTCGCAGCTTTCCATCGAAGAGATTCTATCCAGCATCCTTTTTTTGAAGAAGTTTACACTTGGGCAAATTTATTGAGGTATTACGAATTTGGAACAGATTTAGGCAGAAGTAGTCTTGATGCAATTAATACCGAAAGCGTTGCGATAATCAAAAAAAATATAGACTTCAACAATAAAAATCATGTAATTCGCATATTCAAATTAGGAGAAAAAGAGTTAGGAGAAAGTTTTATTGAATCTATCAAATCAGATATGTTATTTGTTGGTTACAGAATAGATGAAATTGGTACAAAAACGCCATCAACTTCGATTTTTCAAGAAGATAAATCCTATTTACCAGAGGTAAAACTGCAATATCTTTATGTTCAAGAAAGTGATTTAAAAGATCAAACTGAACAATCAATAATATCTCAAGGGATGTTTAGAGTATTATCTTTAATTATTCAAATAAACTACTCACTATTAGCTAAAAAGCCTAGTTGTATCTTAATAGATGATATTGGGGAAGGACTAGATTTTGAAAGGTCATCAGCAATGATTAAATTACTGGTTAATAAAGCAAAAACTGGTTTAGTTCAGTTAATTATGACCACTAATGATAGATTTATTATGAATGGTGTTCCTTTGGAATGTTGGTCAGTAATTGAGAGACAACCAGGATTAGCTAAACTTCATAACATACATAATTCAAAAGAAATATTTGATGATTTTAAATTTACTGGATTAAACAATTTTGACTTTTTTGCAACTCAATTCTATATAGAGGGGTTTGGTAATGAGGAGAATATAGAACAGTGAAAAAATTAGCTATTTTTGTGGAGGGTAAAACGGAACAAATTTTTGTCCAAAAGTTGCTAAAAGAAATTGCTGGCCAATTACATATTTCTATAGAAATTAAATATAGAGAAAATAGTAACTCGGCTCAAGTAATAATGAAAGATACTGTTACTTCTGCAACAAAATTTTATGTTTTAATTTATAATTCATGCAATGATGAAACTGTTGTGTCAGATATGAGAGAACTATATAATTCTTTATCTATAGAAGGATATGAGAGAATAATAGGACTAAGAGATGTTTATCCAATACCTATAGCTGAAACATCTAAACTGCAAAGAGGTTTAAATTATTCTTTACCAAAAGGATCAATTCCTATAAATATAGTGCTTGCTGTTATGGAAGTAGAAGCATGGTTTTTAGCAGAATATAATCATTTTATCAAAATAGATACCAGTTTAACACCAGATAAAATTCAAGAAATTTTTGGTTTTAATCCTAAGAGTGATGATATGGAACAAAGACCTCATCCTGCTGATGATATAAAACAGATTTATAACTATGTAGGTAAAGGTTATAACAAGAGTGAAAAACAACTCAATAGACTTGCATCTAATTTAGATTACGAGTTTCTATATATCCACCTTGCTAATAATGTTCCTAGTCTGGGAGAATTTATTGGGTATATTGACAAATTCATGATCTCTTAGGCAGTATGCTTAGTGGTGCGGAGAGTTGATTTCCTTTTATCCTATTTGCAAAACTAAAACTTCTTCTCCTGGAGTAACTAAGGTTTTTCTTACTGGTAAAATGGCTAAAGCATTAGTTTGAGCTAAATTAATTAAGTTCCCCGAATTTAAATTACCACTTGTTTGCTGAAACTCATAAATACCATCATTTAATTTTAAATTACCCCAAATATAAGTTTCCATTTTTCCGTTAGATTTTAATTCGCAATGAGATTTCACTTTGATAAATTTACTTTCCCAACCCTGATTAATTCCTGAAAGTTTTTTAATTGTCGGTTCTACAAATCTCCAAAATGTGACTAAAGCCGAAACAGGATTTCCTGGTAAACCAAAATAAAGAGAATTAGGAAATGTAGCAAATGTTAAAGGTTTTCCTGGACGCATTTGCACAGCACAAAAATGAATTTCTGCTCCTAAAGATGTTAATATATTAGCAATATAATCATAATCACCTACGGAAACTCCACCAGAAGAAATAACTATATCACTATTATTAATTGCATAATTGATAGTCTCTGTCAACGCGCTAGGATTATCCTTAATAATTCCTAATGTTAACACTTCTGCACCCAAATTACGTACTAAAGCTGCTAAAGCATATTGATTAGAATCTACTATTTGTCCGGGTTTTAGAGTTTGTTTTGGTGTTACTAACTCATCACCGCTAGAAAAAATCGCCACCCGTGGACGACGGAAAACACTGATTTTCGGTAATTGTGCTGCGGCTAAAATCGCAATTTCCGCTGCATTGAGGGTAATTCCCGCTGGTAAAAGTTCTGTTCCTGCTTGATAAAAGTCTCCTTGTTTTCTGACAAATTCTTGGGGTTGAGGTCTAGCAAAAATAAAAACTTGATTCTCCTGTAAATTAGTTTTTTCCTGCATAATTACAGTATCTGCACCTTTTGGGATTATTGCACCAGTGAAAATCCTGGCTGCTTGTCCTGGTTTAATAGGATTTTGAGGTTGATATCCTGCGGGAATCTCTTCGACAATTTCCAAAATTGTCGGATTTTCAGAACTGCAATTTTGTACATCTTCATAACGTACAGCAAAACCATCCATTGCGGAATTATCCCAATGAGGAAAATCTAAAGAACTAATTACAGGAGTTGCTAAAATCCGCTGAAATGCTGTCAATAAATCCACAACTTCAAGATCATTTTCTTGATTTAAAGGTTGGACATGATTGAAAATAATCGTTTCTGCATCTTTCACTGATAACATAGTAAATAAATCTGTGATTTGATTACTTTTGATAAATTAAAAATACCGAACCAATTGGACCTAAATTCTCGACATAGACTTTATTATTATAAAACAATCCTGGAGACATTCCCCCATCAAATAACATTCCTTCCTGAATTGTCCCTAAACAGTTATTTCTAGCAATTCCTGTTAAAACATTATCAAATTGATGGGGTAGTAATTCTTGATTGTTAGCAGAAACTTGAATAATAGAATTAGCTTTTATATCATTGACCAGGAAAATTACAAAACCTTTACTGGTAATAGCAACTAAAGAACGATTAGTAGCACCTTGACAAGCAAATTTTCCTAAAGCTTGACAAATATCTTTGAATTTTCCTTGATTATAAAATCTCCCATTACCCCCCACTATATTATAATTGAGAATATTTGTTCCTCTTCTTCCAGTTCCCATGGTGGCTTGACGTTGTTGAGGATTTCCTGATGATATTCCAAAGGAAGAACGTCTATTTTTAAATACTCCTGAATATTCAACACCGCGAGAAATATTTAAACCTTGAGGTTGATTTTTTGGATCTATATAGTCAGCATTAATGGCTGCAATTGGTGATTTACCATTTAATTTAGAATTACTATCAGTGATAATTTCTCGAAACTGTTTTGGTACATATTCTCTGCGAAATCTTCCCCTAGAATCCTTAGCATAAATCTGATGATCTAAACCGACATTGACTTTAAAATCTAACTTGGGAGATTGAGGATTAAAAACAATTACATGATTAATCCCTTTTTTATATCTTTCTCCATTATTATTAGTCTGAAAAAACTCAATACCAAATTGAGGATTTTTACCAGGACAGTTAACAGACTGTTTCGCTTTTGAATTAGCTATCACATCCTCTGAACCTGATATTAACGCTGCTGTTATTGTCGCAATAGATATTAAAAATAATTTATTTGTGTTCATATTAACTCTAGATAATTTAGTTATTATCTAATCATAAGCGATCGCTTTTTGGAAATACAGTGAAAGTATTCTTCTTTTAAATCAGATAAAGCATTAATATAACCGCTAATAAACACATAGGGTGAGCAATGCCCACCCTAAACAACTAGCCTATCACTTGTGCTGAATTCTGTTTATCCAACTTGAGCATCAACACACCCAAAGGAGGTAAACACAAATCTAAGGAATAAGGACGATTATGCAAAGACCAATCATCAGTCCACTTACCACCTAAGTTACCCATGTTACTACCGCCATACTGACGGGCATCACTATTGAACAACTCGGTATAAAAACCCTGTTCTGGAACACCTATGCGATAGTGGGAATGGGGTTGGGGAGTAAAATTACAAACCACAATGATAAAATCACTGGAATTTTTGTCACGACGGATAAAAGAAACTACACTATGGCTGTTATCAGTACAGTCAATCCACTCGAACCCTGCTTGGTCAAAATCTTGACTGTATAAAGCAGGTTCAGAACGGTAAAAATAGTTAAGAGACTGGAAAAAATCTTTTAACTGTCGGTGTGGTTCATACTGTAATAAATGCCACTCTAAATCAGCCCAAACATTCCACTCACTCCATTGTGCAAATTCCATGCTCATAAACATGGTTTTCTTACCAGGGTGAGCAAACATATAAGTAAATAAACAACGGATATTAGCTAACTTTTGCCATTGATCACCCGGCATTTTACCGATCATATTACTCTTGCCATGGACGATTTCATCGTGGGACAGAGCTAACATGAAATTCTCACTGTGGTTATACCACATACTAAAGGTAATGTTGTTTTGATGGAACTGACGAAACCACGGGTCCATACTGAAGTAATCCAGCATATCGTGCATCCAGCCCATATTCCACTTTAAGTTAAAACCCAATCCCCCTGTATAGGTAGGCCAGGATACCATTGGCCAAGATGTGGATTCTTCTGCAATGGACAGTACACCAGGATAATAACTAAACAGCAGGTGATTAACTTGACGTAAAAAATCCGCAGCTTCTAAATTTTCTCTACCACCATATTTGTTAGGCAACCATTCCCCTGCTTTCCGGCAATAATCAAGGTAGAGCATGGAAGCAACTGCATCAACACGAATGCCGTCAATGTGGTATTTATCAAACCAGAATAGGGCATTGGCAACCAAGAAATTACGGACTTCATGACGATTGTAGTTAAATACTAAAGTTCCCCATTCCTTATGTTCACCTTTGCGGGAATCAGCGTGTTCATACAAGTGACTACCATCAAAGAAGGCTAAACCGTGACCATCTTTAGGGAAGTGACCGGGAACCCAGTCTACAATTACACCGATGCCATTTTTATGACATTCATCCACAAAATACATAAAGTCTTCGGGAGTACCAAAGCGGGATGTAGGCGCAAAGTAACCAGTTACTTGATAACCCCAAGAACCATCAAAAGGGTGTTCGGCAATGGGTAGAAGTTCTAAGTGGGTATATCCTAATTCCTTGACGTAGGGAATGAGTTTAGCTGCTAATTCCCGATAAGTCAGAAACCGGGCGCCGGTTTTTAGTTCGGAAACCACAACTACAGCTTCATTTTCCCCATTGGGTAATTTGGCTGGTTCAGCACTAGCAGCGTGTAACCAAGACCCTAAATGGACTTCGTACACGGAAATAGGTTGGCTGAGGGGGTCAGTATGTCGGCGCTTTTCTATCCAGTCTTCGTCATTCCAGGTGTAGGAATTTAAGTCTGTAACAATAGATGCTGTTTTCGGACGTGGTTCTTGCTGAAAACCGTAGGGATCAGATTTTTCGTAAATATGTCCTTCAAAATTTTTGATTTCGTATTTGTAATGTTCTCCTACACCGATTTCGGGAATAAATAATTCCCAAACCCCTGTGTGTCCTTTCCGCATTTGGTGTTTGCGTCCATCCCACAGGTTAAAATCTCCTAATACAGAGACGTTGCGGGCATTGGGTGCCCAAACCGCAAAATAAACGCCTTTAATACCATCTACTTCTGTAGTATGCGCTCCCAATTTCTCATAAATGCGGTGATGATTGCCTTCACTAAATAAATGCAGATCAAATTCTGTTAAGTGGGCAGAACGGAAGGCATAAGGATCATTCACAACCCGCTCATGTTCCCCTTCTTTAATCCGTAACTGATAATTTTTCAGTTCTGCGGTTTCAATGGTACATTCAAAAAAGTGAGGATCATGCACTGTGTCCATTGGGTATTCTTTCCGCTCTTCTGGAACTACCACCCATACAGCACTGGCATTTGGTAGGTATGCTCGCACTGCCCAAACAGTTTTACCATTTTGCTCGATGAGATGAGAACCCAGGATTTCAAACGGATCATGATGTTGATTGTGAACGATGCGATTAACCTGTTCAGGGGCGACCGTGGTTATGGACATGAAGCTACCTATGTGATATACGATGATTAGCTAAATCTACTTTTTATCTCTTTATATTCTCGCATCTTTAGTCATTAGTCATTAGTCATTGATTATTGATCATAAATATTACTTATTGTTTATCCCTTTTCTTCACTAAATATTTAAAAATGGGAAAATTTGTAATAATACCTTCCGTATTTGTAACAGAAAAAATTGATCGCGGATGGTAGCATTTAACCGTGGTGGCGGACTAATTTCCATTTGTGCTTCTAATTGGGCATATTCGGCCGGCGTAACCACTTTACCATCAATGGGCGATCGCGCTGCTAAAATAATTTCTGTTCGCAATATCTCCTCTGGTATATCTTCTTGTGGTGGTAATGCCATTACCGTTTGACCATAATGACCTACTAAAACGACCAAAACACTAGTAGTAACACTCAGAATAAAAAAAAGTATGGGTTTCATCTATCAAACCTTCCGAATCCTGCTTTAATTTCTAAAGTCCTGGTGGTAATGGTTCAGAGCATAATTGGTGGATATTGATAATGCGTGCAAAAACCTGCGGATATTGCTGACGATAATCAGGAATTAGTGCTAAAGGACTCAACAAAGCTGCTGCGGCAATATCAGCTATACTCAAACGGCCACCCACTAAATAATCGCTATTTTGCCAATACATAGATAATACTGACAAAGCATTGGCGAGTCTTTTTTGAGCTAATTCAACAGTAGTATCATTAATACCATATTGTTGTCTAACTATTTTAATCACCATTTGGCTAAATAGTGATGGGTCAATTGCTTTACCCTCACCAGCGCGAAATTGATAATATACAAACCTAGTAGCCGTACCTATGCTTTCATCTAACCAATCTTCTAACATCGCAGCTTGACTTTGCTCTGCTAAATCGGTTAAAAATAGAGGAGGTTCAGGTTGATAACTTTCTAAAAATTTGCAAATTTCCGTAGAGTCAGCAATAGCTTCAGGTTGTCCTATAATTTGGGGTAATAGAACAGGTAGCGTCGTTAACCCAGTTAACGACTTTACCTTCAAGATATGTAGCCCTGGGGTGAGATCTTCAGTTTGATAACTAATTCCCTTATAACCCAAGGCTAACCGAGCTTTGCGACAATAATGGGATGTACTAAATTGCAGTAGCAACATACATTGACATTATTCTGATTACTGGCAAAACCAACAAGAAGAACTTACTCTGGGCAAGAATTAAATCCAGCCCAGGAGTTAAGACTCACAATCCTATACTAAGGTTTTTTGGGAGTCGCTGTAGGAGATGTTGTCGCTGTGGGAGATGTTGTCGCTTTAGGGGTAGCACCAGTATCTGCTGGTTCACCACCCGCTGTTGCTGCTGGAGAACTAGGAGTAGCGGTTGGTCCACCGCCACCTTCACAAGCTCCAAGCATGGTAGCAAGACTTAACATAAGAGCCAAACCAAAAACTTTTGTCTTCATAACTCCTCTTTCACCAATTGTGGGCATAAAATATTTCGCCTGTTGAATAAGATACCTTATTTATTGATTTTTTTTAACGGCTTTCTCATTACATATTTCAACCTATTATGTTTCGTAACACTTCTGTGGGTTATATGTAATACGAACTAATCGTAATTTTTGCCTTCCTCAAGGTTAGAATAGCTCCAACTTGATCTAGAAATGTAACTTTAGGCAAGATATCATCATCATCGAAGATAGAGTATTTACCATTAGAAAAATTATGGTTCTTGAACGTAAATCAGCCGTTTTGGCAAAAAATACTTGGTTCTGGCGCAACTCTCCTTTGTTAAATAGACGACGTTCTCGGAGTCTTGATAAAAAAATACAGAGTTCCTCCCGACTTGCTAGGGAAGCGACAGCACTCAAATCCCCCGTTACTCAGGATAGTTGGCTCAACTTTTCCGTATTTGGCAGAAATAATACAGCAATCCGAGAACGACGTAAAAAACCCATTGCTTATACCCAAGAGCAATCAAGTACCAGTTTACATGACATTAGTGATACTGGAACTATACCTGTATGGTTGCTACGTCTATATAAAGTCAATCGCTATTCGTCAGTTTTAGCATTTGTATTAGTGGTAGCGGCATTAATAGTTTATGGTTGGACAGTATATTCCCAAGAGCTTTGGAGTCAGTCTTACCGCAAATTTAAAAACCTACAACGTCATGAGCGACAGTTAAATACTGCTAATGCAACACTGACTAGCAAGATGGCACAAGAGGCAGAAAAGCCTGATACGGAATTGGTATCACCCACCTCTGAGAAAACAATTTTTTTACCACCGAAATTTAGTAATTATCCTCAGTCGTCATTATCAACTTCCCAACCAGACCCACAACCAGAACCTCCATCTCCACTGGGATATTAAAATAATTAATAATTGATACAGCATTGATGTAAAATCTGCTGTAATTGTCTATTGTTAATTGTTAATTATCAAACATAAGTTATGGCAATGCGAAAGCTATCAAGTCAAAAAAAATTCGGAAATTTACGTAATTTAGTATTCAGACGGGAACGAAAGTTCTTTAAACAACCCCCACCGGTAAATATTGCTCCGAAAATACCAGAAAACAGCCCCAACACCAAATTACGACTGTTAGCTGTATGGGGTGTGTTAATGATTGCTATGGTAGGGTTAGCATTGAACTTATATCAGCTACAAATTGTTCAGGGAAAAAAATTGACTCAGAGGGCGCGAAATCAGCAAATGGTCAATTTACGCCTGTACATTCCTCGTCGTCCAGTGGCAGATAGAAATAATAATGTGTTAGCTATTGACCGCCCCGTATATAATTTATATGCCCATCCCAAATTATTTGATTATTCTCAGGAGAAAATTGCCGAAAAAATAGGTCTGATTATTGGTAAAAATAAGGACGAACTAGTTAAAATATTCCAAAGTAAAAGTAGTGGTATTTTATTAGCTTCTGGTGTATCCGAGGAAATTTCTGATAAATTGATATCATTACGTTTAAATGGGTTTGAGTTTATTCAAAAATACTCCCGATTTTATCCCCAAGATGATTTGGCGGCAGATGTGATAGGCTATGTTAATCTTGACCGTCGTGGCCAAGCCGGTGTAGAATACAGTCAGGAGAAGTTGCTAGAACGCCCTGGACAAACGGTGCGAATGAGTAAGACTGGTAATGGGTCATTAATGCCAGATTACGCGACTCAGGGACTACTGCATTTTGATGATTTGAAACTGCAATTAACTATTGATAGCCGTCTACAACGGGCAGCGCGTACGGCTTTAAAACAACAGATGACTAAGTTTAAAGCCAAACGAGGTGCAGTAATTGTCATGGATGCACTTGATGGTTCTTTGCTGGCTTTGGTTTCTCAGCCTACTTATAATCCCAATGAGTATGCTAAGTCTGATATTTCCTTATTTAAAAACTGGACTGTAGCTGATCTTTATGAACCGGGATCAACATTTAAACCTGTAAATGTGGCGATCGCTTTAGAAAATGGTATCATTAAACCAGATGATATATTTGAAGATCCTGGTTCTATCCAAATTGGTACACATACTATCAAAAATGCCGAAAAAACTGGTTATCGTCAATTGACTATTCCTCAAATTTTACAAACTTCTAGTAATATTGGCATGGTAAGAATGATGCAACGATTAAAACCATCCATATACTACAATTGGCTAGAACGTTTAAGACTAGGACAAAAAGTTAAAACAGATTTACCTTTTGAAGTCAGCGGTCAATTAAAAAATCAAGAAAAATTTATCTCTTCAGCTATTGAACCAGCAACTACATCTTTTGGACAAGGCTTTTCTCTGACTCCCTTACAATTGGTACAACTGCACGGAGCATTAGCTAATGGTGGTAAATTAGTTACACCTCATGTAGTTCGAGGACTAATTGACAGTCAAGAACAGATACACTATTCAGTTAATCTCCCAGAACCAAGACAAGTTTTTTCACCTACAATTACTCATCATGTTGTAGAAATGATGGAAACAGTAATTAATGAAGGTTCTGGTAAAGCGGCAAGAATTTCAGGATATCGTATTGGTGGAAAAACGGGAACAGCCCAAAAAGCCAGTCCTAATGGTGGATATATTAAAGGTGCGCGAATTACTAGTTTTGTCGCTATTTTACCTGTGGAATCTCCCCGTTATGTGGTTTTTGCAATTGTAGACGAACCCAAGGGAGAAAATGCCTATGGTTCTACAGTAGCTGCACCCATTGCTAAAACTGTTATGGAAACACTAATTCCCATTGAAAAAATTCCCCCTAGCACCCTAGAGAAGAATTAAAAATGTAGTATTGCTAATTACAGCAGTTTTCATCTTTGTGATAATTTGTGATAGGTCTCCTTGAGAGTTAATTCAATTGAACCTAAATTTTCAAATAACTGAATTAATTCATGGGATTTTGTTTTTTGCTCTGATAAAATGACTTTTAGTGGGGCTAAAAATTCAACGTCCGAATCATCTTTAAGGGCAATTTCCGCAGTTTGTAAAAGTTTGGTAGAATTAAGGAAAATATCTTCATTTTCAAAGCCATATTTTGCCGAAATTTGATGTAAGTTAGTATCAGGTATAATGGCTCTGCCTGGTAAAGTTTCATCTAATACTAAACCTTTTAATAAAGCTAATAAACCTGCATAAATAGCAAAATTATCACAACTATCACAGGCTTTAAATTCTATCCGTCCCACTTCTGAAGGAATGCGGGCAATTTTTGTTAATGAGGGAACACTTTTGATTATTTCTTCTGCTGTTTCCACAAAAACTAATGCTGCTGATCTTTTTCCAGTTCTGATAAATGTCCTCACTGATAAACCTGTCCATAAATCACCATCATAAAAAGGGGAACTATAACTAAAAGGAATGATATAAGGACTGTAATAGGTCAACTTTTTACCAATATCAATTAACTTTTCAGTAGACAAATTTTCCCAGGAAATATTCAAATCTGGTCCATAAGAAACCATGTAAATATGAGCAGTTTGTTCATCTGGATAAGCTTGTAATTGTCTAATTTCAAAATCATTTAATGGAGGTTCTGGCTGAAATACGCAAGTATAGGGGTTAAAACTGGCTAGAACTGGCGAAAAACCAAAATTAGCAGCAACTTCACAGAGTAAATTAAAACTGGCTGTTAATTCATCAATTGCGCCTTGAATAGTAGAATGGATAGTGGTTCTAATTTCAATCCCTTTAGCTAAACAGTCAATTACTTCTTCAGACTCGCTAAATCTTTCAAATCCTTCAATATACCAACGCTTTTTCTTAATTCCAGCATCACCAACTCTTAATTGTGGGTAGTCAGTGGCATAAATGGGTAATCTATCAATAATTTGCTGAAAATCGGCAAATTTTGTATTATGGAAATCGGCGAATTTTCCTTGATGATTAAGAAAAGCCACTTCATGTTCAATACCAAAAGAAAACATACTTTACACCTGATTTATTATAAATATAACCAATTATACCCATAATTTATGCCGTTGCGAATAATATGAAAGCAGGACTAGAACTTTAAATCCCTGATTTCTCAAAGAAATCAAGGACATGAGTAATTATTGTCTATTTCAAGATAGCTGAATATTGACTAAGAAAATTTTGAGGCGTGAGTTATGATGATCAGTGTTGCTCAAACTCCTTACAGTAGTGAACAAATTATTGCTTGGTTGCGTGGATTACTGACAATTGCTTGGGCAGATGGTAATTTTGATGCTCAAGAACAGGAATTAATTACTAATCTGACCAAAAATGAATTAACCCCTACGGTGGAATGGGATAGCCTAGAAATAATTGGAGTTGATGAATTAGCGGCTATATTGGGTAAAGGTACACCCATAGCGGAAAATTTTTTGCGGACAGCGGTAATGGTAGCGATCGCTGATGGTATATACTCTCCTAGTGAAGATGATCTACTTCAGCAATTATGTCAAAAATTAGAACTGCAAGAAAATTTACTCACAGCCTTACGTCATACCCTAGAGGATAGCACACAAACCCAAGATTCCCCACCGGCTGGACTTCAACCCCCCCCAACATCTGATGTTTTAAATCCCTTGCGTCAATGGTTAGACGGGTTAGATATTCAAGATCCCAGAGTAGCGCGGTTTTTGTGTAAAATGATTCCTTCCCAATGTCCCTTTGAAAGAGATGTAACTTTATTTGGCCGGAAAATAGTTCATATTCCCCCACTTTGTAAAATTAACCCCCTTTATGAACAAATGGTAGGTTTACGCTTCCGCGCTCTTTCATACTTAGCAGATGACTGTGGTGAGGATATTACACCTTATATTTAAAGTTAATAGCATTTCCCATCCTCATAGGTACAAAATAGGTACAAAAATAGAGAAGTTCACCGCAGATAAAAGCAGATAATTTTGTACCTCAGTGGACTAGAAAATGGTATATTACCGAATTACCGAAAAATATATTGGTAATTTTTCAAAAAGAAAATGACAACTGACAACTGACTAATTATGCAATTTATAGACCAATCAGTAATTGAAGTAGAAGCAGGTAAAGGAGGTGATGGTATTGTCGCTTTCCGAAGAGAGAAATATGTACCCGCAGGGGGTCCTTCTGGAGGAAATGGGGGCAAAGGTGGTTCAGTAATTTTTGTGGCTGATACCAACCTCCAAACCTTACTAGATTTTCGATATAAACATCTGTTTAAAGCCGAGGACGGAGAACGCGGTGGTCCAAATAATTGCACTGGAGCAGGGGGGAAAGATCTAATTATCGAAGTTCCCTGTGGTACTGCTGTTTATGATGCGGTAACAAGTGTTTTACTATGCGATATAGTTGAACCTGGACAAGTTTTTCGAGTTGCAGAAGGTGGAAAAGGTGGACTGGGAAATCAACATTTTTTAAGTAACCGTAACCGCGTTCCCGAATATGCACTTCCTGGTTTAGAAGGTGAAAAAAAGGTATTACGTTTAGAGTTGAAACTGTTAGCAGAAGTGGGAATTATTGGTTTACCAAATGCTGGTAAATCTACATTAATTTCTTCTTTATCGGCTGCGCGTCCCAAAATAGCCGATTATCCATTTACTACTTTAATTCCTAATTTGGGTGTAGTCAAAAAACCCACGGGTGATGGTACGGTTTTCGCCGATATTCCTGGTTTAATTGCGGGTGCTTCCCATGGAGCGGGTTTAGGTCATGATTTCCTACGTCACATTGAACGGACAAGGGTTTTATTACACTTAATTGACGCGACAAGTGAAGATGTCATTGCTGATTATCATACCATTCAAGAAGAACTTAAAGCCTATGGACGAGGTTTAGCTAAACGTCCGCAAATTTTAGCTTTGAATAAAATAGATGCTGTTGATAGGGAAACCGTTGATTTGCAAGCTTTAGCTACACAATTAAATCATCTGGCCTTAGCCCCAGTTTTCATAATTTCGGCGGTAACTCGCACTGGTTTAGATCCTATGATGCAGGAAATTTGGCGGATTTTAGATGAGATTAATGTGTTGGCAGCCCAGGAAGTTCTGGTTTAATTGGTGGGTTGATTTTGTTAAGTAAAGTCACAAATATTGTGTTAACTGACTCAAAATGTAGGAATTAGTTTTACACTAATTCGGGTATCTAGTTTGAGAGTTCCAGTATTTCTGGAACTTCTCGGCGTTTAGTGAATAAAATTATTATTAGCTTGGATAAATCAACAACTTGCAGCCTTGGGTATTAATTCTCTAGATGAATAAAATCTGAAATGAGGTAAAACTATGACAGCTAAAGAACAACTAATCAGAGAAATCGAACAAATACCAGAAAATCTCATTGAAGAATTGTTAGATTTTTTATTATTTGCTAAAAACAGAAGAAATCAACAAACTAATGAGTCTAATTCTGCTAATCAATTAACTATAGAATCTAGTGAACAGCAACAGAAAAGTAAACCAATTTGGGAAATATTTGAAGAAGGTAATCAAGATTTAACAGAAGAAGTTATTGCCCAATTACCTAGAGATGGTGCAGCACAAATTGATCATTATCTTTACGGTAAACCCAAACAATAATTATGAAAACATTATTCGTAGATACTTTTTACTGGGTTGCCTTATTTAATCCTAAAGATGAATGGCATTTAACCGTAATAAATTATAGTAAAAACCTTGTTTCAGTTTATCTAGTAACAACGGATGAAGTGTTAACAGAGTTTCTCAATTTCTTCTCAACTTATGATAGTAAAACAAGGCAAAATGCTATTAATAGAGTTCAAGATATTTTGCACAATGATTATGTGCAGATTATACCCCAAACTCATAAAACATTTTTAGCAGGGCTTGAACTTTATAAACAACGTGCTGACAAAGAATACAGCCTCACAGATTGTATTTCTATGCAAACTATGAAGCAATTAGGCATTACTGAAATACTAACTCATGACAGACACTTTACCCAAGAAGGGTTTACTACACTATTTGAATAAATGAACAACTTGCAGCCTTGGGAGTTAAAATATCATGACTATTGCACAAGAAACACTCTACTATTCACCCGCAGAATATCTAGAACTAGAAGTAAATTCAGATATACGACATGAATATATTAATGGATTAATTATACATAAGACAGGCGGAACACCAGATCACAACCAACTTGCTGGCAATTTTTATGCCATACTAAATTTTGCTCTTAAACGTCAACCCTATCAAGTTTTTGTTACAGACCAACGGCTTTAGCTGCTATTGCTTGTCAAATTTTGCTGGAAGATATCTATGATAAAGTAGATTTTGAGGTGAAAGAATGAATTTATTACAGAATTTGGACAGGCAAGATGCCCGTCCCACAAGAGTTTTATTTACACTTTAATAAACCAGCGTTTCTGATACATCAAAACAGCAACACTATACCAAAATAACAGGGTAACAAGTGCAAATAAAAATGAACCGTTGAAATTTCCCGCCCAAGATGCAAAAATATTTTGATAAATCCAATTATAGATACTAATGGCATTTTCACCTGTACCAATTTGGGTTTTTACTGTAATTTTAATTAGAATTACCGAAGCCACAAAAAGAGCGATCGCATTTAGTCCCATAATTTCAAAAGGTTTACTCCAGCGTTTTATTAACCTCACTTCTATCAACTCATAACAAGCTGCTAATAACATTAATGCCCAACCAGTGGTAAATAAAACATAGGAACTCGTCCAAATTTTCTTATTAATGGGAAATGCCACATCCCAAATAATTGCAATTACTAAACAACATAAACCAAATAATACCAAATCCATGCTAGTTTGGGAATTAGCCTGTTTTTTATCTTTGATCCATTGTCCAGTAAAATACCCAGCTAAAACGCTAACTATCGCTGGAATAGTGCTAAAAAGTCCTTCAGGATCTCCCATGAAATTAAATCCATCACCTTTATATAAATGTGCTTTGGGAATAATTAATCTATCAATAAATGCCCCAAAATTACCTTCTCTCGTCAGCACTCCTGCACCATAATTAGGAACAGGAATATACATCATTATCAGCCAATAACCAATTAGTAATCCTCCTGCTACTAGCCATTGATTTTTCTGAGGTAATTTTAAAACTATCAAAGATGCAAATAAGTAGGTTAAAGCAATTCGTTGTAATATCCCCATCAAGCGGATACTACTTAAATCAAATGTCCAAATACCTTGATTCCAAAAACCATTTAACAGTAAACCCAAAATAAATAAAATAGCAGCCCGACGGAGAATACGTAAATAAACTGCTTTGTTAGGTTTGTTCTCTGCTGTATATTTTGACAGAGAAAAAGTCATTGCTACACCAACAATGAATAAAAAGAAAGGAAATATTAAATCGGTGGGTGTACAACCGTGCCATTGTGCATGACTCAGGGAACGATAAACATCATCAGCGACTCCTGCCATATTAGCAAGAATCATCGCTGCAATGGTAATACCACGAAACACATCAAGTGAACTCAGACGCATAGACAGAATATCTTATTAGGTGACAGGTGATACGCCACGGGGATAGGTGACAGGGAACAGCTTTTTGAGTAGGGTGTGTTAGCGATTAGTAACGCACCATTTTAAATCATTGACATCATCAGAAAATCCCCCTCCTCATCCTGTACATCCTTTCATCCTGGATATCCTGATTCTGACATAAATTAGGTGACAGGTGCTACGCCACGGGGATAGGTGACAGGGAACAGCTTTTTGAGTAAGGTGTGTTAGCGACTAGTAACGCACCATTTTAAATCATTGACATCATCAGAAAATCCCCCTCCTCATCCTGTACATCCTTTCATCCTGGATATCCTGATTCTGACATAAATTAGGTGACAGGTAACAGGTGATAGGTGACAGGGAATAGGGAACAGCTTTTTGAGTAGGGTGTGTTAGCGACTAGTAACGCACCATTTTAAATCATTGACATCATCATAAAATCCCCATCTTCATCCTGTATATCCTTTCATCCTGGATATCCTGATTCTGACATAAATTAGGTGACAGGTAACAGGTGATAGGTGACAGGGAACAGCTTTTTGAGTAGGGTGTGTTAGCGACTAGTAGCGCATCATTTTAAATCATTGACATCATCAGAAAATCCCCCTCCTCATCCTGTACATCCTTTCATCCTGGATATCCTGATTCTGACATAAATTAGGTGACAGGTAACAGGTGATAGGTGACAGGGAACAGCTTTTTGAGTAGGGTGTGTTAGCGACTAGTAACGCACCATTTTAAATCATTGACATCATCAGAAAATCCCCATCTTCATCCTGTACATCCTTTCATCCTGGATATCCTGATTCTGACAAATGTAAAAGCATGAATGTTACCAGAGTATTATGTATGTGACACTAACTAACACACATTAAATCTAAAAATATACGGTTGTAGTTCTGACTTTAATCAATTAAAATTATATTATGACAAGGTTTTATTACGTGAAGTTGCTCATTTTCTACCCCATATAACAAAAACCAACAGTACCAGGTGCAAAGGAAAAAATTATGTCTAACAACTCTTTTCTCCGTCAAACCGCAACAACAATTGTTTTTATAGATGCCTCCCTTTCCGACTATCACACCCTCCAAGCAGGAATTATCGAAGGCGTAAAAACAGTTATTATTTCCCCAGAGCAAGACGGAATCGAGCAAATTAGCCAAATTTTACAACAACATCCCCACATCACCACCATTCACATCCTTTCCCACGGTGCGCCCGGATGCTTATATTTAGGTAATAGTCAACTAAACTTAACCAATATTCACAATTACACCCAACAGTTACAACAGTGGCAACCTCAGAATATTTTACTATATGGCTGTAACGTCGCTGCTGGCGACGCTGGGGCAGAATTTATTCACAAATTACATCAAATTACCAACGCCACCATTAGCGCCTCCACCACAAAAACCGGCAATGCAGCATTAGGGGGAAATTGGCAGTTAGAGGTAAATATTCCCGTTACAGAGACATTCCATAGAACGTCTCTACATTTGTCAGATATTGTTGCGGAAACCCTCAACACCTACCAGGGAGTATTTGCACCCACATTAGTGGGAGAGTGGGATTTTTTAACCTATGCGAATGCTGTGACAGTGGTGGGTAATTATGCCTATGCCGTGGGGGATAGGTTGGAGATCATTGATATTAGCAACCCTGCCCAACCCCTTGTCAAGGGAAGTTACGATATTTATGATGGTAATAGTGTGCAAGTGGTAGGTAACTATGCCTATGTTGCCGATAGTTTTTCAGGACTGCAAATAATAGACATTAGTAACCCCACTACCCCCACCCGTAAAGGCAGTTATAATACATCTGACTATGCTTGGGGTGTGCAAGTGGTGGGTGACTACGCTTATCTGGCTGATCGTTTTTTAGGACTACAAATAATAGACATTAGCAACCCCACTACCCCCACCCGCAAAGGCAGTTATAATAGTAGCTATGCTAGAGGTGTGCAAGTAGTGGGTGACTACGCTTATGTTGCTGATTTTGATTCAGGACTACAAATCATTGATATTAGCAACCCCACTACCCCCACCCTCAAGGGCAATTATGATACGAATAGCGATATTTTTGACTATGCTGTAGGTGTGCAAGTGGTAGGTGACTACGCTTATGTTGTTTATAGTGTTTCAGGACTACAAATCATAGACATTAGCAACCCCACAAACCCCACCCTCAAGGGGAGTTATGATACACCTAACTATGCTAATGGTGTGCAAGTGGTGGGTGACTACGCTTATGTTGTTTATGATAATTCAGGACTAGAAATCATAGACATTAGCAACCCCACTACCCCCACCCTCAAGGGCACTTATAATGCCTCTGGCAGTGCTTATGGTGTGCAAGTAGTCGGTAACTATGCTTACGTAGCTGATTGGACTTCAGGACTACAAATCATTGATATCAGCAACCCCACTACCCCCACAGTCAAGGGCAATTATAATACACATGAATATGCTAGAGGTGTGCAAGTTGTCGGTAACTACGCTTATGTAGCTCATGGTTGGTCAGGACTACAAATAATAGACATTAGCAACCCCACTACCCCCACCCTCAAGGGCAATTATGATACATCTGGCAGTGCTTATGATGTGCAAGTAGTGGGTCAATATGCCTATGTGGCTGATGGTTCTTCACTACAAATAATAGATATTAGCAACCCCACTACCCCCACCCTCAAGGGCAATTATAATATATATTATGAGGATAATACATATGGCTTTACTGAAGGTGTGCAAGTAGTGGGCAACTACGCATATATTGCTTATAGGGATTCAGGACTACAAATAATAGACATTAGCAACCCCACTACCCCTACCCGCAAAGGCTATTATGATACATCTGGCGATGCTTATGGTGTGCAAGTGGTGGGTAACTACGCTTATGTTGCTGATGGTTGGTATGGAGGACTACAAATAATAGACATAAGCAACCCCACTACCCCCACCCTCAAAGGCAATTATGATACATCTGGCGAGGCTAGAGGTGTGCAAATAGTGGGTAACTATGCTTACATAGCTGATTATGATTCAGGACTACAAATCATTGATATCAGCAACCCCACTACCCCCACCCTCAAGGGCAATTATGATACATCTGGCTATGCTTGGGGTGTGCAAGTAGTGGGTAACTATGCTTACGTAGCTGATGGTTGGTATGGAGGACTACAAATAATAGACATAAGCAACCCCACTACCCCCACCCTCAAGGGCAATTATGATACATCTGGCTATGCTCAGGGTGTGCAAGTAGTGGGTAATTACGCCTATGTGGCTGATGGTGACGGTGGTTTAAAGATTATTAATGTGAGTGAGTTTACTAACCAAGCACCCACCAACCTCACACTCTCCACCAGCACAATTGCCGAAAACCAAGTTATTGGTACAGTAGTGGGTAATCTTTCCACCACAGACCCAGATACAGGAAACACCTTTACTTATAGCTTAGTCACCGGCACAGGTGCAACAGATAATAGTTTATTTACTATTACCAATAATCAACTCAAAACCAACGCTGTCTTTGACTTTGAAACCAAAAACAGTTATAGCATTCGACTGAGGACAACAGACCAGAGTGGGTTATTCTTTGAAAGACAATTAACCATTGGAGTAACTGACATTAACGATAACGAAAGTTTCACCACCACAGCCCAACAAGATATCATAGATGCTGACTATGGAGACGACACCATCACCAGCATATTGGCCAATTTACAACAAAACGACATCATCAAAGGTGGTAATGGCACAGACACCTTAATTATCAGCGGAGGAACAGTTAATGATCTTATCTCCATAGATACCAGTAACACCACCAATCAATTAGATATTCCTGGAACAACAGTATTCGGATTTGAACGCTTTGATTTAACTAGCTTTGCGGGTACTATCAGCTTTGATGGTACTACTGGTAATGATTGGGTTAAAGGTGGTACAGGAAACGATGATTTAACCGGTGGAGACGGTAATGACACTCTGAACGGGGGAACAGGTATAGACTTTTTAAGTGGTGGAGATGGTAATGACTATCTGAACGGGGGAACAGGTGCAGATTTATTAATCGGTGGTAAAGGAAATGATACCTTTGTCGTAGACGATATTGGTGATATCATTGCTGAAGGTTTAAATGCTGGAATAGATACTGTTGAATCTTCTATCACTTGGACATTAAAAGCCAACTTAGAAAACCTAACGTTACAGGGAACAACCGCTATTAACGGTACAGGTAATAACCTCAATAATATCATTACAGGCAATACTGGCAACAACACTCTTAATGGTGGTTTAGGAAATGATACCCTCATTGGTGATTTAGGTAATGATACCCTCATTGGTGGTGTTGGTAACGATTCCTACTATGTAGACAATACAGCAGATACCATCACGGAATTAGTAGGACAAGGACTAGATAGCGTTTTCAGCACTGTAACTTACACTATAACAACCTACACCGAAAACCTGACTTTACAAGGAACAACTGCGATTAATGGTACAGGTAATAACCTGAATAATATCATTACAGGTAACGCAGCCGATAATGTTCTCACAGGTGGTACGGGTGCAGATACTATGATTGGTGGCGCTGGTAATGACTCCTACTATGTGGACAATACAGCAGATAGCATCACAGAAAATGCTAATCAAGGAACAGATAGCGTTTTCACAACTGTAACCTATACCTTAACCTCCAATACCGAAAACCTAACATTACAGGGAACAACCGCTATTAACGGTACAGGTAATGAACTAAATAACAGCATTACAGGTAATACTGGTAATAACGTTCTCACAGGTGGTGCGGGTGCTGATACCCTCCTTGGTGGCGCTGGTAATGACTCCTATTATGTGGACAATACAGCAGATATCATCACGGAATCAATAAATCAAGGAACAGATAGCGTTTTCACAACTGTAACCTATACCTTAACCTCCAATACCGAAAACCTAACATTACAGGGAACAACTGCTATTAATGGTACAGGTAATGAACTAAATAACAGCATTACAGGTAACGCAGCAGCTAACATTCTCACCAGTGGTTTAGGAAATGATACCCTCACAGGTAATGCGGGTGCAGATACTTTAATTGGTGGTGTGGGTAGCGATAGCTTGTATTTGGGTTTAAACGATAATGTTGTAGATAACGTTAACTACATTTTTGGTGATGGTACAGATACAGTTTACCAATTTGTGCGCGGTGTCGGTGGCGATAAACTGAACTTTACAGGTATTGCCAATTTTGATGTGATTACATCAGGTACTTCTACATTAGTGCGGGCTGGGGATGGTATTATTGGTAATGCTGGTTTTGGTACTGGTCAATTATTAGTGACTTTATCCGGTACATCAGGATTTAATAGCACCAATGCGAATGTAAACCTGTTCGGAGGTACTTTCCTATTTAGTTAATAACTTTGTTGGGTTTTCTCAACCCAATAACTTAGGGACTTTGTTGTTAGGACTTTGTTGGGTTACGTTGTCGCTTAACCCAACCTACAATTATCACAAGACGCAAAAAAACCGCGAAAAATTTTATTTTTAGGTGTTGACAAAGGATTTGAAATATGTTATCCTAATCTTGATAAGGAAGAACTATCTGAAATTAGGTGACAGGTGACAGCTGACAGGGAACAGGGAATAGCTTTTTGAGTAGGATAGCGATAGCGAAGCGCTGCTGCAAGCAGTTCGCTATATAATATAGTAACCCACCATATTAAATCATTGACATCATCAAAAAATCCTCATCTTCATCCTGTACATCCTTTCATCCTGGATATCCTGATTCTGACATAAATTAGGTGACAGCTGACAGGGAACAGGGAATAGCTTTTTGAGTAAGATAGCGATAGCGAAGCGCTGCTGCAAGCAGTTCGCTATATTATATCCCACATTCCGCACCCTGAACTGTCACAGATCAAAAAAGCAGAGATAGTAGTACATAATAACTAACGATCAATTAAAGAGAAATAAGCTTAATGAGAATACATATCATTAAAAGGGGGGTGGTGT
>NZ_BJCF01000028.1 GCF_005402965.1 Dolichospermum planctonicum
TACACAAAACTGGATCTAGTAACCGTCAGAACGTTTAACTATCCTAACTCTCTTTATTTGCTTAATCTGGTAAAAATGTAAATCCCAAGTTCCAATTAATTTTAACTGACCAATACCACATTTATCTTTGAAAGTAATGTGCTTACGGTCTTCTAATAGTTTCCATCCAGTTTTATATTCAACTGAACGGTTATTTTTTTGAAATCTGGGATAACCCTTCTTACCTGGAACTTTTGCTTTGCAATTATCAAAAAATCTTTTAATTGCAAATGCCGCTCTCTCGGCTGCTGCTTGTCTAGCCATTGAGTTTAATTTATCTGCAAAATCAAATTCATTAGCTAATACCGCAGTGTATTTATTCAGGTCGTAATATTTAACATTTTGATTGATTGTCCATCCAAAAGCGCAAGCACTTATTACGGATGAATTGGGTTATCCGTATAGCTTCATCAATTTTTTGATATTGCTGCTTTGTGCCTTTGGCTTTAAATTCAAAAACAATCATTTTTTTATTACTAATTCGACCTGTTTTCAGTATAGTATACTTTAGGAAATTCACCAACCTCTAAGATTGGTAAAAATGAAACTACCCTCTCTCATGATTAAGCTGCGCTTAATATCCCTTGAAGGGTGTTTAATTTTTGCCCGCATTACATCCTCACCCTGTAGAGGGATGGGGTATTACGACGTTTTCTGATAAAATGTATGCTTATTCCTCTGGGCGCCTCTGCGTGAGAAAAAAATTTAGATGCGTAATAGCTTACAGCAGGTAGATTCCATTATAATTGAGGCAGAGCCTCAAAATTACGTTCCCAGACTCCGGCTGGGAACGAGATAAATGTGATAAATGTGATTAAGGATGAGGAGAATTTTGGAAAATGGCTTGGTTTTGAAACCAATCCTTACCCACCTGGATACTAATATCTGAACCAATATTACCAGTGCTTTCTACGCGCACTTCCCCAAATCCCAAAAGACTACGTAATGATTCCGCACTATTTCCATCTCCTTGTTGTGCTACAATGTGAGTTACCTCTAAGGGTTGTCCCCAGGGTTTAGAGATAAAAACATTGGTATATCCGGCTTTTTCCAATGTTCTAATTAGGGGACGCAATTGTGAGCGATCGCTCCCTGTACTGTCTTGAATAGCCACACGCAAATGACTAGGATCACTGGACTGTAGTTCTGTTTTCCCTTCTAAATCAAAATGCTGGGATACTAATTTACCAATAGCTCGTCGATCTGGTACCCAGTAGCTGGCATCAAACTCACGGTTTTCACTAAAGCGCCCAGGTAACATTAACATTTGCATATTTGAGCGACTGGTTTTTGAGCCAAAACCCACCAGTGCTATTAATTCTTCAACGGATAAGTTTGTATCAATATTTTCCTTAACAACATTGAGAATTTCCGGTACTCGCGTGAGAGTTTTCGGGTTGAGAGTTTGTTCAATTAACGAACGTAACACCATTTGCTGACGCTGAATCCGACCAATATCGCCCAACTCATCATGACGATAACGTAATAATTGTAACGCTTGTTCACCGTTAAGATGTTGTTGACCTGCTTTTAAATTAATATATAAATGCTGAGAATCATCCCGATATTTCATATCTTTGGGGACATAGATATTGACCCCACCCAAAGCTTCAATTAACTTACTAACTCCTAAAACATTAATGCGTACATAGCGATCTACCCCAACTCCGCCCAAAAGATTACTAACGGTTTTCGCTGTTAAAGCCGGACCTCCCTCCACATTAGCAGCATTAATTTTTTTCATTCCATGGCCTTCAATTTCTGTGCGGGTATCTCTAGGAACAGAAAGCATGACTATTTTGTTTGTCTCTGGATCAAATTTGATCAACAACATGACATCAGAAAGACCGTCAAAAGAATTAATTTGGGGTAAATAACCGAGACTTTTGCTATCAACGGGGGGGTTCTGTATGTCTGGGGGTAGTACACTCATACCCATGAGTAGGATATTTACAGGACGAGTTAATTGAGAAAATTGTAACCCATTTCCAGAGATGCGATCGCCATCAAATACTGCTTCTTCCTGGGGACTAAGTTGAGCTTGTTGCAAAGGTGTACTTTCCCAAGAAACAGCCAACAGCGCTCCTGCAAGTCCTGATACTATAGCAATCCCTCCCATGCCCACCGTAAACCATAGCCACCGTCCCGATTTTGACGGGCGAGAAATTTTCCCCCTATATTTAGCTTTTGCGGCTCTTTTTTGTGCGGCTGATGTTTTTTGACTAGTCACAGACTTCCTCTCACCTACGATTTTGAATAACGTAAATTTGCCGACTCAATAGATCTAAAACAAATCAGACTATGATAGCTAATTTTTGATTAAGTTTGCTATGGGGAAGGACTAAATACAATAATCTTCAACTAACTTCATTTTTATTGAAAAGTTCAGTAGTTCTTTCTTGGCCTTTGCTTATTCCCGAACATCCATATCAAAGCTAAAGCGGTAGACAAACGGCTCACCGTTAGTTGTTCTCGACTACTCCGACCTTTGTAGAGAGTCCACAGAGACGGAAAAAAAGCCGATAATGGGAATCAAACAGAAAATTAGTTGTGTTTTCGGGACATCTGTATCTTTTGCTGGCTGGCTATCCATAGTGGTTGATGTGATCATAAACTAAAGATGGTGAATAAAAGTCATTAAGCTAGAGCTAGTCCTAATCTGACAATTTTCAAGACAAAGCTATAGTTCTGCGGACAAAAATCAATATATTTTAGTTAAAAAAATCAACTACTTGATATATAATCCTAAGATATCAAGTATCAAGTATTAAATTAAGACTATTGCCGACACGAAAACCCAGCAATGATAGTGGTAGTTTTTTTCAAAACTTTCACAAAAGAAAGATGGCTGCGCCGTCGAAGACAGATAAACGCGTTGGGCTACAGCGTGTGAGTCTACTGAGGGATAACCGCTCCGATGCTCCTGCTAAAGTAGAAAGTAAAGTCTAGCTTTGTCTAGGTTTTATATAGCAGATCATATTCTGTAAAGAAGAAATCACCTGAGTTCTATAGTGTAATTATCTAAAAATGCAGACACGAAAGCTACTTAATTGGTGGCAAACACTGACACCCATAGCAAGATTTTTAGCAATTGCCCTACTTGCACCCCTATTAGTTCTCAATGGTTGGGCTATTGCCACAATTTTCGATTATTTTCACTCCCTGATTGTTATTTTAGTCGGAGCTTCGGTACTAGCCTTTCTCCTCAACTACCCAGTCAGTTGGATGGAAAACCACGGAGCTAAACGAGAACAAGTGGCTATCTTAGTGTTTTTATTAGCATTATCCATTTTATTAGCCCTAGGTATCACCCTGTTTCCCCTGGCACTGACTCAAGCACAACAACTGGTAGCCCGTTTACCAGAATTAATTGATTCAGGACGTTCTCAATTAATGATACTCAATGATAAAGCAGAAAGCGCGGGTTTGCCAATTAATTTGGATGCTTTAGCAACACAAATTAATGATCGCGTTAAGGGACAATTACAATCTATAGCCGGACAGGCACTAAACCTAGCCGTAGTCACTGTTACCAGTTTATTAGATTTTTTGCTGACAGTAGTATTAACTTTTTATTTATTACAACATGGGAGCGAACTTTGGGAAAGCTTAGTACAATGGCTACCTTCTAAATTTCGTGATCCTTTTTCCAATACAGTCCGTTTAAGCTTTCAAAATTTTTTTATTACCCAATTAATCTTATCCACCTGTATGGCTTCTGCTCTCATTCCCGCCTTTTTGTGGTTGAAAGTCCCTTTTGGGTTATTATTTGGATTGACGATTGGACTTATGGCACTTATCCCCTTTGGTGGTTCTGTGGGTATCGCCCTGACAACTTCTTTAGTCTCACTTCAAGATGTGAGTATGGGGATAAGAGTATTAATAGCAGCGGTAATTGTACAGCAAATCCTAGAAAATCTGATCGCACCGCGGATTTTAGGTAGTTTTACTGGTTTAAATCCCGTTTGGATTTTAATTTCTGTCTTGACTGGAGCGAGAATTGGCGGACTCTTGGGGGTAATTCTCGCAGTTCCCTGTGCTGTGGTCATTAAAAGCATTATCAGCGCCATTCGTCCCCCAGTTATGAATCTTGATACAGAAAAATCTTTTACTAGTCCGTAATAGCTACACCCATAACACCAGCAAAATTTGCGAAAATAGTAGGTTAACTTATTTTATCGCTGTTGTTGATCAAAGATATGAATAGGTTTCACCCAAAAACGCAAAGACGCAAAAATCAAGGTGAGAAGGGTTCAATTTCTTATGTTAGCCGAGGAGTAACTAAATACACTTAACAACATCACACCAGCGGCCGCCAAAACATACCGTCTTCCTAAACTTACGCCATAGCGTCGTTGTAAAAAATTGCTTTTGATAGGATTGATTTTCTTATGGTTCATGTTTTACCTCCATTGTGCTTTGATTTTTGCGTCTTTATCTAGTCAGACGTTGATAATGTACTATTTGTTCACTATCTCATGTCCAATTTGATCAATCCTCAACGGTTACAATTTTGGTAACGAATATCTATTTTACCTAAGTCCTATGGAATCATAGTAAATTTCCCGTCCTTAACCTCTATAAGTACAGACTGTCCTTGACGCTCTCTTTCTTTGGTGAACTGGAGTGGATAACCTGATGTTTCTTTATTGTTAAGGTCAACATTTTTCAATCTTTCTAATACCTTAGCCCGGTTATTATCTTGGGTATTATCTTTTGATAAAGCTTGAATAAAAGCCTGGGTCGCATCAAAACTGGTTGCAGTCCGCCAACTAATACCTCCGCCCCATTTTTTTCCATATTTTTCAGCAAAAGCCCTTGCTGGTGAAGTTTCTCTAAACCAAGGAACTGATAAAATCATTCCTTCTACAGCCTTTCCACCTTTGATTAAGGTATCATTGCTATAAAGAGTGTGTCCACCTAATAAACTTAAAGGTGAATTATCATCTTTGTTCGCTTTAGCAATCTCAATTGTAGTATTAGTGTGTTCTGTATCTGGAAATAAGATAGCAGCTTCCGCTTTAAATTTATTGAAATTAACTTCTTCTCTTGGATCAAATTCTTTGTCACTTAAATCAATTGTATGAACTACCTTACCACCCATTTTTTCAAATTCATCTGTAAATGCCTCTGTGATACTCTTGCTATAGGGGCTGTTAGGATTATTAAAAATCACGACTTTTTTAAACCCTAGACTATTAGTATATTGAGCTAATTTTTTTCCAGCAATTTCATCAGAATCAACTACTCTAAAGAAAACTGAGCTTTTTAATAAATTACTAGTAGCAGTAGAGGAAATAATTGCTAAACCAGCTTTTTTATATGCTGGTATTACAGCTTTAGTAACATCGCTAGAATTATGTCCAATTACTCCTAATATAGAATTATCTTTGACTATTTCCTGGACTACTTGTTTTGCTTCCTCTGGGTTATTACTATCATTAACAATGACAACTTTCAATAATAACCCGTTTGAGCCTTGATTATCATTAAATTGATTTTGTGCTTGAGCTACACCACGTAATATTTCTTGAGCATTATCATTATTAGTTTTGCTGTCTATAGGTACAACCACTGCTAAACTCACGGAAGAACTATTTTGACTAGCGCGAGCGTTATTGTAGTAAATTAATACTTCTGGGTCGTAGGGATTTGCTTTGACAGCTTGTTGAAATAAATTAGCTGCTTCTTGATAATTACCATTTTTAAAGGCTGCAATACCCTGGTCACGAAAGCGATTATTAATATTAGAAAATAATGTTTTATCACCTTGACTAATTGTATTATTATCCGGTGCATAAGAGGGTGTATAAAGGGAATTAGAACGTAAACTTAAACTAGCTACGAAAATACTAGCCGCAATTGTCATGGTAGTTGCAACTGCTGTTAAAACCATTATCGGTCGTTTTGCGGAAGTATTTGCAGAAATATTAGTATAACTATTGCTATTAGCTGTTATTGACGACGCAGAAGATATGGTAGGTTTTAGGAAATATGAAGAATCTGAATCACCATATATGTTCATGTTGCTTATGTGATTATTCTCAACTATCTCTGGTAGTTGGATCATCTCTTTCTGGTTAGGAATTTTTTTTTGCTCAAATTCATGGAATTGACCGATTTGATCTTGCAGAGGATAACGTTTTATAATCCAGCGACGCACCAATTCTACTTTGATTTTCTCTCCGGTTGCATCTAAAAAACCATTGTCTACCAGTTGTTTTCGCGCTTGATTAATCAGTTGATTTTTTGCGTCAATTCCCTGAATTTCTAGTAATTTTAAGTAGTTTTTTCCAGTTTCTTGAGCTTGTGCAATTGCGGAAAAAACGACTTGTTCGGGAATGGAAAAAGCATACCAAAACCAGGATAAACCAGCTTCACCGATTTCAATCGCTGTATCTACAATTCTTTCTACGTCTGCACTAGTAATTTTAAAACTATTCTTTTCTCGCGCTCTGCTGAAAATAGCAAAGCATATTATTTGTGTACAATATGGATGTCCTGCGGATAGATTGAAAATCGCTTTGATAGCTTCTTCTTCATATTCAAGTACACCTTGGGCTGGTTTCGTAATTAATTCCTTCGTACTATCTTTATCCAATAACCCAATTTTTATCTTAGGTACATCTTCAAATATTTTCAGGATATTAAGTGTACTTGCTAAATGTTCTCCTATGGATATAACTATAAATAATTTATTATTTCTTTTAGTGATATCAGATAATCGGCGGAAAATCTTTTTTGTAAATGTTTCTATGGCCGATGATTCTAAATCTTGACCAATTAAAGCATCAAATTCATCGAGCAGTAAAACTAAATTTTTGTTTTCTAATTGTTGATAAACTTGGGGTAAGAACTGACGTTCAAAGATATTAATTTCTAATTCTAATTCTGTGGTTGTGGGTGGTGATATGCTAGTTTCTAGCTCTAAATTATCTACGATTGCTTGAGCTAGTGCTGCTAAAATACTACTCCAGGGCTGCTGACTGTAAAATGATAAATCAAAGGTAACAAAAACAAACCCATTCACTTCCGCCAATTGTTGGGGAATACTAAGGATAATAGATGATTTACCAATACGTCTTTGTCCGTATAACAATAGTAATTTTTGAGACTGTTGAAGATTCTTTTGAATAAGCTGAAATATACTTTTTCGGCCAAACAGGGACTCTCGGTAGCCAATGGGACGACCGATAATGTATGGGTTTCTGTGAAGGTTGGAAGTAATCATGCTCTAATCATACATCTAATCTCCTATTATAACCCATTCAATTCAATGGGAACAAATTTACCATCTTTAACTTGAACAAGAATAGATTGCCCTTCGCGTTCTCTTTCTTCTGTAAACTTGAGTTGATAACCTGATGTTTCATTCCTATCAAGTTTGATACTTGGTAATTTTTCTAACAAATTAGTTCGTGTGACATTGTTAGATAGAGCTTTGATAAATGCCTGGGTAGCATCAAAGCTAGTTGCAGTGCGCCAACTAATACCTCCACCCCATTCTTGCTCAGACCTTTCAGCAAATGGTCTTGCTGGAGATGATTCTCTAAACCAGGGTGTAGCAACAATTAAACCCTCTACATTCTTTGAGGTTTTATCGCTATAAAGACTGTCTCCACCTAACATTTTTAACTCTTTTACTCGTCCGTCTTGGGGGTTATCCTTGAGTCTGGCATTCCTACGGGTAATTTCTTTAGCAATATTGATGGCAGTAGGAGTGCTTTGTGTATCTGGAAACAACATAGCAGCTTGTGCAAATTTATCTCTACTATAGACAGTGGCAGAAATTTCTCTCCTCGCATCAAAATTGATATCAGTTAAATCAATTAGGGGTTTACGAACCACCTCACCGCCTAATTTTTCAAAGCGATTAGTAAATACTTCTCTGATACTATTACTATAAGGGCTGTTAGGATTAGCAAAAATGACTGCCCTTTTTAATTTCAAATTATTGAAAGTGTATTCGGCTAGTTTTTTTCCAGCACTTGCATCAGAAATAACTGTTCTAAAGAAAACAGATCTTTTGAGGAAAACACTAGTCGCGGTGGGAGAAATAATTGCTAAACCAGCTTTTTCATATTCCGGTAATGCTGCTTGTGTAGCATCACTAGAATTATGTCCAATTACACCTAATATGGAATTATCTTTAACCAATTGTTGTGCTAATTGTTGCGTTGATTCCTTGTTATCATCGTTAGCAATGACAATTTCAAGAAACCTATTATTTAAACCTTGATTATCGTTAAATTGGTTTTGAGCTTGTGCCACACCACGTAAGATTTCTTGAGCGTCGTTTATCTGAGTACCTTGAACTATGGGTACAACGACAGCCAATGTAAAGGGAGAACCCTGTTGACGAGCACGGGCATTATTATAGTAAATTACTAGTTCTGGATCCTTTTGCTTTGCTTCTATGGACTGTTGAAATAACTTAGCCGCTGCTTGATAATTACCATTTTTGAAAGCTGCAATACCTTGGTCACGGGAGGGATTATTATTATTAGGAAATAATGTTCTTTCACCTCGGCTAATTTTGCTATTATCTACCACACAAAAAACACCTAATTCTTTCTTTTCACCTGGTGGACAGGTTCTAGAAAGCTGCTGATAAATACCAAAACCGAAAACAGATACAACCGTAGCTAATGCAACAAATGTAACAGGCCTTTTCATGATTTGTGTGAATGGGTTCGGTTTTACTGTTGTGAATGGGTTCGGTTTTACTGTAGTTTGATTTGCTATGATTTGTGGTTGTGAGCTTAGGGTTTCTACACCTTTTAATACTGTAGTTTGATTTGCTATGATTTGTGGTTGTGAGTTTAGGTTTTCTACACCTTTTAACTTAGATTCAAAAGCCCTAATTTCCTCCAACCTATCCTGAGATAATTGTCTATTGGGATCAATTTGTAAAACTTGCTCATACTGTTTTCTGGCGCGAGCAAAGTCTTCATTAATGGTCAGGTTATGTGCGTATTGTTCTAATGTTTGTATAAAACCGTCTTTTCTCTCTTCTGGAGCAATTTTACGGGCTTGTGCATACAGTTCTAAAGCTTTATCTAAATTGCTTGCTTGGGAATATTCTGTAACTAGATCAAATACAGGTTGTAAGACCCTTTCCTGTTGATCATTAATAGAGTAAAATTTGTAAGCTCGACTGTAAAGTTCAAAAGCTTGGTCGAATTTTTCTACCTGTAAATATTCTTTCGCCAGAGAGGTTACAGTTTGAAAATTATTAGGATTAATTCCTAATGCTTCTTCATAAAGTTGTAATGCTATTTGCGGTTGATTTTGTGCTACCGAACAAAGATTCTCAACGTCTTGCTGATTAACTTCTGCTAAATTACTAATCTCATCTTTTAGCTGATGTTTCTGCAATAACCAAAGCCGGACTAACTCAATTTTGACTCTTTTGAACTCATTTAAAAAACCATAGTCAGCCATTTCTTTGGCTACCTGAGTTAAGGAATCTGTTAATATGCCATAATTCCTTAGTAGTAGCTTGGGGCTATAGGAAACTTGGTCATCTTGCTCTTCTCTATGTTGGGCTTCTGCTGCTGCTGAAAAAACAACTTTTGCTTGAGGATATAAACCATTCCAAAACCATGCTAAACCAGGTTCCCCTGTTTCAATTGCTTTATCTATGATAGTTTTAACATCTTCTGCATTTATTGTCCATATCTGACGTTCCCGCGCTAAATTGAAAAGCTCATGGCAAATTAATTGAGTGAAATAAGGATGACCTGCTGATAAACTCAATATCTCTTCTATTGCATTTGGCTGATAGGTAACAACTCCTCGAGCAGGTCTGGTAATAAGCATTACAGCACTATCTTTGTCCAGAAAACTGATTTCTTTATAGGGTGATCCACCCAGCAAAGAAAGTAGATGTGGTAGTTCTTTAAGATGTCGTCCCACTACGGGAATAATAAATAATCGTTCTGTCCATTTTGACAACCAGTTATTGATTAATCTGAAAAATTCTACATTACCTTCGTTATTTTCTTCACTTAAAACATCGAACTCATCTAACAATAAAACTAGCTTTTTTTCACCTAATATATTGTATATTTGAGTTAAAAAATCCTCATGGAAAATTGTAGGATCATCTTCTATATCTTCTGCTGTAGGAGTAAGACTATTTCCTATTTCTTCTCCAATTCTCTGTGCTAGATAGTGTAGAATTTGATTGATGGGATGTTTCCGATTATCACCGACAAAAACCTGGAGATCAAAATCAATAAAAACAAATTGATCCTCACTGATCTTTTGAGGAATTTGTTTGAGTACAGAGGATTTACCAATCCGTCTTTGACCATATAAGAGAATTAGTGGAGTATTTTGTTCTAAAGTATCTTTAATAAACTCAAATAAACTTTGTCTACCAAAAAATTGGTCTGGTTTGTCAATAACAGAACCTATAATGTAAGGATTTCTCTGCTGTTGTGGATTAATCATATTATTTGTACTCCTCACCGATTATACACTTGGTTTTAAATAAAAATGGGATATTGATATTATCCATTTTCTGTATAATTTACGCAATATATTACTGAAAATTTTATTTTGGTTTATTTTGGTTTATTTTGGTTTATTTTGGTTTATTTTTGTGTACGGGTAATTCATGAATTACCCCTACTTTGTATTTTACAGCAGTAGGGTGTGTTAGCCTCAGCGTAACGCACCTGAAATTTTATGAGATTTGGATAAGCAGTAGGGTATGTTAGCCTCAGCGTAACGCACCTGAGATTTTTTGAGATTTAGATAAGTCCTATCCAAATAATATCTCACGACCAAATTTAAGGAGGGATACAACCGTATCTTGATGCTGACCTGACCAAGTAATTGCTTTTTTCATCTCCTCAACTTGTCCATGACTCATCAGATTAAGAAATACTCTCTCGCGTTTTCTGATTTCACTAGCTTTTGTATTCCAAATCTCCTGAATTACCCACTTTTTCATAATTGAAGAAGTGAATAAATATATCTTTTCCTGTTCTTTTGGTAATTTTGGTTTTGGCCTGATTTCCGAAACAATTACCCCCTGTTCTTCTAATTCAGTTAAACTGCGTTCATTTTGATTCAAAATGCGACCCATACCTTTTAAATCAAAGTCTTTCTGCTCTAAATGACCGTCTAGATCTAACAAAACAATCAGCATTAACAAGGTTTTTTGTTGGTCATTACATCTTTTCCAAACTGTTTCAAAAATCTGTTTAGTATCCCTTTCAAAATCACTATTAAATTTATTGATATCAACTTCTTCTCCTTGTTGTCTTGCTATGTTTAGTAAAAAACCGGCAATTTGTATTAAAGTCGGGTGACTACCAGTAATATTTCTAATTCCAGTTCTTAATTCTGGTGGAAATACTGATATTGATAATAATTGCTCTGTTTCCTGGTAATCAAATTTTTTCAAAGATTGATACATATAGTGATTATACCAAGGGGAAGCATTTGGCCGCAGTGGTGGACCAATTTCATTGAGGCGCTGAAGTGAGGTGACAATCATGGTAAGTTTCCTGTTAGCACCATGAACGGCTAAACTACGACATTGAGCTAAAAATGTTTCTCTATCAGATTCCGTATATTCCCCATTGGTTTCTAAGGCCGCGTCAAAGTCATCTACCAACAAAACCAGGAATTTATTTTTTCTACCTAACTTTGTTATAGCTTGACGTAGAGTATCATTTGTAATATTATTCCCTCTTAAGTTTCTAATTTCTGCTTGTAGTTCTGGCTCATTTTCTAATTTATCATCCATAATCGTCAAAATTTCTGCCCAAAACTTACCCGGAGTAAAGGGGTGTAAACTCTGACAACTGAATAATACAATTACAGCGGGAGATGAATCTAGTCCATATTCTTTCCAGGTTTGGGGACAAGCAACTTTGTCTAAGTAAGAAGTTTTCCCCATTCCTGGACCACCCCAAATAGCTAAATGACTGCGAGCATGAATTATGTCAAAAGCGGCTGTGATTTCAGATGTGCGACCGATAAAATATTCTGGAGGAACTGGTATATTGGCGAAGAAAGGATTAGCCATATTTCGGAGATCCTAATTCTGACGTTATTAGCCATTATAGTGGATTATGGTCAGAATACAGGTTATCTCCTGGCGATTCCTGACCTATTAAAAAATTCGGGGATCTGAGTGGATGTTAGATAGTTCTCTAAGTATGATTTTATGCGATTAATTCTCTACAGCAAGCCCGGTTGTCACCTTTGTGAAGGATTGCAGGAAAAATTAGCCCAAATCAAAACTCTCAGTTTTGAGCTAGAAATTCGGGATATTACCACTGATAAAAATTGGTTTGCGATGTTTCAATATGAAATACCTGTACTCTATTTTGTCACTGATGATGGTAAGGAACAAGCCATACCTCGTCCCTCTCCTCGTCTCAGCGTCGAAGGACTGGAAAAATTCTTATGTAAGTATGTAAAAACTTGAATTTGAGTATATTTACATTTTGCACCAGTCCCGAAAAATGCCTCCGAATTAATGCCTAAATATTTGGTAGTGAGGACTTTAGTCCTCTCATAGAGAAACTATAAGCAAAATCAGGGCTAAAGCCCTGACTACAGATAATACGTGATAGGTTTTTGTGACACCCGTGTAAATCCTAAATCGAGTTTGCTGAAAAATTTGTAAAGTTTTATTTAGAGAGCTAATTCTGTTAAGATTCTTTTCATAAACATTAAAATATATAACCAACCCCATGACATTATTAATAGTCGGTGCAACTGGCACATTGGGAAGACAAGTAGCCCGTCGCGCAATTGATGAAGGATACAAAGTCCGCTGTTTAGTTCGCAGTCCTAAAAAAGCAGCTTTTCTCAAGGAATGGGGCGCTGAACTGGTACGCGGAAACTTATGTAATCCTCAAACCCTTGCAGAAGCCTTGACTGGTGTAACCGCAGTTATTGATGCCGCCACATCTCGTGCCACGGATTCTCTGACTATTAAGGAGGTAGACTGGGATGGGAAAGTAGCTTTAATTAAAGCTGCTAAAGTTGCGGGTGTGGAAAGGTTTATCTTTTTTTCGATTTTAGATGCTGATCAATACCCCAATGTTCCGCTGATGGAAATTAAACGCTGTACCGAAGTGTTTTTGGCAGAATCTGGCTTAAACTATACAATTTTACGTCTAGCTGGTTTTATGCAAGGTTTAATTGGTCAATATGGTATACCTATTTTGGAAAAACAACCTGTATGGGTAACAGGTAAGTCTTCACAAATCGCCTACATGGATACCCAGGATATTGCTAAATTCGCTATTCGTGCTTTGAGTGTGCCAGAAACGGAAAAGCAGTCTTTCCCTGTGGTGGGAACTCGGGCTTGGGGTGCTGAGGAAATTATTGATCTTTGTGAAAACTTATCTGATAGAGACGCAAAAGTTACACGAATGCCCCTGGCTTTACTACGGACTGTCCAAAATTTCCTCCGCTTTTTTCAATGGGGATGGAATGTTGCAGATAGATTGGCTTTTACAGAGGTTTTAGCCAGTGGTAAAGCTTTAAATGCAGAAAATATGGAGGAAGTATATACTGTCTTTGGGTTGGACAAAGAACAAACAACCACCCTGGAAGTTTACTTACAAGAATACTTCAGCCGGATTATGAAGAAGCTAAAAGAGTTAGATTACGAAAAAGCTAAGGTCAAAAAGCTCAAAAGCCAAAAGACTCCTTTTAAACAATCTTCCAAGGCCAATAGTCAATAAATTGGATTTTGGATTTTGGAGTTCTTCCTGATTTCTATCCCTAACAAAAAGACTTTTTCAACAAATGTGAGACTAATGGTTATATTGGTCAAAAATGTGTAACCATTAGATACAGAAAAAGCATCCCTTAAACTTGGATATTTGAGTGTGCCGAAAGCAGGCATTATCTATAACGACGTGAAACCGATAGCGAGTAGTGTCGCTATTCAACTAAAAGACAAGCTCACCGCTGCTGGTTGGGATGTTTACATCACTGCGAGTATCGGTGGTATATTGGGTTATTCCCAACCGGATAGCCTTGTCTTTCACACACCTATCGAAGGTCTTACGCCCCCTGGCTTTGACTCAGATATGAAATTTGCAGTGGTGTTGGGGGGAGATGGTACGGTGTTAGCAGCATCTCGCTTAGTCGCCCCCTCTGGTATCCCCATGTTGACGGTCAATACGGGTCACATGGGATTTTTGACGGAAACTTATCTCAACCAGTTGCCTGAAGCCATAGAACAGGTAATGGCTGATAAATATGAAGTTGAAGATAGGGTCATGCTCACCGTCAAAGTTCTCCGGGGAGATACGGTGACATGGGAAGCTCTCTGCTTAAATGAAATGGTGTTACATCGAGAACCTCTAACTTGTATGTGCCATTTTGAAATAGCAGTGGGGCGACATTCTCCAGTGGATATTGCGGCAGATGGTATTATTGTTTCTACTCCCACAGGTTCTACAGCTTATTCATTAAGCGCGGGGGGGCCAGTAATTACTCCTGGTGTCCCCGTTTTACAATTAGTACCCATTTGTCCCCATTCCTTAGCTTCTAGGGCTTTGGTATTTCCCGATCATGAACCGATTAATATCTATCCGGTGAATATTCCCCGATTGGTGATGGTGGTAGATGGTAATGGTGGATGTTATATTTTAGCAGAAGATCGGGTATATTTAGAGCGATCGCCCTATAGCGCCCGGTTTATTCGTCTCCAGTCACCGGAATTTTTCCGTGTTCTCCGGGAAAAACTAGGTTGGGGTTTACCACATATTGCTAAACCTTCTTCTGTAGAATTGCCTTAGTTGTCAGTTGTTCAGTTAGGTAAATGCCAACTTAGTGTAACTCGCACTTCTCCATTCGGTAAAACTGATATTTCCCATACACCATCTAGAAGTTCGTTGGCTATAGTATCCATGATTTTAGTACCATAGCCGCCTTTTTTGGGTCTATAAGTAGATGCTAAAATAGCTCCATCATTTGCTATTACTAAAGTACATTTATCTGCGGGGATACACATTGATTTTTTTTGTGAGTAAAAATACTATCGGTGAAAGGTTAATTTTAAAGAGCGTAAGCGTTGCGCTCCGCAGGAATAGCACTAACTCAACATAACTCTGGAGTAGCGATCGCTATACACCGCTATACACAATAACTCTTTTTGTGCAAATTTGATTTTTGATTATTTCTAGGGAGAATTCATCATGAGTAAGTTGCTTTCTGTGTTCACCATCCCGCTTTTAGCTGTGGGATTTTTATTAGCTAAATCTCAAGAAGCAAAAGCTGATTTTAAAGTGTGTAATCAAGGCAGTGAAACCGCTTGTACTGCTGTTTCTTACAAACAAGATAATCGATGGTTTACTGAAGGTTGGTTTTTAATAGACTCTAATAACTGCGCTACAGTTTATTATTGATCAGTTAGTAATAAAAAGATGCTCATTCATGCACAAACTGTTTCTGGAGGTGAAATTACTACAGGTTCAAGTTTAAGATGTATAATTTATTATCAACAACAAAAGAATTATCGAATTGGAGATTCTGAGAATCCTAATCGCTGCAGAGTTACTAATCGTGGTATGGCGGGATTTCGTTCAATTCCAGTTACAACTGAAGATGATAACTCTTTTGAGCTAACTGATTAAGGCTCTCCCAAACTGTTAATAAAATTAATAAGCTCTTTTGATAAGAGGATGATTTTAGGCGATTCCTATGTTGCGGTTTGCGATCGCTTTTTCATAACATGATGATTATGGGCGATCCTATCTTAGTATTCAGATCTCTGACTTCTTAGAGGAGTCGGGTATCTATTTTAACAAAATTATATTTAATACCATATAATTACTTATTGACATAATATGCTAGTTTTAGCATACTTAACATTACATGAATGAAAAACAAGAAAAGCCTCTCAGATGGATTGCAAGCGCCCTTAATGATTTAAAGAAGTTTCCTGAAGATGTACAGGATGTCATGGGTTACGCTCTTGATTTGGCACAACATGGACAAAAACACCCTGATGCAAAACCTCTACGCGGGTTCTCTGGAGCAGGTGTTTTAGAAATTGTAGATGATTTGGATGGGGATACATATAGGGCAATTTATACTGTTAAATTTGAGGGTGTTATCTACTTACTACATTCCTTTCAAAAGAAATCAAAACATGGTATTGCTACACCAAAACAAGATATAGAATTAGTTAAAAAAAGATTGAAAATCGCTCAAGAAAATTATTTACAACAAACTACCGAAAAAATGGAGTAAAAAAATGCCAGAAGAAAATCAAGTTGAGGTTAGTAGCGGAAATGTATTTGCTGACTTAGGTTTATCTAATCCTGAAGAAAGATTATTGAAAGCTGAGTTAGTCCGTAAAATCAGTGAAATCATTACTAATCTAAATTTAACACAAGTTCAAGCAGCCGAAATTCTAGGCATAGATCAACCAAAAGTTTCTCTACTAATTAGAGGTAGATTAAGTGGCTTCTCAACTGATAGGTTGATGGACTATCTAAACAAGTTAGGTAGTGATGTAGAGATTACAGTTAAACCTAAACCTGAAAATCGCAAGTTTGCTCAGATAATTGTAGTCTAATAATTATTTCCAAACTCAATATACTTCGGTTATGGCGATATCACTGCCATCGCTCTTTTCGATAAGAGGATGATTTTGGGCGATCCTAGTATTCAGATCCCCGACTTCTTTGAGAAGTCGGGAATCTAGTTCCTCTGGTTGCAAGCTGCCGTTGATACAATCTGAAATGGGATATTCTCTAGAACAATTTCCGGTAATTGACCCGATCCAAGCACCTCTTTGGCATCAAGAATTTCCACACCAACTAAAACTTCACCAGCACCAATGTTTAGTGCTATTTCATCACTTAATCGTAAAGTACGACATTCATGATCTCCATCAACTAGGCGAATATAAAGTGAATCAGTTTCTTGATCATAACTAATTTTCATAGCATTACTTTCCTCAAAAATAAAATGTATATACAGTAATTACTACAATCTCCATCTCACTTTCGGCAATAATTGGTGAAACTCGTTTAATAGAATAGGAGCGCCCTTGCCATTCTCCATTAAACTGAAAGTCGTAACGATATTCAAGTCTGCCTTGTTTGGCTTGCTTGTGACTACCATTAAGAATTGCTTCAGTGACTTCTATCTCATTTGTACCACGCTCTAAGCATTGCAATAAAGCGTGTTTAGTAAAACGAATTGGTTTGATAAAATTTACATACTGCGATCGCTCTTTTAATGACAGGATTATCTATCAACCCAAAATGCACTGTAAAAGATTTTGTAGTGCTTGTCTAGTCTCTCTATTTACAAAACATCTATATGTATGACAGCACTTCACTAAAATTATTATTGTTTTAATTGCGTTGGGAAACTTTCTCTAGAGATGTCACCAGAAAATTGGTAACTTGAGTTAGTATTGTGTGAAATGCCAGTAGCACAGTAACAGCTTATAACTCATATTGATTAACAATTCCCAGCAAATGATAGCTATTCACAATTCCTCTGTTTTTGTTTTGGTGATTGAACCAGATGAAACTCTAGCTAATCAGTTAGCTTTTGATTTACAAGAAGCTGGTTATGATGCAATTGTAACTCATGATGCAGTCAATGGATTAGAATACTGCGGCGATACCTGTGGCGGTCAAAGCCTTAACCAACCAGCTTTAATTGTTATAGACCGGATGCTGATTGGAGAATCTGGATTATCTTTATGTAAAAATCTCAGAAATATGGGTAATCGTTCTCCTGTACTGATTTTAATGGCCAGAGATACAATAGATGATCGGATAGCTTGTTTAGACGCTGGTGCTAATGATTATATTCTGAAGCCTTACCGTTCGGAAGATTTTCTCAAGCTGATTCATCTGTATCTTAAACCGGATCTTGAGAATATAGAGCAATTGCGCTTTGGAGATTTGGTTTTGGATATAGGAACGCGTCGCGCTATTTACAATAGCAAAGCTATTGACTTAACCATGAAGGAATTTGAACTATTAAAGTTCTTAATGGAACATCCCCGCGAAGTATTAAGCCGCGAACAAATTTTAGAGAATGTTTGGGGTTACGACTTTATGGGTGAATCTAATGTGATTGAGGTCTATATTCGTTATCTTCGCCTCAAAATTGAAGAAGAGGGTAAAAAACGCCTGATTCAAACTGTACGCGGTGTAGGTTACGTACTCAGAGACTCCTAAAATCCATAAACCGAGAAATAATCACAAATAAAATCTAAATTTGTGGGCGATTTGGCAGAAATTAAGTAGGATAGTTAGAATCTAAATTGCAGTAAATAAACTAATTGTCAACTGTCAATAATTAATTACTAATTACCCATTCCCTCTTCCGTATATCAATTATGATTCATTGGCTCAGTTTATTTTCAGTATTACTTAGTATTTTACTAACGGGCTGTTCACCACCCACCACAGCTAAATCTCCTCCTGTGATATCAGAATCTCAAGCCCAAATACCAGTAAATGCTGGTCAAAATCTGCCAATTTCAGCAATTGCGACTTTCCCTAAAGATGTAAAAATTGAGTTGGAAGTAGCAGAAACACCGGAACAGCAAATGATGGGTTTAATGTATAGACCAACTTTAGCAGATAACCGAGGAATGCTGTTTGTTTTTCCGTCATCACAACCAGTAAGATTTTGGATGAAAAATGTCCCCGTGGCTTTAGATATGGTCTTTATCAAAAAAGGTGTAGTTGAGTATATACAAAAATCTGCTCCTCCTTGTAATGGAGAGCCTTGTCCTACTTATGGTCCTCCTGTACCTATCAATCAAGTAATTGAACTCAGGTCAGGACGAGCAGCAGAATTAAAATTAAAAAGAGGAGATCATATCAAAATTGATTTCGTTAGTCCTGGAACCTCTCAGTAAACAGTATTTAATTGCTGATTATAGCGTTTCTGGCGTTACATAATGACCTATGAGTTATGTTTCGCACCAAGGCGCAAAGGAAAAGAGATTTTTAATTTTCCAATTTTATACCTCCATTACTCTATCACCATGCAGGACGTGAATGTAAATTACTGTTAGTTCACAGATATGTTATAATCGCGGCAATCATCCTGGCAAAATGCCATTAGAAAACCGCATTTATCTATGTCCTGAGTGTGGACACACAGAAGACGGAGACTTAAATGCAGTAAAAAAGATAGAACGATGGTTTGAAGGGATTTTTGTCCCGGATTATTCGGAAATGGCGGTAAGTTCTACCGTGTCAGTTTGTGGATTAGCATTAGCCTAAATAAGATCAAATTTTAGGTTTTCCTAGTTAAAATTACCACATTAGATATAAGTAGCAAAAATCTCTCTTTTGATATAAAACTTTAAAAAATGGTTATGGAGAAGAATGCAATATTTTCCTTCTATATAACCTAACAATGTTGATCTACTTGCAGCAGGGTGACAAATAAAATACTGGCTACATAATACCCGCAAAATAGATAAACAATCTATAATTATACATTTCCCCCATGTGAGATACAAATGGTAATATCAAGATATTCTCGGCTGATTAATTTTCTCCAGGAAGATTTAGCAATTTCCTCTGCTTCCCTGGCTGTAGCATTGCGTAACCGTGATCAAGATCCTGGTTCTTTAACAATGACTCTTTGGCAATATGGTTTAATTACTCTAGAACAGTTAGAACAAATTTATGATTGGCTGGAAACAGCATAAGGAAGAGGTCACAGGTAACAGGTGAAAGGTAACAGTTCAGAGAGAACAATTACCCATTACCCATTACCCATTACCCATTACCCATTACCCATTACCCATTACCCATTACCCATTACCCATTACCCATTACCCATTACCCATTACCCATTACCCATTACCCATTACCCATTACCCAGTACCAGTACCAGCCTAATGACTATTGACCAAAAACTTGCGCTGCTGCTGCTATACCGGCACCGGGGGTGAAGTTTTCATGACCAACTTGCGGGAGGACAACCTCTAGGGAAGCGATACAGCTAAGGATATCACGATCGCTGACAAAACCCAAGTGACCAATGCGGAAAATTTTATTACTCAGATGGTCTTGTCCACCTGCTAGAGCGATATCAAACCGTTTTTTCATCAAAGAGCGAATTTTATCGCTTTCGATGCCTGGAGTGGCTACAGCGGTAATGGCCGGACTAGCACATTCGTCGGCCGCAAACAAAGATAAATTTAAGGCTTTTATAGCCGCACGGGTGGCATTTTTTTGGCGTTCATGACGGGTAAAGATGGATTCCAATCCTTCCTTTTTCATCATTCCCAGGGTGGTGTGTAGGGCTACTATTAAGTTAACCGGGGGAGTAAAGGGGGTGGTATTTTTGGCGGTGGCTTTGCGATATTTACCTAAATCTAAATAATATTTAGGTAATTTTGCGGTTTTGTAAGCTTCCCAGGCTTTGGGACTGACGGAAACAAATCCTAAACCAGGAGGAATCATATAACCTTTTTGAGAGCCGGAAGCGACTACATCTAAACCCCAAGCGTCTACAGGTACGTTGTAAGCGCCTAAACTGGTGACAGCATCAACAATAATTAGGGCCTGTCCATGTTCTTTAACGTGGCGGTTAATAGTTTCTAAATCATTAATCACCCCGGTGGAGGTTTCACTGTGGGTAATAATTACAGCTTTAATTTCCTTGTTGGTGTCTGCTTGTAGTTTAGCTGCAAATTGGTCTGGGTCTAAAGGTTGTCCCCATTCTGCGCTGACAGTTTCCACATTTAAACCAAAAGCTTGACCGACTTCTACCCAACGTTCACCAAATTTACCATTAGAACCAACTAAAATGCGATCGCCTGGGGAAAGGAAATTAATTATCCCCGCTTCTACAGCACCAGTACCACTGACATTTAACATTAATACATCACTTGTAGTTTGATGTAGCCATTTAAGGTTTTCTGTCACCTCCCCCATCATACTACTAAATTCACCGCTACGGTGGCCAATGGGGTGTTTGGCTAATGCTAGTAAAGCTGCTTCTGGAACTGGAGTCGGTCCTGGAATCATCAGCATCAATTTATTATCCATCTGTGTGTTATGTCCTAGTTGAAAATTTCAATACGATCCAAATTAACCCTTAAAGGGGATAAAAACACAAAAAAAATCTACTAGAATCCTTTTATAGGGATAGTAGTTAAAAACCTTCAGGAGCAATCAACTTTATCTGCAAAATGATTGATAGACCAACGGTGATCAATCACCATAGAGGAAGACTGAAAAATTTCTTCTAACCGTTTTTGTTGGGATGCAGCTTTTCGCATGGTAATAATCAGTTGATTGACTTGATTGCGAAGGTCTTGATTTTGACCTAAAGAAGTCATGGTTTGCTTTTCCAAAAGTTGAAGTATCAGTTCGTAATGGATAGGAGAGGGTAAAGGAATTGGCTCCATGTAGTTTATTGTGAAGTTGCAATTTAGGGATTTTTTAATTTTCTTTTAGTCAAAGTTTAGCTAATCCTTAACTAGTTGTTACACAGAAAATAAATAATTGCAGATCATGGTCTGTAATTAAGCAAACAGATTCACAATTGCTACTTGAGGATCTGGTTGTTTCACTAATGATTCACCAATTAGTACAGCGGATACACCTGCTGTTTTAACTACATTTAAATCCTCTGGATGATGCAATCCTGATTCACTGACGACCAGAATATTTTTTGCTTGTAATTGCTCACCTCTAGCTGTCATTAATTCAGAAGTTGTTTGTAAATCAACAGTAAAATCCTCTAAATTACGATTATTAATTCCGATTAAAGAAACACCATCTAAAGCTAAAACCCGATCTAATTCTTCTAAATTATGCACTTCTATTAAAGCTGCCATTTTCAAGTTATTAGCAATTTTAATAAAGTATTGTATATCTTGATCATTGAGAATTGCTGCTATTAATAAAACTGCATCTGCGCCATTAATTCTCGCCCAATACATTTGGTAGGGATAGATAATAAAATCCTTACATAGTAGGGGTAAATCCACTGTAGAACGGACTAAAGACAGATTTTCAAAACTACCTTGGAAAAATTTAACATCTGTCAGCACCGAAAGACAACTAGCGCCACCTATTTGATAAGATTGAGCAATAGCTACTGGGTCAAAATCTGTCCTCAATACTCCTTTACTCGGAGAAGCCTTTTTGATTTCGGCGATTAAAGCGGGATTAGTTTTACCATAACGCAAAGCAGCGACAAAATCACGAGTTGGTGGTGCAGCTAGGGCTTGTGTTTGCAATTCCCGTAAAGGGAGCTTTTCCCGCATTTTTTCAACTTCTGTTTCTTTATACCAAACAATTTCTTCTAAAATATTATTTGGTGCTGCACCCTCTATAGCGGATTTATATTGGATTATAGAAATATTGATAACGGGGCTAGGTGAACGACGACGAATTTGCATATTAGTTGGTTGTTACTTGTCAGTTGTTGGTTGTTACTTGTCAGTTGTTACTTGTTAGTTGTTACTTGTTAGTTGTCCGTTGTCAGTTGTCAGTTGTCAGATTTTTTTCCTGAAAGATTGCCAATGGAGTTAAGATAAGGGTTTAACTTAGGAGAAAGTTCTTCAATAATTGGTTTAAGCCTATTTACTTCTTAATTTGTTAACAGATTTCGTTTATAAGCCCGTCTTAACCAATGTCTAGTTTCATTTAAAGAACCTCTCGCTATTCTGACGAAACGGCGATTATCCTGAAAGTTATACCTACCAAAACCTTCTGCAATATTTGCGCCAATACTATCAACAGAACGTACTATTTGCTTACCAATTGTTGCTTTAGGAAATTCCTCCCAATGAAGAACAATGTTCCAAATATCATCAGCTAGTTTTTCTGCTAATTGGTAAACTTGCAAATTCTCGAAGTTGGATTTCGCCATTTATTCAATTGACAATTGACAACTGACTAACGATTAATTAACTAACGATTAACTAACTAACGCCCGTTTATAAGCTTCATCTAGGACTTCTGAAAGGGTAGGGTGGGCGTGAACTAGGTAGGCCAAAGTTTGGATAGATTGACGATTAGCAACAGCGGCTGCGGCTTCGTGAATTAAATCTGAGGCGTGGGGACCAAAGATATGTACACCTAAAACCTCGCCAGTATCTTTGCGATAAATCACCTTTGTCATGCCGTCAGTATCATTTTCCGCCAATGCTTTAGAATTACCTTTAAAATAACTCTTGGTGGTGGCAACTTCAAAACCTTCATTTAAACCCAAAGCATGGGCGGCGGTTTCTGTCAAGCCCACATAACTAATTTCTGGGTGAGTAAAGGCAGCGGCGGGAATGCTGCGATAGTCAACAGTTTTCTGACGACCCATAATATTTTCTACAGCAATGATACCTTGAGCCGATGCCGCATGAGCTAACATCATTTTCCCGGTAGCATCACCAATAGCCCAGAGGTGTGGGACAACTTCCCCGTTGGCTAATACGGCCATATTATCATTAACAGGAATAAAATTACGGCGGTCAAGGTCAACACCAACGGATTCTAGACCAAGATTTTGGGTAGCGGGAACACGGCCTGTAGCGACTAAACAAGCATCAACTTCGAGAACTTCTAAATCTTCTTTAGTTTCAAAGTTAGCCAATTCAATGATTACTGGTGAACCCGGTATGACTTTTTTGGCGTAAATACCGACTTTGGTTTCAATATCGCGGGGGTTAATTAAGACCCGTTCTGCCAGTTTAGCAATATCCCGGTCAAATCCCGGCATTAACTCATTTAGGGCTTCAATTAAGGTAATTTCACAACCCAAAGCTGAGTAAACATCAGAAAATTCTAACCCAATGTAACCACTACCAATAATCGCCACCCATTTGGGGAGAGTTTCTAATTTAACGCCTTGGTCGCTGGTAAAGACTGTTTTCCCGTCTACTTCAATTCCAGGGGGAACAAAGGGGACAGAACCGGGGGAAAGGATGATATTTTGGGCGGTGATGGTTTTCTCACCTTTATCTGTGGCAATGGTGACTTTTTGTGTACCTGCTACCTTACCCCAACCCCGGATAATATCAACTCCCAAGCGTTTGAGACTGTTGGTTAAGTCTCCTTGAATTTTAGAGACGAGATTGTTAGCATGATTAGCGATCGCTTCTCGTTCAAACTCAACACTACCAATTTGTATTCCCAATGACTTGAGGTGATGAGCGTTACGTAATTCTCTCACTTTTCCTGAAGCCGCCAGCAATGCCTTAGAAGGGATACAACCCCTGTTTACACAAGTGCCTCCCATATCCCCAGCTTCAATAATTGCCGTTTTCTGACCGCAACTGATACCGTGTAAGGCAGCACCATGTCCACCTACACCAGCGCCGATAATCACTAAATCGTAATCAAATCCAGGACTCACTTTTGTTTCCCCGTTTTCTTGGCCTATTTTCTCTTAAGTTAACTTTTTTATCAAAAATTTGGGTTCATAAACCCGTCTTTCTAGAACAAGTTTTGGTAGAGTACATTTTGTAACTGTCATGATAAAGATGCAGCACTTCCCGTTGTTATGAAGTACAGTATCGGAGATAGGTTAAATATGCTTTCATGACGATATCATATTTTTATTCTTTCTGGCTATACTTAGTATCTTCTTAACTTACTGTAATTAATAATACACACAACTCATCAATAAGTGTCAAAGAACTTTCTCAAATTGAAAAAATAACGAAGAGGCTCTTTTTGTCTCCCCGTTATTTTTCTAAATAGCTATGAGGTTTGAAGTATCTGAAAGTTAGCGATTAGCTGCTTAGAGGTTACGCGCTAATCCCTTGAGCATTGCACCAGTGTCTAGGAAATCTTTATTTTGTGAGAGTGCTTGCAGAGTTTCTGGACTGCTTTGTTGGATAATGTCATTATAGGCTTGAATAGCAATGTTCACTTTAGCAGTGTTTACAGATCCTGGTGTATTCAACTCAAGTAAGGCATTTGTGAGTGCCGCTACTGATTCTGGGGAAACCTGCGCTTGAGGTGGAAGTAAAATAGAAGGATTAGAAAGATTAGGATTGGAATAAGGAGTAACACTGCTGCCAGTTGTGCCACCACCACTTCGACTGCCTCCTGTACCTAAACTAGATGATTTTTGGGCTTGGCTTGGTAGCTGCCAATTGAGCGACAAAAGGGGTGTGAGACTGAGGACTAGAATCAAGGTTCTGATTTTTAACATGGGAATTTTCTCAGAATTGAAGTGTTTATTTAGGTAAGAAATTGAAACCATAGCCTACACTTAGAACGAATACTGTACCGCCTAGACTATTATCTGTCAGGTCTGCACCCACGGCATTAATGATCATGGGAATGGTAGGGATAGGAACGAAGGAAGCACCAATGTTGAAACCAACTCCACTCCAACCCATACCGATACCTACTTGGGGGTGAACTTGTAGGCCTACTCCAGTAAATACTCCAGTAGTAGCAGGGTCTTTTCGGAAATCGCCACCACCGGCTCCTAAAGAAAAGGAGATAGGCATTTGATTGACTGGATCATTAGGCTTCAATAGGGAGTAAGTTGTAACTACACCATAGCCACTGGAAGGTCTAACTGTTTCCCTCTTAACGTGCTGGGCAAAGGACTTCCAGCCGGCCGCAGCAGCTATTTGAGTATTACCTTGAGCATAGACAATGTGGTTAGCTTTGAGGTCAAATGTGCCGTTGTACCCAAAATTTTTGATACTACCAATATTGTAGCCAAGCTCTAAACCAATTTGCCGGGCATCTCCTAAGCCAAAACCCATACTCAAACTCCCGTCTGGTTGATTTCTAGCTTTACCGGTGGTTGCTCCTGATCCTCCAAAAAACACGTCACCCCAAGTAGCCCCGAAGGCGCTGGGAGTAGCAAAAGTAAGTGAAGGTTGGTAAGTCCGTTTTTTGGGAACTACTTTGAAAACAGGTTGAATTAATAAATCCTGCCGTAATTTATCAGCATCAATTGGAGTGCTATTATTAGGTACAGAAGGATCTGTTTGAGCAGTTATCTGTGGTTGTTTTTCAAAAGTAGATTCTGCTTTTTTCACTGTCACTTCTTTGTGATCAGGAAATTTATTAGTGATTAATTCACTACCCTGTTTTTTAGCAACTATATTATCTGCTGCCAATGCAAGATTAACTGAAATAAAATTGGCGAAACAAATACAACTGAAGAGTGTTATACCCTTAAACTGCAACAGTTGCCTTCGCACCATCATAAATAAAATTATGGCTTTCTGCAAACTCTTACTCCTGAGAATTATATTTCGCTTTTCAGTATGAAAATAAGACTGCTATGCGAAACAAATCACCAATAAAATACCATTTAGGTTGGAAATATCAGGGCGAAAAGTAAATTGATCAGGAAATCTTGCGGAAGAGTTTACAAACTTAATGGTTTAATAAAGTTTGGTTAAAGATTTTATAATTGTAGAGAGGGAATTGTCAGATCAGAAAATACCATTTGGGGAATTAATAAGTCATCTTGTAATTTTCCGATTCCTAAAAAATTGTTTTCTGTTTCGTAAACCCGCACAAAGTCGGGAATATCAAGATTGAGGGCAATTTTTTGACCTTGACACCATTTTTTAGCTGATACTGTTGGTAAAGTTACAAATGCTAAATGTTGTAATGGTGCGTCTGGGGCTAGAGGTTGAAATCTACCTGTTTGTAGTTGGTTTTCTAAATCTGTGAATGTGAGACTGTCTGGGATTTGAAAACCGCTGCTTTCTGTACGCATGAGGGCGGATAGAGTACCACCTATGCTTAATATACTACCCAAATCACGAGCGATCGCCCGAATATAAGTTCCCGCACCGCAAGATATAGCTATATCTAATTCTGGGAAATCACTGTCTCGCCAGTCTAATACCTGAATTTGAGAAATTTCTACTGTTCGCACTGGAACTGCGACCATTTCCCCTTTACGTGCTAAATCATACAGGCGTTTGCCATCAACTTGAATGGCGCTATAATTAGGGGGAATTTGCTCTATTTTACCAATAAACTGGGAAAGTGCAGTTTTTACATTTTCTAAATCCAAGCCGGGACAAGGTTTGGAGGTAATAATTTCACCTTGTAAATCATCAGTAGTAGTCTGTACACCTAGACGAATAGTGGCTTGATAGGCTTTTTCTCCTGGTAAATATTGTAACAATCTTGTGGCTTTACCCAAAGCTATAGGTAATACTCCAGTAGCTGCGGGGTCTAAAGTTCCTGCGTGTCCTACTCGTTTCATTTTCAGCAGTTTTCGCACTTTGGCTACACAGTCATGAGAAGTCCAGTCAAATGGTTTGTTTAAATTAAGAAAACCTTGCACAATTTTAGATTTAAGATTTGATGTCTTTGTATTTTTACACAAATTGTCAAGAATAAGATATCCGACTCCTTAAAGAAGTTGGGAATCTGAATTAGGAGGAAAATATCAATAAGTGAAGTAAGGAAACACCAATACCCAGTATCCAAAATCCAAAGCGGACTATGATATGAGAAAGTTTTTTTTTACGAATTTGGTTTTTATGGAAGTGATTATCTAAAACTGGCGCTAATTTAATATGATCAAGGGACTGAACAAGATTTAAACCAAGGGACTGACTAGAAATAGTCTGAAAATAAGCGGCGTTAAGATAGGAAATATATTCTGGTTTTTTAGCTACATAAGTTTGAAAGAAAGGTAAACTTAAAGCATTCATATAACGACGGGCTTGAGAAGCATCACCTACCATATCTTTAGGTAATGCTATTTGTGTACTCTCAAGGTTACTATTACCAATGGTAGAAAAATGAGTAGCACCAAGTAGCATGACTAAATATTTGTGGGGATAAGTAAGCCAAGAAAAAGGCAAAATCTGCTCATATAAAGCAGGGGCAACAGTATCTTCACTACTACCAATAATCATAATTGGGGTGTGAATTTTGCTGAAACCGACTTGTCCAAAAATGGAACTGGTAATAGGATTAACAGCGATAGCAGCTTTGACTCTTTTATCTTGTAAATCATATTCTTTTTCCGATTGATTTGGTAATTCTAAAGCCCGACATTGCAAGAGTAAGGACATATTCCAGGTATTTCTTAATTTGTTTAAATCACAGTCTTTTTCTAGTTGTTGAAAGTTAATTTTTGCTCCAGCTAAAGCTAATGCAGTATAACCTCCTAAAGATTGGCCAAATACTCCTACTTGTTGGAAATTAAGCCGCTTCTGAAATTGTGAATCTGATTCCAATTGATCTAAAATATATTTTATATCTAAAGGTCTATCTTTAAATTCATGAGCTTGTATGACTTGATTACTATTTATTAAGGATTTTACTTTTTCTTCATAACTACTTGGATGATTGGGAATGACGACAGCAAAACCATAATTAGCTAGGTATTTTCCTAAATAACGAAAGTTACTACTGTTTAAACCTAAACCGTGAGAAATGACAATTACAGGGGCAGAATTTTGGGTATTAGGAATATAGATATCAGTGGATAAATGCCGATTACGTAATGAGTCGAATAACTTTAATGTTTGTTTTTGAATTGGGAAATTTGGCTGCTGCGGTAATTTAGATAAATTCTCTAGGGAAATGGTCGCTGCTTCTGAATTTGATACTTGTGTTAATGTAGCGATCGCTTTTTGAGTTGCGCTGATCATTTGCTCTAATTCCCTAGCAATTCTCCAACCATAAACCACATCAATACTAATACTATCTTGAGGATATTTACGTAATAAATTTAATAAATTTAATCCTTCTGGTTCAGCAGCAGCGGAAATTAAAGCTGTGCGTAAATTCTGAAATTCTGATTCTGGAGAATGGGATTTAGTTTTAATTAATTCTGTCAACCTTTTTAAGATAAATTTACCCTGTTGAGTGTCGAGAAATTGAGAAGCTACAGCAGGACTAATTTTGACTGATTGAATTAAAATTTTCCTTAATTCTTGTAGTGTACTTGTAGGAATATATTGATAATATTGGGCAAAGTTTGTATTAACAATACCATGTTTAGCATAGTTTTCTAAAACACTAATGGGGATAGAAATCTCTAATGCTGAATAAGCTGCATGAATTTGTGCTGCTGCCATTGCAGAGTTACTTATTCCCAATGTTGGCAGCAACATTGATAAAATCAGTAATAGGAAATTTGTTCTCAGGTTCTTGCCACAATTACCAAACATATTGATCGCTTAACTTTTATGGTGATGTTGTTGAGCGCGGCTCAATTTTGGTAGTTATTTGGACACCCTGATAAATTTATGCTGTATTCTGATTCTCAGGCATATTTATGAGTGAAATCAGAAATGGGATAAAAGGACTTATATTCAAGTTCTAATACCAGCATTTCTTTGAAGATCATAATACATGACTGATTTATCAACATCAGTATTGATTATGTATTTTGACTGATTAATAAAATTTAAATAATGCCAATAAATCCTATTAATCCAAGTGACTTTTTATCTGAATTGAGGGATAAAAAAGTAAGTTTAAAAAAAATATTGCCTGTTATCTATTCTCTTTTGATCTTGTTTTTAAGTGGAAGTTAAAGATAGTAATAGTTGTTTTTGCAATAGTACCAAACCAGAATTTAATAAAGCTACACCCAGTTATTGATATCATGGATAACGCTCCTGAAAAATTACTAATCAACGGCAACTTTTAGGCATTATTAATAATGACTAAATGGAATAAATTTTTTTTTAAATTATTTTTACATAATAGCCAAGTACCAGGAATAGTTAAATACTTCTGGCTGTTGGTGGCTAGTCCGGGTAATATAGAAAAAGTCGAAAGTGAACTGGTTTTGATGTTTATGTATAAGAGGTTGTTTAGTAAGTCGCAAAATTTACCATCAAACTCTTAGGAGAGAGAAGTTACCTCTTGGGTAAGTCCTCATAAAAAAAAAGACAGAGATTTACCCTGTCCTGAAAATATGATATTTTAGAGTCTTAGGGGATGTTTGAAAAGTCGCTCATAGCGTATCAAATATTTTCATATCCCCTTAAATCCCTCGGAGAAAGGGGGACTCGGACTTTAATTACCCCTTTTGTTAAGGGGGTTAGGGGGATCTGCAAGTATCTAAAATCACGATCCAAAACTTTCCTAACAACATTTTAGTGGTAAAACTTAGTAACGGTTGCGTTCACCGCCGTAACCACCCCCTCCTCTGCCACCACGCTCTTCTTTGGGTTTAGCTTTGTTAACTTTTAAGACGCGTCCCATCCATTCAGCGCCGTCAAGAGCAGCAATTGCGGCTTGTTCCTCTGCGTCTGATGACATTTCGACAAATGCAAAGCCCCTAACACGACCAGTGTCTCTGTCTGTGGGTATTTGGACTCTCTTAACATTTCCATACTCTTGAAAAACCTCTTTCAGGGCTTCTTCCGTAACGTTATAGGATAAATTACCGGCATAAATTGACATTGAATAGCTCCAGAAATCAAAAATCGCAGTTTGTACTACTAATCAAATATATAATACCCGTGATTAAGGTTTGTTTCAAAGTTGGAATTACTAATTTTTATTGTAAATGGGTTGTCAACCAAAAGATTCCCCCATTCCTCAAGCATTCCTCAAGAATTTGGGAATCTTGGTTGAGCAAAAATCCTACAATTTTACATCGGGAGGAAGTAGGACTTTATTAATTACATGAATCACTCCGTTACTGGCTTTAACGTCTGCTCTTGTTACTCTGGCGTTATTTACAGTAACTCGACCTTTTCTTACTTGAACCTTAACTACAGCACCTTCAACTGTTTTGACCTCACCAGCTTTGATATCTTTAGAGGTAATTGCCCCAGGAACTACATGATAGGTTAATATTTTAACTAAGGTGTCTTGGTTTTCTGGTTTGAGGAGTTTTGCTAAAGTTCCTTTTGGTAAAGCTTTAAATGCTGCGTCTGTAGGCGCAAATACAGTGAGTGGTTCTTTGCCAGAGAGGGTTTCTACCAAACCTGCAGCTTTGATAGCTGTGACTAGGGTTTTCAAGGAACTGTTGGCGCTGGCAACTTCGACAATTGTGCCTACGGTGTGTGTAGTGGTAACAGGTGTAGTATGATTAGCAGGAGACTTAGTTTCTGCGAAGCTAGGGGCGCTGACCAGAAGGGTGGTTGTAGCTATGGCAATACTAACTGTTTTACTGAATAGGGAATTCATGGTTTATACTCCAAATTGCGGCCACTTTCACTTGACTATTAGAACTGTAACAGAATTTAACAAGTGTCTGTTTACAACTATTCTGCCAGCATTGCCAATAGCTCCGCCTCAGTCAATTGGCTAATTCCCAAATTCTGCGCTTTCTCTAATTTAGAACCGGCTTCTGCTCCTACTACCAAAAAATCTGTTTTTTTACTAATTGAATCAGTAATTTTACCACCAGATTTTTGAATTAAAGCTTTTGCTTCCTCCCTTTTTAAGGTTGGTAATGTGCCAGTAATTACAAAGATTTTCCCGGCAAATTTTTGATTAATCTCGCCCACAGCTTTGGTTTGCGGGCTGTTTGCTAATTGTAACCCCATGGATTGAAGACGGAAAATTAAAGTTTGATTTGCTACTGTATGAAACCATTGATACACTGATTGGGCGATTTCTGCACCGATACCATAAACGCCGGCAATATCTGATTGTCTGGCGGCTGTTAATTCGGCGACGGTGGTAAACCTTTGGGTTAATAATTGGGCGTTGACGCTACCTACATGACGAATGCCTAAACCATATAATACCCTAGACCAAGGTTGAATTTTTGATTGGGCGATCGCTTTGATCAATTTTTCCGCTGATTTTTCTCCCATGCGTTCTAATTCACATAATTGATCTTTTGTCAACTCGTATAAATCAGCCACGGAATGTATTAAACCTTTTTCTACTAATTGATACACCAGTTTTTCCCCTACACCTTTAATATCCAAAGCGTCACGACTTACCCAATGTTCGATTTCACCTTTGAGAATGGCGGGACAGGAGGCATTTACACATCTAGTAACAGCTTCGCCAGTTTCTCTGACTACCAGTTGTCCACAGACGGGACAATGGGAAGGCATAATAAAAGGTTGGGTGTCAGGGGGACGCAATTCTTTGATTACTCGGACTACTTCGGGAATGATTTCTCCGGCTTTACGCACAATTACGGTGTCACCAATGCGAATATCTAACTGTTCAATGCGATCGCTATTATGCAAGGTAGCACGGGAAACAGTTGTTCCCGCTAATTGTACTGGTAACATTTCCGCCAAGGGAGTTAATGCGCCGGTTCTGCCGACATTAACTGTAATTTTTACTACACGGGTTGGGGCTTCTTCGGCGGGATATTTTAAGGCTATAGCCCAGCGGGGAAATTTCTGTGTAAAACCCAATTGCTCCTGGAGTTTGAAAGTATTTAATTTAACTACAACTCCATCAGTCATATAGGGAGAGTTGAGCCGTTCAGTATCCCAATATTGATAATATGCAGCGACTTCAGGAATAGAATAACAGAGTTTATGATTAGTATCAATGCGGAAACCCATTTTTTGCAATAATTCCAAAGCCTCCCATTGAGTATTGGCAATACTGGAATCATCTAACCCGGTAATATGTAGTGTATAAGCGAAAAAATCTAACTGTCGTTGGGCGACAATACGGGAGTCTAATTGTCTTAGCGTACCAGCTACAGCATTGCGCGGGTTAGCAAATACTTGTTCACCAGCTTTTTGTCTTTTTTCGTTAATTTCTTTAAATACCTGTAAAGGTAGAAACACTTCTCCTCTTACTTCCACTTTGGCGATATTTTCCAAGCCGTCAAAATTCAAACGTAGGGGAATTGAGCGGATAGTTCTGACATTTTGGGTAATATCTTCACCCATTATGCCATCTCCCCTAGTTACACCTCTGACTAAAACTCCATTTTCGTAAGTTAAGGCCAAAGCCGCACCATCAATTTTCAATTCAGATACATATTCTATTTCTACGGTATTATATTGATTTGGTAGATGTCGCCGCCAACGTTGATCCCAATTTTGCAATTCTTCAATATTAAAAGCATTTTCCAGACTGTATAGAGGAATATTATGGCGGACTGAGGTAAAATGGGTTGCAGGTCTTTCTCCAACACGCTGGGTAGGACTATCGGGAGTAATTAATTCTGGATTTTTCGTTTCTAATTCTTGTAATTCTCGATATAGCCGATCATAAACTGTATCTTCCATTATTGGTGCATCTAAAACATAATAAGCATAACTAGCTTTTTGTAACAAAGATCGTAATTCTTCTATACGTTTTAATTCGGGTTGAGTTGAGATCATAAGTTTCATAATGAAAGAATTATACTCCTTTTTCGGGGGAAGAATACTGATATGAATGAACCACAAAGACGCAAAGGACAGGAAGGAAGAATAAAGCAGTAGCAGAACGTTAATTATAGAGAAAAACCATGATTCAAACTTTCACAAATCAGTCTCCTATTATTATCGCTCATCGAGGTGCGAGTGGCTACCGTCCTGAACATACTTTAGAGAGTTATGAGTTAGCAATTGATTTAGGTGCTGATTATATTGAACCAGATTTAGTAATGACTAAAGATGGTATTTTAATTGCCCGTCATGAAAATGAAATATCAGAAACTACGGATATTGTTGATCATGCTGAATTTGCTTATTTAAGAACTACTAAAATCATTGATAGTGAAATTAAAACAGGTTGGTTTACAGAAGATCTTACCATAGCAGAAATCAAAACTTTAACGGCTAAAGAACGTATTCCCCAAATTCGTCCCCACAATACAGCTTATAACGGAATGTTTACGATTCCCACTTTTGCAGAAATCATTGATTTAGTCAAGGATAAAAGTGAAAAAATTGGTCGCAATATTGGTATTTATCCAGAAACCAAACATCCGATTTATTTTCAAGAGATTGGTTTACCATTAGAAGCAACTTTATTATGGAATTTGCAGGGGATTAATTTACCTGTATTTATTCAATCATTTGCAGTGAGTAACCTCAAAGAATTATCTCAGAAAACAGATTTACCATTAGTACAATTAATTAATGATATTGGTAAACCCTATGATTTTGTTATAGACAATGATCAGCGTACATATAGAGATTTATTAACACCAAAAGGGTTAAAAGAAATTGCCGAATATGCAGAAGCAATAGGGGTACATAAAAACTTATTAATTCCCAGAGATATTCATGGTAAATTATTATCACCAACATCCTTAATTATAGATGCTCATGCAGCTAATTTACAAGTTCATGCTTGGACATTTAGAAATGAAGATTTTTTCTTACCTTTAGACTTACAAGGAAATCCTGAAAAAGAATATAAAATATTTTTTAATTTAGGAGTAAATGGTGTATTTACGGATTATCCAGATATAGCTGTCAAGCAGAAATATTGCTACCTTAATCAAAAATAAATAATGAATCTATCCCTTATCAAAATCCTAAAATTTATCCATCTTTATCCATCTTGATCCATCCTTATCTGTATTTATCTGCATTTAATTATTCTTAACCCTTAGTCAAAAACCATGAATAAATCATCATTAAATCGCTTAACTGAAATTGCCCAAATATTTCTCAAATTGGGTATAATTGGCTTTGGTGGACCAGTAGCCCATATAGCCATGATAGAAGATGAAATAGTGAAACGTCGTCAATGGTTAACACAAGAACATTTTCTAGATTTATTAGGTGCAACAAACTTAATTCCCGGTCCTAATTCCACAGAAATGGCTATTCATATAGGATACATTTATGCAGGGTGGTTAGGATTAATTGTCGCTGGAGTTTGCTTTATTTTACCTGCGGTTTTAATTACTGGTTTCTTGGCCTGGATATATGTTAGTTTTGGGACATTACCGCAAATTCCACCTTTACTTTATGGAATAAAACCGGTTGTTTTAGCAATTATTATTAATGCTGTTTGGGGTTTAGGAAAAAAAGCAGTAAAAACGCGAAAATTATTGATAATTTCTATAGTTGTGGGATTAATAAATCAATTTACTAAAATTGATGAAATAGTGGCATTATTAATGGGAGGAATATTAGGAATGATTTGGTTACGCAGTAGTAATCAAACCAACTTAATTATTATGGGTTTAACCGCAGAAACATTTTTACAGACAACCGTAATAAGTACAGCGACAAATAATATAAATAATCATGTATCTGCATCTTTATGGAAATTGGGTTTATTCTTTCTTAAAATCGGTAGTGTCCTTTTTGGAGGTGGTTATTTACTAATAGCATTTTTACAAAGAGGACTAGTAGAAGAATATGGCTGGTTAACACAACAACAGTTATTAGATAGTATTGCTATTGGACAATTTACACCAGGTCCAGTGCTTTCCACTGCAACATTTATTGGTTATATAATTGCTGGTTTTCCGGGAGCAATTGTAGCAACTGTGGGGATTTTTCTCCCTTCATTTTTGTTTGTTGCTATTTTAAATCCTTTTATGGATACCTTTCGTAAATCATCTTGGACAAGACCATTTTTAGATGCTGTTAATGTTAGTGCTGTAGCCTTAATGACACTAACTACAATACAAGTAGGAATAGCTACTTTAATATCACCTAAAACTGATTCCATAGATTTTTTAAGTTTAGGAATTGCTGTTATTTCCGCAATTTTAGTCATTCGCTACCACATTAATAGCATTTACTTGATTTTAGGAGGTGGTATCATTGGTTATCTTAAATATAACTATCTGATTATGTAGTTACTTATGTAGTTATATTGTTCACTACCTAAGTCGTTGTCACGATTCGTGAAAAATTACCATATTTTGTGTAAAATGTTGGATATAACAGAAATTCGCACTCACAACTTTTACACAATGCAAACAAGTTAACAGGAAATTTCACTATGAAATGGTATTATAGACTACCATGGTTACTAATGGGGGTATCAATAGCCTTAGTTCAGCCCCAAGCAGTCACAGCAATATGTAGTAATAATCAAGTAGATGCCATTGCGAAAAAAATCACGGTGTTAGTATTAATTCGTGGTGCGGTAAATGGTTCTGGTTCCGGCGTAATTATTCAGCGTAACAACAATACTTATACGGTTCTCACTGCCTATCATGTCGTCAAAGACCCTAATTCTCAATATCAAATAGTCACACCTGACGGTCAATATTATCAAGTCAATTATCAGACCGTGAAACAGCCGACTAATAATATGGACTCAGCGGTTTTACAATTTACCAGCAATCAAAATTATCCAGTCGCTAAAATCGGTAATTCTGATGCAGTTAAAAGACTGACAAATATTTATCTAGCGGGTTTTCCGGGCAAGAGAGGAGGGACGAGAGTACCTCCTGTTTATGATTGCCGTGACGGACAAGTTATTGCTAATGCTACTGAGACAATTACAGAGGAAGGCTATACTTTGTTTCATAAAAGTTCTGCACAGCCGGGGATGAGTGGTGGGGCGGTTTTTAATGAACAGGGGGAAGTGATAGGGATTTTCGGTAAAGGTGAAAATCCTTCTTTTCAGACCGAGAGAACAACAGGTAGAAACTATAGTATACCCATCAACACATTCATTAGATGGTCCGCAGGAGTTGGTGTAAATTTGGGAATTAGTCTGCCCGATGTGGAGAATGGTAAGATAAGACAAGCGGATGATTATTTAGTTGAAGCGGACTATAGATTTCATAGAAAAGACTATAGCGGGGCTATATTAGCTTATAATGAAGTAATTCGCCTTGATCCTAACTATACTGAAGCCTTATTATATCGTGATCGTGGTTCTAGTTACTATGCTCTCGGAAACACGCAGGCTGCAATGGCTGATTTCAATGAGGCTATTAGGATTAATCCTCAAGATGCCAAAGCCTACGCAGTCAGAGGCATTGCTCGGTATAAATTGGGAGATAAACAGGGAGCAATAGGTGATTTTAATGAAGTTATCAAGATTAATCCCAATGACCCTAGGGCTTACACAGTCCGAGGCATTGCCCGCTATGACTTGGGAGATAAGCCAGGGGCTATAGCTGACCTGAAAACAGCAGTAAACCTATCTGTACAGCAGGGAAATAAGAAGTTGTATCAAGATGTTTCAAAATTATTGAGGATTTTAGGGATTTAGTATTTGTCGTCTCACCATGATTAAATTCTACCCATACTAGGAGTTTTTTTTTGGTTTTATCTGCTAGAATTTCCCCATTACAATAGCTTGTTTATTTAAGCCATACTTGCAATCGTATATTAGTCGTTTTTTTGTGCAACTACACTTAACTACAAATAGAACTTAGGTACAATTCATGGAGTGATCAACTAAGTATCGCTAAAGCGAAAGCCGCGCTAACGGGGAGCGTCCCGTGAGGGATAGGCATATTCAGGTAAGTCCCTAAGACTAGGTGACCTAGAAATGGGAAACAGGTTTTATTTTGTTTTGCGTAAGTCCTGTACAAGGATACTCAACCCCCATTTTCTCAGATATTCGCTAAAACCACATTCAAACCCACTGGTAAAGTTTACAAAATGGCGTTAACTAAGTTAGAAATAAGACCATAACCATCATTTAAAATTACTTCAAAAAACAAATTTTATGGTATTACAAGTAGAAAGCAACAGATACGAAGAGAAAACCCAAGAAATTGCTAGACAGGTTTTGGCTGTTACCCAGGAAAATCGCTCATTTTTAGCTGCTTTACGCGACCAAATGCGCTGGGACGATAAATTACTCGACTGGGCTATGAGTAACCCCGGTTTACGAGTACAATTATTTCGGTTCATAGATACTTTACCCGCTTTACATAGTAAATCAGAAATTGCGTCCCATTTACAAGAATATTTGGGAGATGAATCCGTAGAATTACCAGCGGCTTTAAAAGCAATTTTAAACTTTGCTAACCCGGATTCTATGCCTGCACAGGTAGCAGCGACAACAGTGGGAAATGCTGTGCAAACTTTAGCACATAAATATATTTCTGGGGAAAATATCAAGCAAGTTATCAAAACCGTTGAAAGACTGAGAAAAGATAAAATGGCTTTCACCATTGACTTACTTGGTGAAGCGGTAATTACGGAAATAGAGGCACAATCTTATTTAGAAAAATACCTGGAATTGATGCAGCAGTTGGTCGAAGCATCGCAAAATTGGGCGAAAATTCCAGCTATTGACGAAGCAGACGGCGAAAATGTCCCTAAAGTCCAGGTTTCTGTCAAATTAACGGCGTTTTATTCCCAATTTGACCCTTTAGATGCTGAAGGTAGTGAAGCGAGAGTAAGCGAACATATTCGGACTTTACTCCGTCGTGCCAAAGAATTGGGTACAGCAGTACATTTTGATATGGAACAATACGCCTATAAAGACATTACTTTAACCATTCTCAAAAAACTTTTACTGGAAGCGGAATTTCGTCAACGTACCGATATTGGTATGACCATTCAAGCATATCTCCGCGACAGTGAACAGGACGCTAGAAAGATCATTGCTTGGTTACAACAGCGGGGTTATCCTCTTACTATTCGCTTGGTTAAAGGTGCGTATTGGGACCAGGAAACTATCAAAGCCGCTCAAAAACATTGGCCGCAACCGGTTTATCATGATAAAGTCGCCACAGATGCCAATTTTGAAGCTATTACCCAGTTATTGTTAGAAAATCATCAGTATGTATATTCTGCCATAGGTAGTCATAATGTGCGATCGCAATCTCGCGCCATAGCCATTGCGGAAAGTCTTCAAGTTCCCCGTCGTCGCTTTGAAATGCAAGTGCTTTACGGCATGGGTGATAAAATAGCCAAAGCCTTGGTAGATAAGGGTTATCGTGTCCGGGTCTATTGTCCCTACGGTGACTTATTACCGGGAATGGCTTATTTAATTCGGAGGTTGTTGGAAAATACCGCAAATAGCTCCTTTTTACGCCAAAATCTGGAAAATCGTCCCGTTGAGGAGTTGTTAGCACCACCAATACCAGTTCTAACTTCCTCCTCACTTGCGGGTGGGACTAAGGGGGGGTTCTGCGGTGTTGCGGATACTGATTTTGCTAATGAGGAAAGCAGAAATAGGTCGCGGTTAGCTTTTGAGGGTGTGCGTCCGCAGTTGGGTAACACTTATTTACCTTTAATCAATGGTGAATATGTGAATACGACAACTTTTGTTGATTCTCTTAATCCTTCTAATTTTAGTCAGGTTGTTGGTAAAGTAGGTTTACTTAGCGTTGAACAAGCTGAGGAAGCAATGAAATTTGCTAAAGCTGCTTTTCCCGCTTGGAAAAAAACTCCCGTTAAACAACGCGCTAATATTTTGCGTCAAGCTGGGAAGTTGATGGAACAAAGACGCGCTGAACTTTCGGCTTGGATAGTTTTGGAAGTAGGAAAACCCGTTAAGGAAGCTGACGCGGAAGTTTCGGAAGCAATTGATTTTTGTCTTTATTACGCTGAGGAAATGGAAAGGCTGGATAAAGGTATAATTTACGATGTTCTTGGCGAAACTAATCGTTATATTTACCAGCCCAAAGGAATCGCAATTGTAATTTCTCCCTGGAATTTCCCTCTAGCTATTGCTTGCGGTATGACCGTCGCTGCTTTGGTTTCAGGAAATTGTACTCTACTCAAACCTGCGGAAACTTCTTCTGTAATTACAGCAAAATTTACAGAAATATTAATAGAAGCAGGAATCCCTAAAGGTGTTTTTCAATACGTCCCAGGCAAGGGTTCTCAAGTGGGTGCTTATTTGGTAAATCATCCTGATACTCATGTTATTGCTTTTACTGGTTCTCAGGAAGTAGGCTGTAGAATTTACGCAGAAGCCGCCATCTTAAAACCTGGTCAAAAGCACCTCAAAAAAGTAATTGCGGAAATGGGAGGCAAAAATGGGATCATTGTTGATGAAAGTGCTGATTTAGACCAAGCTGTTGTCGGCGTTGTGCAATCTGCTTTTGGTTATAGTGGACAAAAATGTTCTGCTTGTTCACGGGTAATTGTGCTTGAACCTATTTATGATGCTTTTGTGGAAAGGTTGGTAGAAGCGACAAAATCTTTAAATATTGGAGAAGCGGAGTTACCCAGTACCCAAGTTGGTCCGGTAATTGACGCTAATGCCCAAGCTCGCATTTTAGAATATATTGAAGAAGGCAAAAAAGAAGCTAAATTAGCTTTAGATTTACCCGCACCCACCCAAGGATATTTTATCGGTCCTGTGATTTTTTCGGAAGTACCCGCAAATGGAGTTATTGCACAACAGGAAATATTTGGACCTGTTTTAGCGGTAATTAGAGTTAAAGATTTTCAAGAAGCTTTAGAAGTTGCAAATAACACAAATTACGCTTTAACAGGTGGTCTTTATTCCCGTACCCCTTCCCACATTGAACAAGCGCAAGCTGAATTTGAAGTAGGGAACTTATACATTAACCGGAATATAACTGGTGCAATAGTATCTCGTCAACCTTTCGGTGGATTTAAACTTTCTGGAGTCGGTTCAAAAGCAGGAGGACCAGATTATCTTTTGCAATTCTTAGAACCACGCCATATCACAGAAAACATCCAACGTCAAGGTTTTGCGCCAATTGAGGGTAATGAATAATTAATTTGTAGGGGTTTATAAAGATCCCCGACTTCTTGAAGAAGTCGGGGATCAGATCATTTAGACTTCTGACTTAATAGATATTAAGTGGTTGTGCAAAATAAATTGCAATCTTCTTTTCCAATCTTATCTTCAATCTTGTCTCTCATAGACTTGCTGGTTTTTGCTTTAGACTCCAACTCATCAAGTTGAGAATAAGGTCTATTTCTTATGATTTTATCAATAGTTATTTGTTGAATTCTCGTACCTCTCAAAATTTGGATCATTTTTTCTCTATCAGCAGTATTAATAAATGATAATACAGGATCTACATTTTCATGCGATGATGATCCTGATCTATCAGTTTCATCAATTCTCTCAGTTTTAAGAAATTCAATATTTTTGTTTTTTAATTTCCTTATTTGTAATTCAGTACAACCAGGAGCTATTAAAAAAGCAAGATCAGGTGGTAGGTTATCTTTATCTACAGAAAAATCAAAATCCTTTAACCATTCCTGGAAAGTATCTAGATGTTCCTTTATCAATGAATAATTTTTAGCTTCTCCGTAAGCCTTTGCTACGGCATCATCATGGTGTCTTAACTCTACATAGCAATCAACATTATGATTCTTAATGCGTGTTGTACTGTCAGAAATTAGTAATGAATATCCACCTTTACCTTTATATTTTCTCCAACCGTTATGACCTAAATGATTTTCAGTTTTTTCAGGAAAAATTTTCTCTTCAATTAAAGAATCACCAAGAAATTTAACCCATTTGTTGCGAGATTCCGTTTCAACTAGTTCCCTAGCTTTACTTTCAAAGCGGTTAAATGGTTCATCGAAAAATTTAAAATATGTTTCATGAATTGTAATAACTCTTTGAGAATATACTTCACAAAATTCTCTTAAACTTTGATAACTAGTAGGTTCTAAAGCTATACTTTTTAATTCATTCCAGGCTTTATCAAAATCTTTACAACTAGAGTAAGCACCTTTAATTCGTTCTTCTATTAGTGTTTTAATTTTTAAACATTCCTCTTTACGAAAACGAACAAGCGTTATCAAATTATTAATAACTCTGCTATATAAACCTGCATCTTTTTCAATGAAAGAGTCAACTTGCCGTGATTGACCTACTATATAAACCATCAAACGTGGCTTTTTAATATTACAAGTCTCATTTATTAAATCTCTGATAATTGCTCTAGCATCATCTAAATAATCGGGTTTCAGTGAATCTAGTTCGTCCATTAGATATACAAAATTTGCCTGTGGTTCAGACTTTAAAATCTCTTGAACAACAGAAAAGAATAAATCTTTAAAATTTACCTTAATCTCAGATAGAAAAATGTTTAATTGATTCGCAAAAAGTATTGCATTATCATTATTTAGTTTTATCTGAGCAACTTTTTCTTTACCCATTAATCTGGACAAAAAACTTTCAGATGCTTTCCCAATATTTATAGATAAATTAGAATTATCTTTCATTAATACCCAGAAAGTTTTGGTTAATATATAGGAATATAATTTTACTCCAAAGCTTTCACCACTCGCATCAGCAAGTAACGCATTAAATGGAAAATAAACAATAACTGAATACTTGCGATAAATAGGTTCTATTTCGATCAATTCACGTAAATAGTTAAGTAAAGTGGTTTTCCCACTACCAGGATCGGCTGCTATAAACCTAAAAGTAAACAGACTATTATCAAAAGTATGTTTTATATCATCTTTAAGAAGATCAGTAATATTAGATATAGGTTTTCCAGATAATCCTCTTGCCAAATTATACTGTCCCTCTGTTCCTGGTGTTTTTACTTCACGTTCGACCCAAATATCTTCAATAAATCCTAGTCCACGATTAACACGAGCAAGAAATTCTCTAATTTGCTCTTTCTTTCCTGTGTCTTCCCCTATACCCATAAACTACTCCACCCATTCAATAAGGTCGTCATCTCTTCCTTCTGTGATTTCTCCTGCGGATTTCAGCAATTCAAAATTTTCTTCAAATTTTTCCTGAGAAATAGAATATTTATCTATGAATTTTTTAGAAACTTCTTGTTTGTGAACTATAGCAAAACCTTTTAATGATTTTGCTTTTCTTTCTTCAAAGTACAGCGTTTTAAATTTATCCTTAAATCCATCAAATGTCATATCTTCCAAAAAAGGAGACTGAGTAGCTTGTTGCATAAATTTGACCAAAGTATTTAAGACCTTCGGACCCTTGATAGAATCAAACTGATAATCAGTACAACTAAAATTTTGAAGCAATGCTTCTTTACCTCGTTCTGTTACAGAAAAACGTCCCTTTGTGATTTGTTGTATTAGTTCCAATCTTCGCAGAAATTCATATATTTTTTCACATTCTCCTTTGTACTGTGTTGGTAAGTAAGATTTTACGTTACCTTTAGTAACTGTAGCTTCCTCAGAGTAAGCATGAGCGTAAAACAGATATAACATCTGCTCTGTATTAAGCTTGATCATCTTAACCTCATGTTGAATTGTAACCTATTATATCTAGTATGTGCCAAAGTCACAAGGTATTTAGGACGTTTACTGATCATCTAATTCTACACCTTTAACTAAAGTATGAGCAGTTTCCGACATTTCTATGGTGTAAGGTTGTAATGTGTTATTTTTTAATGCTTCTGTAGTTGCAAAATCAAGAAACAATTCTTTTAAGTGTGGTAAATTTTCTGATCTTTCTTCTGTTACCTCTATCACTTCGGGAAGTAAATGTGCAACACCAAATAACTTTCCTGCATAAGATGTTTTCAGAAAAGCTTGTCTTTGAGCATGAGTCATTATCTCTTTTGACCCTGCCATTATTTCGTCACTACTCATATCGCTTGGGTTCTCCCCATATTGTTTCATGTCGCTGACAAAATTCTGCTGCTGCGGTTCGTGAAAATCTGAAGCCATATAAATCTTCTCCAGGTGTGCTACATGATAAACCAAGATACTCCATTTGTACCTTATCTCTATAGTATGGCACAGCTTTATCCAAAGCATCTAGTATAATTAGCGGTGCTTCTGGTTTTGGTTCACAAAACTCGAAACCAACCTTTATTGCATACCAAATCAACCATTTACCAATAGGTTCAATTAATCTTGTAGCAACATCTCCTCGACTGGTAGGGTGTGCTTCTAAATTATTTATTTCCAGAAATATAGGGGGACTCGGATCAGGATAAGTATATGGATAAAGACTATATTTTATTAATCCCCAGATTTTATCATTATAAACAAGTTTAACTATATTTTGACAGTAGAAGGCTGTTTCATTGCAAATATTTAACCAGTTACAAGACCAATTTGTGGGCATATCATCAATAGTTGCTGGAGAAATAAAAGCAACTTCCTCAGCGTTGGATTCAATTAAAACTTTTACGTGATAACTTCCGATAGTAGTCAATTTGTTTTACACCCTTCTTACAATTACTTTACAATCTCAAAACTATACATTGATATCTTAGCCTTTTACAAAACAATAAGGATTTATTGAGTATTTACAGCGGTTTCCGCTCTTATGAGGTACAAAGTTGAATCATGAAACTCTTGTAGTGCGGGCATCTTGCCCGCTAGATATGTACCTCATAACACCGGGAAGTGCTGTAATATTCAATAACTCAAGATTGATCTTCTTCCCAACTAAACAAAGACTCAAATTCACCAGATTCAGCAAAAGTAATTGCAACTATTAAGAATTGATGTAAATTGATCCTAATTTTACCAGTATAATTTCCCGCTTACAGGGGTAATTTATGAATTACCCTTAGTCAAAAATGAACTACGTTTGCGTAGCGTCCCGTAGGGATAGAAGCGAAGAACATGAAGGTATCTGTAGGTTTTTAATATCCCTATCCTGTAAATCCTTAAATCCTAGATATCCTGTTTCTGACAAATTATGATATTTTGATGTTAGAATATAAAATCAGGGTTTATCTATATTTATGGGTAAAAAAGGTGATCTTAACCTTGATGCAATTGCGAGAGAATTTGGTATGTTAGGGAAAGAAAGAAAAGCTTTTGGTAGATTTCTGGAGCAAGAAAAAACAAATGGTTATGGTGGAACTTTAAATGATAGAGGTTATTTTACTTATCCAGAACTCCGTCAGAAGGCTAAAGAATTTTTAGAGGATATTAATTATGACTCCTAAAACATCTCTTGCTAATTCAATACTAGATCTAAATCAAATTACTCAACCAATTATTGGCGAAACTTGCCATCAAATTGCATTTAGTTATGGTGATGAATTACTGTTAGATTTTGGTGAAATGACTGCCTACAATCATCCTAGATTAGCACATTTACGCAAAGGAAGCTGGCAACTTAGCACTAGGGCTACACCTTGGTATTTAATGCTAGGAGATAATATTTTCAGTCATTCATATATGTACGCAAATTATCAAAACGCTGCCGAACTTGCTAAAATACCGTTACAGTATTTAGAAAATAAAAAACTAACTAATTTTGCGCTTGGTGGTAATCATAATTTTAAACTTACTTTATCATTTGAGGATCATTACGAACTAATTTTAGAACCAGATTTAGAAGATGATTCTGGGCTGGCTTATTGGGAATTAATGATGCCAAATGAGCAAATTTTAATAGTAAGACCCGGACTGTTTTGGGAATGTAAATCAATTCATGAACCTTATTGATCTGAATATCTAAATTCAGATAAAATCCCCAGATTGAAATATAATTACTAATATAATTACTAATTAAGATGGGTAACTGCGTATTCGTGTCTAGAATAAAACTTTGTACCTTAGCATCTTAGCGAAAAATAAAAATACTAACATCCTCAAGATAGATACCCACCCTCAGAAAATATGCCACAATGAAAGTAGAAACGTCTGTTAAAAAAACTTAACACCATTTTCTATTTTTAACTCCTGAACTCCTATTAGCAGGGGGTGGAACTATGATTAGTACAAATAACGATATCAGAATTGTTTCTTTAATTCCGAGTGCTACGGAAATTATCGCTAAACTGGGTTTATTTGATGCTATAGTAGGCAGGTCTCATGAATGTGACTATCCTCCAGAAATCGTAAATCGTCCAGTTTGTACCCAAGCACGTTTTAATGGTCATGCTAGTAAGAACTCTGTTCATAATCAAGTCAATGATGTACTACAATCTGCTTTAAGTATTCACAAGATCAAAGTTGATGTTTTGGAGAAATTGCACCCTACCCACATTGTCACTCAAGACCAATGTGATGCTTTTTCTGTTACTTTACCAGAAGTAGAAGCAGCAGTTGCCCAACTTACCCACAGTTCACCCCAAATTATATCTTTACAGCCTAACACATTACAAGATGTTTGGGGTGATATTGAACGAGTTAGTCGCACTTTCGGCGTAGATTCAGTACAAATACTGGATAACTTAGAAGCCCGTATTAAAATTTGCAAGCGCAAACTACAGGGGCTTTCTAATGCAGAAATGCCGAGGGTAGCTTGTATTGAATGGACTGATCCTTTAATAGCTGCTGCAAATTGGGTTCCTGAATTAATTAATTTAGCAGGGGGACAATCATTGTTTTGTTTGATGGGTAAACCCGCTGTTCATGTACAATGGGAAACACTAGTAGCTAGTAACCCAGATGTAATTATTTTCATGCCTTGTGGCTTTGATTTGCAACGGACTCAGCAACAAGCTGAATTATTAACTCAACGTCCAGAATGGAAAAAACTCCACGCTGTTCAAAGTGGAAGGGTTTTCATTACCGATGGTAATGCTTATTTTAACCGTCCTGGTCCACGATTGGTAGATTCTGTGGAGATATTAGCAGAAATATTGCATCCTGATATCTTTGATTATGGTTATCAAGGTACTGGTTGGCAAACTTTGTAAGCAGTATGCAAATAACTTGATTGTAGGTAGGAGTTTGATAATGTCTTAAACATTGCGTTGCGTTGCGTTATTATTATTGTTGTTTCGCGCAGATACGCAAATAAACAAAGTTTGAGATATTCAATTCTTACCTATTTACTCGTGTTGTTTCGAGTATATCTGTGTTTGACTCCTATGGGAAAATATTCAAGATCACCAATGGGTTTTAATTCTACTAAGGGGGTTTGATATTGGGGGGGAACATAATTAGCAAATTCACTATTCAGACGTAATAATTGGGTCAGAATAGAGTTAGTAATAGATGATTTTTTCTGTTCTTGATCTTCTATTCCTGGTGCTAGTTCGACGACTACAGATAAAAAGCGGTTTTTGTCTAAATCTTCTTTTACTTGTAATACAAATTTACCCGTTACCCATTCTCTAATAATTGGTTGTTCTAAACCTACTGTAATATTTTCTGGATAGATATTTGCGCCAAAATAGGAAACTGTAAAGTTAGAACGTCCGAAAACATAGACAAAAGGTAACTGATTAATTCCGCGATGATTTTCTAATTCTATGAGAGGATTAAAACCCCAAGTTGCTAAAAATTCTAGCATTTCTGGATAGGAAATTAAACCACCATGATCAAGAATACTATATCTAATTAAAGGAACTCCATTATCCCCAGAAAATAGGAGATTTCCCTCTTCAACTTCAAAAAACCGACTGCTAGGATCATATTGGACTAAAGTAGGTAAACGGGACTCTCCAAATAATGCTTTGGCTGCTGCGGGAGTACGCGCTAAAAACCGTCGAATACATATACTTAAAGGGGTTTCATTTCCTAAAACTCCCGCGTCTGCTGTTCCATATAAAGAAGCAAAATCATCACAGGGATTTTCAGAACCCATTCTTTCAGCGACTAAATTTCGCCATTCCTCACTAAATACTTCTCCGGCCATTACCAATTTAATATTATATTGTTTCCATTGCATTCCCTGAGCAAGACCCGTATCAATGACATCTTTTAAAAATGGTGGATATCCTAATAATACAACTTGCTGAAAGTTAGTTCCTAATTCCTGGACAATTCGCAAAATTTCCGGTTTATTATTACCTGGAGTAATGACGGTCAGGGGATAACCTTTAGCAGCTAAATAACGACAACAATTAGTAGTAAACATTCCTCCTACCCAAGTTCCCAAGGAAAAACAAATTACTGCTAAAGTAGTTTGAGAATCTGCGTAAAAACTATTATGAAAAATTTGCTCAAAGCGGGTGGCTATGTGTAATTCATCTGTTAAAAAACGCGGCCAAAATGTTGATTTTCCTGTAGAACCGGAGGAAGCAGCTATAAAATCACAGTTTTCTATTTTTCCATGATAACACAATTGAGATACAGGATATTTTGCTAGATAATTCTCCTTATTAATTTTCGGGATTTTCTGAAAATCTGCTAAAGTTTGAATAGTATCTGGTTTAATTCCGGCTTTTGCTAAAAATTCTTGATATGCAGGTACATTGGCTGCGACTTTCTGAAATAATTTGATCACAGTTATTTCTAGATCATCATCAGGACACCGTTGAAGTTTTTCCTTTAAAGGAAGAGATATAAAGTTGGTGAGTTCTTGAATTATATTTTGGGTTTCCGTTGGGGATTTCATAATTTATCTCAGGTAAAAACTATGCTGTTGACTAGATTTATTTAATTTATGTTTATCATGTCGAAAATAGACTGGTAATCATACCATTTTCCCGTAAAACTGCATCAAATTTTTTCAAAGTTTTCTTTTCCGTCTTTGTGTCCTCTGTGTCCTCTGTGTCCTCTGTGGTTCGTTGATCTTAAATTTCCAATATATTTTATTTATATTTTTAAATAAAGACCAAAGAACGCGGGTAATTTTCGGGTAATTTTAATTAGTATTAAGTTTTTAAGATTTAAAAGGCTAGACTTAATCATTATAATGACAATAGAACAAAAATCTTGAGATGTCAACCCTAAAAATAGATATTTACTCAAAATTACAGAATATTGCTAATTATTAATATTTATAATGGAATTTTTATTTTCATACTCCGTGAGCAAATATTGCGTAAATCCTTCTGGTGATGTTGTATAACTTGATTAGACTTAATTTATCTCGTAGTATTATGCAAGTATATTGCAGTCAAAAACACGCAAATAATAGTAATCACCGTTTTTGTACTTTTTGCGGTGAATCACTACCCTTGACTGTGGGGCAAGTTATTGATAATCGTTATGAAATTGGACGTATATTAGGACAAGGTGGCTTTGGACGCAGTTATTTGGCTATTGATAGGCAAAAATCTCGGAAAATCTGCGTTTTAAAGGAATTTGCGCCCCAAGTTGTCAAACCCCAGGATTTACAAAAGGCCAAGGACTTGTTTGTACGGGAAGCGAGTGTTCTGAAAAAAATCCAACACTCCCAAATTCCGTTTTTTCACTCCGCTTTTCAGGTAAAAATTGGAATTAAGGATCTTTTCTTTTTGGTGCAAGATTATATTGAGGGTGATAATTACGACCAATTATTGGCACAGCGTCAAAGTCGGGGAAAGTGTTTTAGTGAGGAGGAGGTGATTAATTTACTGCACAATATTCTTCCGGTGCTGGCTTATATTCATGGTTTAGATATTGTTCACCGCGATATTTCCCCGGATAATTTGATTTTACGCCAAAGTGATAATTTACCCGTGTTGATTGATTTTGGGGGTGTGAAACAGTTACCAGCTTATCAAGGGTTTTTGCGGACGCAATTGGCGGGAAATGGAACTTTATTAGGTAAAAAAGGCTATGCACCGGAAGAACAGTTACTTCAAGGAAAGGTATATAAAAGTAGCGATTTTTATTCTTTAGCGGTGACAGCTTTAGTGCTAATTACGGGGAAACAACCAAATTTACTTTATGATGGTTTTAATGGGGTTTGGCTTTGGGGTAAGGAAATTAAGGTGAGTCCCAAGTTAGAGACTGTGTTAAGAAAGATGTTAGCCCATAAGCCCAGCGATCGCTATCAAAAGGCTGAACAAGTTATTAAAGATTTACCTTTGGCATCTATGGCATCTAGGGGGCAAACTATGATAAATTCTCACAATCATTCCCATCCTGATATGACTAAGCTGAAAACTCAAATAGTCGCACCAGGTATCAAAAAAGTCCGTACTATCGGTGGTAGCTTCCACAATAAGACGACATTATTTGTACAGAAAATACCTATGCCAGCATGGTTACGTCCTTTTACTGTTAGCTTGATGATGACAACGGGGGTGTTATTAACAGGTGTGGGTATGTTCGCTTTGAGTAATTTTGCGGTGAAGGAGATATCATCAATTACATTTCCTGAATTTGCAGTTCCCAAGATACCTGCTATTAATAATTCTGGGGGTGGAAAAAATAGTAAACGCAGTATTCAAGAGGTTTTGAGTCGTCTTAAAGAATTAGAAATTTCTGGGGTATTTTTCGCCAATACAGTTAATGAGATTTTCTATATGCAAAATCCGAATCTGAGGGGACGGAAATTAACGGAAAAACCAGAAGATGCTGCTTTACGGGAACAATGGAGCAACATTGCTAATCAGTTATTAAATAATTTGGAAAAGGCAAATTTAAGTCAAACAGCTAGACGGAAAATAGGTAATTATAGTCAACAAGATTCCCAACGGTGGGAACAACTGGCTAAAGCTGGTAAATTGGGTAAATATAAATCTTTCCGAGATTTACGTACGGACACATATCGAACCTTTGAACCCTTGTTTCCTGGTCAAAAACGCGGTCAACTGAATCAAAAAACTTTTTTACAGATTTGGTATGCGATCGCATCTGATAAAATAGCTAGTTAAATTGGGGTTAAAAACCGCTTTACACAGGTAAAAACCACCTAAATCGGTTTGAAATTCCTAATTTTTCCTGAGTCCGCCGCTGCGGACATTGTTTGTATAGCCGCGACTTCTAATTGCTAAGTCTCTAAGTTGACAATTGATAAATGACAAATGACAGATGACTAATCTTTATTGTTCTCAAGGACATCAAAATCCCCCTGGTAGTAGCTTTTGTCGTCAATGTGGAGAGAAAATTGCCAATATACCAACATCTGTAAATCACCATATTCAACCAGGTCAAATTTTAGGCGATCGCTATGTTATAATTCGGCAAATTGGCCAAGGAGGATTTGGCCGGACTTATTTAGCCGCAGATATTAACCGTTTTCAAGAAAATTGTGTTTTAAAAGAATTTTCTCCCCAAATACAAACTCCTGACCTGCTCCAAAAAGCAGCGGAACTTTTTCAAAGGGAAGCAAGTGTTCTTTATAAATTACAACATTCCCAAATTCCTAGATTTCGGGAATTATTACCAATTAATTTACAAGGTAAAGAAAGTCTTTTTTTAATTCAAGATTATGTAGATGGTGAAACTTTTAATTCTTTATTAAAACATCGTCAACAACGCGGTTTAAAATTTACAGAAACAGAAATTCGTCAACTATTACAGCAAATTTTACCAGTTCTGGAATATATTCACTCTCTTGGTGTTATTCATCGTGATATTTCTCCTGATAATTTAATGTTGAGAAATAGTGATCAATTACCTGTTTTAATTGATTTTGGTGGCGTGAAACAAGTAGCCGCAAATGTCGCTTCTCAATATTATCAAACAGGGGCAAAAACACCTTCTCCCAGTGAAACTTTGTTGGGAAAAATGGGATTTGCCCCGCCAGAACAAATGCAAACGGGTATGGTTTCTGCCCAAAGTGACTTATATGCTTTAGCTGCCACTATGTTAGTATTATTGACAGGTAAAGAACCACAAGAATTAATTGATACTTATAATCTGAGTTGGCAGTGGCGAAGGGAAGTTAGCTTAAGTGTTACATTGGGGCAAATTATTGATAAAATGTTATCACCAATTGCCAGTAATCGCTATCAAACAGCTAGTCAAGTTCTGCAAGCCCTTAATCCTCAACCTATTAACTATCCCCAAACTCAACCCCCCACCGCCGCAACTATCGCTTTTTCTCCCCCGAAAACCCCAGTTTCCCCACCTAAAATTACTCCCACTGCTCCTCAACCGAGTATTTGGACGGCAACAAATGTTTTTATAATTACCTTTGCTGTAATTACCAGCGGTGGCTTACTTACGTGGGGATTCAAAAACCGCAGTCATAATTTAAACGGGAGTCACTCAATAATTACATCTAACCCCAATTCTAGGGAATCAGTAAAACCAGAAGTTAATTTTTCACCAGCGGAAAAACAACGTAAACAAAAATTAAGCGATCGCCGTGAAGAATTAGACATAAATTATAACTTCTATGTTAAAATTACAAACGATCTATTTTGGGCAAAATACCCCAGTTTAAAAGGGCGTATTCTCAGCGATAGTCCAGAAGATGAGAAGTTACGCGCAAAATGGGATCAAACCGCCGCTGAAGTTCTAGAACAACTGTCAGAACTCAGTTCTGAATCCCGTAGTCAACTAGGAACTTATACATTATCAGTCCTCACTAACTGGAAAGCCGAAGTTAATAAAATTAACGTTGCTAGTCGTTCTTTGTATGATTTGGGGGATGTTGCTTTTTTCAGTAAATTTCCTGAAAAAAGAAGTAAAGATTTTATCAAACAACCCATTGGACAAGTTTGGTATGGATTTGTCAACGATCAACTTAACGCCATTCTTGACAGAAGCGCATTTCAAAGATTAGTCTTTCCTGAAGGTGCTACCGGTAAAACAGTGAGTGGGAGTCTCAAACCAGGAAGAGGTAAAGTTTTCATTGCTGGACTAGCCAAAAATCAAAATTTAGAAGTTAAACTAAAAGCAAATTCAAAAGTTTTAATATCAATTTATTCTCCTACTGGGAAAACTGCATTTTTAGAAGATTCTCAAGAAAGAAGTATATCTAATACATTACCAGAAACAGGATTTTATGAATTTGTGGTTGTTTCCACAGCCTCAGAAACCGTAGATTATGAACTAACTATCATAGCAGAAAATCCCCCAGAACCAGAGCCAATACCCACAGAAACACCCACAGAAGAACCTACACCCATAGAAACCCCGACAGAAACCCCAAACCCTGAGAATAATTGAAAAGTTTATAGCATTTCCGATCTTAGTTAGGTATAGGAATCAGGAAGTCAACCGTAGATAAATTTGTACCTCAAGACTGAATAATTTTTTTGATTGAATTAATAAAATGATAAAAACTGCAACAATATAAAGTGCTTTTTCCTCTAACTTCTAAATATTCTCCAGGTGTATGAGTATGTATGCAAGTTTGTAGTTCCATATTATTCCTCTTGATTTTGTTTATTAATTGTAGATAGTTAATAGGAAAAGAATTTTTTTGATTAATTAAGTTCGCGCTTTATTTAATTTTAAATAAAATTTAATGCCTGTTTGATAATTAATTCTTGATCTACCATATTTCTCAAGGTTAATTCATCATAAATTCCGCCAAAAGCTTCTAAAGAAGCATTATCTAAAGCTCGATTATAAGCTGCTGGTAAAATTTCTTCTATTTCTTTTTTGTTCATGTAATATCGTCCAGCTTTTCTGCGTTTGTTGATCCGATCAATTGCGTCAATAGCATTACAAATGGAAACATCCCAAGCATGAGTTGTCCTTTTTTATGCCTGTTGTTTAATTAAATGGACTAAAAGCACTACACAATAGCTATAAATTTTATTGATTTTATCTTCTTTGCTCATTTCTTCTAATTCATCAATTAAAGATAGAGCCGCTTTTAGGTTGCCAGAAACCACTAATTGTCTGAGTTATAGTAATTCTTCCATGATTTGCTCTCTCCTTGAAGTTTGCTATTTCTAGGATAGCGCTGATAACGCTACGCTAGAAATACACCACTAAAAATAACAGTTGTTGTGCAAGTTTTACCAATTTTTGCTAGAGTATGAGCGATGGCACGCATCACGCCGCAGCTACAGATTGGAAGTTTTGCAGCCTATTTAACCATTGATTCCAGTGATAAACTAACTTTGTACGATCAAACTGAAAAACTTCTGCTTCTTGATCAGGTAAAGCCACAACAATTAAAGCATTATTAATTTTATCACCAAATAGATTAGTTTGATATTGTCTATTAATTGCACCAGTATAAGCAGTTAGCTGTAAAGGTTTATCATAAAGCTTTCCTAGTTTCTCCTTTGGTTCTTCGGCTGTTGTCCATTCAATGACATGGGGAATACCTTGATAACGCGCCACAAAATCAACTTTACCTGCGTAAGTTTCCACATAGTTAGGTACAACTTGCTCAACTAGTTGCACGTCGCTAATATCTTTAAGTAAAGGCTGAATGCTATCCCAATAAGGTTGAATAAAGTTGTTTATAGGTTGCAGTGAGTTAGTTTGGAAATGGTGCTGAATCATTTTGTGTAAATCATTTCCCCGAATACGACTAGTATTAGTAATACGATTTGCTTCTGCATCTCCAACTTTTTTCCGCCAATAGTAAAGTCCATTTCGGGACTCTTGGGTTTGTGTGGCTTTGAGAACTGTGGTGACAGCAGGAAGGAGAACGCCGTTATTACCTTGGTAGTAGCATTGGCTGTTAATGTAGGTAGATTTCATAGCTTTGTGCGTGTTGAGTGACTACATCAACTAGCTTCGAGGGTTGGTGTCTGAGATAGCGTCTGAGTAAGTTATCTAGGGTGTATGACTTTGTGTATGAGAGTGTATGACTTTTGATAATACTCTAGCTATAATAATTAAAAGTTCTGTGGTTAAAATATGACTGGGCGATCGCTTACTGCATCTATAGAGGGTATCGAGAAAGCAAAAAAAGCTTTGCGAAGTAATAGCTTAAATCAAACAGCCTTAGCTATAGAGTTAGAGCTTTCTCGTTCAACTGTTACTAATTTCTTTCGTCAGATACCAATTGAACGCTGGAATTTTGAGGAAATTTGCAGAAAACTAGGTTTAGACTGGCAAGATATTGTTGATATAACAGCAAACGAAACTGAAATTGAGGAAATTGAAAATCCTATATTTAAAGATCCTAATTTTTTAGGACGTGAGGAAGATATAGCAAATATCAACAACCTAGTTAATGAAGGTAAAAAAGTTATTTTGATTAAAGCTGAGGGTGGTATCGGTAAAACAACCTTGGCTGAAAATTGGTTTAAAATTCAACGTTGCGATTATTTAAAACTTAATGTAGGTACAACATCTCAAACCATTAAATCACTTGAAGAATGGTTAATATCTCAATTAAAAGAAACTTTTAAAATTACACCAGCACAAAATTTTGGTAATATGTTGGATCAACTGACAACGCAACTACAGAAGCAAAAAATTGGTATTTTAATTGATAATCTTGAACCTGCTCTTAAAAATGGTAAATTTATAGAACCACATCAGAATTATGTAGATTTATTGGAAATACTTGCTAATCAAAATATTCAAGGGATTACCATTATTACAAGTCGTGAGCAGATTTATGAGCATAAAATTTTCAGGTTGTCAACTTTTTATAATTATGATTTAGAGGGATTAAATGAAAAAACATGGCAAGAGTATTTTGAAAATAAACAGATCATAATATATAATGATTATTTAAATGCAATATGGCGAAATTATGGCGGTAATGCTGAGGCTATGTCTTTGCTTGCTGCTGATATTTTAAAGGAGTCAAAAGGAGATTTAAAGGCTTACTGGCAAGATAACAGTGAGGACTTATTAAGACATCGTTCTTTAGAACAACTTGTAAAATCTCAGTTTGATAAACTCAAAAATGATAATTTACAGGCTTATAATTTACTCTGTCGTGTAGGAGTTTATCCTAATCAAGATATTAATTTACCAGAGATATGGTTATCTTGTTTACTTTGGGATGTACCTAAGAATAGACAGAAGCGAGTGATTAATGATTTACTATCAAGCTGTTTGATTAAAAAGCGAGATGAATGTTATTATTTACATACTATTATCAGGATACAGGCTATATATGAATTTAATTTATTGGTTCAGAACCATAATATCAATATACTCATTTTAAAAAGTAAAATTGACGATATTATTCTCAATCATCAGAATATACAATCTTTCTTGAACAGCATTAATCAAAAATTATTTTTTGTTTCTGAATGCTATAAAAAATCAGCATTTATAGCAGTGCATTTAGCATATTTATTAAGATTTAATGAAAACATTAACAATCAAGACAACAATAAATATTATGAACTTGCTTCTAGAATTGATAAATCTTTCAAGATTTTATTTAAAGGACTTGAATTTGTAGTAAATTCTTTTTTTGAAGAAATAGAGAACTACTATGCTAGTAGACTTAGGGATTATATTAATAAAACAATGCCTAGTATTTCCATGAAGATAAAAAATATCAAGTATCACCCAAAATTTTTAAATTTTGTAATCCAGGATATTTATCCTTTACTACCTAATTTTATAGATAAACATATATTGGATGTTTATGAGAACTATCTTGAGATGCTAAGTTTTTTGAAGACAAATGTTTTGAATGATAAAATATGTAATTTGCAGTTTGAAATATTTATATCATCATTATCTTTTGAGCAAATAAACAATATTATTGAGAATAAAGGTTTTGATGAAATAAAATTTAGATGCTTAAATATGGGTAATAACATAATATCCAGACTTACATTTACATTAGATGAATTTAAAGACTTAATAATTGGAGATTTAAGTCAATATCAAGAAAATAGTAACATTTGTATTTCAAGTATTCGTAGTCAAAAATCAGAAGTTAAATCTTCAGAATTAAGCAAGAGATTGGTTTTTTATGAAAATCCATATTTACAAGAACAATGGAAATTAATGTATAAAGATATTAATATACTCAGGGACTATTATGATGCTAATTTATTACTTACATATTGCTTACATCTTAGTTCCCCAGAAATTCGCTCTTATATCGAAGAAACCCTACTATTACCCATTGAAGAAATAGAAAAACGCCCATTCAAATATCAAGAATAAACTGTCTCATTTTTGTAATCAAATCATCTTAGTAAATATGTATGCTATAATAAAGCTAAGTTGATTGAGTAAACTATAAACTACTGGTATAGTATATAAATTGTAGTTAAGAAAACCCTTGTGTTACCACTGGAGATTGACCAAAAATGCTAAACCAATCTATTGCCAAAATGACTTTACAGGATTTAGAATCCTTAATTAATAGAATTGTTGATGAAAGAATTAATCAGGTTAATCTTGGTAAACGCAACAACATAGAAAAAACTGAAATTGTTCAAAAAATACATACCCTGCAAGAAAACTTAAAGCAAAAATATGGAGAATTTTCTGATTTGACAGAATTATTACGAGAAGATAGAGAGAGATGATCACAGATAAAATTGTCATTGATAGCAGTGTAGCCATTAAATGGTTTATTGCTCAAGATTATTCATTAGAAGCAAATAAAATTCTTGATGCTTATCAAGCACAACAAATTACCTTGATTGCACCAGACTTAATTTATGCAGAAATTGGTAATATTGTTTGGAAAATACAGCGATTTCAAGGTTTAACTAATCACGAAGCTGAGATGATACTTGATTTATTTCAGCAAATACAGTTAAAAATATTTCCTGCTGATGAATTATTAAAAGATGCCTATCAGTTTGCAGTCAATTATCAAAGAACCGTCTATGATAGCCTTTACGTAGTTTTAACCCACATTCCGCACCCTGAACTGTCACAGATCAAAAAAGCAGAGATAGTAGTACATAATAACTAACGATCAATTAAAGAGAAATAAGCTTAATGAGAATACATATCATTAAAAGGGGGGTGGTG